>JBDWCD010000013.1:0-160545 GCA_039977975.1 Rhizobiaceae bacterium
CTTACCAGTTCAGGTAGGTTTCCGCTAAACGCGACGCCTTTCCGGGTGAACCAACAAAACAGCACAAGTCGCTCCAAGGCGACCGCTGCGTCGTCGGTGGACGGCTTATAGAACCATTCAACATAAAACGTCAATATGGAAATCGACGTTTTTTGGTCAATTTTTCAAAAAAAAAACGCATCCAGTTTAAAGCAGGAAAATTGGATGACTTGCCCCAAAAATGCCTGCCTTGATCTATTATATGGAAAAATTAACCGCCCTGACAAGGGGGGGGGATCAAGGGGCATGAGGAGGCAGTGCATCTAATGGATTGCTTTTATCAGGCAAAATGCGGTTTATAGGGGCCGATCATGACGCCCACACAGACATCGGGAACTGAAATCTCAAATGCAAAACGCATCAGCAAAGCGTAAGCCGGCCACTTCCGGTCAAGGATCCCGACGCGCCCTGCTCAACATGTCGGTTGAAGCCAAGATCAAGGCCAGCCTGGGCGGCGAAAATCCACTGATGGGCGGCAATGGTCGCCGGGCTCCTGACAAGCGCCGCGTCAGCATACGTTGGATGACCGGCTCAGTGCTGACCGGCCTGTCGTCACTGCTGCTGATGGGCGGCGCACTTTATGCCGCCCTCGACGGGCGCCAGCAATTGGCAAAGCCTGCTGATTTTCTCGACAAGCTGACCGCAGGCGACGCTGCCGTCGGCAGGGCAGTCAAGGGAGATCGTCCGGTGACCGTACTGGCTCTGAAGCCGGCAAGGGAACGCATTTTCCAGGTCCCCACAGTCACCAGGGTTGGCGAAGATGATGTCATCCGCAAACGCCCCTTCGCCTTTGTCTCAGCGCCGCTGGCCGTCGCACCGCAACGCAAGGTCAGTTATCCCAGATTTAACCCGTTGACCGTCTTTCGCGCCTCTGGTGTCGACACCGCTGTCGGTTCCACCGATGTCATTTATGGCGCTGATGTTGAAGGTGAAGTGCGCATTCAACAGGTGGCATTCCCCCTCAACACGGCTGATTTTGACAAGACGACCCAGATTTCAGAACAGGAAGCCGAGGCCATCGTACGTGAAGTGCGGGCGACGCTGGATGACGGTGAACTCCAGGTCGGTGCCCTGCCCTATCTGGACAATACGCGCTTCGCCCTGAAAGAGGAAGAAATCGCCCCGACCACCGGGCTCAACATTCGCATTGTTGCTGAAAATGTTTCAACCGTGCCGCTTGGAGAGGCGGATATATTACCGGGGCGACACTTTACAGAAGACGTTATCGAAGTTGCCGGAAAACAGACCCTGGAGGAAGCCCTTGCCGGGCTGCAACTGGAACCGGCGCCACTCGATGACATGCTGGTCGCGCTGAAAGGAGATCTTGGTAAGGGTGCTCTTCCGGACGGCACCAAGCTCCGCGTCGCCTTTGAGCAGATCGGTAACACAGAGCAGGAAAACCAACTCCGCGAAGCCCGCCGCATCAGCGTCTATCGTTCGGGCGAGCACATTCGCTCAGTGGCGCTCAATGACAATGGCAGCGTCGTCTGGGCGGCAACGCCAGCGCCAATTCCCGCGGTGGTAGAGGCTGACGACGGCGAACCTGAAATTGCCCGGGTAACCAGTTCAAATCTCCCAAACCTGTATGACGGCATGTACCGTGCCGCCCTGTCCCAGGGTCTCGGTGTCAACCAGGCCCGCCGCATGGTACGGACTGCCGCCTTCGATGTGGATTTTCGTAAGGTCATCAAGCCTGACGATGGACTTGAAGTGTTTATGACGATCGAAGACGGGTTGAACGAAACCAGCGAGAATTCCGAAATTCTCTATTTCGGGCTGACCGTGTCTGGCAAGAAACGGCGCTATTACCGGTTCCATTCAGGCAAAGAAGGTCGGGTCGACTATTACGACGAATCCGGCAAGAGCGCGAAGAAATTCCTGTTGCGCAAACCGGTACCGAATGGTCGTTTCAGTTCTTCCTTCGGCATGCGGCGGCACCCGATTTCCAGGGTTGTCAAAATGCATCAGGGGGTCGATTTTGCCGCGCCTCGGGGCACCCCGATTATCGCAGCAGGCGATGGGGTCGTGCAGTCGGCCAGATGGAATGCCGGCTATGGCCGCCAGACCATCATCCGCCACGCCAATGGCTATAAGACGTCCTATAGTCACCAACATCGGTTCTCCAAGGGCATCCGCCCGGGAGCGCGGGTGCGACAGGGTCAGATCATTGGTCTGGTCGGCTCAACCGGCTATTCCACCGGCCCGCATCTGCATTACGAAGTCATCGTCAATGGCCGCAAGGTTAATCCGACAAAAATTCGTCTGCCCAAGGGCCGCGTGCTGTCAGGGGAGGCGCTTGTTGCTTTCAAGCAGGAACGGGATCGCATTGACGCCCTTGTTGCCAAGGTGAATGGCGAGGAACAAACCGTCGCATCGCTGAACTAGCGCCGCGGCAAGTTATTCTCGTGTAGTCGCAACTCGCCGCCCGCTGCTCGCCGCCTGCCGCTCGCCGCCCGCCGCTATTAGTGGTCTGCCGCCGGCTGGCTGAGCCAGCCAACAATTGCCGCGCAAAAACACATTATCGCAAGCACCCCACACAGGGCGATGAAGGCGTGGTTCATGGCGACGACCTGCAATTCTTCGGTGCGAATTTGATAGAGGGCACCGGTCAGGCGCTCGCCAAATCCAGCCTCGACCATTAGTCGGGCAAGGGACGGATCCAGGTCGCCGCCCTGCACCACCTTTGCATAGACAAATGAGACGAAGGCACCCATGCCAGCGACGCCGAACAGATTGGCCATGCGGGCAATCATGTTGTTGATTCCCGACGCAGCGCCGGAATGCTTGTCGTCCACCGCATTCATGATTGCGGTGGAAAGGGGGGAAGCCGACAGGCCCAGCCCAACGCCCACCAGCATGGTGGCCGGCAGAACACCGAGCCAATAGTCCTGATGTATGACGGCCCAGGCAAGGGCCAAAAACGCAAAGCCGATTATGACAGGCCCGCCGGTCAGGAACCGCCGGATTCCGTAACGATCAACCAGCCGCCCGGACAGGGGCGACAGCAATGCAATCATCAGGCTGAAAGGCAGGAACATGGCACCGGCATAGGTGGCGGGTAATTTCCAGGCAATTATCATCAACATTGGCAGAAAAAAAACGACCGCCCCGACACCTGACCAGACCAGCAGAGTCAACAGATTGGCACCTGCAAAGGCGGTATTGGCGAAGAGTTGCATGCTGACCAGCGGATCGCGGTGTTTCAACTCCCAGGTCACGGCCAGCACCGCCAGGATCAGGCCGGCCAGCAGCAGGGTCATGGCCCAGGCACCCTCGTCCAATTCGCCCAGATAGGTCAGGCCGACGGCAATCATCGCCAAGGATGCCGTCAGTAACACAGCTCCGGTCCAATCGATGGACGAGAGCCTGCCTTGATGTTTTGGGGTGTCACGCGGCACCAGGCGCCACAGAACGACCAGAGCCAGGGCCCCGAAGGGGAGGTTGATGGCAAAGATCCAGCGCCAGCCGAATTCGCCACCATAGGTCAGCAATATGCCGCCCAACAAAGGCCCCAGTGATGTCGTTATGGACGATGCCGCCACCCAGATTCCCAGTGCCTTTCCCCGTTCGGCCCGCGGCGTGTTGATGGAGATGATCGCCATGCTGCCGGGGATCATTATCGCCGCACCAGCCCCCTGCAGCGCGCGAAAGGCAATCAGGCTTTCGACGTTCCAGGAAATTGCACAGGCCAGGGAGGCAAAGGTGAATAATGCAATGCCAAATGAGAATACGGTTTTCAGGCCAAATCGGTCGCCCAAGGCGCCGCCGAGCAGAATCAACGCCGACAGAAACAGCATATAGGCATTGGAAACCCACTGGGCCTGGGCAAAATCTGCCCCCAGCACGGACCGTATTTGTGGCAGGGCCACTGCGATTATGGAAAAATCGATGAACCCCATGGCGCTCGCCAGGATGGCCGACATCAGCACATATTTGCGCTGATGGGGCGGGCAGAAATGTGGCTCGGTTGTCATTGGGGTGAGAATAGCCGGGGTTGTCCAGACATCCGACTTACGTGTTGGAGGATCGTGTGGCAATCCACAATCAGGCGGACGGGTTCACCCCGCCCGTGACGGGCGCATTCTTACTCCACAAACTCAACCGTGACGCCCTTTCTGACCAACCCAGCCAGTTCCTGGGCATCCCAATTGGTCAACCGGATACAGCCATTTGAACTGGTCTTGCCGATGGTTCGGGGATTTGGCGTTCCGTGAATACCATAGCTCGGCTTCGACAAAGCGATCCAAACCGACCCCACCGGGCCATTGGGACCCGGGGCAATGCGCAGTATTTTGTCATTGTCCCCCTGTTGAAAGTTTTTTTTCGGGTTGTAGGTGTATTCCGGATCAAGGGCGATGCGGTCTATCGAATGAGTGCCTGAGGGCGATGGCGTGGAAGCTGACCCGATAGTGGCCGGGTAGCTGGCAACAAGTTTGCCGTTCCTATCATAGGCCTGCACCTGTTTGCGGCCCTTGTCGGCGACAATGTAGTGAACCTTTTTGGACGCCTTCTTGCCCGGCGCAATTACCTTAATCCTGGCGCCGGCCCGATTGAACTGCTGTTGTGGATTGAGTTTGCGCAAATAGGCCTCGCTCATGTGGAACCGTTCTGCCAGCATTTCGGTCACCGACGTGTAGGAGAGCGCTGCAAGGCGGGCTTTTTTTGCATAATCCACCGGCACTTCTGCCACGAATGGGCCGGCAAAATCGGCTTTGGTGATTGTGTAGGTTGTGAACACCGCGCCACCAGAGGCATCTATCTGCGCCTGAAGTTTTGAGGGTTTGGTGATATCGGCGCTGGCAGGATTGGCTTTTTTGCGAGCCGCCAGGGCGCGCGCCATATTGCTTCCCCAGATGCCGTCAATAACGCCGGGCGAAAAGCCCTCCCGATCCAGCACAACCTGCAGGGCAACCATTTGCTTGCTGTCCAGATTGGGTTTGGGGAAACCCTCAAGTGTCCGGCTTCGGGTGACCGGCTGGCGGGCTTCAGGCAGGCGGGCAATGCGCTGGTCCCGCTGGCGCTTTTGAATGCGCTGCTGACGTTGATCGGGCTGCTGAGTGCGACGGGTGCTGCCAACATGCAGATCATCGATATCATTGTCATGGAAGTTGCGGTTGGCATTTCTTTGACGCCACTGACGGGGCTGGTCTTCAATCTCATCGTCAAAATAGGGCTCGAAATCCCTGTCCCAGCCATTATTCCGGCGCATGCGACGCAAGGCCCGCTGGGCGCGTATTTTGTCGCGACGGGTGAAACGGGCATTGCGGTTGGCACGACCGATCACTTCGCCGGTTTCCGGATCGACAAGAAAGCGGCGCCCCCGGCCGTCGACAAACAATTCGTAGTGATAGAGGGAGTCGTCAAATCCGTCCAAGCGGTCGGCATAGGCGTGGTTGGGCAACAACGCGGCCAACAGAACGGTGGACGACAATAACAGGACCGGGAACAGGACCGGGGAAAAGCGCGACATGATTAGGTCTCCAGCAAGCGGCAATACTCGATTGGCCAAAGATTAGATTCCACAACATGAACCTAACATGAAAGCAGCCCCGCCGAGATTTCATGCTCAGCGGGGCTGCCGATTGACGTCAATATAAATCGATCAGGCGGCGTTCTGGCCCGATTCATCTGCCGGAACCTCAAACGTTCCATCAACGGGCCGGGGTTTCGACCCCTTGACGCGGAATTGCAGCCTGTCTGTGCCCGACGTGATGGCGATCGTTGCGCCGTCAAAAATCTCACCGGCCAGCAGCATTTCAGCCAATGGGTCCTGAACCGAAGTCTGGATCACCCGCTTCAGCGGACGGGCACCATAGGCGGGGTCATAGCCCTTGTCGGCCAGCCAGGACATGGCGTCACCATCCAGTTCAAGGGTGATCTTGCGCTCTTCCAATAATTGCTCCAGCCGCTGAAGCTGAATGGCGACAATCGTTGCCATATTGGTGCGCTTCAGCCGGTGGAAGAGAATGGTTTCATCCACGCGGTTGAGGAACTCCGGACGGAATGACGCCTTGACCACGTCCATCACCGTGTCGCGGACGCTGTCGACATCTTCATCATCCTTCAGATTAACAAGGAATTCTGCCCCCAGATTGGACGTCATGATGATCAGCGTATTGCGGAAGTCGACCGTGCGGCCCTGCCCATCCGTCAGCCGCCCGTCGTCCAGTACCTGCAGCAAGACATTGAACACGTCGGGATGGGCTTTCTCGATTTCGTCGAACAACACCACCTGATAGGGCCGCCGTCGCACTGCTTCGGTCAGCACGCCGCCTTCGTCATAGCCGACATAGCCGGGAGGAGCACCGATCAGCCGTGAAACGGAGTGCTTTTCCATGAATTCCGACATGTCCATACGGACCATGGCACTGTCATCGTCGAACAGATAATCCGCCAGTGCCTTGGTGAGTTCGGTTTTACCAACACCGGTTGGCCCGAGGAAAATGAAGGAGCCCATCGGCCGGTTCGGGTCCTGAAGCCCTGCACGACTGCGGCGCACGGCCTTGGAAACCGCGGCGACGGCCTCGCCCTGTCCGACCACCCGTTCGGCGAGCACATCTTCCATGGCAAGCAGTTTTTCCCGTTCACCTTCCAACATCTTGTCGACCGGAATGCCGGTCCAGCGCGATACGACATGCGCGATATGGGCGGGGGTAACGGCCTCTTCGACCATCACCGCCTCGGCTTCAGCGCCCTCGGCATCTTCGATGCGCTTCACCAGATCGGGAATGACGCCATAGGAGAGCTCTCCAGCCTTGGCCAGATCTCCATCGCGCTGAGCGATTTCCAGTTCAGAACGTGCCTGATCGAGCTGCTCCTTCAGATCACGGGTACCGGACAAACGATCCTTTTCAGCCATCCATTTGGCGGACAGAGCCTGGGCGTTTTCTTCCAACTCGCTGAGGTCAACTTCCAGCTTGTCCAGACGGTCCTTGGACGCCTTGTCGGTCTCCTTTTTCAACGCTTCGCGCTCGATTTTCAGCTGGATGATGCGGCGGTCCAATTCGTCGAGTTCTTCCGGCTTGGAATCCACCTGCATGCGCAGCCGCGACCCGGCCTCGTCCATCAGGTCGATGGCCTTGTCGGGCAAAAAGCGGTCGGTGATATAACGGTTGGACAGGGTTGCCGAGGCCACCAGTGCACTGTCGGCGATGCGAACTCCGTGATGGAGTTCATACTTTTCCTTGATACCGCGCAGAATCGAAATGGTGTCTTCCACCGTTGGCTCGGCAATGAACAGTGGTTGGAAGCGACGCGCCAGGGCTGCGTCCTTTTCCACATGCTTGCGGTATTCGTCCAGCGTGGTGGCGCCGACACAATGCAGTTCACCGCGGGCCAGAGCCGGTTTCAACAGATTGGACGCATCCATCGCGCCTTCGGATTTACCAGCGCCGACAAGGGTGTGCATTTCGTCGATGAACAGGATGATCTCACCGGCAGCCGACGTCACTTCGGACAAGACCGCCTTGAGACGTTCTTCAAACTCACCACGATATTTGGCGCCGGCAATCAGGGCGCCCATATCCAGCGACAAGAGCTGCTTGTCGCGCAGGCTTTCCGGCACATCGCCATTGACAATGCGCAATGCCAGCCCTTCGGCGATGGCGGTTTTGCCAACCCCGGGTTCACCGATCAGAACCGGATTATTCTTGGTGCGGCGGGAGAGGATCTGCACGGCGCGGCGGATTTCTTCGTCACGACCGATGACCGGATCAAGCCGTCCCTCGCGGGCGTCCTGGGTCAGGTCACGGGCGTATTTTTTCAATGCATCATAACCGTCTTCAGCAGAGGCTGAATCGGCTGTCCTGCCCTTGCGGATGGTCTCAATCGCTTCGTTCAGGGAAGCGGCGGTGACGCCGGCCTTGCTCAAGATATCGCTGGTGCCTGCAGCCTTTTCGACCGCCAGGGCAAGCAAGAAACGTTCAACCGTGACATATGAATCACCGGCCTTTTTGGCGACCTTCTCAGCCTGCTCAAACACTTTTGCCAGCGGTTGCGACAGGTAAACCCCGCTCGCACCAGTTACTTTCGGCAGTTTCGACAGGCCGGCCTCCGTTGCCAGCAGCGCCTGTTTGGCATCACCACCGGCACGGTCGATCAGCGACGCGGCCATGCCCTGCTCGTCATCGAGCAAGACCTTCAAAATGTGTTCTGGGGCAAATTGCTGGTGGCCGTCGGCCAGAGCCTTGGCCTGCGCTGACTGGATAAAGCCGCGCATGCGTTCTGTATAGTTTTCCAAATTCATAATCATCATCCTTCACAGCACCGATAACCCGAAGCGAAATCAGTTTACAAAGAAATGGGTTCCCAAACGGCAAACCCGGTACAACAATTATGTAGGTCAAAAAATTCGATTGTTAAGGGACCAGGCAAACAAAGCAAATATTTACCGTTTGCTGGTCTTCCAACCGTTACGTCGTGGCAGGTGGCCGCCGCCCGCACCGATGGGTGCGGGCGCGGAAAACACACTTATTCTGCGCCTGTTACAAAGGCTGGCAGGCCGCTGACATCATCCGATGCAGCGGACGCGGGATCTTCTTTTGGCTTGCGTGGGCGGCGTGGTTTTTTGGGCTTGCCAGATGCTTCGCTCTCATTGGCTTCATCACCGGCACTCGGCTTGTCGGCAAGGACAACTTCAGCGGGTGGATCCTGCAAAACCGGCTGCGGTCCTTCGCCATTGACTCCATCCGATGCCGTGGCGGCGGCGGCGGTTTCACCGTCTTTCGCTTCGGTATCGGGATTGGAATCGCCAGCATCGGCAGAAGCGTCGTTGTTGCCACCGCGGTTGCGACCACGATTGCGGCCACGACCACGATCTTCGCGACGATTATCATCGCCATCACCATCGGAATCGCTGCGTTCATTGCGTGCCTCGCGGGCGGCCTGCTGTTCTTCACGCGCCTGCTGTTGGGCTGCCTGGGCGGCGGCGACAAGGCGGTTGTAATGTTCAGCAAACTGCCAATAGCTCTGGGCGCTGACCGTATCTCCGGCAGTCTGCGCATCATTGGCCAGTTGCGCATATTTTTCCGCGATATGGGACGCCGTTCCGCGGATACGGACGTCAGGTCCGTTCGACTCCATGGAGCGGTTCAATTGATTTCTGTTATTGGCATTTCTGTTGTTATTGCCGCGACCGCGCGAACGCTGCCTGTTTTGCGGTTGACCTTGTCTCATTCAACACTTCTTCTTTGAATACCCGATTGCAATCATTGCGCTAATGCAGTTGACCCAATCTGGTTTGACATGCCCTGTTCCGGGCTCTCTCTTAAAGGGGCCAAGCCCCCGGCTAATAGCGGTAATCCGCCAAGAATATTGCGGCAGATCCGCAATTTCGGTTTCCAATGCGTGCGAGCTTTACAGCATTGTTGATCTGTTTGGTCGTCCACATTCGCGTGCCACACAGATGAATATCCGGGCTCAAACGAATCTTAGTCTACCTGTCAAATCAGCGGTGGTTCACAATCCACACCGCAAATCACATTCCAATTTTCCTCAAGTATCCGATCGCATCGGGCGAACAAACCAAAACTGATATGTGGGAACGCATAAGCGCCAAGCGCTTCTCTACCTATAGACCTACGCTTTGAGACAAAAATTGCAAGTGCTTTTTTGCAACACTCCCCTCAAAGCTTACACTTCACTGTCATCGAATAATCAGCACCCGATCATTTTCAGCCAGGTCCCGATAGGATTGAACCACCTGCCATTGTGATTGCCGCGCCAGTTGGCTGACCGACCGCTTCTGATCATGACCGATCTCCAGTCCCAAAAATCCATCAGGAAGAAGATGATCCCTGCCCTGTTCCAAAATGATGCGATAGGCGTCCAGACCATCGACGCCGCCATCCAGCGCAGCAGGTGGATCGTACAGCCGCACCTCGGGTTCCAGCTCGCGCATTACACTACTGGCGATATAGGGGGGATTGCTGATGATGAAATCAAAGCGCCCGGTGATATTTTCAAACCAGCTGCTTTGAAGAGGCTCGAAACGATTGCGCAGCCCATGGGCTTCTGCATTGAGGGTGGCTGCCTGCAATGCCCGTGGCTCAACATCAACAGCAATGCAACTTGCATTTGGCAGTTCCACCAGCAGCGCCAGAGCCAGGGCGCCGGTTCCTGTACCCAGATCCAAAAATCGCAGCGCGGCCCGATTGTCAGAAATGGTTTCAAACACCGCGTCCAACAGGCATTCGCTGTCGTCTCGCGGCTCCAATGTGGCCTCGTTCAATTGCAAATCGAGGCCGTGAAACTCGCGCCTTCCCAGAATGCGGTAGACCGGCTCATGGCGCAAACGCCGCGCCACAAACTCGCTGAATCTTTGCCGTGTCGCCAGCGGGCATACGTCCCGCTCCCGACCGATCAACCCTGCCCTGTCCAGTTCGGCGGCGCCCATCAATAGCAGTTGAACCTCGCGGGGTGACACAGCAATTTGTGACCCAGCAAACGCATTCATGGCCCAGGTTTGAAGCTCGGCGTAGCTGGGAGCATCACTCATGATTGCTCTTTCTGCGCTCACGCGGCGTCATCGTCCCCGAGTGCTGCCAATTGACCGGCCTGGTAGTCGGCGATCAGAGCGTCAAACAGCTCGTCCAGGCCTTCGCCCTGTATCATTTTGTCAAGCTTGTAGAGAGTCAGGTTGATGCGGTGGTCACTGACCCGTCCCTGAGGGAAGTTATAGGTTCGGATGCGTTCTGAACGGTCGCCGGATCCCACCTGCCCTTTACGGGAATCGGCCCGTTCCTGATCCAGCTTCTGCCGTTCCATGTCATACAGACGCGTCCGCAATTCCTTCATCGCGTTGGCCCGGTTTTGATGTTGGCTCTTTTCCGATGACATCACCACGACCCCGGTGGGGATATGGGTGATGCGCACTGCCGAATCGGTGGTGTTGACGTGCTGCCCGCCAGCGCCGGAAGAGCGCATGGTATCGATACGGATGTCCTCGTTACGGATTTCCACATCGACATCTTCAGCTTCGGGCAGAACCGCCACGGTTGCCGCAGACGTATGGACACGCCCACCGGATTCGGTTTCTGGCACCCGCTGCACCCGGTGCACACCGGATTCAAATTTCAGTCGGGCAAAGACCCCCTTGCCGGTGATAGAGGCGACAATCTCCTTGTAGCCTCCAACCTCGCCGGGGCTTTCCGTCAACACTTCGATCTTCCACCCGTGGGTTTCCGCGTGCCGCTGGTACATGCGAAACAGGTCGCCGGCAAACAGCGCCGCTTCCGATCCACCGGTCCCAGCCCGCACTTCCAAAATCGCATTCTTGTCGTCGGCGGCATCCTTGGGCAGCAACAACAGTTGCAATTGCTCGCTGAACTTCTCAATGACAGTTTTCAGCGGTGGCATCTCCTCCTCCGCCATTTCTTTCATCTCGCCATCAATGTCTTCGTCTGACAATAATTCTTCCAGTCCTGCCAATTCCTCTCTGGCCATTTCAAGCTCGCGGATCTTCTCCACAACCGGCCCCAGGTCAGAAAACTCCTTGGCCAGTTTGACGAAAGTCTCCTGGTCGGGATTTTCACTCATCTGAGTTTCAATCTCCTTGTGGCGCGACAGGATCTGGTCAATTTTTTCTTGAGGAAGCATGGCGATCTTTTGTTTGAGAAATTCGGCGGCGGGCAATCAGCGCTGCAAATGTGGAGAGTGTGAAAGGCTAAACCGGAATGCCGTGTTGATCGGCAAAATCCGTCAGCATTTCGGTAATGGTCTGCCCCCCGATTGGCTCGTCGAGAGCGGCGTTGACCGTATCAGATACGGTTGACAGCTCGATCGACCGCACCAGTTCCTTCACCGGCCCGATGGAGGCTGGCGGCATCGAAATGGCCCGGTAGCCAATGCCAATCAGGGCAAGAGCAGAAAGGGGGTCGCCGGCCAGCTCACCGCATAATTGCAACGGAGTTGAATGTTTGTCGGCAGCGCGAACGATTTCTCGCAAAGCGCGCAGGAATGGCCGCGACAGTGGATTGTAACGGTTCGACAGGTAGGAATTGGTCCGGTCACTGGCCGCCATGAACTGGAACAGGTCGTTGGAGCCGACCGACACAAAATCCGCCCGCTGCATCAATTCATCGAGCTGGAACAACAGGCTCGGCACTTCGATCATCGAACCGAGAAGAATTTCGCTGGGCAAAGTGTGGCCAAAGCGCGCCTGGGCTTTGATTTCCTTGTCAATAATCGCCTTGACCTGGTCGAATTCGGTAACCGCCGTGATCATCGGCAGTTTAATCTTCAATTTTCGTCCGTCGGCCGCCTTCAGCAGCGCGCGAACCTGCATGCGCAACAGGCCGGGGCGGTCAATGGCGAAACGTATGGCCCGCCAACCGAGCGCCGGATTGTCTTCTTTTACCGGGTGCAGATAGGGCAGAACCTTATCGCCACCCACATCCAGAATGCGGAAAGTAACGGGTTTGTCGCCGGCGGCATCGATGACGGATTTATAAAATGTCGTCTGTTCAACCATGCGCGGCAATCGGCTGGCAATCATAAATTGCAGCTCGGTGCGGAACAGACCGATACCCGTTGCACCGGTATGTTCCAGCTGTGCAAGATCCATGGTCAGACCCGCATTCAACAGCAGATCGATCTCAACACCATCCCTGGTTTGTGCCGGCAGGTCGCGCAGCGCATCAAAGCGCGCTTCCCGCTTGGCCCGAAACCGCACCCGCTCAACATAGTTCTCGTTGACATCGTCGGCCGGGCGCAGATGCACGCTGCCGTCATCCCCATCGACGATAACCCGGTCACCATTTTCGGCGCGGGCGACAAACCCCGGAACCTTGCCGACTACTGCGATGCCGAGAGCCCGGGCCACGATCACCACATGGCTGGTCGCGGCAGCTTCTTCGACGATCAGGCCGCGCAAATACTCACTGTCATAGTCGAGCAGTTCGGCTGCACCCATTGTGCGGGCAACGACGACAAAATTCTTGCCTTCGGCCTCCGGACTGCCGGATTCGCCGATCAACTCCTTCATCAACCGCCGCGACAGATCATCGAGATCATTCATCCGCTCACGCAGATAGGGATCGCTGGAGCGCATTAATCTGGAACGGTTTTCCTGAGAGACTTTTTCCGTAGCCGCCTCTGCCGTCAGACCTTGATTGATCGCCTCTTCAATCCGCCGCACCCAGCCGCGGTCATTGGCGAACATGCGATAGCTCTCCAATACCTCTATGTGATCGTCGCTGCTATTGCCCTCGGTACGGTCGATGCTGCGTGTCAGCATTTCATCAACAGAGGCACGCACATTGCGAACCGCGTTGGCGAGCCGGTTCAATTCAAGCTGCGCATCATCACCAAACAGATGCTCCACAACAACGCGCGGTTCATGCAACACCACTTCGCCGACGCCAATGCCGGAGGCCAGACGAACACCGGTCAGGCTCAATGAACCGGACTGGTCCAGCTCTGTACCCTGCTGGGCCAGTCCCTTGAAGTCGCCCGAGGCCACCAGATCAGACAGCACCATGGCTGCAGTTTCCAGCGCTTCAACTTCCTCGTCGTCAAAAATCTTGGTTTCCGTTGTCTGTACCACAAGCACGCCCAGCGGACGCCCTGCCCGCTTCATCGGCACGCCGAGAAAGCTCTTATACAATTCTTCGCCGGTTTCCGGCAGATAGGCAAAGGCAGGATGTTTTTCAGCATCGGCCAGATTCAGTGGCCGCCCGGCTGTGGCGATGGTACCGACCAGACCTTCACCGACCCGCAATTGCGACTGGTGAACCGCTTCGGCTTTCAGACCATAGGTACCGAACAGTTCGAGCACATCATCGGCGCGGCGCACATAGACCGAACACACCTGCGCCCCCATTGCTGCAGCAATTTGCTGCACAATGCGATCGAGCCGCTCCTGGGGCCCGAGGGGTTCCGCCATCGCCTCGCGAAGGTTTTTCAGCAGAACCCGCGGACCAGATTTCTGGTCAAACATGGCGGATTCCCAATTGAATTTGTCTGCTAATCTTTATCGAGACCGTAGGCCGAATGCAAAGTACGCACCGCCAGCTCTGTATAATCCTGGTCAATCAGGATGGATATCTTGATTTCAGACGTGGTGATTGCCCGAATATTGATGCCCTTGTCTGCCAGCGCCTGGAAGGCCGAAGAAGCCACACCAGCGTGGCTGCGCATGCCTATTCCAATCACCGAAACCTTGACCATGCCGGGGTCCGACTGAACCACTTCATAACCGATGGCCTCTTTTGAAGACTCCAGTGTTTTCAAAGCCTTGTCGAGATCGCCGGCCGGCACGGTAAACGTCATGTCGGTGACGCTGCCATCTTCGGAGACATTCTGCACGATCATGTCGACATTCACATGGGCAGTGGCCAGCGGACCAAAGACCGCTGCCGCAATACCGGGCTTGTCCGACACGCGGCGCAATGAAATCTGGGCTTCATCCTTGGCATAGGCGATGCCGGTTACGGTTTGCTGTTCCAATAATTCATCCTCATTGCAGATCAAAGTTCCCGGCGGATTTGCCCCGGCACTCGAATCGATGGAGTCCGGCTCGTCAAAACTGGAGCGCACGAATGTTGGCACTCCATGGACCATGGCCAATTCAACAGACCGCACCTGCAGCACTTTGGCACCCAATGATGCCATTTCCAACATTTCCTCAAATGTTATGCGGTCAAGGCGTCGAGCGGAAGGGGCAATGCGCGGGTCAGTGGTATAAACACCGTCCACATCGGTATAGATATCACAGCGGTCGGCCTTTACGCCAGCCGCCAGAGCCACGGCACTTGTATCGGAACCGCCGCGCCCCAATGTAGCAATGCGGTTGTCGGGCGCGACGCCCTGAAATCCTGCAACAACGGCAACCTGACCGGTCGACATGCGTTTCACGAGATCTGATCCGTCGATATCCTCAATGCGGGCGGCGCCATGGGCATTGTCGGTCTGAACCGGAATCTGCCAGCCAAGCCAGGACCTGGCGTCCACTCCCATGGATTGAAGCGCAATTGCCAAAAGACCGCTGGTCACCTGTTCGCCGGATGCAACGATGGAATCATACTCACGGGCGTCAAAAAACGGATTGTTGGCGCCGGTCACCTTGGGCATTTGATTGACCCACTCAACCAGCTCATTGGTCTTGCCGGCCATCGCGGACACCACCACGGCAACTTCATGGCCGGCATCGTGCTCGCGTTTGACATGGCGTGCCACGTTGTAAATTCGCTCGAGATCGGCCACCGACGTGCCGCCAAATTTCATCACCAACCGAGCCATGAAGAATAGTTACCTGCTTAGAAAAATCGAGCCGCTCAACCAAACGGATCTGAATCTGCTGCTGCCTTAGCCCAAGCTGCTTGGAAGGGCAATGAGGCGAGCATGTTCACACGAATAGAAACTCAATTTGATTTGATCGTGATCAAAATAGTCACTTCCTACTTAAGATATAGTTAGGGTCGCGGCGTTGATCGCCGTGACCAACTGGATATTGGCATGAGCAGGAGACCAATTGATGACACCCCGATGCAATATTTGCGGAAGCCGGGAATTTGAAGACTATAAAGGACGCCCGGGGGAGATGTGCATTTCCTGCAAGGGCAAAGCCCGGCACCGTGTCGGTCTTACCGTCTACGAAAACCTGTTGTTTCCCGTAATCAATGCCAATCCAGGTGCCCGGGTTCTACATATGGCGCCTGAACCATCTCTTTATCCTGTCCTCAGCAAACGCCTCGGAGCCGCCTATACGGTCAGCGACGCCGAACCGGAACGCTACCCTTATGCGCCCTGCCTGAGGCTGAACTTTCCAGAAGACTTCTCCCATTTTCCAGACGGCTATTTCCACGGCATCATACACAATCATATTCTGGAGCATATTGCCGGTCATTTCGGTGACCATCTGAAAGAATTCGCCCGGCTATTGGCACCTGGCGGGCGCATGATTTTTTCGTTTCCTGGTCCCTATAGCGGCATTGAAACAATCGAAGGTGGTGAGTTCATGGCCACTGATGAAGAGCGTATCTTCGAGTTCGGCATGCCCGAGCATATCAAAATATTCGGCCCTGACTTTTATGACATTTACGCAAAGCTGCCAGGTGGATTTCCGATGAATGACGGCGTTACCGATGAACTGCGTGGCGAACTAAACGTCCGACCCGGCATGGCTCCATTTCACGTCTGGCAACGCGATGGCGCCAGTTACGCCGATTTCGGCGACCGCTGTGAAAATGACAGGCCGGGTCAGCCTTGCCAAAGCGGGGGGCATGCCCCGAACTGCACCTGCCGTCGCGAGATTGGTACCGTCCGCCTCAACTGGCCTGAGACGGACTATCATCCGCCCACTTGCCAGCCTGTTCCGCCCCGCGGCGCCGACGGCACCGCCTGAGGCAGTTTTGGCCAGTCAGATTGTTCGCATCTGTCGCGGCGCACGCCGCGTCAGCAATTGTGGCGCACCATCGCGAATGACAATATTTTCCTCATGCACCAGCATATGACCTCCGGACACATTCATGCTGGGCTCCAGGGTCAAAACAGCCCCTTCGCGCAAGATGGTCTGGTCCCAGTCGATCAGAGATGGCGTTTCCGTCAGCTGCAGACCGAGCCCATGGCCATAGCGCCCCACATTGCTGCCTTGGCCCTCATCGCCACCCTCGCCGCCGTCGCCGCCGTCGCCGCCGCTCTCGCCGTTTGCGTCAATCACGGTGCGCATGGCTTTAAAGACATCGGCACAACTGGCTCCGGGACGGGCAGCTGCCAGCCCGGCCTCTGTCGCCATCCATAGGGTTTCGTGGGCCTGTTTGATCGCATCGTCAGGCTCGCCAAGGCAGAAATTGCGGTCGAAATCGCAGAAGTAACCTTTCAGGGTTGCGCCGGTGTCCAGCATCAGCACGTCGCCTTCTCGCAGCGGGCTGGCATCCGGTGGTGAGATCACGTCGCTATAGCCAAGCCGACCCGCCCCACCGACCAGATAGGGCACATCATCGGCGCCCTGTTTCAGCAGCGCAATTTTGAAACTGCGAAAGGCCTCATTCAACGGCTGGCCAATGTGGAACAGCTGGCCTGCCTGATCGAATGCGTTGCAGGCAATCGTGCAAATGTCGCTGATCGTGGCTATTTCGGCTTCAGATTTGACAAACCGCAGATCGGCGATCAGCTGAGAGGCGTCGACAATTCGCGTGTTGCGCAGTTCCAGCCGCAGGCTTTGAAAATCTGCCAGTGGCATGCGCAACTGACTTTCCCGCCCCATCATGACGCCCACTGTCGCATATTCGGACAATGCCGCTTTGACTTCACTGATACCGTCATCTTTGGCCGCCGGCGAAGACCAGCAGCGGATGTCGTCGATCCATGTGCGCCGCATCAGCGGTTCGCCAATAGCGGGCACAATGGCTATCGGCTTACCGCTGGCTGGAACAATCACGAACCAGGGTCGCGTCGGACTCTGCCAGAACAGGGTGCGAAATCCGGTGAAATAGCGCACTTCCGGTTCGCTCATCAAAAACAACGCATCCAAACCGGCCTGATGCATCAGCACCTGGGCGCGCTGGGTCCGCAGTTCAAATTCTGCTGCATCGAAATCCATCAGGCCGCCCCCTCGGAGATGTAGCATAGCACACGCGAATTCCCGTCCAGCATCAAGTCCTGCGGATTGTCCAGATTAAGCAGGGCGGCGATGCCTGCGCCGCCGGAAGGGGAGGTTTCAACGCCCAATTGACCCAAGTCCTCAACACATTTCTCGACCAGATCGTCATCTATGGTCATGAAATAATCTGCCTGTGCGGCGAGGTATTTCAATGCCAGATGGGACGGCGTTTTGCAGTCCAACCGACCCATCGACGAAACCGGTCCGCTGGTATCCACGCTGGTTCCCGCCCTGACACTTTCAATCAGCGCAGGGGCCGCTGATGGTTCCACAACTATGATCGTCACCGCATCGCCCCAACGTTCACGGGCAACCGCAGCGCAGGCGGCGGCAAGACCCCCAACACCGGCCTGCAGAAACAGATGGGTCGGTGCCTGCTGCATCTGATCGGCGGCTTCGTGACCCATGATCAGATAGCCTTCCATCACATCGCGGGCTGGTTGCCAGTAACCCAGCCAGCTGCCGTCAGACAAAAGCTTCCAGCCGTTTTCTGCCGCCATCTGTTTGGAGACTTCCATGCTGGCCTCGTAATCGGCCCCGGCGCGCACCACGTCGGCACCTTTGGCCCGCAGCCGATCGGCAAATCCTTCCGGCACCGTGTCAGCCAGCACTACTACCGATCCGGCACCGAACAGCCGTGCACCAGCGGCGACGCTCAATCCGTGATTGCCGGCGCTGGCGCAAATATAGGTTTCGCCAACCAGCGCCTTAGACATGGCGTCGGCATCGTTGCTGTCGGCGCGACTTGCCGCCTCTTTGGCAATGGCATAGGCGGCACCCAGCGCCTTGAAACTGCCGAGCCCCATGCGCTCACTTTCCAGTTTCAGCCAGACTTCGGCGACTTGCGCCCTTGTGGCGAGGGAATCGAACTTTTGCAGCGATGTGGCGTGTTTGGCGGGGCAATGCTGATAGAGCGCAATGGCTGCCCGGGCATCGGTTGCCACGTTGCCATCGGCCAGACCATCGGTGTCGGGCAGGCCATTGCCGCGCAGCGGGTTCGACAGGATTTGCACAGACATGTTGTGATTTTCTCCCAGGATTTTGCACATTCGCCAGAAAATGCCTTCGCAAGTCAATCAAATTAGCGGCAAATCACCGATTCGGATCAATTTTCTGCCCAGGGAACACTTTGCCGCATGTGACAGCCCTTGCCTTTTTTGCTGCAAAAACCGACACATTGTTGTGTAGCAAGGAGCCCACCATGTCAGTGTCAGCGGCACGAACGCCCGTATCGAAAAACAGCACCGTCGACCAGTCGGAAATCGACCATTTCTCCTCGCTTGCGAAGGAATGGTGGGACCCGGTCGGCAAGTTCAAGCCGCTGCACAAGTTCAATCCGGTGCGGCTGACCTATATCCGCGAAAATCTGTGCAGACATTTTGACCGCGATCCCCGGTCGCCGGGTGCCCTGAAAGGACTGCGTGTCCTGGATATCGGCTGTGGCGGTGGCCTGTTGTGTGAACCGGTTGCCAGAATGGGTGCCGATGTTGTCGGCGCTGATGCTGGCGAGACGAATATCGAGATCGCCCGTCTCCACGCCGAGCAATCGGGCATTGATATCGACTATCGCGCTACCACGGCCGAAGACCTGGCTGCTTCCGGAGAAAAATTTGACGTCGTATTGAATATGGAAGTCGTCGAGCATGTTGCAGATGTTGATCTGTTCATGACCGCCTGTGCCGAGATGGTCAAACCCGGCGGGCTGATGTTTGTGGCAACCATCAACCGTACTGCAAAGGCCAAGGCACTGGCCATATTCATGGCTGAACAGGTGCTGCGCTGGCTGCCCCGCGGCACCCATCAATATGAAAAACTGGTCAGACCGGAAGAACTTCAGGCACCGCTTAACAAGGCCGGCATGGACGTGATCGATCAGTTAGGGGTTTTTTACAATCCGATTTCTGACACGTGGAACCGGTCACGAGACATGGATGTCAATTACATGATTCTGGCCGAGCGGCACCGTCGCCGTGGTGGTTAGTTAGCTTCGTCCGGCAGGGTTGGCAGGGGGACGATTTCAACACCTTCTTCGACAAGGGACGAAACTTCCTCGCGATTGGCTTCACCATAAATGCCGCGCTTTTCGGTCTCGCCATAGTGAATTTTGCGGGCCTCTTCGGGAAAGCGACGGCCGACATCTTCCGCCCCATCGGTCATCTTGTCGCGCAATAGTTTCAACTGATCGGCCACTTCCTTGTGAGTGGCGGTCATATTGGCCAGAGCGACCTTTTCCTGCTGGCGCCCGGTGGAGACCGATGGCGACATCAGGGACTTTGAAACATCGGCGGAATCACATACCGGACAAGTCAATAATCCGCGTGCCAATTGCTGATCAAAATCGCCCGATGACGAAAACCAGCCATCGAATTCATGATCACGAACACAGATTAAACTGAAGTTGATCAAGCTACATTCTCCGCATTGCTGCCGACATCGACAATTGAAAAAGCTCTATTGTTCACAAGGTTAGGTATTCTTTCACGGGCCTGCTTAACTTGCAATGTATCGATTTCCGCCAATGCGATGTCCGGCGCTTCGCCGGCAACTTCGCCGATCACCTCACCCCAGGGGTTGATGATGATCGAATGACCATAGGTTTCGCGTCCGTCTTCCAGATCGCCCCCCTGGGCGGCGGCGATCATATAGGCACCATTTTCGATAGCGCGGGAACGCAACAAGGCGTGCCAATGGGCGCGGCCGGTCTGGCGGGTAAAGCAGGATGGCCCGGTGAGAACTTCTACCCCCAGACGGGCATAGGCCGTGTGCAGTTCAGGGAAACGGCAATCATAGCAGATGGCCAGGCCAAACAACGCCCCGTCGACGTCGACGGTTACCCCTCTGGTACCCGGCTGATAGACCGCCGATTCACGCCAGCTTTCGCCATTGGGCAGATCGACATCGAACATGTGAATTTTATCGTAGCTGGCCCGCAGATTGCCGTCCGGGCCGAACAGATAGGCGCGATTAGCGGCCATTTTTTCGGCGACCCTGATCGGCGTTGAGCCGATATGCACCGTTACACCCAATTCCCTTGCCAGGCGCGAAGCTGCAGGCGCCACCGGGTCGTTCTCTTCGTCGCAAACCGTTTCGAAGAATGGTTTGCGGTTCTGCTGCACCAGCCCGGTCATTTCAGGCGTCTGAATATAGGTTGCACCGGCGGCAGCAGCCTCCCTGATACCGCCTTCCATGGCAGCGATATTGGCCTGCATGTCAGTGCTGGAGCTGAGTTGAACGACGGCAGCGGTAAATTTTGACATTGTGAATTCCTATATCTTTAGCAGGCCGTCGAGATGGCCGGCCCGTTCCAGCGCCATCAGATCATCACATCCACCGATATGATCATCATCGATGAATATCTGCGGAAAGGTACTGGCACCCTGTGAACGGCTGACCATCTGTCTGCGCAGTTCCGGGTCAAAAGTCGCATCATGTTCAGTTATGTTGGCACCCTTGTGCTTCAACAGGTTTTTGGCCGCGGTGCAAAAACCACAAAACTGACGTGTGTAGATGGTTACGTTAGTCATTAATCGGTCCTGAAAACTCTAATTGCACAAATAGTGGGGTCAAAGGTCGGTGATCGCAACCCCATTGGCGACCCGGGCAAAGGTCAGGCAATCAATTTTTGCGGCGCCCTTTCGCCGCAGGGCGCGGGCGCAGGATTGCAGGGTGGCGCCGGTTGTGTAGACGTCGTCGACCAGCACGATGTGGCCGCCACGGACGAGAATTTCTTTGGCCGGCGGAACCCGAAAAGCCCCTCTCACATTGCGCGCCCTGTCATTGGCCCCAAGCCCAACCTGTTGCCGGGTCTGGCGAATGCGCCGCAGCATATCCGGCTGATACTGACAATGGCTCAATCGGGCAAGATGACGCGCCAGTTCGGCAGACTGATTGAAGCGACGTCCCATCAACCGGCGTCGATGCAACGGTACCGGCACAATCAACGCATCGCGTGCCAGCAATTCATGCCCTGCCCGCACCATCCACTGGGCCATCCACGGTGCCAGTTCAGGTCGGTCTCCAAACTTGAATGTGCGGACAATCCTGCGCGCCACGTCGTCGTAGAGCACAACCGAGCGAGCCCGGTCGAAGCTTGGTGGCTCGGCCAGGGCGGACAGGCTTACAGCCCCAAGGCCGGAATCATAGGCGAAAGGTGTCCCCAGAACCTTGCAAAAGGGTTGTTCGATGAACCGCAACCGGGACCAGCAGGACCCGCACAGTGCCCCAGCCTGCCCAACGGCGGCATTGCAGCCGAGGCAGGTTGGTGGAATCAGCATATCAACTGCAGAGGCGGCGAATGCGGCGAGGCTGGCGAGTGCGGCAAGTCGGGCGGGTGCGGCCGGGGTGGCTAGGCCACCAGCTGTTTTTAATCCGACAAATGCACTTCCGGGCACTTTTACCATGCCCCTATAGTGACTCCTTTTTGGCAAAAGGGGTAGAAGGCTTGGACAATTGGCACACAGCCTCACCCAGCCGACCGGATCTGCAGCTTGTTCAGCGACTCCCTTCACGAATTACGCCTGTTGCGGGCCAAGGCTCGCTATGCAGCTGGCAATGAATTTCTGTTGCAACACGCCACCGAGGACATGATCGAGCGGCTGTCGGCGGTGACCATGCAATTTGACCAGACCCTTTTGCTGTTTGGTCGCAGTCGTGAAGTTGCCGGGCCTTTGCAGGAGTGTCCGCAGATTAACCAGATTTTGCGGGTCGAGGAAGCAATCCACCTTGATCAAGCTGATCACATTGCGTCACCCGATGCGCTGGAATTGGCGGAGCAGAGTGCTGATCTGATAATCGCACCGCTGACCCTGCATTGGTCCAATGATCTGCCAGGAACGCTTATCCAACTGCGTCGCTGCCTGCGGCCAAATGGCCTGATGCTGGCCAGTCTGCCCGGGCCGGATACATTGCATGAGTTGCGCCAAAGCCTGCTGCAGGCCGAAAGCGAACTGCGCGGCGGCGCTGGTAACCGGGTAGACCCGTTTACCGATATCCGTGATGCAGGCAGTTTGCTGCAACGGGCCGGATTTGCAATTCCGGTGGCCGATCAGGAGGTTCTGACTGTCCGCTACGACACGGTATTCGACCTGATCGGCGATCTGCGAAATTTTGGCGCAACCCTGCAATTGGAAAACAACAAAAATCCACCACTGACGCGGCAGATCGTGGCGCGTATGGCGGAAATATATGCGGAAAAATTCTCCGACCCTGACGGGCGCATTCGGGCGACCTTCTCCTTGATTTCAATGTCGGGGTGGTCACCACACGAAAGTCAGCAAAAACCACTGCGCCCCGGCTCAGCCAAGACCAGGCTTGCCGATGCGCTGAATGTTGATGAGGTCAAGTTGAAGGAATAGGCGCCTTGCCGTGTTGCAGCCTCGGTGTCAGCAACCGCCCTGCTGAGTGCCATCTTCAAAAATGTAGCAGGGTTCTGCCGGGTTCGATTGCAGGACACTGCGTCGAATTGTGTAACGGGATGTTCCGTCGGGCAGGCTGACTGCGCCTTCAGCCGGCTGCACCGAACCAGTGACGGTGCGGTCTATGGGGCTGCCAAGATTTTCATCGGCAAAAAACGCCAGATCGATAGAACCGTCATTGAGGGCTGGCGCCAGGGCCAGCGCCGTAATCAGACCTAAAATTCCGAAGACGAAAGCCATACGCAGCACGCCGCCGCCATTGAGCTGTTCAATTTCTTCCCGCTGGGCTTCTCGCCGCTTGCCAAAATTTGCCATCATGGTCACCCAATTCCTAACAGATTGGGGAGAAACTAACCGCCAGCGCTAAAGACGAGGTTAACAAATCTATAAAAGCTCTTGCAGCGCCGGGATCAGCGGCAGATCGGCTTCCGGCATGGGGTAGTCACGCAGGTTTTTGGCACGCACCCATTTAAGATTTTGGCCCTCGTTGGCACGCGCGGTTCCCCACCATCGTCGGCAGATGTAAAGCGGCATCAACAGGTGAAAATCATCATATTCATGGCTGGCAAAGGTCAGAGGTGCCAGGCAGGCGATCTTGGTCTCGACATCAAGCTCTTCCTTCAGCTCGCGGATCAGCGACGCCTCGGGAACCTCCCCCGCCTCAACCTTGCCGCCGGGGAATTCCCACAGTCCGGCCATCGACTTTCCTTCCGGCCGCTGGGCCAGAAGAATCCGGTCATCGGGGTCGATCAGCGCGCAGGCCACGACGAGCACAAGTTTTTTTGTCATATCGGTTGCGGCCTGTCGGCCTATCCCTGGAATCCTTCCGGTGCCTGTCTATAGGCATAACGGTAGACTTCTGAAAAGCCTTCGCTTTCGTACAGACGATTGGCTGGCTGATTACTGGCAACAACCTGGAGCCAGGCGCGGCGAGCACCCCGTTCACGCCCCCATAGCAGGGCGGTTCGTACCATGGCCCGCCCGAGACCGCGCTGGCGCAGCTGCGGATTGGAGACGACTTCAAACAGACCGACAAACTCACCATAGCGCACCGCCATGGCCGCCGCCAAAGGCGCCCCATCGCCGTCTTCCGACAAAAACAGACCTACTTCTCCCTGAACCAGGCCAATCAATTCAGACAGGCCCGGCTTGTCACTGGCAGAAATGCTGCCCATTGCCACGCATTGGTCGATCCAACGGCCGGTATCTTTTAACGGCACCTGATCCACCGCACCGGCCAGATCTGCCTTTTGAAGATCAAGTTCCATGACGCGGGTTTCGTCAAAGCGTTGCCACCCCCCCGCATCAAACAGCGAATCGAGTTGCGGCGGTGCAAGCGGAGACTGGCGAAATACCAGCGGGCGGCCAAAGCTCTGGAAGCGGCGCGCCGCGCGGGCGACCCGATTGGGCAGATCCGACTGATCGCCGCGGTCCAGCGGATTGACAGAATTGACCCGTTTGGATGGATGACCGGCGGTGAGACGAATAGCCCAGGTGCCGTCAAACGAGGTCGTGGTGGCTGGCCACGAGCGGAAGCTGATCGCCTCCAGACGGCGAACGCGCGACAGTTCAGACGTAACGGTTGGCGGTGTCATCCCAGCTCAACTCCACCCTTGCAAATGCCGGCAGTTGGCCAGCATCTGCTGCATCCTAGCAGCTTAGCAATAAAGCAGGAAGATCAGCTGCGGTAGTCGCCGTTAATGGCCACATATTCCTTGGTCAGATCGCAGGTCCAGACGGTCGCCTGACCCGATCCCAATCCGATATCAACACCGATGGTAATTTCATCACGTTTCATCACTGCGCTGGCAGCGTCTTCGTCGTAGGAAGCATCCCGTTCACCGGCAACAGCAACCTGAATGCCGCCAAAGGAAATGGCCAGGCGGTCCCGGTCGGCCGGCTCGCCAGCCTTGCCGACGGCCATAACAACCCGTCCCCAATTTGCGTCTTCTCCGGCAACTGCCGTTTTGACCAGCGGGGAATTGGCAATCGACATGGCAATCCTTTTCGCCGACGCATCGTCTTGCGCGCCGGAGACGGTGATTTCCACCTGCTTGGTGGCCCCCTCCCCGTCGCGAACGATTTGCAGGGCCAGATCTTTCAGAACCAAGCCGAGTGCTTCCCTGAAAGCTGCGACACGTGGGTCATCTCGGAAATCCAATTCGGCAGCATTCACCGCGCCGGTGGCAAACAGCAAGACCGTGTCGCTGGTGGAGGTATCGCTGTCGACGGTGACGGCATTGAAACTGCCGTCCACCAGTTCCGACAGCAACGACTGTAGCAAACCCTGCGCAACCGGCGCATCGGTCACGACAAATGACAGCATTGTCGCCATGTCGGGGGCAATCATGCCCGAGCCCTTGGCAATGCCATTGATCTGACAAGTCTGCCCGTCGAGCTGGAAATTGGCACCGGCAAGCTTTGGATAGGTATCTGTGGTCATGATGGCTTCGGCAGCCTTTTGCCACAGATCCGGTTGGGCACTTTGCTGCATTTCCGCAAGGCGCCCGGCAAATTGACTGGCGTCGAGTGGTTCACCGATCACCCCTGTTGAAGCCAGATAGACGTCGCCGGCAGGGCAATCGCAGGCGTCGGCAGCCGCCTCGGCGGTCAATTGCGTCGCCTGACGGCCTTTGACACCGGTAAAGGCATTGGCATTGCCCGCATTGACCACCACAGCAGACGCCTGCGGCGTGCCGCCAGCCACCAGCGCTTCACGGCACCAGTCCACCGGTGCCGAAGCGCATTTGGATTTGGTGAAAACCCCGGCCACGCTGGCTGGTTGGTCGAACACCATCAGCAGCAGATCAGTTCGCCCGGCATATTTGATACCGGCCTCGGCAGTGGCAATGCGCACTCCGTTAAGCGGTGACAGTGAGACCGGGTTTTTGGGGGCCAGCGGTGATATTTTCACGACGTCGTTCCGTTATTTCACGTCAGGAAGTTTCATGCTTTCGTCGAGCAGTTTGACACCGATTTTTTCCCGACCGGACTTGACCGCTTCCGTATAGGCCTCGGTCAGCAAGAGCTGGCGCATCTGGCCCTGCAATTGTTCGAATGTGGGCAAAGGTTGATCAATCTTGTCTTCAACCTTGATGATGTGAAAGCCAAACTGGGTCTGCACCGGTTCTTTTGAAAATGCGCCCTTTTCCAGGGCAAAGGCGGCAGCTTCAAACGCTGGTACCATTTGTCCTTTTCCGAATGTTCCCAGATCTCCACCCTTTGGGCCGCTGGGGCCGGTGGACTTGGCCTTTGCCACTTCAGCGAAATCAGCGCCGCCTTCCAGTTCCTTGATAATCACCTTGGCTTCATCAGCGGTTTTGACGAGAATATGCCGTGCCTTGACTTGCTGCTCCGGGGTAATCTTGGCGAGTTCCGTTTCAAAACGAGCCTTGACCATTTCGTCGGTTATCGTTGGCTGAATGTTTTTCAGAAAATAGTCATTGTGCAGCGCCCGCGAGCGCAACAGCGCCAGACGTCGTTTCAACTCCGGATCATCGGCCATGCCTGCCTGTTCGGCCAGCAGGGCAAGGGTGTTGAAATCGATCAGCGAATCAAGAACCCGGGCGCGCCGCTCGGCTTCAGGAAAATTCTGAAACTGTTGCGCCATGTCCTTGGCTGCCTGATCCACATCGGCAGCGGTGATGTCGCGATCACCGACCTTGGCAAGGATCTTGCTGTCCTGGGCAAGTGCGCTGGCAGACAGGCCGCTGGCCAGCATCAGCGCGGTGCCGGCAAAAATTGCCATGCGGGCGGATTTCAATCCGTTCTTGGGATGGCAATTCAAAAAGGATTCTGTGGTCATTGGAAGTTCCATAAAGGTTGAGATCGAAGCACAATCGGTTTTTCATTAGCCGATAATTGGCATGCGCGGGTTTTTAACTGGTTACAGGTGGTTCAAATCACTGTGTTCTGGTCCGTTGACAAGCCTTGGCACCCCTCTTATCTGTCCCAGAAGCCAGCGTCCACTGATGTCGGGTACAAACTCAATTTTAGGCGCATTTTGAATCGATAGTATTTTCTCCCTGATTGGCCTTGGTGGGCACAAGTTCGGGAGCTTTAGGGAACAATTTCATGATCAGTTTTGGCGGTATTGCGCGAAAATTCTTCGGGTCGGAAAACGAACGACTGGTAAAAAAATACCGGCCCGCGGTGGAAGCGATCAATGCGCTCGAGCCGGAAATGGAAGCGCTCAGCGACGAACAACTTGCTGATAAAACAAACGAATTTCGTAAAATGATCGAAGATGGCACGGCCATCAACGATCTGCTGATCCCTGCATTTGCCGTGGCACGAGAGGCCTCAAAACGGTCGCTTGGCATGCGCCCGTTCGACGTGCAGTTGATTGGCGGCATGATCTTGAACGAGGGAAAAATCGCCGAAATGCGCACCGGTGAAGGTAAAACCCTGGTGGCAACACTGGCAGTTTATCTCAACGCCTTGTCCGGCGAAGGCGTGCATGTGGTCACCACAAACGACTATCTGGCCAGCCGTGACTCTGAATGGATGGGTCGTCTTTACTCATTTTTGGGTCTGACGACCGGTGTTATTGTCCATGATCTGGACGATGCCGAGCGTCAGGAAGCCTATAATTGCGACATCACTTACGGCACCAACAACGAATTCGGCTTCGACTATCTTCGCGATAACATGAAGATGGAAATCGAGGAAATGGTGCAGCGTGGGCACCACTACGCGATTGTTGACGAGGTGGATTCAATCCTGGTCGATGAAGCGCGTACGCCGCTGATCATTTCTGGTCCCGTTGACGACAAGTCGGACCTATACACCTCAATCGACCAGTTCATTCCCAAAATCGACGACGAAGATTACGAACTGGACGAAAAACAACGCTCGGTAACCTTTACCGATGAGGGCACCGAAAAGCTTGAAAACATGCTCAAGGAATCCGGTATTCTCAAATCCGGGTCGCTGTATGACGTAGAAAATGTCGGCATTGTCCACCACGTCAACAATGCCCTGAAAGCGCATAAACTGTTCGCCCGCGACAAGG
Source organism: Rhizobiaceae bacterium (assembly GCA_039977975.1). GTDB lineage: Bacteria > Pseudomonadota > Alphaproteobacteria > Rhizobiales > Rhizobiaceae > Pseudahrensia. Next base: position 28,067 of record JBDWCD010000013.1, read on the forward strand.
ATTACATGGTGCGCCATGGCGAAGTTATCATCATCGATGAATTTACCGGCCGCGCGATGGCCGGACGGCGTTTTTCTGACGGCCAGCACCAGGCGCTGGAAGCCAAGGAAAAGGTCGACATTCAGCCAGAAAACCAGACATTGGCGTCGATCACGTTCCAGAACTATTTCCGCATGTATGACAAACTCGCGGGCATGACCGGTACAGCCATGACCGAAGCTGCCGAATTCGGCGACATCTACAAGCTCGACGTGATCGAAGTGCCAACCAATATGCCGGTTGTCCGCATTGATGAGGACGATGAGGTTTACCGCACGGTTGAGGAAAAATACATCGCCGTTGTGCTGGATATCGTTGCTGCCCAAAATGCCGGTCAGCCTGTGTTGGTGGGCACCACGTCGATTGAGAAATCTGAATTGCTGTCTTCGATGCTGGCCGACAAAAACAAGCTGAAAGCCATGCGTGACACTGTGCAACAACGCATAGACGCCATCAAAGAGGGCAAGGAACTTGAACTGCGCACCTATCTGGAAGGCACTATCGGTTCGCTCGACGGGGCAATTAAGGCCGGTGGCATCAAGCACGAAGTACTCAACGCCCGCTATCACGAACAGGAAGCGTTGATCATCTCGCAGGCCGGCGTGCCTGGATCAGTGACCATCGCCACCAATATGGCGGGCCGCGGAACTGACATTCAGCTGGGTGGCAATCTCGACATGCGCCTGGAAGCCGAACTGGAAGGCAAATCCGGTAAGAAGGCGGAAGAGCTCACCGCTGCGATCACCGAGGAAGTTGAAAAACTCAAAAAACAGGCACTCGATGCCGGTGGCCTCTACGTTCTGGCAACGGAACGCCACGAAAGCCGTCGTATTGACAATCAGCTGCGCGGTCGTTCGGGCCGTCAGGGTGACCCGGGCCGCTCAAAATTCTTTCTCTCCCTTCAGGACGACCTGATGCGCATTTTCGGCTCGGACCGCATGGACGGCATGTTGCAGAAGCTTGGCCTTCAGGAAGGTGAGGCCATTGTTCATCCATGGATCAACAAGGCCCTGGAAAAAGCCCAGCAGAAGGTCGAGGCGCGCAACTTCGATATCCGTAAAAACCTGCTGAAATTCGACGATGTGATGAATGACCAGCGGACGGTCATCTTCGACCAGCGTATTGAAATGATGGAGGGCGAAGACATGTCCGAAATCATTGATGAGATGCGCGAGGAAGTCGTCGATGGCCTGGTGGCAGCCACCATGCCCGAGAAAGCCTATCCGGAAGAATGGAAAACCGATGAGCTGAAAGAGGGTGTCCAGCAATATCTCAACCTGGACCTGCCGGTTGACGAATGGGCCCAGGAAGAGGGCATTGACGATCAAGGCGTACGCCAGCGCATTCTCGAGGCCGCCAACGAGGCGGCGGTTGACCGGTCAGAACGGTTTGGTCCTGAAGTCAACGCAATGGTTGAAAAGTCGATTCTGTTGCAGACACTGGATCATTTGTGGCGCGAGCATCTGGAAAATCTTGAGCACCTGCGCTCGGTCATCGGCTTCCGCGGTTATGGTCAGCGCGACCCGTTAAACGAATACAAGTCGGAGAGCTTTGAACTGTTCAACGCCCTGCTTGGCAATCTGCGCCAGGCGGTTACCGCCCAGATGATGCGGGTTGAGCTGGTTCAACAGGCGGCCGAAGAGGAGTATGAACCCCTGGAAATGCATGCCAGCCATGTTGACCCGCTGACAGGCGAGGACGAATTGGGCGAGTTTGAGGGGCCTGATTACGGCCAGGCGATTGTGACGCCATCCCGCGCACAGGCAGCAGAGGGGCGCGATCCCGAAGATCCGTCAACCTGGGGTCGCGTCGGGCGCAACGAACCCTGCCCGTGTGGCAGTGGGTTGAAATACAAGCACTGCCACGGGAAAATCGGCTGATATCTGAACCGGCCAACGGCTGCCAGGATAACTCATAATCCTGCCGTTACCTTTGACATTCAAAACTGCTAAAAATGGGCGTGCCGCGCCGATGTGTAGAGTTTTGAAAGAATACAAATGACCGCGCAACCCGCTCCCGTCGACTATTCCGACGACGTCAACCTGTTTGAGGTCCTCCAGACAATCTGGGACGGCAAGATTTTCATTGTCACTGTAACCCTGGTTGCTGCTGCGCTGGGGTCGATTGTTGGCCAGGTGATGCCCGACAAATATCGTCTGTCGGTACCTTATTGGACCAATTACAATTCCCTCGAGGCAAGTTACTTGTGTGTTGGTGCCCGAAACCAGCCCCTTTGCCGACGACAGGTTGACCTGACCAGCGATGGAATATCTTCACAATTTGAGATCAAATCCAACAAGCTAGTGCTGAAGCGAAGCCCGAGATCCAAAGAAGAAGCTGAAGAGCTGATTGTCGGTCTGGACAAGTATGTGACCAACAATTCTGAGCGAATTTTTGACGACGTGAACCATCGTCTCGCCTATATCAATACTCTCAGTTCAACAGAAACTCCATCCGACGTCCTGATGGAGGAAGCCATAAAACTGAACTATTTGATGCGTCAATATCAGAGTGGCCTTTCCTTCGTTAGGCTGGGCGACGCTGAATTTGAGAACGGCAAGCTTGCCTCACACTACATCTTGCTCATCTTTGCCGTACTCGGACTGGCATTTTCCACTTTGGTCAAGCTCACAATCCAGGCCTATCGCAATTGGAAAAGCAGCAGGCCAGCTTAACCAGCTGGTCGCAAATCTCCATCCACGCCGGTGGCTGGCTCGGCACCTGTCGAAGTTGGCAGGAGAGGCTGAGCCGGGGTGGCTTTTGGGATCACTGAAACGCCAGGCAGCACATCTTCAACGCTGACCGGGGCAAGTTGGACCGGGTCGCGCTTTTCTGCCTTGGCCAGCAGGTTTTCGAAACGTTCGTTGAACTTGGTCTGACTGTCGACAAAGGCCGTTGCCAGTGTACCCGGCATTTTGCGGCTGGGGCAGCGTCCGGAAGAGGGATAGCGTTTGTCAGATTCCGTATTGAACTCGTAGCGCTTTTCACAAACATTTACTTTCGGCGGCACTTTGGTGATCTCAAAGTGATCATATCCCCGCTTCAGCATCTGCCAGAATTCAAAATGTTCATGGTCGCGATTCTTGACCATATTCTCAGCCGTCATGCGGAACGGATAGGCCTGGATCTGAAACGCCTTCTGGCCTCCCGCAAAGGCGTCCCGCGCCATGGCGTAGATCTCTTCCACCTTTTCATCGGTCATCGAATAACAACCTGCTGAAGAACAGGCTCCATGAATCATCAGATGAGAACCGGTTCGACCATGCGACCGGTCATAGGCATTGGGAAATCCCATATTGAAGGACAGATGATACTGGGAATTTGGGTTCATCTGATATTTATTGACGCGGTAGAATCCTTCCGGCGCTTGCCGATCTCCCTCTTTGAATTTGGGTCCAAGCTTGCCGGACCATTTGCAGATTTCATAGGAGGTCAGCAGGGCATAACGCCCGGTGTTCCTGCGCTTCCACACTTCCAGGGTGTTTTCCTGCTTGAAGATTCTCAGCATGATGGGCGACGTCAGCGCCATCCCCTGTGCTTTCATGGAAGCCATCAGTTTTTTGGGAACCGGCTTGTTGGCCTTCTGCTCCAGACCATCCAATGCCCCCTGACAGGCAGACAGCATCAGCAGCATTGTCAACACACATGCCGCAGGACTGAATTTTGCTATGGAACGAATTATCAGCATTATACGCGCAGAATACGATTGTTTCGATGCGCCTTCTTACAACGGCAAAGTTGCCATTGTCTTGACGCAGGACGGTCGGCTCACACATTTGTCATAGGAAACGATCACAAATAGTTTTGCGCTGGTCTCTTTGACAAGTGTTTTCTACTGGCCGCAGAATGGGACGGAATTGTGTTTTGTTTTCCCGTAATTTTACGGGCAACAGGGTCTGGCGTCGCCACCAGAGGTGACGTAGAAACCCGGCATGGCAAAAAGCGACCCTCATCTTTCCAGTCTCATCGATTCGGACCAATTGCGCCGCGACCTGACGGCGCTCACAACTGACAGTGACGGCGATGGCAGCGATTCCAAAATCCGCCAGCAGGTGCTGGCGCTGTTAAAGCAGGTCTCCCAAGAGGGCCGCCAAAAGGTCGAAACACTGTTGATGGACGATGGGGCCGGCAACCAATGTGCCCGCCGCCTGTCTCACCTGCAGGACGAGCTCATCCGCTGCCTGTATGATTTTGCGATTGTCCACGTTTTCCGGGCCGCCAATCTGTCGGCCGGCGAGCGCATGGCGATTATCAGCGTCGGTGGATATGGGCGCGGCACGCTGGCGCCGGGTTCCGATCTCGATCTGCTGTTCCTGCTGCCCTACAAGCAGACAGCCCTGGGCGAGAGCATCGTTGAATACATGCTCTATATGCTTTGGGACATGGGCTACAAGGTTGGCCACGCGACTCGCAATGTCGACCAGTGCATTTCTCTTTCAAAGGACGACCTGACAATCAGAACGTCGATTTTGGAAGCCCGTTTTCTGTGGGGCGAACAGAGCCTCTATGATGAACTCGTCGAGCGGTTCGACAAGGATTTGATGCAGAAAACCGCGCCCGAATTTATCGCTGCCAAACTGGCCGAGCGGGATACACGTCATCAAAAATCCGGCCAGTCCCGCTATCTGGTTGAACCCAATGTCAAGGATGGCAAGGGCGGATTGCGCGACCTGCACACATTGTTCTGGATCTCCAAATATTACTTTCGGGTCCGCACTCAAAATGAGCTGCGGGCTAAAAAGGTCTTTTCGGCCTCCGAGTTTCGCAGATTTATGAAAGCGCAGGATTTCCTCTGGGCGGTGCGCTGCCACCTGCATTTTCTGACCGGCCGTGCCGAGGAGCGTTTGTCGTTTGATCTGCAGGCGCAACTTGCCGAGCGGCTCGGCTATTTGGACCATCCCGGCCTCAGCGCGGTTGAGCGTTTCATGAAGCACTATTTCCTGATCGCCAAGGATGTGGGTGACCTCACCCGCATCCTGTGTGCCACGTTGGAAGCCCAGCAAGCCAAGGAGGCCAGTGGCATCAGCGGCATTTTCCGCTCATTGACCAACCGACCCAAGAAAATCCGTGGCACAGACGATTTCGTCAATCTGAACAATCGCATTCAACTGGTTGAAGACGACGTGTTCACCAAGGATCCGGTCAATATTCTGCGGATGTTTCAACTCGCCGAGGAACATGGCCTGTTGTTTCATCCCGACATCATGCATCTGGTTTCACGGTCGCTGAAGCTGATCGACAAGAAACTGCGTCATGACCCGGCGGCCAATGCGGCGTTTCTGGCGACACTGACATCGCGCAAAACGCCAGAGCGTACATTGCGAAAAATGAATGAATCCGGTGTGTTGGGACGTTTCCTGCCGGAGTTCGGCAAGATCGTCGCGATGATGCAGTTCAACATGTACCACCACTATACGGTGGATGAACATTTGCTGCGCTCCATCGGCATCCTGTCAGAGATCGAACATGGCGAAGTGGGTGAACAACATCCGCTGGCCAATGAAATAATGAAAAATTCGCCCAACCGTGTGGTGCTCTATGTCGCCCTGTTGCTGCATGACATCGCCAAGGGCAGGCCAGAAGATCATTCAATCGTTGGTGCAGCCATTGCCCGCCGGGTCTGCCCCCGGCTGGGATTGGACAAACATCAGACGGAACTGGTCGCCTGGCTGGTTGAACATCACCTGCTGATGTCCAACACCGCCCAGTCGCGGGATCTTAATGACCCTAAAACTATCGCCGACTTTGCCAGCGTCATGCAAACCTTTGAACGCATGAAAGCGCTGCTTGTCCTGACTGTCTGCGACATCAAGGCCGTTGGGCCGGGGGTTTGGAATGGCTGGAAGGGGCAATTGCTGCGCACCCTTTTTTACATGTGCGAACCGCAACTGACCGGAGGCTTTACGCAGACCCCCCGACGCGAACAAATCGCCGAAGTGCGGCGCGAGCTCAACGATGCCTTGGCTGATTGGTCGGAGGATCAACGCAATCGAGTCATTGATCTGCACTATGATAATTATCTGCTGACCGTGCCACGGGAAGACCAGATCCGGCATCTGAAATTCATCCGCGATACCGATGAGAAGGGATTGGCGACAGCCACCACCATCGAAACCCGCGACTTTGAAGCAATAACCGAAATTACCTTGCTGGCGCCCGACCATCCGCGATTGCTGTCGACCATTACAGGATGTTGTGCGGCTGCTGGCGCAAATATTGTTGATGCGCAGATTTTCACAACCCGAGACGGGCGGGCGCTGGACTCCATTTTCATCAACCGGCTCTATGACGATCCCCGAGATGAACGGCGGCGGGCCCAACACATTGCAGATACGATTCAAAAAGTGCTGACCGGCAAGACCCGTCTGTCCAAATTGCTCGCCGACAAGGCCAAACCCAAACGCCGCTCTGCCGCCTTCAAGGTCGAACCATCCGTGATGATCAATAACGAGCTTTCTGACAAGTTCACCGTCATTGAACTGGAGGCATTGGACAGGCCGGGACTGTTGTCCGACGTAACCGACGCATTGGCCGACCTGTCGCTGGACATTGCCTCGGCCCATATCGCGACCTTTGGTGAAAAGGTGATCGATTCCTTTTATGCCACCGATCTGGTTGGCTTTAAGATCACCAGCCCGCAAAAGCTGGCAGCAATCAAGCGCAAGCTGATGGCCGCCCTTGGTGCGACAGCCGTAGAAGGCCCCAAAGCGCCGGCAAAACGGGGTGCCAAGGGATCGTCAAAAACCTCCGCCAAGTCAGGCGTTGCATGAACGGCCTGCTGTCAAAATTTGCCACCGTCGGCGGCGCCAGCATGGCCAGCCGTGTGCTTGGCTTTGGGCGTGAAGCCCTGTTGGCAGCTGCGCTGGGCACCGGCCCGGTCGCCGATGTTTTCTACACCTGTTTTCGGTTTCCCAATCTGTTTCGCAGACTATTTGCAGAAGGCGCGTTCAACATTGCCTTCATCCCGCTGTTTGCCAAGGAATTGGAAGCGGGAGGCGAGGAAGCGGCGCGCCGGTTCGGTCAACAGGTATTTTCCGTTTTGGCCTGCTGGTTGATTGTCTTCACCGTTCTGGCGCTGCTGACCATGCCCTTTCTTGTCACCTATCTGGTGGCGCCGGGCTTCAGCGATACGCCGGAGAAGTTTGAGCTCTCGGTATCAATGACACGGATCATGTTCCCCTATCTGTTGTGCATGTCGCTGGTTGCCATGTTTTCCGGCGTCCTGAATTCCTTGCGCCGTTATTTCCTGGCGGCGATCGTTCCGGTGATGCTGAATGTGATTTTGATCGGCGTGCTGATCATCGGCATCGTGATGGACTGGCCGGACCGGCAAATCGGCTTCGGCCTCGCCTGGGGAGTGTTGATTTCGGGCATCGCCCAACTGGCCATTTTGGCCTGGGGAGTCTGGCGTGTTGGCTTTGGTTTTCGGCTCACCCTGCCGCAGCTGACCGACCCGGTAAAACGATTGCTGGTGTTGATGGGCCCCGGCCTGCTGACCGGCGGCGTGCTGCAGATTAATCTGCTGATCGGCACAATCATCGCCACCCAGCAGGATGGCGCAAATGCCTTGCTGAACTATGCCGACCGACTGAATCAACTACCTCTGGGAGTTATTGGCATCGCGGTGGGCGTGGTGCTGTTGCCGGAACTGTCGCGTGCCCTAAAGGCGGGCGACAGAAATGAAGCCGAGCAGTTGCAAAACCGGTCGCTGGAATTTGCCCTGGCGCTGACCCTGCCGGCGGCGGTGGGCTTGATGGTGATCCCGCAGGATATCATCGCGGTGATCTATCAGCGCGGCGCCTTTGATAATGTGGCAACACAGCAAACCGCACTGGCCCTGACGGCCTTTGCCTCCGGGCTACCGGCCTATGTGATGCTGAAAGTCTTTCAACCGGCCTTTTTTGCCCGTGAAGACATGCGCACGCCGTTCTACTTCTCCGTCGTCATGGTGGGGGTCAATATCGTGCTCAGCCTGTCGCTGTTTCCGATGCTTGGCCATGTGGCAATTGCGGTGGCGACGTCCATATCCGCGTGGGTCAACCTGCTACTGCTCGCCGCTACACTTTGGAATCGAGGGGATTTCAAACCGGATTCGGCAACATTGCGCCGCCTGGTGCTGCTGTTGGTCTCTGCCGTCTTGATGGGCGGTGCCATCTGGTTGATGCGTGGCCAATTATTGGCCTGGCTGGACGCTTCCTTCCTGCTGCAATTGCTGTCCGTCACGGTGATGATCGGTGGCGGAGCACTGCTCTATTTCGCCTTTTCCCTGGCAAGTGGGGCAATGGATGCCACTTATGTAAAACGGCTCTTGCGTCGCTAGGTTCAATCCCCCATACACCGCTGGAAAATTTTCAAAGCCTGGGTCCAAACCATGTCAAAAATACAAGAACGCGTCTTTTCCGGCATTCAGCCGACAGGCAATCTGCATCTCGGTAACTATCTCGGCGCGATCAAGCGCTTTGTGCCACTGCAAAACGATTATGACTGCATCTATTGCGTCGTTGACCTGCACGCGATCACCGCCTCTCTGCAGAATCCCGCCGAAATGACGGAAAATATCCGCGAAGTGGCGTCAGCCTATATCGCCGCCGGTATCGATCCTGAAAAGCATATTGTTTTCAATCAAAGCCAGGTGGCCGAACACGCTGAACTGGCTTGGATTTTCAGTTGTGTGGCCCGCATGGGCTGGTTGTCGCGCATGACCCAGTTCAAAGACAAAGCCGGCAAGGATCGCGAAAAAGCCTCCGTTGGCTTGTTCTCCTACCCTGCCCTCATGGCAGCTGACATTCTTGCCTACCGGGCCACCCATGTGCCGGTGGGTGATGATCAGAAACAGCATCTGGAACTGACCCGCGATATCGCCCAGAAGTTCAACAACGACTATTCCCAGCGCATCGAAACGCTGGGCTTGGGCGAACCGATGATGGTCGGCGATGAGAAGGTCCAGGGCTACTTCCCGTTGACAGAACCCCTGATTGGCGGCCCGGCAGCGAGGGTGATGAGCCTGCGCGATGGGGCCAAGAAGATGTCAAAGTCTGACCCATCGGACCTGTCGCGCATTGTCATGACCGATGATGCAGACGCCATCGCCAAAAAAATCCGCAAAGCCAAAACCGATCCGGAACCGCTTCCCGAAACCGTCGAAGACCTGAAGGCACGGCCTGAGGCGGACAATCTGGTTGGCATTTATGCCGCGTTGGCCGACGTTGAAAAAGATGCCGTTCTTGCTGAATATGCCGGTGCGCAATTCGGCACTTTCAAGCCTGCGCTTGCAGATCTGGCGGTCGACAAATTGGCGCCGATTGCGGATGAAATGCGTCGCTTGCAGGCCGATCCGAGCGAGATCGACAATGTCCTGGCAAAGGGGGCAGACCGGGCCCGCAATATCGCCGCCAAGACCATGGCCGACGTAAAGGAAATCATTGGCTTTGTTGGCGCACGTCGTTAGGCTGAAAACACCGATGGCGAGGATGGCAGAGTATCATGGTAAGTAAGCGGGAAGTTCGGGAGGAAGGCCATCGTCGCAAGTTTCTTGCCGTGGTTGATTCCACCCCCGAATGCGAAAAGGCGATCCACTACGCCGCCCGGCGCGTTGCCGCCATCGATGCTGATCTGGTGGTGATTTATGTCATCGAACCGGGTGATTTCCAGCACTGGCTGGGGGTTGAAGACGTGATGCGCGCGGAAGCCAAGGTCGCTGCCGATCAGGCCCTTGCCAAGGCCAGTGCCTGGGCGGTCCAGTTCGGTGGAATCACCCCTGAACTGGTCATTCGTGAAGGACGACCGGCCGCAGCCATTGAATCGCTGATCGAAGATGATCACGACATCGCGCTGATGATATTGGCGGCCGGTGATGCCAATGAAGGCCCCGGACCCCTGGTCTCTGCCATTGCCGGCAGTGGCGGAGCGTTTTCCATTCCGGTCACCGTGGTTCCCAATACGCTGACCGATCAGGACATCGACGACCTGGTCTAGAGCCCTTCAGATTTAGGGCTGGCAGATTCAAAATTGTTCGCCGCGCAATCTTGCGCTTGATTTGGTCTGGCAAGGGACCTATTTTAGAGTTATTCTAAACAAGCTAAACAGCGCGTTTTTTAATCTCATTCGATGGGACGACACCATGTTCATTCAGACAGAAGCCACGCCGAACCCTGCGACCCTGAAGTTTTTGCCCGGTGAAACGGTCGTGCAGAACGGTCCATTCGAATTTGTCTCCGCCGAAGAGGCAAATGACAAATCACCTCTGGCCGAACGACTGTTTTCGATTCCTTCAGTCACCGGCGTGTTTTTTGGTTTCGATTTTGTCACCATCACCAAGAGCGATGATGCCGACTGGCAGCACCTGAAGCCGGCCATTTTGGGCGTTATCATGGAGCACTACATGTCTGGCCTGCCAGTGATGACCGAGGATCAGTCGACCGGCGGCGTGCCCGAAGGTGAGGGATTCGTGGAAGAAGGCTCCGAGGAAATCGTCTCAACCATCAAGGAATTGCTGGAAACCCGCGTGCGTCCGGCAGTGGCCCAGGACGGCGGTGATATCACTTTCCATGGTTTTCGCGACGGCCGGGTATTTTTGAAAATGCGCGGCGCCTGCGCCGGTTGTCCGTCTTCCACGGCAACACTGCAACACGGCATTCAAAACCTGCTGAAACACTTCATTCCCGAAGTCGAAGCTGTCGAAGCGGTTCAATAAGGCGGCAAGGCGGCGAACGGCGAGGCGGCGAGGCGAGTTCAGGCAGCGCGCAAACGCGCTGTCAGGCGGCGGCCTCATCACTGACACCAGCCATCAGCAGGCCAAGCTCGTTTTCGCTGGTTTCCGGTGACCTTTCACCGACAATGTGACCATCAAACATCACCAGCACCCGGTCGGCGAGAGAGCGGATTTCGTCCAGCTCAACACTGACCAGCAGCACCGCCTTACCGGCATCGCGCATTTCGATGATGCGCTTGTGAATAAACTCAATCGCCCCAACATCCACTCCCCGCGTCGGCTGGCCAATCAGCAAGACAACGGGGTCCCGCTCCATTTCGCGGGCCAGAACGATCTTCTGCTGGTTACCACCAGAAAAATTGGCTGTTTTGAGCCGCGGATTTGGCGGACGAATGTCGTATTTTTCAATCTTTTCAACTGCATCTGCCCGCATTGCGTCGATCTGCAGAAATGGGCCAGACACGAATTTATCGTCCCCGTGATAGCCTAGAACAGCGTTTTCATTTTCCTCAAATGGCAGAACCAGCCCCTCATGGTGGCGATCTTCGGGCACATGGGCGAGGCCACGGCGACGCAGTATGGCAGGGTCAAACTCCAGGGACTTGCCGTCCAGAGTAATAGATCCACTTTCAATGCCGCGCATGCCCGCAACCGCCTGGAGCAGTTCCGACTGGCCGTTTCCGGCAACACCGGCAATGCCGACAATTTCCCCTGCCCGCACCTGAAGTGAGACCGATTTGACCATGTCGACCCCACGGGAATCGCGTACCGTGACGTTGGATATGTCGAGTTTCACATCGCCCGGCTCGGCCGGTTGTTTTTCAACCTGAAGAAGCACCCGGCGTCCTACCATCAGTTCGGCCAGCTCTTCGGGACTTGTCTTTGCCGTTTCGCGGGTGGCCACCATTTCGCCGCGCCGCATCACCGAGACCTCATCGGTGATGGCCATGATCTCCCGCAATTTATGGGTGATCAGCAAAACTGTCTTTCCCTGTGCCTTCAGTTGTTCAAGGATTCTGAAGAGGTGGTCGGCTTCAGCCGGAGTCAGAACGCCGGTTGGCTCATCAAGAATGAGTATGTCCGCACCGCGATACAACGCCTTCAGGATCTCCACCCGCTGCTGCAGACCCACCGGCAATTCTTCGATCAGCGCGTCGGGGTCAACCTTCAGACCATATTCCTCTTCCAGACGCAGCAATTCACCCCGCGCCCGGCTCATCGCTGAATTGAGGATATTGCCCCCTTCAGCCCCCAGAATGATGTTTTCCAGCACGGTGAAATTATCCACCAGCATGAAATGCTGATGCACCATGCCGATACCCATGCTGATCGCCGATTGGCTGTCGGGGATTGTTACGATCTCACCCTTCATCTTAATCCAGCCGCTGTCAGCCTGGTAAAAGCCATAGAGGATCGACATCAGGGTTGACTTACCAGCACCGTTCTCGCCGATAATTCCATGAATCGTGCCCGGCCTGATCGCCAGGTCGATGTCCTTGTTGGCGTGGACGGGACCAAAGCTCTTATTGATGCCCGAAAGCTCTATTGCGGGGTGCGTATCCTGTTCCATAGCTGAAACGCTAACACGGTATTTTTGGATTATCGAGAGCCAAAGCTCGACTTACACATGCAACCGAGTCATTAGACATTGATGACCAGTTCAAGCGAAGACCGTCTGCAGCAACTTGAAGAACTCAGCGCCCATCAGACCGCTGAGATCGAGACCCTGTCTGATGCCGTGCGTGAGCAATGGCAACAGATCGACATGCTCAAAAAGGCCCTGCTGCGCCAGCGGGACCGTCTGACAGAACTGGAAGAATCTGCCGGCAGCGGCGGCGGCGGCGGCGAGGGCGGCGGCGGCGGCCATGTGAATACCAAGCCACCTCACTATTGAGCCACAAGCGCGACCTTTCGCACCGATAAAGCGAATACGAAATGAAACTGAGCGACTTTTCAGCACAATCCGTCTTCATCGGCGCACTTGCAGCATTTGTTGGTTTCACCTCATCTTTTGCGGTGGTGTTGCAGGGCCTGCGCGGCGTCGGTGCCAGCGAGGCCGAAGCTGCCTCCGGTCTGATGATGGCCAGCATCAGCATGGGCCTGTGCGGCATCTTATTGAGCCTGCGCACCAAGCAGCCCATCAGCGTCGCCTGGTCAACGCCGGGAGCCGCCCTGCTGGCGGGGACTGTTGTGGTGGCCGGTGGTTTTCAGGCAGCCGTCGGCGCGTTCATTATGTGCGGGGTCTTGATCATCCTTTGTGGTATTTGGAAACCGTTTGAGCGCGCCGTATCGGCCATTCCCGGCCCATTGGCTAATGCGTTGCTGTCCGGCATCCTTCTGTCTCTGTGCCTGGCCCCCTTCAAGGCCATAGCCTTTGATCCGCTGCTGGGATTGCCAATTCTATTGGCCTGGATTGTTGGTGGATGGATAAACCGGTTTCTGGGCGTGCCCTGCGCCTTGCTGGCATTTTGTGTTGTAGTGGTCTTCGGCGTTGAGTTCCCCGATGGCTGGCAATCCATGTTGAGCGATTCACTTACGCTCAAACCTTTGCTGGTCACGCCGATATTTTCCATTGAAGCACTGTTGGGCATCGCCCTGCCGCTGTTCATCGTCACCATGGCGTCGCAAAATGTCCCCGGCATGGCCGTGCTGAAGGCCAATAATTACCAGCCCCGCCTCGCACCCCTGCTGTCGACCACAGGCCTGTTTTCGGTGGCGGGCGCCCCGTTTGGTGTGCCGGCAGTCAATCTCGCCGCCATCACCGCCGCCATGCTGACCAGTGAAGAGGCCGGACCGGATAAGCAAAAGCGCTATACGTCTGCGATTGTGTGCGGGCTGGGCTATGTGGGTTTTGGGCTGTTTGCTGGTCTGACGACCACATTTGTCAGCCTGGCTCCGGCAATCCTGATTGAGGCCGTCGCCGGACTGGCGCTCATCGCGGCATTTTCGGCCTCTGCGGTTCAGGCTTTTTCTGATGCCGACTCACGGCCCGCTGCCGCTGTCACCTTTCTCGCCGCAGCTTCGGGCATGAGCCTGTTTGGGATATCCGGTGCCTTTTGGGGACTTTTGGGTGGTGGCCTGATGTTGGCGCTGATGCGCTACAGAAAGTCGAGCACTTAAAACCGTGTGCGGGACCGCATGGCGGCGCTCAACGTGCCTTCGTCCAGATAATCCAACTCGCCACCCACTGGCACCCCATGGGCGAGCCGCGAAATCGTTACATCCAGCCCGTCAAGCTGATCGGTGATGTAGTGGGCAGTGGTCTGACCCTCAACCGTGGCATTGACCGCGATAATCACCTCTTTAATCTCGCCGCCGGACACCCGGTCGACCAGCTTGTCGATGGAAAGATCATCCGGCCCAATACCGTCCAGCGGCGAAAGCGTGCCGCCCAAAACGTGGTAGGAGGCATTCATGACATTGGCCCGTTGCAGGGCCCAAAGGTCGGATACGTCTTCGACCACAACCAGAATGGATTTGTCCCGCCGCGGATCGCTGCACATGGAACAGGGGTCGCTGGTATCGATATTGCCGCAGATTCCGCAGACGCCGATCACCTCCACCGCCTCGGCCATGGCATTGCTCAGGGGCACCATCAGGGCGTCCTTTTTCTTGATCAGATGCAAAGCAGCCCGACGCGCCGAACGCGGCCCCAGTCCCGGCAGCCGCGCCAGCAACTGAACGAGCTGTTCAATTTCATGACCGGTGGGAGATTGCGACATCAGCTGGGGTCTTCGGCCAGTTTGGCAGCCGCCTTGCGGCGCTTTTCGCGCTGGCTGATCTGGACAACCTGAAGGTGGCGTATGCGGCGCGGATCGGCATCCAGAACCCTGAATTCAAAGCCGGGCACGCCACGCACCACTTCACCACGCACCGGCACATGGCCGGCCAGGGCGAACACCAGACCACCGAGGGAATCAACATCTTCAGCCGATTCGCCGGGATCAAATGAGTCACCAATCTCTTCAATCAGTTTCTCCACCTCAACCCTTGCATCAACTGTCCAGATACCATCACCGGATGCGCTGATCTGATTGCCATTGTCGTCATCATCATCGTGCTCGTCTTCGATCTCGCCGACAACTTCCTCGACGATATCCTCCAACGAAACGAGGCCGTCAGTGCCACCATATTCATCGATGACCAGCGCCATCTGGGTGCGGGTTGCCTGCATCCGTGCCATCAGGTCCGACGCCAACATGGAAGGCGGCACAAACAGCACTTTGCGGGTCACATCCAGTTTGGATATTTTTTTCGTCAGATCGACCAGAGAAAGGTCGATTTCGGGACTGGAATTTTTAGCACTTTTCGCGCCGCGTCGCTTCTTGCGCCGGGCCACTTTGGTCATGTGCAACAGCAGGTCCTTGACCAGCACCATGCCGCGGGGATCATCCAGCGTGTCGTCGTAAACCGGTAGGCGCGAATGACCGGTATTTTCAAACTCCTGCAGCACTTGACCCAGCGTATCGTGCATCGACACCGCATGCACTTCCGCACGCGGCACCATCACGTCTTCGACCCGCCGCTCGCGCAACCGCAGAATATTCTGCAACATGGCCCGTTCTTCGGGAGAGAAAACATCACCGGCCTCCCCTTCACCCGACAGTGCTTCGTGCAGGTCATCGCGCAAAGTCCCGCCAGAGCGCAAACCAAGGCGGATCATGAACCGGGTGAACCAGCCTTCCTGCCGATCTTCGCGCTCGAAGACGACAAGTTCGCGACCTGTTGTGTTGGATGATTGGTTAGCCGGACTGTCTTCGTCCGTTTCGGCTCGATAGTCGCCTGCGTCCAACGCGCGCGTCGGGGCAGGCTCGGAAGATCGATCGTTCATAATGTTTCTGGTGTCTCCTTTGACACGGCAGTCTGAAAGAATGGATTGGCAGAAGACTCAGATGCGCTAGTCCATTCAACTAATCTTCCATTGAAATTAGGTAAAAGGAAGATCGATTCCAAGAGTCTAGGCCGTTGTATAGGGATCGGCAATACCAAGTTGATTGAGAATTTCTGTCTCCAGATGTTCCATTTCGTCTGCTTCCCGATCCGTCTCATGGTCAAATCCCAGCAAATGCAAAAAGCCGTGAATGATCAGATGTGTCAGGTGATCATCGCGCAATTTGTCTTGTTCAGACGCCTCCCGTTCAATCGTCTGGCGGGCCAGAACGATGTCGCCCAACACCGGCGTGACCGGTCCCTCGCCTTCCTGGGCTGCAAAGGACAGCACATTGGTCGGCTTGTCGATCTGTCGCCACTGCTGGTTTAACTGCTGCACGGCAGCATCATCGGTAAACAGAAGACTTACTTCACTCTCATCGCTAAAGCTCTGATCCAAATGGGCAATTGCCGCATCAATCGCGGCTTGCGTCAATTGTTCAAAATGGTCTGACGACGCCCACCAGTCGCTCTCAACCGCGCAGTCAATAATCATTGGACCGCGTTTGTGACCTTTCGCGCCCTGCTGAATCATAGGCTTCGACAATGCGACCAACAAGCTTATGGCGCACCACATCGCTGGCGGTGAAGGCGACGGAGACAATGCCTTCCACGGGGTTTAGAATTTTCAGAGCCTCAACAAGACCAGATGTCTGGCCCGGCGGCAGATCAATCTGGCTGGGGTCGCCGGTGATGATCATCTTTGACCCTTCACCCAGGCGGGTAAGGAACATTTTCATCTGCATGGACGTGGTGTTCTGCGCTTCGTCGAGAATCACCGCGGCATGGGCCAGCGTGCGTCCGCGCATGAAGGCCAGGGGAGCAATTTCGATGATTTCCGAGGTGATTGCCCGCTCGACCTTGTCGGCCGGCATCATGTCATACAGCGCGTCATAAAGTGGCCGCAGATAGGGATCGACCTTTTCCTTCATATCACCGGGCAGAAAACCCAACCGCTCGCCAGCTTCCACCGCCGGTCGGGTGAGGATGATCCGGTCAATGGCGCCGCGCTCCAGCAGTGAAGCCGCATAGGCGACGGCCAGGTAGGTCTTGCCGGTTCCCGCTGGTCCGGTGCCGAAAATCATTTCGGCACGGTCCATGGCGCGGATATAGGCATCCTGGGTGGGGGTGCGGGCGTGAATCGTCCGCTTGGCGGTTGAGATTGCCGCCATTGCCAGTTTGCCGTTCTTTTCCATGGTCGGCAGCGTCATTTGGGCGTCCGAGGCAATGGCCTGCCGGATCGCGCCCTCAACATCACCAGCCTGAATATCCTCACCGCTGTCGAGGCGTGAATAAAGTGCGTCGAGCACCCGTCGCGCCTGATCAGTGGCCACAGCCGAGCCGCGCAAAGTGACCTCGTTGCCGCGGGCGCTGGCTTCCAGGTGCAAATCACGTTCGATGATGGCCAGGAACTCATCATATTGCCCGAACAGGGCGCGGGCCTTGGCATTATCTTCAAACACCAGTGCCACATGGGTCATGTCTGACGCGCCCTTGTTCACCGGCTTAGCGCCGGATTTTCCGGCTGACTTGGTGACGAAGGCGGGCAGGTCTTGCGATGTGCTCAATAAAGGGTCTTTCTCAACTTTAAGCGCCGACCGGTTCGGCCAGCAAACTGTTGGCGTTGCTTTGTGTGACCACCACGGAAACCAGATCTCCGACCTGGCCTGAAGTTGCAGGGACAACGACGCTTTGCAACCATGGCGACCGACCAATCAATTGTTGGGCATTCCGGCCGGGTTTTTCAAGCAAAACTTCGATGGTTTTTCCAACGCAAGACTGGTTGAAAGCCAATTGCTGCTCATTGAGCAGGGCCTGGAGGCGGGCCAGGCGGTCATTTTTGACGCTCTCTTCCACCTGATCTTCCATTTCCGCTCCGGGCGTGCCGGGACGCATCGAATATTTGAACGAATAGCACTGGGCATAATTTGTCTGCCGCACAATATCCAGGGTCGCCTGAAAATCCTCTTCTGTCTCTCCGGGAAAACCAACAATCATATCGCCGGATATGGCGATGTCGGAGCGCGCCGCACGCACTTTGGCGATAATATCGAGATATTCAGCTGCCGTATGGCTGCGATTCATCGCCTTGAGTATCTTGTCAGAACCCGCCTGCACCGGCAGATGCAGATAAGGCATCAGGCAATCCAGGTCCCGGTGTGCCGCAATCAGACCGTCATCCATGTCCTTGGGATGGCTGGTGACGTAGCGCAACCGGCGCAAACCGTCGATCTTCGCCAGATTGTGCAAAAGTTCGCCCAGTTGCATTTCCGTGCCCGCCGGACCGATCCCGTGCCAGGCATTCACATTCTGGCCCAACAGGGTGACTTCACGCACGCCGGCGGCGACAAGCGCCCTGGCCTCGTTGATAATCTGGCTGAGAGGCCGGGAGACTTCCGCCCCTCTGGTATAGGGCACAACGCAGAAAGTGCAGAACTTGTCGCAGCCTTCCTGGACCGTCAGAAAGGCCGCCGCGCCCCGCGCCTGCACCTGTTTTTTTGTGGCGGCGGGCATGTGTTCAAATTTGTCTTCGACAGAATATTCCGTCGCCACCTGTGGCCCGGATTCGATCGCCTTGGCGACGATGGCCGGCAGTTTGTGATAGGTCTGGGGACCGACCACAAGATCAACGGCCCGCTCGCGGCGAATAATTTCCTCACCTTCTGCCTGTGCCACACAGCCAGTCACGCCAACCATCAGAGGGCGGTCGGAATTGGCTCTTGTGTCCTTCAACTGACGGATTCGGCCCAGATTTGAATAGACTTTTTCGGCTGCCTTTTCGCGAATGTGGCAGGTGTTGAGCAGCACCAGATCGGCGTCTTCCATCTGCAGCGTCGGCGCATAGCCATCGCTTTCCAGCGCATCCTGCATGCGGGTGGAATCATAGACATTCATTTGGCATCCCCAGGTCTTGATGAAGACCTTTTTGGGGGTTTTGGCTTTGTCCAGGTCAGGCTGCATGAAAGACAATACCTTCAGATTCGGGTTTGCGCGGTGTTTACCCTTCCATGCGGGAAGAGTCGAGCATTGTCCTGATGCTGTTGGTGGCGTCGCGGGCAATCGTCTTGCGATTGCAGGTCTCCGTCATAATGATCGGGTCTCCGAGCCTTATCGTGACATCCAGAGCCCCTGCCTTGACAAGTGGAACGAAGCTCTCCGGCAGGTCCAGTTCTCCGGGCCAGGCCACATGGGGTCTTTTTGCGCGGCCCAAAGGCAGACCGTGCAAATGCGTATACTCAATGGCCGCAGGCTGAACGACCGCCGTCTCCACTGGCGACTTTTTCAAGGCTATCTTCGCTGCTTCAAACAAGGATGTCTTGAACGGCTCCAACCGGTTGCCATCGGTGGTTGTCCCTTCCGGAAACAGCACCATCACCTCGCGCGCCGTCAGCCGGTCAGCGATTTCATTGGCTTGCTGGTGAGAATTGCGACGATCTTCGCGGCGGACAAACACCGTGCGTTGCAACTTGGCCAGGCTTCCGAAAATCGGCCAGGTGCTCATTTCAGACTTGGCAATAAAGCTGAGCGGCGCAATTGCACCAAATACCGCAATGTCCAGCCAACTGACATGATTGGCCACCAGCAACAGCGGACGGTCTTCGATCAATCTGCCCTCAAGATGCAGTCTGATGCCGAAAATTTTCAACAACAGCTTGTGAAACAGGGCGGGAACCTGACCGGCCAGCCAAGGCCAGCCCAGTTTTTCTAACACCAAGCCAAATAGTTGGAACGGCAGAAGCGTGAGCAACATGGCGATTGCCAACACCATCACCCAGATAAATCTCAAATTGACAATCACGACTCGTCTTCAGGGGTCTTAGGCTCACTGCCGGCAAGCGGCACGCCATACAATTCCAGGCGATGATCGACCAACCGGTAACCCAGACGTCTTGAAATCAACTCCTGCAAAGCCTCAATTTCCTCGTTGTGAAATTCGATCACTTTACCGGTCTTCATATCGATGAGATGGTCATGATGGCTTTCCGGCGCAGGTTCATAGCGGGCCCGGCCGTCGCGAAAATCATGGCGCTCGATAATGCCGGCATCCTCAAACAGGGCAACGGTGCGATAGACCGTCGAAATGGATATGCGCGCATCAATCTTTGCCGCGCGATTATACAATTCCTCGGTATCGGGATGATCGATGGCTTCTTCCAGCACACCGGCAATCACCCGGCGCTGCTCGGTCATTCGCATGCCCTTATCGATACAGCGCTGAGCCAGCGAGGTTGCCGAGCTGGCATCTATCTTTGGTGATTGTTTATCCATGACACGTGTTTGGGGCGGGTCGGTCTGGCGCGATCCTAAACAAGGTCCAAACGCATCACAAGCGCCGTCGATCTTTCCTGGATGTCAGAATCTCCATCTGGACTATAATAACCCGGCCGGTTTCCAACGGTCTGAAACCCCAACCTTTGATACAGCCTTACTGCTGCTCCATTGGCCTCATCCACCTCCAGAATGAGATTTTCCACCCGGTCAGCCCGCAACCGCAGAATTGCTTCACGCATCAGGCTCTCGCCCAAGCCCCTGCCACGCCCCTTGGGGTCAACTGCAATCGACAGAATTTCGGCCTCATCTTCAGCCCGGCGGATGATGTTGAACCCCAATACGGGGCCATCGGGGTCGCCAACAGTGCGGGCGACGAGCAGCGTGACGTTTTGCTGCAGGGCCAGTTTTTCAATCTCCGACCGCAACCAGCCGCGGGAAAAGGAGCGGTTGTGCAAATCGGCAATGCTGGCAAAATCCGCAGCCGCCGCCTCAAGTATGACAGATCTTTTTCGAGTCGCTCCAAACACCATGCTCACCACCGTATATTCTGCCCACTGATGAGACCCCCGAGCAACACTATCGCTGCGCAAATGGCCGACCCCTACTTGATTTAACAGCAGTTGGCCCCGGTTAAAAGACCGCCTTAAGTTCAAATCATGTGCAGGTCGATCCCCGTCAGACCGCCGCCAGCGCCCGGTCAATGTCCGCCAACAGATCATCTGCGTCTTCGAGGCCCAGAGACAGGCGCACGACACCGTCAGATATTCCCAGCGCATCACGATCTTCAGGCGTGAGATTCTTGTGAGTGGTGGTTGCAGGATGGGTGATCAGGCTTTTAGCGTCACCAAGATTGTTGGATATGCCAATGATCTGCAGGGCGTTTTCAAACCCAAAAGCCTGAGCCTTGCTGTCCAATTCGAAGGCCACCAATGTCGAGCCCTCGGCCATCTGGCGACGGGCCAGATCGGCCTGGGGATGGTCCGCACGGCCCGGATAGATGACCCGTTTGACCTTATCACTTTCGGCCAGAAAATCGGCCACTTTCGCCGCATTCTGCGTTTGCTGCGCCACTCTTAAGGGCAGCGTCTCCAAGCCTTTAAGCAGCACCCAGGCGTTAAACGGAGATAGACTCGGCCCGGTATGGCGGAAAAAATCAAACATCTTTTCCGAGATCCAGTCTTGGCTCGACAGCACCACGCCACCCAGGCAACGCCCCTGCCCGTCAATATGTTTGGTGGCGGAATAGACGACAATATCGGCGCCCAGTTCCATGGGCTTCTGGTAGATCGGCGTCGCAAATACGTTGTCGACCACCAATTTGGCATCACTTTCGTGAGCCAGATCGGCGACAGCAGCGATATCCACCAGTTCCAGCGTTGGATTGGTGGGAGATTCCAGAAAAAACACCTTGGTATTGGGACGTATCGCGGCCTTCCAGGCGTCAAGATCCGTGCCGTCCACCAGGGTTGATTCAACGCCAAATTGCGGAGCGAGTTTCTCAATTACCCAGCGGCAGGAGCCGAACAGCGCGCGTGCCGCAACAATATGATCGCCAGCTTTCAACTGACACAAAATAGCGGCGCTGACCGCCCCCATTCCGCTGGCAGTCGCCAACGCCGCTTCCGCCCCTTCCAGAGCACACATGCGCTGTTCGAACATAGTGACAGTAGGATTGCCGTAGCGGGAATAGATATAGCCTTCTTCATCCCCGGCGAATCGGGCTTCAGCCGCCTCTGCACTGTCGTAGATGAACCCTTGGGTGAGGTATAACGCCTCTGAGGTTTCACCAAATTCGGAACGGGTGGTGCCGCCATGTACGAGGCGGGTTGCAGGCTTCCAGTGTGATGAATGGTTCTTGGGTGACCCAGTCATTTTTTTCTCCAATAATCGGTTACCAGAGCAAAATCGGCGCATAAAAAAACCGACTTTGCACGGGTCGCAAAATCGGTTGCCTAAATCGAAACTACACTGCTTCGGTTTCGGTCCTTTAGCGACTTGTTTAACGTGGCTGCAAGCCGACCGGCCAAATCACCACGAACTAAGACTGGATAAACCAGCTGGCCCATTGCGTCAATCGTCAGGAGCCTTAAACAAAAATCATGAGTGAAGAAAACACACCCGCATCCGGCATCCTCAACGACGGGCAAATCGGCGATTTGTTCACCAAAGGACATCTGGCAAGCGAAAAGCCGCTGGATGATGATCAGATTCAACCGGCAAGCCTGGATCTGCGGCTCGGCAAGGTGGCCTGGCGAGTGCGTGCTTCGTTTTTGCCGGGCAAGGATGCGCTGGTTCAGGACAAGCTGGACCGGTTTTCCCTGCACCAGATCGATCTGACCCGGGGTGCCGTGCTGGAAACCGGCTGTGTCTATATCGTGCCGCTGCTTGAGAGTTTTGCCCTGCCGGAAGCTATTTCCGCCTCGGCAAACCCGAAAAGTTCAACCGGACGGCTGGACATCTTCACCCGCGTTATTGCCGACCGGGCCCAGCAGTTTGACATGGTGCCGGCGGGCTATTCGGGTCCGCTTTACCTGGAAATATCGCCACGCACATTCCCAATTGTTGCGCGTACCGGATCGCGCCTGTCCCAGATCAGATTTCGCACTGGCAATTCCATCCTCGACCGCGACGACCTTCTTGCGTTGCATGAAGCAGAAACATTGGTGGCTGCTGAAGAGCCCAATATCGACCAACGCGGCATCGCCATGTCGATCGACTTGACGGGAGACCAAAACGGCCTCGTCGGATATCGTGGCAAGCGGCATACCGGCGTTGTGAATGTCGACCAAAAGGCTGCCTGTGAAGTGCTCGACTATTGGGAACCGATCTATAATCGCGGTTCCCGTGATATCGTGCTCGACCCGGACGAATTCTACATTCTGGTCTCCCGTGAGGCGGTACATGTGCCACCGATGTATGCGGCTGAAATGGTGCCATTTGATCCACTGGTCGGCGAATTCCGTGTCCACTATGCCGGGTTTTTTGACCCCGGCTTTGGCCATGCGGCGGCCGGCGGGGCCGGTGCCCGTGCGGTGCTGGAGGTGCGCAGCCACGAAGTGCCGTTCATTCTGGAACACGGACAGATTGTTGGTCGTCTGGTCTATGAAAACATGTTGCAGCGACCAGAAGCGCTGTATGGCGCTGACCTGAAATCAAACTATCAGGCCCAGGGCCTGAAGCTTTCCAAACATTTTAAATAGTTCGCAGACGCTCGCTGTCGCCGCTCGCCGCCGCCACTCGCCGCCACTCGCCGCCGCTAGCCGATCATGCCGGAGGCACGGCGCCGTTTGGGGCCACGTTTGCGGGTCACCGGTTGCTCGTCGAACAGGGATGCCAGTTGTTCGGTCATCGCGCCGGCCAGTTCTTCCGCATCCACAATGGTCACCGCGCGTTTGTAATAGCGGGTGACGTCATGGCCGATACCGATCGCCAGCAGCTCAACCGGCGACGAGGATTCGATCTCTTCAATGATATGGCGCAGGTGTCGCTCCAGATAATTGCCGGGATTGACCGACAGGGTTGAATCATCCACCGGCGCACCATCGGAAATCATCATCAGGATCTTGCGTTGCTCAGGCCGGGCCAGCAGGCGTTGATGGGCCCAGTCCAGCGCCTCGCCATCGATATTTTCCTTCAACAGGCCTTCGCGCATCATCAGGCCGAGGTTCTTGCGTGCCCGCCGCCATGGGGCATCAGCCCCTTTATAGATGATGTGGCGCAGGTCGTTGAGGCGACCCGGATTGGCCGGTTTGCCAGCCTTCAACCAGGCTTCCCGCGCCTGCCCGCCCTTCCAGGCCTTGGTGGTGAACCCGAGAATTTCCACTTTCACGCCGCAACGCTCCAGCGTGCGGGCCAGAATATCGGCACAGGTTGCCGCAACGGTGATCGGCCTTCCGCGCATCGAACCGGAATTATCCAGCAACAGGGTGACGACCGTATCGCGGAAATCGGTATCGCGCTCCATTTTGAACGAAAGTGGCGCGGTACTGTCGGTGACGATCCGGGTCAGTCTTGCGCTGTCGAGATAGCCCTCTTCGAGGTCAAAATCCCAGCCACGGTTCTGCTGCGCCATCAAACGACGCTGCAACCGGTTGGCGAGCCGCCCGACGACGCCCTGAAGATGAGCCAATTGCTTATCCAGGAAAGCACGCAGGCGCTCCAGCTCGGCATCATCACACAGCTCTTCGGCCTTGATCTCTTCATCGTCGCTGGTCTGGTAGGCCTTGTAGTCGGAAGTTGGTGGCAGATTGGAGAGAGGAAAATCTGGACGCTGAGCTTCGCCGGGACTTTCGGCAGCTTCGTCGTCATCATCCATCATTTCATCGCCGGTGGACTCGGAAGCCTCCATTTCCCCGGTTTCCTGCTCTTCGCCCGACGCATCCTGATCATCAGGAGAAGCTTCTTCGGAACCGGTGGCCTCTTCGGACTCCCGTTCCATGTCCTCCTGCTGTTCCTGATTCTGATCGTCGTTGGAATCTTCCTCATTGTCCTGATCGTTGGAATCCTGTCCCAACTCATCGGCCATTTCCAACTGGGCAATCAGATCCCGTGTTGCCCTTGCAAAGGCGTCCTGGTCTTCCAGCCGTTCGCCGAGATTGTCGAAGGAATCTTCGGCCCGTTCCTCAATCCAGTCGCGCCATAGATCGACCACTGCTTGCGCGGATTTCGGCGGGGCACGGCCGGTGATTTTTTCACGCACCAGCATGGCAACCGCATCGCCCAACGGAGCCTCTTCGCGCGATGTGACATCGGCCAGACCGGAGCGCATGAACTTGTCTTCCAGCATGTGGTCGAGATTTTCGGCCATACCATCCATCGCGATGCAACCAATGGCTTCAACACGCGCCTGTTCCACTGCATTGAACACTGCACGGGCATTGTCGCCAGCGGGCAGGTGATCGGCATGGACGCCACTGTCATGCTTGGCAAGACGAAGCGCCATGGAATCCGAAAGACCGCGGGTAACTGCAATTTCCGCCTTTGACGGGTTCTTGCCGGGCTCCGGCAGGCGTACCCGCTGACCGGCAATCCCCGGCTTGTCCTTGCCGTATGAGATTTCCAGCTCGGCGTCCTGGGCAATGGCGCGCATGCAGGAGGCCACTGAGGTTTTCAGCGGCTCCACATCGGCTATCGATGCGGTATTTCCTGAATTGTCACCAATGCGTGCCATGTCGCTCTCGTTTTCTCGCCGCGCCTTGCCGCGCCGCTCCGCGCTTATGCAAGTGCCACGTTGGCGGCACTTTCCTTGAGTTCTTCTCCAAAGGCCCGCTGATAGAATTCAGCCACCAGCGCCCGTTCCAACTCATCACATTTGTTGAGGAATGTGAGACGGAAGGCAAAGGCAACATCGCCGAAGATGACGGCATTTTCGGCCCAGGTGATCACCGTACGCGGGCTCATCACCGTCGACAGGTCGCCGTTGATAAAGGCCGCACGGGTCATATCTGCAACCCGCACCATGCGTGAAATCTTGTCCTTGCCTTCGCTGTTTTGCCATTCGGCAATTCTTGCGGTGACGATATCTGTTTCCTGGTCATGCGGCAGATAATTCAGGGTTGTCACGATCGACCAGCGGTCCATCTGACCTTGGTTGATCTGTTGAGTGCCGTGATACAGGCCGGATGTGTCGCCGAGACCCACCGTGTTGGTGGTGGCGAATAGGCGGAAGGCCGGATGCGGATGAATTACCCGGTTCTGGTCGAGCAAGGTCAGGCGCCCGGAGACTTCCAGCACTCGCTGAATAACAAACATGACGTCGGGACGACCGGCATCGTATTCATCGAACACCAAGGCCACGTTATTCTGCAGGGCCCAGGGCAGAATGCCGTCCTTGAATTCGGTGACTTGCTGCCCGTCTTTCAATACGATTGCGTCCTTGCCGATCAGATCGATACGCGAAATATGGCTGTCGAGATTGACGCGGACGGTTGGCCAGTTGAGGCGGGCGCCGACCTGTTCAATATGGGTCGACTTACCGGTGCCGTGATATCCCGTGACCATGACGCGGCGGTTATGGGCATAACCGGCCAGAATGGCCAATGTGGTGTTCTTGTCGAACAGATAGTTTTCATCGACGGGGGGAACGTGTTCATTGGGCTCGCTATAAGCGGGCACCATGATATCGCTGTCGATACCAAAAACATCCCTGACCGAGACCTCGCGGTCCGGCAAATTATCAAAATCGCTCATGAAAAAAGCTCTTGCGGTTTCGGGTCAATGAATGACCCGCAATGTTACGGTTGGATTAAATTCAGTTTGCTTTAGCAGAACCGGTGGCGTGTACAAACCCCGGCGGCAAAATTACCAGCAGCTTTGATCAGGCTCCGCACGTTTGATCAGCAATTGTGCCTCAGCAAAGACCGGCCTGCTTGAGATGCTTATAGGCCTGGATGATTTGTCGCAGACGATCTTCCGATGAGCGGTCACCGCCATTGGCATCGGGATGGTTCTGTTTCACCAGCGCCTTATACTTTTTGGTAATATGCTCGCTCGACGCGGTGGAAGGCAGACCAAGGTCGTGCAGCGCTTTTTCTTCCAGCCGTTTCAGCTTACGCGGCCCGGTGCCCGATGAAATGCGCTTGCCTTCCGGCGTGTAGCGGGAGCGAATTTTGGAATGCCATCCCGGCGTAGCGCGCAGGGTCGAGGGATCAACCTCGTCTCCGGGCTTGCGATTACTGGTCCGCCAGGTGGGGCGGTGTCCGGTGATATTTTCCTTCTGGTATTTGGCGATCTCGTCGTCGTTCAATCCCGAGAAGTAATTGAAATTCTTATTATATTGGCGAACGTGGTCGAGGCAGAAATTGATGTATTCGCCCTCACGATTGCGCCCCATTGGTGCCTTGTGAGCGCCTGGCTTGTCGCAGCCTTCCCAGGCGCATTCATTGGCCGCACGGATCTCCGCTTCCTTTTTCTTCGCCCCGCGGGGCTTGATGCGAATCTTGTCGAATATGTCGGAATTTGAAGCCATGGAACCTTTGATATGTTCAACCCGTGACAAATCTGTGTGCAACCCAATAGAGGCCCATCACCGAGATATGGTTGTGAGAATTTGAAGTGCAAGTTCATAGCGCATTATCGTATAAAAAGCCAGTCATTAACCCAAATTTGGACATCCCCCATGAGCGACAAGGGCCCTCTGGTCACCCAGCTGGAAAATAAAATGCGCAAGGCATTTAACCCGCAATCTCTTGATATCATCAATGAGAGCCATCTGCATTCGGGCCACCAGCCAGGATTTGACGGTCAGGGCGAAAGCCACATCCGTGTGCGCATGGTGGCGGCGCATTTCAATGGCATGAGCCGGGTCAATATTCACCGGGCAATCAATGAAATCTGCGCCGAAGAAATCGCCGCCGGCCTGCATGCGCTGGCGATTGATGTCAAAGGAACAGATTGATCAAACGGCAGTCTGACCACCACTCAGATTGCGAATGCGCAGCTGGGCAATGCGGTTTTTCTCACGGCCAAGCACAACAAAACGTTTGCCGTAGAATGTGAAGGTCTGTTTTTCTTCGGGGATCATCTGGGCTTCGTGAATGACCAGACCTGCGACAGTGGTGGCCTCCTCATCGGGCAATTGCCAGTCCAGGGCCCGGTTCAGATCGCGAATCGGCAGCGTGCCATCAACAATTACCGAACCGTCCACTTGGACATGCAGACCGGTGATTTCCTCGTCGTGCTCATCGGCGATTTCACCGACGATCTCTTCAAGAATATCCTCCAGCGTCACCAGGCCTTCCACCTCGCCATATTCATCGACCACAAGCGCGATGTGGGCCTGACGGCGCAGGAAGGCGTTGAGCTGGTCCTGAAGCGACGTGGTTTCCGGCACAAACCACGGCTCAACCATGGTTTTTTGAATGTCAAACGCCTTGGTGTCGTAGTCGATATCCGCCAATGTCCGCAGCATGTCCTTGGCGTGAATAATGCCGATAATATTGTCGTTTTCGCCCTGAAAAACCGGCATTCTGGTATGCGGGCTGGCCAGGATCTGAGCGACAATTTCTTCCGGCTTGTCATCGGCATCGATGCAGCTCATGGCGGTGCGGTGCACCATGATGTCTTCGATTTCCAACTCGTGCAGATCGAGCACACCGCCAACCCGGTCGCGGTCATCCTTGGCAACAATGCCTTCCCGATTGAGCACATCGACCGTGCCCCGCAACTCGTCATGACCCGACAACAGCGAGGAATTCTCGTCCAGGTTAATGCCGAAAATCCGCAGCACTGCCCGCACGATAAAGGTGACGATATTGGTGATCGGGCCGAACACTACAACGATGATATTGACCACCGGTGCAACGGTCAGTGCAAAGCGCTCGGTATTGGCGATGGCCCAGCTCTTGGGCAGCACTTCGGCAAAGATCACCACCAAAATGGTCATGCCCAATGTCGCGTAAACAACGCCGAGGTCACCAAACAGGGAAATGAACAGGCTGGTCGCCAGGGCTGAGGCCAGAATATTGACCAGATTGTTCGACAACAGCAGCGAGCCGATCAGCTTTTCCTGGGTGCCGATCAGCCGTGAAACCAGGGCTGCATGCTTGTTGCCGGCCTTTTCCATAGAGTGCATTTTGGCCCGCGATACAGCGGTCAATGCGGTCTCCGAGCCGGAAAAGAACGCCGACAAAAACAGCAAAAAAATGATTGCGATTATAATTATCCAAAGCGAAAGGAGCATCGAATTATCCAGAAATTTGGGCGGCATTACCCGCCTAATCTAAACGCTGCGGGATCAGGCCGCCAGCTTCAGTTTCAAAAAGGCCTCAACTTCGCTGGCCGGAACGTCTTTGGCCACAAAGCTCTCACCAATTCCACGGGTCAAAATAAAGGTCAGCGCGCCGCGCTGCACCTTCTTGTCCTGGGCGATTGCCGCCAGCAATTGTTCCAGCTGCAATGGGGGGCCGGGAATTTCGGCCAGCTTTGTTGGCAGCCCGACGGCGCGAAGATGAGCGGCCACCCGTTCTGCGGCTTCCGGGCCGCAATGGTTCAAGCGGGCAGAAAATTCGTGGGCCAGAACCATGCCAATGGCGACACCCTCGCCGTGGACAAGTCGTTCGCTGTTATAGCTGACCGACGCCTCAAGAGCGTGTCCGAATGTATGGCCCAGATTGAGCAGTGCCCTGCTGCCCATTTCCAGTTCATCCGCCTTCACCACATCCGCCTTGGCCTGACAGGAGACCGCCACCGCATGGGCGCGAGCCGCGCCACCGGCAAAGACATCGGCATGATTGCTTTCCAGCCATTCAAAGAAGTCGGGACGGTCGATCAGGCCGTATTTGGCAACTTCCGCATAACCAGCACGCATTTCGCGCTTGCTCAGCGTATTCAGCACGGCCGTATCCGCCAGCACCAGCGATGGTTGGTTGAACAGGCCGACCAGGTTCTTGCCGCGCCCGGTATTGATCCCGGTCTTGCCGCCAACGGAGGAATCAACCTGGGCCAGCAGCGATGTGGGCAATTGCACGAAGTTCATGCCACGGCGGACGATCCCGGCGGCAAATCCCGCAAGATCGCCAACAACACCACCCCCAAAGGCCAACAGGACATCGCCCCGCTCCATGCCGGCGGCGAGAATTTCATCGACCACCTGTTCAAGGGTGGCAAAGCTTTTCGATTTTTCACCGGCTTCAACGACAACCGATGCATGATCAACGCCGCTCTTGGCCAACGAGTGGCGCAGGGCCTCCCCGTGCAGACCATCCACATTGGTGTCGGTAATAATGACTGCCCGTGCTTCGGGATACATTTCGGCGATCCGTGCGCCAATGGATGGCAGCACGTCGTCTCCAATGACAATATCATAGCTGCGCTCGGCAAGATCCACCCGGATCGATTGCGATTCAGCCAATTGGCTGTCCATCAGCGCCAGCCCCGATCCTCGGCAATATCCGGCAGCTTTTCGGCAAGCAGGTCAACCACCTCTCCGGCGATGACATCCCGCGACACGGTGCGCGATTCAATGTGAATGTCCGACAGGGCATAGATTGGATTGCGATCATCCAGCAGCGCCTTCATCGTGGCTTCAGGATCTTCGGTCTTCAGCAGTGGACGGTTGGCCCGGCGCTGCACCCGTTTCATCAAAATATCGAGATCGGCGTTGAGCCAGACAGAAACACCGGATTCGGCAATATCGGCGCGGATGTCCTCATTCATGAAGGCGCCGCCGCCGGTGGCCAGGATTTTCTGACCTTCACTCATCAATCGCTTGATGACCTTCTTTTCGCCGGAGCGGAAAGCTTCCTCGCCGAACTGGTCGAAAATGTCCTGAATATCCATACCCGCGGCTTTTTCGATTTCCTTGTCCGCGTCGACAAAGGGAATGTCTAAATATTGGGACAGGCGTTTGCCGATGGTTGACTTGCCGACACCCATAATACCAACCAGGACAATTGAGCGCCCGCCTAGGGCGCGTCTGATGGTGCTGGAGCGGTCGGCAATCACGGCGCGGTTGATATCTTGAGTAGATGCAGTGTTCACGATGTCTGTTTTCTGTCTTCTTTACGTGTGTCTGTTTTGGTGTTCAGAGCCAAACACCTCAAAATCGCCCCAGCGTCAAGTGGCAGGGGCACTTAAGTCGCTCATATAGGGATTGATTTTACCGAATGGAACCAACCTGCCTTGCTATTGCCGTTTAGCTTTTCCATAAACAAGCAGATGTTGGGGGTTCGGGTCATATTGCAGTACCCGGCCGATGAGCAGGAAACAAAGCGTGCCAAGTCTCATTCGATTTTTGATAGTTTGTGGAATTCTGGCAGGGCTTGCCTATGGCGGCATGTTTGCTCTGGCGACCTTTGTTGAACCCGAAGAACGCGAGATCCGGGTGAAAATCCCGTCGAAGCGCATCAATCCCTGATTTTTGACTGTCGGCACCTGCGATTCACCGATCTGAAACCTCATTTCGTTAGTCTGGACGGATGAATGACAGCCTGCTGACCGACTCCTTTCTGGAAATGATGAGCGCCGAACGCGGCGCGGCCGCCAATACGTTGGCCGCCTATGCCAATGATCTGGGCGAATTTGGTGCCTTTATGCATTCCAACCGAACGTCCATATCTTCAGCGAGCACAGATGATCTGCGGCAATGGCTGATCCATCTTGAAAAAGACGGCACCGCGGCGACCACCCAGGCCCGCAAACTGTCAGCCCTGCGCCAACTCTACCAGTTCATGTTCTCCGAAGGCCTGCGTCAGGACGACCCTACAGGTCCCCTCGACAGTCCGAAAACCAGTCGAACCCTGCCACAGGTGATGAGCGAAGACGACGTTGATTCGCTGCTGAGTGCCGCTGAGTCCGCCGTCGATTCAGCCACTACGGCCAGTGCAAAAGTTCGCGCCACCCGCATGCATGCCCTGTTGGAACTGCTCTACGCCACCGGCCTGCGTGTGTCCGAACTGGTCAGCCTTCCGGTTGCGGCAACGCGCAAAGATGCCCGCTTTCTGCTGGTGACCGGCAAAGGCAATAAGGAACGCATCGTGCCATTTGGCGACAAGGCCAAACAGGCCGTTATCGCCTATCAGGCGGCGAGCGCCGCAACGACACAGGCTGCCAGGGCGTCAAAACAGAAAATTGAAAGCAAATGGCTGTTTCCCTCATCTGGGGGCTCCGGCCACTTGACGCGGCAACACTTTGCCCGTGATCTGAAAAATCTGGCGAACCGGGCCGGATTGCCCGGGCGCCGCATTTCGCCCCATGTTCTGCGCCACGCCTTTGCCAGCCACCTGTTGCAAAACGGAGCCGATCTGCGGGCAGTTCAACAATTGCTCGGTCATGCTGACATTTCGACCACCCAGATTTACACCCATGTGCTGGAGGAGCGGTTGCAGCACCTGGTCGAATCGGCCCATCCACTGGCCCAGATGCAGCGCAAATCAGCCTGAACCGGCTCAGTCAACGATCAGTTTGACGCGGCTGCCTTTTAGGGGTTGTTGTGTTGCCGCCAGACCATTGAGGGCGCGGAACAGGCTTTCCTTGCGGGAGACGCCACGCATCTGTCGTGACAAGCTGGCCACGGAATCTCCGGAGCGCACGTCAACGATTTTCAATTGCAAGGGCTTCAGACCCGCCTTGTCTGCGGCAGTCATTTTACGAAAACTGTTGGAAATCGCATCGCTGACGGGCACGACATTGGGCGTCGCCCGGGGTGCGGCCATGATGAAGCGATAATAGCGCCGCTGGAAATCAATCACCGTGACGACGAATTTCCAGTCGCCGGCAACCGCAACTGCGCTGGCCGCCGGCAATCCATTGATTTCCTTGCTTTGCACCGTGTTGTCGATCAGGCCGTTGACCCAGCCTGATTTGAGATATCTTTGCGGATTGGAGAATCCAATTCCCTTGTCTTCGGCATCAAAGCGCACGGCGGTTTCATTAGGGCCCGATGCCAGCACTGCGTCAGTCCGGTTGATCAATTCAAACTGCTTTGGAACCGAGAAGGTGAAGCCCAGTTTGGCATGGGAGAACCGGTTTTCCCTGATCACGCCAGCATTGCCGCGATCGCCGAAAACCAGGCCGTCAATGCCGTCCAGATAGCGGTCTTGCCGTCTTTCTCCCGTCCCCGGCGGGCCGATGAGCCGGGCATGACGGCGGGCCAGCTCAATGCGACGGGGGGTCGATGGATGCGAACTTGACATATCAATGCCGCCATTATTGGAGGCCGAGCTCCAGGCAGCGTAGCGATCCATCGCCACCAGAAAACGTGCTGCCGCGAAGGGATCGTAGCCGGATTCTCCCAACAGTTTGATGCCCACCGCATCTGCCTGCAGCTCCTGTTTTTTGGAGAAAGCTGCCAGGCGTTTTTCCGTCGAGGCTTTAGCAACCTTGGCAACGACCGGATTGGTCACAACTTCCTTCGTCACCCGGTCGGCTATATCAACTGCCTTGGCCTGCCGGCTGCGCAACACCCCATGATTGGATGACACATGGGCCATTTCATGCGCCAGAACAGCAGCGACTTCGGATGCATCATTGGCCAGCGCCAGCAGGCCGCGCGTTACATAGAGGTAACCGCCGGGCAGGGCAAAGGCGTTGACCGACGGTGAATCCAGGACGGTGATGTCATAGGCGCGATCCGGGTCGTTGGTGTGGGTGACCAATTGGCCCACTATGACGGCAAGCAATTCGTCCAGTTTCTGACTTTCATAAGCGCCGCCATTCGCCGCGAGAACCTTTGGATGTCCCTTCGCGCCAAGGCGCGACTGAGGGTCCTTGGCACGCACTGAATCAAAGGAAATGCGCGGCTGCTTGGTATCCGCCACGTCGACGGTTGCGGCAATCTGCTCGGCACTGGACAGAATCTGGCAAGCCGACAGGGCCATGCATGTCAGCAATCCGAACCACTTATTTGACGACTTTAATCTGTATCTCATCAACTACCCGGATCAGCGGCCCTCGATTGTATTCGAGAACGCCACGTACTTGCACCTTCCTACCTTTCAGATTGGTCAAGGAACTTAGATTGCCTTTAAACTTTCCGGCTCCCTGCTTGGCGACCGAGACGGTAAAGTCATGCGCCCAGTTTTCGCCAAAATTAAGATAGAGCCTCCGCTCCCGATCACCGACTGACAGAACCCTTCCGGTGACCAGGACGAAATGCCCCAGTTTTTCAGAAAGCAAGTCCAGATCGGCAGCCCGAAATTCAACGCCTTTAACTTGCCAATAATTGCTCCTTCTTTCGGTGTTTTGGGTTTCGGCGTCAAGCAGTGCCTTTCGACAGGCAGAACTGTCCCCCATGGCATAGGCCAATGCCCGGCCCTGTTTCAACAATTTTCCCTGCACCCATTGTCCGCGGTGAAACAGATGGGCGGACAGGCGCCCATAGAGGTCCCCTTGACTGTCAGCCACGTAAAGCCGCAGCGGGCCGCCTGGTATTTCGGGTGATTCTCCGATTTCCGCCGCGACAATGTCGGCAAGGGCATATTTCTGCGACGATCCCAATAGTTGAAATGTATCGCCGCGCCCGACAGACGCCAATTCACCGGTGCGCTCAACTCCGATCGCGCAGGGATGGTCGATTGCCCGTGCCGGGCCCGTGATCAGCATTAATATCGCGGCAGGAATCAGGCGTCGCATGCACCGATCATGCCTGAACAGACGACGAAATTGTGACCGCGGATAAGTTTGAACCCGGCTAAGCTGACTTTTTCATATTGAGAAGGTTGCCGAGAAGGATCAATACCGCACCGGTTGCGGTAAAAATGTCGATTGCCTCGGCATAAACCAGCCAACCGACAAGCGCTGTCAGGGGAACTCGCAAAAAGTCCATTGGAACCACGATTGTCGCATCTGCATGGACCATGGCTCGCGCCATGCAATAGTGGGAAAATGTTCCACAGATCGCCACCAGCACGATCCAGGGCCAAAGATGGGCTGCTATCGGCTGCCACACCAAATACGCCGGAATAGCACCTATAATTCCCTGAATGATCAGCATCCAGAAGATGATGCGCACAACGCTGTCGACCCGGGTCAGCGACTTAACAAGAATGACTGATATGCTGAAGCCTATCGCCGCAGCCAGCGAATAGATCTGCCCCAGTTCGACGCTGTCGACGGTCGGACGAACAATGACCAGCACGCCGAACAATCCAAGGATGATCGCCAGTATTTTCCAGCGATTGAGCTTTTCGCCGATGAACAAGACCGCCAGGATCGCCGTCCAAATCGGCATGGTGAATTCAATTGAGATGACCTGGGCGAGGGGAATCAGGCTGACCGCCACAAGCCAGGCATATTGGGCCGCATAATGCACCGCGTTGCGCCAAATGTGGCGCCAGGGATATTGGGTTCTCATGGCACTCAAGCCGCCACTTGCAACGACCAGCGGTGACAGCAGAACCAGACCGATGATTGCCCGCAATTCCATCACCTGAAAGGCGCTTAACTGACTCACGGTTTCCCGTCCTGCCACGGCCATGGTGACCATTGCAGCCAACCAGCCGCCCATCCACAATGCCGCCTTCCCCAGGGAAGGCTGATGAGAATTCATCGCGTGTCAATCTCCGCCCCTTCAGACATTGTCCTTGGCACAGGATCAACACTCAAAGCCAGCCATTCCAGCTGCATGCTGCAATAAATTTACCCGGCCAGTCGGTTCAATTGTCCTGGATGGACTCCAGATAGGCTATGATGTGGTCAACAGCTTTCGCGTCGAACTCAAAGACCGGCATGTCCGGATGTCCGGTCATGATGCCTTCTGCCAGGGCTTCGGCCAGCGCTGCAACAGGATAGGATTGGGAGAGATAGCGAAAGGACGGGGCCTGCGGGTGAGGGCTTGACCGGCCCCGCCGCACTGAGTGGCAGGCCACACAATTGCGCTGAACAATCACTTCACCCAGCGCCACCTGTTGGGCCAACGCGGGCTTTTGCTGAGCGACTGTATTGGCCGGCCAAACCAATGCGACAGCCAACAAAATTAGAATACTTTTCGGCCGAAACATCTCAGCACACCACCGGCTGGCAGGCACGGATTACAAAGGGCGCAAACTCGCCAGTGCGGTTGGCATCGAACTGCCGTCCATCAACACATTGAACTTTTGCCTCATACACTTTGTCATTGCCTAATGTGTATTCGTGCAAGTTGAGAAAATAGTTGGTGTCGCAGCCTTGCTCATTTTCGATCTGGACTTCCAGATCCTTAAGCCAGGGCGGATCGGTTTGCTGGGCATTGGCTGTTGCCAGGGACATGGCAATCAGCGCGGTACTGGCGCACACCGCCATAAGTTTTGACACATGAGTCACGGTCCATCCCTTTCATCCATACAGGTGCTGCAGATGCAGTTTTCATCGACAAAAACTGCCGGTTGATGATCGGAGTATGAACCTTTTGATCAATCGTTACATTGATTTGGGTCAAGTTTGACCCCGGGGATTTGGGTCAAGTTTGACCCGGGGATTGGGGTCAAGCGTGACCCGTGTGCCAAAAATGAGAATCAGCTGAAATCAATATGGATGTGATTACCGTCGGGATCCCAAACATTATATTGGGTGATACCGAAATCCTTAACTTCAGCGATTTCGAATTTTTCGCCAGCCGTGTTGAGGCGCGCTTCAAAGCTGTCGCGACCGGAGGCCGTCAACGCAAAATGTTCCAGCTTCAGCTGTTCCTCTGACCCGTGTCCGGCATCGCCCTCGACTTGTACCAGATGCACCACCGCGTCGTCGCCACTATACATCCAGGCGCCGGGAAACCCGAAATTGGGGCGGGGGCCGGACCGCATGCCCAGTATGTTTGTGTACCAGTCAATCATCTTGTCCAATTGCGTGGTGCGAAGATTTACATGGTCTAGTCTGCCGATTTGCATGGATTTTTCCTGTTGTTGTCAATTTGCTAAATGGTTGCCGCTACGCCGTTCTGGTCTGCATTCTGGGCTCGCCTTGACCAGATTTCATTGATTCATCTCAATTCGTGTCAATCGCTGCCGTCGCCGCGGCCTTAACTGCGATTTCAACCTTCCAGTCGGGGCTGGCCAGGCCGCAGACCAGCATTGTGGACGCACATTGATGCCCCTCCAGCATGCGATCGCGCACCTGTCGATAGATAGCGACCTGGTCATGGTCGTTGACGATTGCCAATATATCGACCATGTCGGTTTTCGCCATGCCCGCTTCTTCCAGAATGGCAAAAACATTACGCCAGGCCTGCTCGTGCTGGGCAACGGAGTCGTCGGGCAATTCGCCGTCCAGCGTATTGCCAACCTGTCCTGATATATGCAGCAAGCGGGCGTCAGCCGCAGTTTCAACGGCCTGACTGTAGTTGGAAAAGGGCGGTGGTGCCTTTGCGGTGACGATGGTTCGGTTCATGAATGGTCTCTGGATTGCAGCATCTGGCTAAGTGATTTCCCACCATAACTTTATTGCCCGGCAGGTGGAAAGGTGCGTCGGTATCTCTCACCGAATTCAGGGGTCAAATCTGGGTCATCTTGCCGGTTCCGTCCTGGGCAATGATCAGGCCAAACAGGATAACGCAGAAACCGATGACCAATGTGAAACTTATTGGCTCACCCAACAAGGCGATCCCCAGAACAGTGGCAAAAAACGCTGCCAGATAGGCATTGGGAGCGATGAATACAGGTCCTCGGCGCCGCACCAGGAAAAACCGCAATGTCTGGCCGAGTGCCGTTGAAAAGATGCCAGCGGCCGCAATAGCTGCAAGTGAGACGGGATGAATTCCGGAAGCCGCAGGAAGGCTGAAGGCCAGGACGGGCAGCGACAACAGCGCTCCGACGATGGAGGCGGCGGCCATGGCCGCCAACGGTTGCGTCGGCGGCATTTTCCGCATTGCCACACTGGACATTGCCAGCATCATGGCCGAAGCCAGAACCACCAGCTTGGCAAACAGGCTGCCATCGAGCAGTTGAATGCCACTGCCACTGGAGGCGTCTTCGGGGAGTGCGAGGACGACCAGACCAATGGTGCCAAGCATCAGGCCGAGCCATTTCCTGGCGGTAATGTGCACCCCCAACAGCAATCGCGACATGGCCAATACCAACAAGGGAATCACCGAATAAATAACGGCTGCGATGCTGGTCTCGATATATTGCTGTGCCCAGATGGTCAGGTTGAAGGGCAGGAAAAAGCCAACCAGACCATTAAATCCCGCCCAGCCCCACATGACACGGCTGCGGGGCAGTTTCTGACCGGCGATAATCGCTGCCGGAACCAGGGCGAAGGCGCAAAAGGTGAGCCGCAATGCCCCTGCCGTGAGCGGGCTCATATCCTGCAGCGCAATGCTTTGCAGCCAAAAAGTCGAGCCCAGGCAGGCTGACAGGCTTACCAGGCAGAGATAGTTGAAAAGGTCGCTGCCTTGGGCTTGTGCGGTGGGTGCATCACTCATTCACCCAGCCCTACAGGCTTTCAATGGCGGGGTATAGTCAGGGGCGGGGTACAGTCAGGCGATTGCCGTTTTGCGGGCAACAATTCCGTATGGCAGCAACATCGCTAGGCCGACGAGAACTTTGACGATGAAATCGCCAACCGCCAGCGACAGCCACAGGGGCACATCTGCTCCAACACTCAGGAAGGGCACGGCAAAACCCAACGAACCGCCTTCGCCACCAAAATCCAGCATGCCGAAAGCCGGCGCAAAGGCGAGGCTAAAGAACAACAAAGTGTCCAGGGCAGAACCCAGCAGGCTTGAAATCAACGGCGCCTGCCACCAGGCGGACTGGCGCAGACGATCGAAGATAGAAACATCGAGGAGTTGGGCCACCAGGAACGCAGTTCCCGACGCGACGGCAATACGCGGGGTTGCCAGCCAGATGCTCAGCACAACAGCAAGCAGAAAGCCCACGACCACAACCAGACGCGCCTGCTGCGGACCAAATTTGCGGTTGGCCAGATCGGTGATCAAAAACGCCACCGGATAGGTAAAGGCACCCCAGGTGAGGATTTCCTTCAGCTGAATCGCCCCCAGATCGAGATTGACCGGAAACTGGACGAGAAAGTTTGACGCAACCACAACAGCGGCCATGGCCACCATAAAGGGCACATTGGACGAAGCTGGGGAACTCTGAAGTTGGGGCATGTTATCTGCTTTCAGTCACAAGAAATTTATTGCACGAAAAACGCGCAAAGGGGCAGCTTGCGCCACCCCAGTGAAATCAATTCAAAAACGCAGTGGCGCTTAGGCAGCAGCGGCGTCTTCGGCCAGTTTCTTGGCAACCTGGCGGCGCATCAGGGCAGCTTTTTGAGAAAGATTGGTTTCTTTTTCTTTCATCAAGAAAGCATCAAGGCCACCACGATGCTCAACAGTACGCAGGGCAGAAGCTGAAACGCGCAGACGAATGCGCTGGTTCAGGGCTTCGCTCATCAGCGTGACATTTACCAGGTTTGGTAAAAATCTGCGGCGTGTCTTGTTGTTTGCGTGGCTCACATTGTTACCGGTCATTACGGCCTTGCCGGTCAATTCGCACTTGCGGGACATGGGTCTCACCTTAAAAATCTGGGATCTGTCAGTCGCTTTCAACAGCACTCTGGCTTCGCTCTCGGATTAGAGCGCTCAGAGATTGGTCTGATGATCCGGAAAAGTCGCGGTGTAATAGGGCGACACGGACAATACGTCAAGCCATGATGGCATGTCTGATGCGCTATTTTGCATCATTTTGACATTCCTCATTATAGCCTAGATTTGCAGCAAGTTGAATGAAAATTGGCCGTCAGCGGTTTTTCGACATATTGTGGCTGCAAACCATGGTTCTTTATACGATGATGAATAGACAATTTTACACAGCGAAATCACCATTGCGGGGCGGTTGGAAGGCGATCGTCATCACCTCCGTTCTGACCGCTCTGGCGGCGCCCGCTGCCACGGCCCATGCCGAGCTGGTGTCTCATAAATCAAAATTCTCACTCTACTATCTGGGGGTGAATGTCGGCGACATGAAACATCGAATCTCGGTGCAAAATGATCGTTATGAGATTGCAGGACAGGCCAAGTCCAACGCCGCCGTTTCCATAGTTGCAAAAATCAAGGCAAATTTTTCCAGCACCGGCACAATCGCTGAAAACCGGCTTGTTCCTTCCACCCACAGCGTCAAGGTGAAAAACGGCAAAAAGTCGCGTCGCTTGAACATGGGCTTCACATCCAACGGTGTCGGGGAAGTTCGGGCCAAACCTAGAATCAAGTATAAATCCGGCACTGTACCGTTGGAAAAATCGCACCTGCGCAACGTGCTTGATCCGGTCAGTTCGCTGCTGTTTGCCGTCAAGGGCGAAGATGTGGGCGACGGGCGCAAGGTCTGCAACAGGACAATGCCGATCTTCGATGGCCGCGCCAGAATCAATTTGGATTTTTCCTACAAGTCCCGAAAGTCCGTTAAAATCAAAGGGTTTCAAGGGCATGTCTTCACGTGCTCAGTGCGCTACCGGCCGGTCTCAGGCATTCGTCCACACAAGAAGCAGATCAAGTTCATGCAGGCAAATCGCGACATGCAGGTCACCATGGCGCGCATGGGGGATAGCAATTTATACACCCTGTTCGGCTTCAGGGTACGCACGTCCAAGGGCTTGGCTTCGGGCTCAGCCTATGAGTTTTCCAGCCGATAGACTTCCAGGTGATTTGCCTGCCTTCAGATTTCTAAATGGGGGCAAGTAATGATTTTGAGAGCAAGTTGCACAACAACGTGCTAATCAAATGTCAGACATGACCGGCCCGGCCTTGGCAGGGCAATTCAGCCAAAGTCAAAACATGAACCTCCACTCACATCCCGAACTTCAATCAGCACCTGCTGCCGCCAATGCGGGCAGCGGCCGTGGTGTGACCGCCGTTTTGGGTCCCACCAATACCGGCAAGACCCATCTGGCCATCGAGCGCATGCTGGCTCAGCCGTCAGGCATGATCGGCCTGCCCCTGCGCCTGCTGGCCCGGGAAGTCTATCAGCGTGTGGTCGACCGTATTGGCGCCGAGCAGGTTGCGCTGATCACGGGGGAAGAAAAAATCACCCCGCCCGAGGCCCGGTTTCATATCTGTACCGTTGAGGCCATGCCCGAAAGCACCGATGTGCATTTCCTGGCAATCGACGAAGTGCAACTGGCCACCAGTCTGGACCGCGGGCATATTTTCACCGATCGCATTATTAACCTGCGCGGCCGTCACGAAACGATGTTGCTGGGGGCCGCAACATTGCGACCTGCGCTTGAGGCTCTGCTGCCTGGCATCAATGTCGTGACGCGACCGCGGATGAGCCAATTGCACTATGCAGGTCAGAAAAAGATTACCCGCCTGCCCAGTCGATCCGCTATTGTCGCGTTCTCGGCAGATGAGGTCTACGCCATAGCTGAACTGATTCGCCGTCAAAGGGGCGCTGCTGCAGTGGTATTGGGATCGCTGTCACCGCGCACCCGCAACGCCCAGGTGGAACTTTACCAATCGGGCGATGTTGATTTTCTGGTCGCCACCGATGCCATCGGCATGGGGTTGAATCTGGATGTCGATCATGTGGCCTTTGCCCAGGATCAGAAATTTGATGGCTTTGCCCACCGTCGGCTCAAACCGGCGGAATTTGCCCAGATTGCCGGCCGTGCCGGCCGCCATGTGCGGGACGGTACCTTTGGCGTCACCGGCAATGTCAATCCGTTTGAAGACGAACTGATCGAAAGGCTGGAGAGCCACAGTTTTGAACCTGAAAAGGTCATGCAATGGCGCAACCGCAAGCTTAATTACGATTCCATTGACCTGCTGGTTGAGAGCCTTGAGCTGCCGAGCACAAACCGGGTGCTGGTCAAGGCGCCGACCGCCACCGATCAGCGGGCCCTGACGGCGATGGCCGCCCAAAACGACATTCGCCAACGCAGCGCTGACAGCGATGCGGTTAAATTGTTGTGGCAGGTCGCCCAGGTGCCGGATTACCGCAAGATCGCCCCGGCCAACCATTCCGATATGCTGGCGACAATCTACCGGGACCTGATCGACCACCAGCATATCGACGAGGACTGGTTCGCCAATCAGGTCAAGCAATGTGACGTGACGGCCGGTGAGATTGACGCCCTGTCTACGCGAATTGCCCATATTCGCACCTGGACCTTTGTTTCACACCGCCAGAACTGGCTGAAAAACGCCGCTCACTGGCAATCTGAGACCCGCGCAATCGAAGATAGATTGTCAGATGCACTGCACGAACGCTTGACGAAACGCTTCGTTGACCGCAGGACATCAGTTCTAATGAAGCGCCTACGGGAAAATACCATGCTGGAAGCCGAAATTGCATCAACGGGTGCGGTCACGGTAGAGGGACACCACGTTGGAGAATTGTCGGGATTTCGGTTCACCGCCGACCCGGCAGCCGACGGACCGGATGCAAAAGCCGCAACGGCCGCTGCCATGAAAGCCCTGGCAAGCGAGATCGAAGCCCGCGCCGACCGTCTGGCCGCGGCACCCAATTCCGACATTGTCGTCGACAATGACGGTACGCTTCGATGGGTCGGTGCACCGGTGGGCCGCCTGCTGGCCACCGACGAGACATTAAAGCCACGCATTCTGCTGCTCGCCGACGAACAATTGACCGGCGCGGCGCGAGACAAGGTGGCCGCGCGTCTCGACCGCTGGTTTGCCTTTCATTGCGAAACCTTGCTCAAGCCCTTGCTGGAATTGTCGCAAACCGACGACCTGGAAGGCCTGGCCCGCGGTGTTGCGTTTCGGCTGGTGGAAAATCTTGGCACCGTCGACCGCCGTGAAATCGCCGATGACGTGAGATCCCTGGATCAGGACCAACGGGCCGTTCTGCGCCGCAAGGGTGTGCGTTTCGGGGCCTATCACATATTTGTTCCGATCCTGCTGAAACCGGCACCTGCCGGATTGGTCACCCTGTTGTGGTCGCTGAAAAACGACAAGATGGACATTGAAGGACCCGCCGACATTCTCGCCGGTCTGGCCAGCGGCCGCACCTCAATGGCGGTTGAGGAGGGCTTTGATGAGATTGCCTATCGTCTGGCAGGTTATCGGGTGCTCGGCAAAAAGGCGGTGCGGGTCGACATTCTCGAGCGCCTGGCTGACCTGATCCGTCCTGCAGCGAGTTGGCGGTTTAAGCCAGAAGCGCCGGCTCAGCGACCGGAAGGAGCCTGGGATGGTGGCGGCTTTCTGGTAACCCCGGCCATGTTGTCGATACTGGGTGCGACCCATGAAAACATGGCCGACATCCTGCGCGGCCTGGGCTATCGCAATGAAAGCAAGCTGGAAACTGAAATTCAGTCCAAGCTGGACCAGTGGGATGCAACAGCGGCGGCGACGGCGACGACGACGACGACGACGACGGAGGCGGACCCCGCACCGGACGCAGCAGAACCCGATAATAAGTCTGACGACCAGGCTGCCGAAACATCAGCGCCAGCACCTGAGGCGGCGGCGGTGGCGGCGGTGGAACCGGCGGCGGCGGCTGAGAGCAACGCTTCTGATGCGGCCGATGCGGAAGCCAAGCCCACCGAAGACACAGAAGACACAGTTGTGGAACCAGAAGAACCCAAGCGTCTTGATATCTGGCGACAGAACCGGGAAGGCAAGTTCACCCGCAACGCGGATCGGCGCAAAGGTTCCGACAATAAGGGCGGCAAACAGCCGAGATTTGATAAAAAGGCCGGTGGCCGTCCGAAAAATCAGAATTTTAACAGATCAAGCGGCAAACCTTCCCGGAAAAAACCTGCCGCCGCCGACAAACCGATTGATCCCGACAGCCCGTTTGCAGCGCTGATGGCGTTGAAGGACGGTATGAAGGACAAGAAATAGCGGCGGTGCATGGCTGAACAAGCAGCGAATTCCAAACTGCGTGTCGACAAATGGCTGTGGTATGCGCGGATTTTGAAGACCCGGACGCTTGCAGCAAATTGCGTCAAAACCGGCAAGGTGCGGGTCAATCAGGAAAAAATTTCCTCCGCCAGCCGCACTGTTGGTCCCGACGACGTATTGACGGTCACATTGGGACACCAGATCAAGATCCTGAAAATTCTGCAATTGGGCACCCGCCGAGGACCCGCCAGCGAAGCACAATTGCTGTATGAGGATCTCTCCCCTGCCCCGGTGAAGAAAGACCCGCTGACCAGACCCGCAAAACAAGCAGTGCGCGAAGAAGGCGCCGGTCGACCGACCAAAAAACAGCGCCGTGAAATGAGCCGCTTTCGTTCGCAGGCCGGGGAAGAATTTTAGGCCAATTCCTGTTTGATCGCCGCCGCTGTGTCGCGGCGCGCTGCTGGCTTGGAAAATTCGTTCGCAACGGAGGCGATTGGCGATAACAGAGTCTCTTGTTTTCAGGTCTACTTGCCGTTAATCAGGCTCCTGAATCCTCGCGTGCTTTAGAAAGTGTCTGAGCGACAATGACATATCTGGTCATCGATAATTGCATCAAATGCAAATATATGGACTGCATTGAAGTCTGTCCGGTCGATTGTTTTTACGAAGGTGAAAACATGCTGGTCATCCACCCTGACGAATGCATCGACTGCGGTGTTTGTGAGCCTGAATGTCCGGCGGAGGCGATCAAGCCCGACACCGAACCGGGGCTCGATAAATGGCTGAAGATCAATACTGAGTATTCCGAAATCTGGCCGAATATCATCGAAAAAGGCACGCCACCAGCTGACGGTGAGAAATTTGATGGTGTGGAAGGCAAATTCGAAAAATTCTTCACCGCCAATCCCGGCGAAGGCAGCTGATCGACCCGATCCTCCGCCAGATTCACCAAATTTGCGCGTAAATGGCCGAAATCGCACCGATTTTGCCACTACATCGTTGAAAATTGCCCTTTTTTAGTGTATGTAACTGCGATCCGTTTAGTTTTGACTTGTCGAAGTGTGAATAATCAGTCTGACGCAACACCGCGAGACGCCGCTTCATAAATCCGCACCTGCAAAGCGACTGAACTTGCCCCCGTCGGGCGAGACCAGTCAGTTCGCGACTGGGCAGATGGCTCTTTGAAACAACAAC
This sequence comes from Rhizobiaceae bacterium, assembly GCA_039977975.1. Taxonomy (GTDB): domain Bacteria; phylum Pseudomonadota; class Alphaproteobacteria; order Rhizobiales; family Rhizobiaceae; genus Pseudahrensia. The sequence continues at coordinate 72,427 of JBDWCD010000013.1, forward strand.
GCACCTGGTCGGATTGAACCGATCGCAAACATACCCGACTGGCCAGCTGGGCCCAGATTCGGGAATCAAGGAGTTTAGGTTAATATGGCCGCTAAGAAATCAGTTCAGAGACAGGGATTCAAAACCGGCGAGCACGTGGTTTATCCCGCCCATGGGGTTGGACAGATTGTCGACATCGAACAGCAGGAAATTGCCGGTTTTGCACTGGAACTTTTTGTCATCGATTTTGCCAAAGACAAAATGACCCTGCGCGTCCCCGTGCCAAAGGTTGAGTCGGTTGGCATGCGCAAGATTTCTGAAGCCGCTGAAATCGCCAAGTCGCTGAAAACCGTTCAGGGCCGTGCCCGCATCAAGCGGACCATGTGGAGCCGTCGGGCGCAGGAATATGATGCGAAGATCAATTCTGGCGACCTGATTCAGATCGCCGAAGTTGTGCGCGACCTGTTCCGCTCTGAAAATCAGCCCGAACAGTCCTATTCGGAACGCCAGCTGTATGAGGCAGCGCTTGAACGCATGGCCCGTGAAGTGTCCGTGGTCAACAAGATTTCCGAAACCGAAGCGGTTAATCTGATTGAAGAAAACCTGGCCAAGGGCCCCCGCAGGGGACCAAAGGCTGAGGAAGAAGAAGCTGAGACCAACGAAGAGGCAGATAATGGTGAGGAAGCTGCCGCATAAGGTTTTACTTTTTCGACCTGCGACGATTAATCGGCCACATTTTGCTGGATAATCGCCGCATTTCGGGCAAAGTAATTTCCAAACCAATATTGGCTTTATTGCAGCCCTTGCGGGCACATAATCAGGGCACACAGAATGCAAGCCTATCTGGAATTTGAAAAGCAGGTCGCCGATCTCGAAGGCAAAATCCGCGAGTTGCAGTCAATGGGCAACAGCGATGATTCAGTTAATCTGGATGACGATATCCAGCGGTTGCAGGGCAAAAGCCGTGCGGCATTGGAAGACCTCTACAAGAAGCTGAACCCCTGGCAGAAGACCCAGGTGGCGCGGCATCCTGATCGGCCCCATTTCAAAGACTACGCGGCAGCATTGATTGATGACTTTCAGCCCTTGGCCGGCGACCGGGGCTTTGCCGAAGACCACGCAATCCAATGTGGCATTGGCCGTTTCCGCGGACGCTCTATTGCGATCATGGGCCACGAAAAGGGCAATGATACCCAGTCGCGTCTGAAGCACAATTTTGGCATGGCACGGCCAGAGGGCTATCGCAAAGCGGTACGGATCATGGAATTGGCCCAACGGTTCGATATTCCGGTGCTGACACTGGTCGACACCGCCGGCGCCTATCCCGGCATCGGGGCGGAAGAACGTGGCCAGGCCGAGGCCATTGCCCGCTCCACCGAAGCATGTCTCAATCTCACCGTGCCCATGATCTCGGTGATCATTGGCGAGGGCGGTTCAGGTGGCGCCATCGCCATTGCCGCTGCCAGCCGGGTCTACATGCTGGAACATTCCATCTACAGCGTCATTTCGCCGGAAGGTGCAGCATCCATTCTGTGGCGCGACGCAACCCGCGCCCAGGAAGCTGCCACAAGCATGAAAATCACCGCCCAGGACCTTCAACAGTTGGGCATAATCGATGGCATAATTTCTGAACCCGTCGGCGGCGCTCACCGCGACCGCGGCACGGTCATCGGCGCGACGGCGGACATTATCGAATCAGCGTTGAAGGAATTTGACGGAAAATCCGGCGATGAAATCCTGAAACTGCGCCGTGAGAAATTCCTGGCGATTGGCCGCAATCTTTAGCGACTGAAGGCACCAGCGCGGGCCGACTGTCCGGCAGTTCCTACAGCGCGGCCTTGCGATTTTCTTCCAGATAAAGCTCCCGCAATTTGTCGCCCACCGGACCGGGCTTGCCGGTGCCGATCTGATTGCCATCGATATCGACAATCGGATTGGTGAATCCGGAAGCTGACGTGGCGAATGCTTCGTCAGCGCCATAGGCTTCTTCCAGGGTAAACGGACGTTCGACAACTTCCATCTGCAACAGCCGGGCGCAGTTGAGCACCGATTTACGGGTAATGCCGTGCAGGATGTCATTCGACAGGTTGCGGGTGATGATTTTTCCATCCTTGACGATATAGGCGTTGTTGGAGGTGCCTTCGGTGACGAACCCGTCCTGGATCAACCAGGCATCATCTGCGCCCCGCGCCTTGGCTTCCATTTTGGCCAGCGACGGATACAGCAACTGGACCGTCTTGATGTCGCGGCGCCCCCAGCGCAAATCGTCAACGGAAATGACCTTCAGGCCGGTGCTTTCAATCGACGTGCCGACAACCTGTTTTTCCTGGGTGAACAGCACCGTGGTGACGGGCGTGTCGGCTGGTGGAAAGGCAAAGTCGCGATCGCCAGGATTGCCGCGGGTAATCTGCAGATAGATCATGCCCTGATCGAGATCATTGCGTGTCACCAGTTCACGGTGAACGGCCAGTAATTCTTCGCGGTCTACCTTGTGGCCAAAGCTCAGCTCGTCAAGCGATCGCTGCAGGCGCTCGATATGGCCGTCAAAGCCGATCAGCTTTCCTTCGACCACGGTGGTGACTTCATAGACCCCATCGGCAAACAGGAATCCACGATCAAAAATCGAAATATTGGCTTCGTTTTCCGGCAGATAATCGCCGTTCAGATAAACAGTTCTCATAACTTTCCTTAACCCCAGAGCGCCGGATCGGGTGGATAGACATATTTGTTGTCGAATTTAAGTGGCGTCGACCGGTCTTCGGCCAATAAAAGCGGTCCGTCAAGATCAGTATAGGCAACCCCTTGCGACACCAATGTGGCGGGGGCCATGGCAAGCGAAGAACCGACCATGCAACCAACCATGATGGCGAATCCCATGGCCTCCGCTTCAGCGCGCAGTTTCAGTGCCTCGGTCAAACCGCCGGTCTTGTCGAGCTTGATATTGACCATGTCATATTTACCAGCCAGTGCAGAAAGCGACTTGCGGTCGTGGCAGGCTTCATCGGCGCAGACCGGCAGCACCCTTTCCACGTCCAGCAGGGCATCATCATTTCCCGCCGGCAAAGGCTGCTCGACCATCTTCACACCGAGTTCCACCAGCACAGGAGCCAGTTGGCGATAGGTATCCGTATCCCAGCCCTCATTGGCATCGATGATGATATCGGTTTCAGGTGCCCCCTGGCGTACTGCCTGCAGGCGGGCGAGATCCCCCTCGCCACCGAGCTTGATTTTCAACAATGGCCGGCTGGCATGTTGGGCAGCTTTTGCCCGCATCGCATCGGGTTCCCCCAGCGACAATGTATAGGCCGTCACTTCCGGCCCGACATGGGGAATGCCAGCCAGTATATGGGCCCGTTCTCCGGCACGCTTGGCCTCCAGGTCCCAGAACGCACAATCCAGCGCATTGCGCGCCGCCCCTGGTTCCAACCGCTCCTGAAGCGCCGCGCGATCAAGGCCGTTTTTCAGGTCCGGTGCCAGCGAGCGGATTGTCTCCATCACCCCGTCAACCGTTTCCCCGTAGCGGGCATAGGGCACGCTTTCGCCCCAGCCTTTATTCTCGCCATCGGTTAGCTGAACCGTCACCACCCGAGCTTCGGTGCGAGAGCCGCGGGAAATGGTGAAGACTTCGGCCAGCGGAAAGACCGTTTCTTTCACTTCTATGCTGAGTGCCGACACAGTGATTATCCCAATGCGTCGACCAGACGTCCCGCCCCGTGACGGTATGGGTCGACGGTTGGGAGTCCCATGCGAGCTTCGGTTTCCGCACACAGATTTTTGGATTCGTCTTCCGACAAGGCGGCTGTGTTGATGGATATGCCAACGACCTTGCAGTCGGGATTGACGACCCGCGCCAGGGTAAGTGCCGTGTCGCGCAATTCTTCCAGGCTGGGTTGCTGGTAATCCGGCAATCCGCGCATATGTTCGCGGGTCGGCTCATGGCACAGGATCAGGGCGTCGGGCTGACCGCCATGGACCAACGCCATGGTCACACCTGAATACGAGGCGTGGTAGAGGCTGCCCTGACCTTCGATCAGGTCCCAGTGATCGTCGTCATTATCCGGCGTCAGCCATTCGACAGATCCTGCCATGAAGTCGGCAATCACCGCATCCAGCGGCACGCCGTCACCGGTGATCAAAATGCCTGTCTGACCGGTAGCGCGGAAAGTCGCCTTCATGTTGCGGGCGCGCATTTCCTTTTCCATGCACAGGGCGGTGTACATTTTGCCAACCGAACAATCGGTACCCACTGCCAGGCAGCGCTTGCCGCTGCGGCGCACGCCGTTGGCGATGGGATATTTGATCGACGGAATGCGCACATCGTGCAGTTCCTGCTCGTTCTGACTGGCACATTCCACCAGGTCGATATCATCGCGCAGCAGATTGTGCAGGCCGGAGGCGACGTCCATGCCGGCTTCCAGAGCCTGCTTGATCACTTCGCGCCAGCTGTCGGAAATAAAGCCACCGCGGTTGGCAACACCGATCACCATGGTCTTGGCACCCCGGGCAACAGCTTCCTCGATGGTCAGGTTTTCCAACCCCATATCGGCATTGCAACCTTCAAGCTTAATCTGACCAACGCATAGTTCAGGGCGCCAGTCCTTTATGCCTTGAGCTACTTTACCGGCCAGGGCATCGGCGGCATCGCCAAGAAACAAGAGATAAGGTGTCGGGATCATCGTGCTGCTCCGCAGTTAAATGTATTTTGACCGTACATAGTTTCGCTTGTTGGCCAAGCGCAACAGAGAATGTTGATGGCTCCAATAGTGTCGATGAACTGGCTCCACGACTTCGCCCTGGTGGTTCGCCGGCAAGCAGCCCCCTGGCATCATGCCATTTTGCCCGCTGACGCGACAAGCGGCCCGGTCACGGCGCAATTACCCAAAAGACTCCTTGCACTGGTTGAGCAATGCACTCTAAGCTTTCGTCGGTTTAAGATGCGGCAGTCTGACCATGGACTGCTTGTCTACAAGTGGAGGAATACATGGCAAAAATCGAAATGACCGTAAATGGGCGAGTGACTTCGGCAAATGTCGAAGACCGCACATTGCTGGTTGATTATCTCAGAGAAGAAAAAAACCTGACCGGCACCCATGTGGGTTGTGACACGTCCCAGTGCGGATCCTGTGTTGTTCATGTCGACGGCAAGGCCGTCAAGTCATGCACCATGCTTGCCGCGCAGGCCGCTGGCAGCGAAATTCGCACCATTGAGGGACTTGCCGGAGATGATCAGCTTCACCCGATGCAGGAAGCGTTCCGCAACAATCACGGATTGCAATGCGGCTTCTGCACGCCCGGCATGATCATGACCGCCGTTGATATGGTCAATCGGTTGGGCCCCAAGCTGGATGAAAAAACCATCCGCGCCGAATTGGAAGGCAATATCTGCCGCTGTACCGGTTACCACAACATCGTCAAGTCGATTGCCGCTGGTGCCAAGGCCATGGGCAAGGGCATGAAAAAAGCCGCTGAATGACGATTCGATAATCAATAAATTTGGGCAGCTCAGGGGCTGCGACAGATCAAGCATCATGTCGTCAGGAACCGGGACATCGCCCACACCATGCGGAGGAATATTATGGGAATTGAAGGTATCGGCGCACGCGTATTGCGCAAAGAAGATAAACGATTCATCACGGGCCAGGGGCGTTATACAGATGACCACAAGGTTGCCGGCATGCATTATGCCGCCTTTGTGCGCTCGCCCCACGCTCATGCGAAAATCAAGAAAATCAACAGCAAGTCTGCAAGCCAGATGTCCGGCGTTGTCGGCATTTTTGATGGCAAGCAGCTGACCGGAGACGGCATCGGCAACATTATTTGCGGTTGGATGATCCATTCCAAGGATGGCTCGCCGATGAATATGGGTGCCTGGTCGGCACTGGCGACGGAATATGTGCGCTATGTCGGCGATGCAGTTGCCGTTGTAATTGCCGAGAGCCTGGCAGAAGCCAAGGCTGCAGCAGAAGCCGTAGACGTTGACTACAAGGTGTTGAAGTCGGTGATCAAAGCTGAAGACGCCATCAAGGACGGCGCTCCTCAACTGCACCCGGAAGCCAAGAACAACACCATCTATGACTGGGAAATTGGTGATGAGGCTGGCGTTGATGCAGCATTTGCCAAGGCTGCAAACATTGTCGAGATGGATATTGAAAATAACCGCCTGGTTCCAAATGCGATGGAGCCGCGGTCGGCACTGGCTGAATATGATGCGGCAGAAGATCACTTCACCTTGCACACAACATCGCAAAACCCCCATGTGGCGCGTCTGGTGCTGTCGGCCTTTTACCAGGTTGCACCGGAGAACAAGCTGCGGGTGATTGCCCCTGATGTCGGCGGTGGCTTCGGCTCAAAGATTTATATCTATCCAGAAGAAATCGTCTGCCTGTGGGCAGCCAAGAGGGCGCGGGTCAAAGCTGTCAAATGGACATCGGATCGCAGTGAAGCCTTTATCACCGACGCCCATGGTCGTGACCATGTGTCAAAGGCCAAGATGGCGTTTGACGCCAATAATAAGATCCTTGGCTTTAAAGTCGACACGATTGCCAATCTCGGCGCTTACATGTCACTGTTCTCGTCTTCGGTACCGACCTACCTCTATGCAACCCTGTTGTCGGGTCAGTACAATATCGAAAACATCCACTGCAATGTGCGCACGGTCTACACCAATACGGTGCCGGTCGATGCTTATCGCGGTGCCGGGCGGCCTGAGGCCACCTATCTGGTGGAACGGATGATGGAGACGGCGGCGCGCCAGTTGGGTGTTGATCCGGCCGAATTGCGGCGCACCAATTTCGTCCGCGAGTTCCCCCATCAGACGCCGGTCATCATGTGCTATGACGCGGGCGACTACGAGGCATCGCTCAGCGCGGCGATGGAGGCGGCAGACTATGCCAATTTCGAAAAGCGTCGCAAAAAGTCTGCCAGAAAAGGCATGCTGCGTGGCATAGGAATGAGCTGCTATATCGAAGCCTGTGGCATCGCTCCATCGGCGGCGGTCGGTTCGCTGGGTGCGGGTGTTGGCCTTTGGGAATCGGCTGAAGTGCGGGTCAATCCCGTCGGCACGGTTGAAGTTCTGACGGGTTCTCACAGCCATGGTCAGGGCCATGAAACGACCTTTGGCCAGCTTGTCTCAGACCGTTTCGGACTGCCAAGCGAGAACATCCAGATTGTCCATGGTGACACCGACAAGGTGCAGTTCGGCATGGGAACCTATGGGTCCCGATCCGGCGCGGTTGGCATGTCAGCGATTGAAAAGGCGCTCGACAAGGTCGAGGCGAAGGCCAAGAAGATCGCGGCCCATATGCTGGAAGCTTCTGAAGGCGACATCGAAATCAAGGATGGCGAAGTGTCGGTCAAGGGCACCGACAAAAAGCTGCTCTGGCATGAAGTCTGCCTCGGCGCCTATACCGGCCACAACCTGCCGGAAGGCATGGAGCCTGGATTGAAGGAGGGGGCATTTTACGATCCCACCAACTTCACCTTCCCGGCCGGATGCTACATCTGCGAGGTAGAGGTCGATCCTGACACCGGCACAACGACAATTGAAAAGTTTGTCGCCGCCGATGATTTCGGCAAGATCATCAACCCGATGATTGTCGAAGGCCAGGTTCATGGTGGTGTCGCCCAGGGAATTGGCCAGGCGCTGATGGAACATGCCGTGTATGATGACGAAGGCCAGCTGCTTTCAGCCTCCTACATGGACTACACCATGCCACGGGCCGACGACCTGCCAAGCTTTAACGTCTCGACAACCGAGACAGCCTGTCCCGGCAATCCGCTTGGGATCAAGGGCTGCGGCGAAGCTGGAGCGATTGGTTCACCGCCAGCCGTTATCAACGCGATCACCAATGCCATTGGGCACAACAATCTCTCCATGCCAGCCAGCCCACACAATGTCTGGGCTGCTGTCCAAGCCGGCGAATAACGGCGAAATAGAGGAAAAATCATGTACGATACAAATTATACCCGTGCAAAAGACGCAAGCGACGCCGCCAAGAAAATGCGGGCGGCCGACGATGGTAAGTTTTTGGGCGGTGGCATGACATTGCTGCCGACCATGAAACAGCGGCTTGCTGCACCTTCCGATCTGATCGATCTGACACAGATCAAGGACATCACCGATATCAACGTGTCCCGCAAGGACGTGACCATCGGTGCCGGTGCGACCCATGCATCCGTTGCCAACCATGCCAAGCTGATGAAGGTGTGTCCTTCCCTGTGCGAGCTTGCCTCCCACATTGGTGATCCGGCAGTGCGCAATCGCGGCACGATCGGAGGATCAATCGCCAATAACGATCCCGCCGCCGATTATCCCGCTGCCATGATCGCTCTGGACGCCACAATCGTCACCAACAAGCGCAAAATCCGTGCCGACAAATTCTTCACCGGCATGTTTGAAACAGCATTGAAGGACGACGAACTGATCAAGGCAGTATCCTTCAAGGCTCCAAAATCAGGTGCCTATGCCAAGTTCCCCAATCCGGCCTCACGCTATGCAATGGCCGGGGTCTATGTGGCGGATCATGGCAAAAAGGACATCCGTGTTGGCGTCACAGGCGCATCCTCTGGCGGGGTTTATCGCGCCAAGGACATGGAAAAGGCGCTGGCTGGTAATTTCTCCGCCGACGCTATTGATGGCTGCGAAGTGGATGAAGGGGACATGCTTTCCGACATTCACGGCTCCGCCGCCTATCGGGCCAATCTGGTGAAAGTCATGGCCAAGAGGGCGGTGGCCGCAGCGGCTGACTAGCCAGCATTTCCATTTAAATTATTTGAAAGAGCCCGGGTTAGTTCCCGGGCTTTTTTGTTTACCGCTCAGTCGCGGAACATGACTGTTTCATCTATGAACCAGCGGCGAAATGCTGCGACGGATTTTCGCCGCGTCGCACCCTTGGCATAGACCAGAAAATACCCCTTGAAGCGGGAACCGATATCAGACAGCCGCCGCAAGCGCCCGCTGTTGACTTCATTGACCACCAGTTCCGGGGATGAAAGCACCACCCCCTGCCCGGCCAGCGCGCCTTCGATCGCTAGGGTTGAATTGAAGGGGCGCGGTGAGCGATGCAAATTGACGCCGCTGACGCCCGCTTCGGCAAACCAGTCGTTCCAGACCTGTCCGGTGTCCCAATGTAGCAGGGGATATTCGAGAAACTCCGCCGGACTATCGGGCATTGGATGATCCGGGCTTGCATAGGGATAATAAGGTGCCGTCGAAATGACATCAAAACCCAGATGATCAGACCCCTTTGAGCAACATCGTATTCCCACATCGAACTCATTATTTGCCACATCGGCAAAGCGCGTTTCGGTCACCAGGGTGACTTCGGTTTCGGGATAGAGCTTTTGAAACTCGCCCAATCGCGGCATCAGCCATTTAAGGGCAAATGTCGGTTCGCAACTGATCGAAAGCGTGCCATCGGCCCGATGTCGCACGGTCTCGGTGGCTTCACTGATATGGTCGAATGCCGGTGTGATATTCTCCAGATAGCGCCGCCCCGCCTCGGTCAGCTCAACTCCCCGGGCGATGTTTTTGAAAAGCTGCACACCAAGGCGCTTTTCCAAACCTCGCACATGACGACTGACCGCCGCATGGGACACATTCAATTCGTCTGCAGACTTGCTGAAACTTTGATGACGTCCGGCGGCTTCAAAAGCCCGCAAGGCGTTCAGCGGGGGAAGATATCGGGGCATTTTGATATGTGACTTTTTTTAACACTAGCTGTCAAGTAACGGCGTTTGAAGCAGCGTGTGGGAATTGAGAGGATGGGTCAAACACCAAGAGATGAGGTTTATCATGTCAGTCAACTGCAACACACCAAGCCTGCCTGTAGCCCAGTCACCATTCGACAATTGGTTGAAAACGCTGCGTAAACGGCTCACCAACATCAAACAGGTCCGCAACGAGAAGGCAATTTCCCGCCACGCGCCACCGCTTGACGAACATCTGCGCCGCGACATCGGTCTGCCCGACGCTGAGGCGAGACCTGATCGCTACATGGCCGACTGGAGCAACCCAATTTCGGTTGACTTTAGACGTCGCTGGTAGCGAGGCGACGAGGGTAGCGGCGAGAGTGGCAGGAGCTGTTCGTTAGCTCAGCTCGGTCGCCGCGATGCGATAGACCTGCCCGTCACCGCGCATCAATGCGTGGAAAGCACGCTCTTCAAACAGGCCGTCAAAGGCCGGGTCGAAGACGTTTAATCCGCCGGTATAGGCACCGAAGCTCGGCATGATCATACGCGTGGTAGAGGCGGCAAAACACGAACGGCGAACCGAGCGGCCCCGTCGCACCAGCCGCGCCTTGGGGTGCAGGTGACCGGCGATTTCGCCGGGCGCTGCCTCCAGTTGCGGCTCGTGACGCAAAACCAGCTTTCCGCATTTCAGTTCGTCCAGAACCTGACCGCCCAGATCTTCCGGCGGCAGAGGATCATGATTGCCGGTAATCCAGACCCAGTCGCGACCCTGCAGAAATCCGCTCAGCATTTGCACCGCGTCTTCCTGCAACCGCTTTGAAGCATCCTGGTCATGGAAGGAATCCCCCAGAGCAATCACCCGGCGCGGTTGCCATTTGTCCAGACAGGCGGCGAGACGCTTGAGTGTAGCCATCGTGTCATAGGGCGGCAGCAACTGCCCGCGACGCGCGAAGGATGAGCCCTTTTCCAGATGCAGGTCGGCCACCAACAACGCCTGTTCGGCTGGCCAATAGGCGACACCGTCACAATCGGTGACCAGTTCTTCACCGTTGACCGCATGGATGCAGGTGCCCTGATAGGCCGCCGCCGTAAACAGGTCGGGCATTGGCAAATTGGTCTGCAATTGAGCCATGAGAGTATTATCGTCCAGCGCTGCCTTTGGTGATTTGCCCGGGTTACGCTTGGACTTGTTGCGACCCTTTAGGGTCCAACTGTAGGAGTTGGGCGAATCACTCACGGCACCTACCTTACACCGTCATCGCTTCGGATATGAGATTTTCAGCCGCTTCAGCCAGCAAAGTGTCATTGGCTTCGCCGGGCACCGCCTCGCGGCCAATCTCCAACATGATCGGCACGGCGAGCGGTGAGACCTGATTGAGGTTTTTATGGATGATCTGGCCCTTGATGCGGGCCAGCAGGTGACCAAGGCGATGAATGTCCAGCAGGCCGGTGGCCGCATCTTCCCGCGTTGCCTGCATCAGAATGTGGTCGGGCTCATGCTCGCGCAGCACGTCATAGATCAGGTCGGTTGAAACGGTGATCTGGCGTCCTGACTTTTCCTTGCCTGGATGGTTTTTCTCAATCAGTCCGGCAATCAGAGCGCATTGGCGAAACGTGCGTTTGAGCATGAAACTGTCCTCCATCCAGGCCTCCAGATCATCGCCCAGCATGTCCTCGTCAAACAAGGCGGCGAGCGACAGGCGGCCATCGGCGATCATCGCGCCGAGATCGTCCAATCCCCACACGCAGATGCAATAGTCCGTGGCAACGAATCCCGTCGGCCGCGCCCGGGCGCGTTCCAATCGTTTGGTCAGCAACATGCCAAGCGACTGATGGGCCAGCCGCCCTTCAAAGGAATAGACGACCAGATAAAACTTTTCGCCGCGTGGAAAGGTTTCGACAAGCAGCTGGTCGAAAGCCGGAATGATCGATTTCTGCTTCTGTATCTGCAGCCATTGGGAGACCTGGAGCGGCAGTTCTTCCCACTTTTGCGGGTCCGCCATCATCGCCCTTATATGCTCGGCGAGATAGGTGGACAGGGGGAATTTTGAACCGGCATAGATTGGTACCATCGGATCTTTTGACACGGTCGGCGTGACAATCGCCTCATTCTCTCGAATGCCCTCGAAGCGCACGATCTGACCGGCAAACATGAATGTGTCGCCATAGACCATCTGCTCCAGGAAATATTCTTCCAGCTTGCCCAATGACCGCCCACCCCGTGTGGCGGCGATACCTTTGCTGTCGCGTTTGACGAATTTCAGCAGCCGAACCGTCATTGCCGGGGCTTCGTAGATCGTGCCTGCGTTGAGCCGGTATTGCTGGGCAAAGCGCGGATGGGTCAGCCGCCATTCACCGGACTCATCATCCACCTTCTTTATTTTGGCATAACGTTCATAGGTTTTCAGCGCATAGCCACCCGTGGCGACGAAATGCACACATTGCTCAAACGTGTCCCAGTCGAGTTCGGCATAGGCGGCGGAGCTGATGACTTCATCGTAAAGCGCGTCCTCCTGGAACGGTCCGGCAACGGCCATGCCCAGAATATGCTGGCACAGCACGTCCAGCGCGCCGGGGCGCAGCGGCGGCGTGTCCTGATGGCCAAGATAATTGGCATCCAGTGCCGCCTTGCATTCCATCACCTCAAACCGGTTGGCGGGCACCAGCACGGCCCGTGATGGCTCGTCCATGCGGTGATTGGCGCGGCCAATGCGCTGAGCCAACCGACTGGCGCCCTTTGGCGCGCCAATATGCAGCACCAGATCAACATCTCCCCAGTCGATACCCAGATCCAGTGTCGACGTGGCGACCACCGCCCGCAGGGAGTTGACGGCCATCGCCGCTTCCACCTTGCGTCTTTGACCGACATCCAGCGACCCATGGTGCAGGGCAATCGGCAGATTGTCCTCATTGATCCGCCAGAGGTTTTGGAACAGGAATTCTGCCTGACTGCGGGTATTGACGAACAGCAACGCGGTGCGGGCGCCCTTGATCGTTTCGTAGATTTCCCCAACCGCGTGGCGGGCCGAATGGCCAGACCAGGGCAGGCGTTTTCGCGTATCCAGAATATTGATCTGCGGCTTCGCCCCGCCTTCCACCACGATCAGGCCGGCCTGATTGTCGACATTGGTGTCGCCGACATTCTGCGCCACCAGCCAGCGCTGCAGATCGGCAGGCGTCGCCACAGTTGCGGAAAGACCGATGGTCTGCAGACCTGGCTGCAAGCGACGCAGGCGAGACAGGCCAAGTGACAGCAAATGCCCACGCTTGGAGGTCACCAGAGAATGCAGTTCGTCAAAAATCACATAGCGCAGATCGGCGAAAAAACGGTCGGCGTCCTTATTGGCGATCAGCAACGCCAATTGCTCCGGCGTTGTCAGCAGGATGTCCGGCGGCACCAGCTTTTGACGCTGGCGGCGGTGGGACGGGGTGTCACCGGTTCGGGTTTCAACAGTGACCGGAAGGCCCATCTCATCAATCGGGGTTTCCAGATTGCGCTTGATGTCGACAGCCAGCGCCTTCAGCGGCGAGATATAGAGCGTGTGAATGCCGCGATGACGCTCGCCGGGCTTGCGCTTTGGCCGTGTTGTCAGCTCGGTCAGGGACGGCAAAAAACCGGCAAGCGTTTTGCCCGCACCGGTCGGTGCGATGAGTAAGGTGGAGTTGCCCTCCTGCGACCGACGCAACAGTTCAAGCTGATGCGGCCTCGGCGCCCATCCCCGTTCGGCGAACCAGTCGAGAAAGGATTGTGGAATGGCTGGCGCAAATAAATCGGCGCTTATCGAATCCTTCTTCAATATGTTGGTTTCAATCGCCATGGGCCTATCGTAGCTTTTTCCGCATGACCGTCGACCGAAAAAAAATACGCATCGCACTCCTGTTTGGCACAATGTTGCTGCTCACCGGATGCAATGAACAGGCTGCGATACCAGAAAAGTTTGAAGGAGACATGGTATTGGCAATTTCATGGCAACCGGGATTTTGCGAAACCCGCCCCCGGCTGCCGGAATGCCGAAGCCAGAAAGAATCCCGGTTCGACGCCACCCATTTCGCCCTGCACGGATTGTGGCCGCAACCCCGCAGCCAATCCTATTGCGGTGTATCTGAAAGCGAAAAACAAAAGGATATTTCGCGACAGTGGTCGAGGCTGCGCGGCCTTGGCCTGTCGGAAGATCTGCAAAAGCGCTTGTTGGAGATCATGCCGGGTGCGCGTTCCTTCTTACACCGCCATGAATGGATCAAGCACGGCACCTGTTATGGGGATGACCCCGGCGTCTATTACGAGGACTCGCTTGCACTGATGAGGCAGATCAATGCCTCGAAGTTGCAGGACCTGTTCGCGAGTTCCATTGGAAAACGGCTGACCGGTCGTCAGATCCGCCGCGTGGTGGACGCGGAGTTTGGATCCGGAGCGGGAAAACGTGTGCGCATAGCCTGTAAACGAGACGGACGGCGCACAATCATCACTGAACTGACGATTGGCCTTTCCGGTCGGATTTCTGAAGATTCTGACCTGCCCGACCTGATTCTGGCCGCGAGGCCAACCCGCCCGGGATGCCCCGAAGGCATTGTCGATGCGGTTGGCCTGCAGTGATCAAGGACTAGCTTGAAGGACAATCCGGCAGATTGATTTCAAAACGCGACCCCGGAGCATCATGGTCTTGCAGCGCAATTGTGCCCCCATGGGCCCGCACCAGTTCGGCGGCAATCGCCAGGCCAAGACCGGTTCCGCCATTCTGTCCCGAGGCAGAAAAAGCGGTGAACAGGTTTTCTCTTACTTTGGCGGGAAAGCCGGGGCCGGTGTCGCTGACAAGGATCTGGACACTATCCGCCTGTCTTTGGGCAGAAATGGTCAGTCGACTGACAACCGCATTATCTGACGTATTGGTCATCGCCTGAACCGCATTGCGTGACAGGTTCAGCAATACCCGGAACAATTGCTCCGGATCGGCGGTCACCTCGAGATCAGGGTCGGTGTTGTTGATCCATTCAACCGGGCTGTCGACATTGCTGTCGCGGTCCAGTGCCAGTGCCTCAGCCACGTCTTCACACAGGCGATGCAATCGCACCACATTGCGTTGCGGCAGGGCTTCTCCGGACTTGCCGTAGGCCAGAACCGACTTGGTATAGTCGGCAGCGCGGTCAATCGTGCGCACCAGGCGCGGCGCCAGTCGCTGGGCCACGGGGTCTTCAAGATCGGTCAACCGGTCTGAAAACAGCGACGCTGACGCCAATATATTGCGCAGATCGTGATTAATCTTGGAAACGGCAAGGCCAAGATCGGCCAGATGGCGTTGCTGTGCCATTGTACCGCGCACCTGTTTTTGCATCGAACTGAGTTGCACTTCCGCAACACCAATTTCATCGCGGCGACCTGAAGGCTCGATCACCTTTGATGCATCTTCGGGATTGTTGGAAAAATCCAACATCGCTGAAGACATGCGTTGCAACGGACGAATCAGCAGGGCCCGCAGGGTGAGGAACACCACCAGGCCGGTGAAAATTGAAATGGCCAGGGAGATCAGCAAAACATTTCCGGCATAGCTGAGCATGGCGTCGCGCAGCGGCTTTTCCTTCATCACCAGTTCCAAGGTGCCGACCCGTTCCTGCATCGGGCCGAAAACACGAATGGTACGGTCGCCGCCCAGAATGAGCGTGTCAAAAGCATCGGTAATTGAGCGAACCGCCTGAATCCGCCCCGGCATGGCCAATTCGACGTGGCGTGCCACATTGCCGGGCATCGCCTTGGTGGCCAATACCCTTCGGGCCCCTTCCCGGCGCACCACAATCACTTCTGTCTGTGTCAGCGACAGAAGTTGATCGCGCACATCATCGGGCACGGCCTCATCGGGCAAGCGTTCCAATGCCAGTGATGCAGCCTCACCAGTGACAAAATGGTCAGAAAGCCAGGTCAGGCGAAAGTTCGCGACAGATGGGACGAAAACAAAAATCTCCGTCAGCATGATCACCAACATGGTGAGAATCAGCAATTTGCCAGACAGGCTGTGCGGAATCAGACCGCGCCTGCCAACTGGCGGAGAATTGTCGCTCTTTGGTGCAGTTTCGTTCAACGGCAGGGGCTCTCATTCGGCAGATTCGGCAACAGGCCGTCACGGTTGAATCGATATTAGCCGAATTTTGCCAAAAAGCGTACCAACCAGCGCACAAAGGGTTTTTTTGTCGCAGGGGCGTAAAACGAAGTGGCGGCACGTTTACCGATTTCACTCATTGTCGGATAAGGCGCTACATAGCCGGCAATATCCTTCAGCTTCAGATTCTGCGATATCACCAGCGCCCACATATTCATCATTTCGCCCGCCATTGCCCCGGCAATTGACACGCCTTCGATCGACCCATCCTTGCGAGCGATAATCTTGATCAATCCGGTGGTTTTCTTTTCCGCCTGTGCCCGGTCATTTTCTGCATAGGGCCAGCGCAGAATCTGGATATTTCTGAATTTGGCCCGTGCTGATTCCTCGGTATGACCCACATGGGCCAGTTCAGGGTCCGTATAGGTGCACCAGGGAATGATATGGGTATTTTCCTTGGCATTGAGGCGGAACAGAATGGCCCTGATAACCAGACCGGCATGGTAGCCGGCCATATGGGTGAACTGCAGACTGCCGGCCACATCGCCTATGGCATAGACCCTTGAGTTGGACGTGCGCATCTTTCGATTGACCTTGATGCCACGCCTGGTGTGTTTGATTTTCGCCTTTTCCAGATCAAGCCCGTTGATTGTCGGTGCCCGTCCGGTCGCCACCAGCAAGGTATCGCCATCGACGGTTTCGGATTTTCCCTGGGCTTCCAGGTGCAGGCGAATCTTGCCGCTCTTGCCCTCGTCGATCTTTTCCACCCGCATGACAGTGGTTTCTTCTTTGATTTCAATTCCTTCGCCGCGGATTTTTTCAAGCACAATGGCCGCGAGCTCCGGATCATCCTTGCCCAACGCCTTCAAGCCCTCGATCACGGTGACCTTCGCCCCCAGCCGGTGATGCGCCTGAGCCATTTCAAGGCCAATCGGACCGCCGCCGATCACCAGCAGGTGACCGGGATTGGTGGTGCGCTCGAAGATCGTTTCATTGGTGTGGTATTTCACCGTTTGAAGACCTTCGATCGGCGGTACAAAGGGGGCTGATCCCGTGGCGATGACGAAACGACGCGGCTTGATCACATATTCCCCGGCCGTGACGGTCTTCTTGTCGATAAACCGGCCCGCTGCCTGAATCACATGGACGCCGAGAGCTTCGAACCGCTCAACACTGTCCATCGGTGCAATGGTATCGATGACCGAGTGCACATGGTTGTGGACCTGCTTGAAATTGGCCTTTGGCTGGGCCGCTTCCTTGCCTGCAACGGTGACGCCAAATTGCGGTGCCTCGCGGATGTATTGAGCGTGTTTTCCCGCCGCAATCAGCGCTTTTGATGGTACGCAGCCATAATTCAGGCAGTCACCACCCATTTTGCCCTTCTCTATCAGCACAACATCGACGCCGAAGGAGGCGGCGGCCGAAGCGACCACCAATCCACCGGAGCCGGCGCCAATGACACAAATATCGGGTTGCAGTAGGGTGGCCATGCGGCGCTCCTGAAAATATGCGGTAGGTCGTTGTTATACTGGTACGATCTTGAACCAGCGCTTTCAACAGGTCACGGATCACTGTGTGATGACACCCCTGTTACAATCGCGTCATTTGACCGCAATCTTATCCTAGTTTGCATTGACTCGCCTCTATGCTGTGCCTATACAGCGCCAACGCGATGTGAGCGTCTCCTGGGCATCAGGAGCGGAGTTCGTTAACAAATTCCTCAACCGCCACGCCGTACAAAGCTTTGATGAATGACAAGAGGGCCGGTCTTTGACCGGCATATCGATATGAAACGGACCTATCAGCCCAGTAAACTGGTACGCAAACGCCGCCACGGTTTTCGTTCGCGCATGGCAACCCCAGGTGGTCGCCGCGTGATTGCCAAGCGTCGTGCCCATGGCCGCAAAAAACTCTCCGCCTAAATCATCCGTTTCGGTCTCTTCTTTAAAGGACCGCGCAGATTTTTTGAAAGCAAGGCAAGGAGCGCGTTCTCACGAGCGCGCTTTTGTTTTGCAATTGCGGCAGCGGACGGATCAGTGCGATGCCGGCCTGCGGGTTGGCTACACGGTTACCAAAAGAATCGGAAACTCGGTGGAGCGCAATCGCATCAAGCGTCGATTGCGCGCTGCAGTGAGGCTTGCCGACCTGCCAGAGCATTGTCGCGACAAGGATGCGGTCTTCATCGCCCGACGCGAAGCCCTGACCTGCCCCTTCGATTTACTGGTCAAAGCGGTTGGCCACGGCATGCGAAACGCAAAAATTGATCAAAAATCGGGCAATAAGGGCAATCGGCGCAATCGCCGTGTTGCAAATCAACACTGAGCGGGGCAAAACGTGCCAGCAAATTTCCTGTGGCATCCGCCATGGTGCGCTCCCACATGAGATGAAACACTTTCTACAGATTAGACGGGCTTCCTGATGGACAACCAACGCAATTTCATTCTCGCTGCCGTATTGTCGCTGGCGGTGGTGTTTTTCTGGCAGATGCTCGTGATCAGCCCCCGTATTGAAAAGGAACGCGCAGAGGCAGAAGCCCAGGCCCAGTTGCAGGCCCAAACCACCCAGCAGAGCGAGACTGCAGCAGCCCCCCAGTCAGGCAGTGAGGGCGTGCCCGCTCCGTCGTCCGGGCAATCGGTTGTACCGGGTGCGACGCCCCAAGCCAGTTCCACATCAGACACTGCAGGCCGGGTGGAATTCCGCTCCGAGAAGCTTGATGGTTCAATCAATCTGAAAGGCGGACGCATCGATGATCTGAATCTGGCGCTCTATCGCCAAACGGTCGATCCGACCAGCCCGGAGATCAGGCTGTTAATGCCGGTCAACGATGAAAACGCCTATTTTGCCGAATTTGGGTTTTCCCCCAATGCCGAAGCCGGCGACCTGCCCGGACCAGGCACGGTATGGACGCTTGCGGAAGGTCGCGAACTGACCCCTTCCTCACCAATCGTCCTGCGCTATGTCAACGACAAGGGCCTGGAATTCAACCGCAAGATCGAACTGGATGCCGACTATATGTTCACCGTCACCGATACTGTGACGAACAGTGGCACAGCGGCAATTGCCATAAAGCCCTATGGCCGCATTGCCCGATATGGCAAGCCGGAAGTGGCTGGCATTTATGTTCTGCACGAAGGCCTTGTCGGGTCGGTTGGCGATCAGGGTCTCGACGAATTCGACTATGATGACATTGAAGAAGAAAAGCAGATCACCAAGGAAAAAGCCGATTTCGGCTGGCTTGGCATCACCGATAAATATTGGGCTACTGCGCTGATCCCCAGCGGATCCTTCGTTGCTCACTATAACTATTACACTAGCGGTCGCGCCTTCTATCAAAGCGATTATCTGTCCGACCCAATCACCGTTGCGCCGGGGGCAACTGCGCAGACAATCAACCGCCTGTTTGCTGGTGCCAAGAAGGTCGACATTATCGACGCCTATCGCGACAATCTTGAAATTCCGCTGTTCGACAAAATCATCGACTGGGGTTGGTTCTACTGGCTGACCAAGCCGCTGTTCGGCGTGATGAACTGGATTTACCAGTTGGTTGGCAATTTTGGCGTTGCCATTTTGGGCGTCACGGTTCTTTTGAAAATTCTGTTCTTCCCGCTGGCCAACAAGTCCTATGCGTCGATGGCCAATATGAAGAAAATGCAGCCGGAAATGACCGCAATCCGCGAACGTCATGCCGACGACAAACAGGCTCAGCAAAAGGAGCTGATGGCGCTCTATAAGAAGGAAAAAATCAATCCGGCGGCGGGTTGTTGGCCGGTGCTGATCCAGATTCCGGTCTTCTTTTCGCTCTACAAGGTGATCTATGTGACCATCGAAATGCGCCACGCGCCGTTCTTTGGTTGGATTCACGACCTGTCAGCACCTGATCCAACATCCTTCCTCAACCTGTTTGGCCTGTTGCCCTATGATTCCCCTGCCGTCCTGGCAATTGTTGCCGTTGGTGTCTGGCCGCTAATCATGGGCATCACCATGTTCATTCAGATGCAGATGAACCCTGCTCCGCCAGATCCGACCCAACAGATGATCTTCAAGTGGATGCCGGTCATGTTCACCTTCATGCTGGCCACCTTCCCGGCTGGCCTGGTGATCTACTGGGCATGGAACAACTTCCTGTCGATCCTGCAGCAAGGCGCAATCATGAAGCGCCAGGGGGCGAAGATTGAGTTGTACGACAATCTCAAAGGGATGTTCACCAAGAAGAAAGAAGAATCCAGCTGACTTTGCGGTGACAATGTGACGCGTTCAACCTCTGAGTAAAATCACATAAACAATTCTTTATATGGACTTGCGCGGGGGTGACGGGACTGCTAAACCCGCGCCCAGCATGTGCCCGGCTGATGCGGGTATGTGGTTTCCTGTTCCATTGGAAAATTGCAGATAAGGATGCCTGTCATGGCCGAACACGATTATATTGTAAAAGACATTTCGCTGGCTGATTTTGGCCGTAAAGAGCTGGACATTGCCGAAACGGAAATGCCTGGCCTGATGGCCCTGCGCGAGGAGTTCGGTGCCTCGAAACCATTGAAGGGTGCCCGCATCGCCGGATCCCTGCACATGACCATTCAGACCGCCGTGCTGATTGAAACCCTTGTCGCCCTGGGTGCTGAAGTGCGCTGGGCTTCGTGCAACATTTACTCCACCCAGGACCATGCGGCTGCGGCAATCGCCGCCTCCGGCGTACCGGTATTCGCCATCAAGGGTGAGACGCTGGAAGAATACTGGGATTATGCCGACAAGATCTTCTTCTTTGGTGGCGAAGACGGCACCTGCAACATGATCCTGGACGATGGTGGCGACGCTACAATGTATATCCTGATCGGTGCCCGTGTTGAAAACGGCGAGACCGACCTGATCGAAACACCACAGTCGGAAGAAGAAGAATATCTCTTCGCCCAGATCAAGAAGCGTATGAAAGCTTCCCCCGGCTGGTTCACCAAACAGCGCGACGACATTAAGGGTGTTTCTGAAGAAACAACCACCGGTGTTCATCGTCTTTATCAGCTGGTCGAAAAAGGCCTGCTGCCTTTCCCGGCCATCAACGTCAATGACTCCGTCACAAAATCCAAGTTTGACAACAAATATGGCTGTAAGGAATCTCTGGTTGACGGTATCCGCCGTGCCACCGATACGATGATGGCCGGCAAGACTGCCGTCGTTTGCGGCTATGGTGACGTGGGCAAAGGCTCTGCAGCTTCCCTGCGCGGCGCCGGTGCCCGCGTGAAGGTAACGGAAATCGATCCAATCTGCGCCCTGCAGGCAGCCATGGACGGGTTTGAAGTCACCCAGCTGGAAGACGCGGTTGAAGATGCCGATATCTTCATCACCACAACCGGCAACAAGGACATTATCCGCATCGAGCACATGCGCGAGATGAAGGACATGGCCATTGTCGGCAATATTGGCCATTTCGACAATGAAATTCAGGTGGCCAATCTGCGCAACTTGAAAGTGACCAATATCAAGGACCAGGTGGACATGTATGAAATGCCATCCGGCAACCGGATGATCCTGCTGTCCCAGGGCCGTCTGCTGAACCTCGGCAACGCTACCGGTCACCCATCTTTCGTGATGTCTGCCTCCTTCACCAACCAGGTCCTGGCGCAGATCGAATTGTGGACCAAGGGCGATGACTACGAAAACAAGGTCTACATCCTGCCGAAACATCTCGACGAGAAGGTTGCCCGCCTGCATCTGGATAAAATCGGTGCCAAGCTGACCGAATTGTCGGTCGAACAGGCCGACTATATCGGTGTGACCACCGAAGGGCCGTACAAGCCTGAGCATTACCGCTACTGATCAGTCAGTTGCTGGGCATTTGATTGGGCCGTTTCCGGTAATTGGCGTTTCGTTGATTCCTGGAAGCGGCCCAATGCTTTGCGGCCTATCACTTCCATGCATTGCCATCGGTGCAATCAGACGGTCAGGTCAGGCAGCTTGGCCCGCTGAATCTTGCCCGAAGGGCCTTTGGGCAGTTCCGACAACAGATGAATCTGGTCAGGTGACTTGAATGCACCGATTTTGCTCTGGCAAATCTGAATTAGCTCCTGCGGACTCAAGTGTGAGCCCTCGCGCAATTTCACCCCCGCTTCAACTCGTTGGCCATATTGGTCACAGGGTCTGCCGAAGGCTGCCGCTTCAATCACATCTGGGTGGGAATACAGCGCGTCATCAACTTCCCGCGGCGCTATATTTTCACCTCCCTTGATGATCAATTCTTTCAACCTGCCGGTAATGGTCACATAGCCCTGACCATCCATACGCCCCAGATCACCGGTGCGCAGCCAGCCATATTCGGTCAGCGCTGCCGCGGTTGCCTGCGGATTTTTCAAATAGCCCTTCATCACATTGGGGCCACGAACCAGCAGTTCCCCTTCCTGGCCTTCAGGCAAGGGATGCTGGGCCTCGTCGGCGATGATCACCTCATTGCCGTAGGCGATTCCCGGCGATCCGATGATCCGCAGCCCATCAACCGGATTGGACAATATTTGCGCCGCAGTTTCGGTCAATCCCATTGTTTCGATAATCGGTATGCCGAATTCCCGTTCAAAGGCCTGTTGCACATCCGGTGATAGTGGTGCCGATGCCGACCGACCAAAACGCAATTGAGCCAGACCCGTCCTGTCGTGGGGAACCGTTACCGTCTCATTGAGCAGGTAGGAAATCTGGGTTGGCACGACCGAAAACCAGGTGCCTCCATGCTCGCGCAAATAGTCCCAGAAACGGCTGACCGAAAAACGGTTTGGCATGATCAGACCAGAGCCCGATGCCAGGGCGCCCAGCAGCGTCACGCATAATCCGTTGATGTGATACAGGGGCAAAACACACAGGCCGCAGTCAGATCGGTCCAATTGATGGGCAATGGTTGTATTGACCCCGCCCGCCAGCAGATTGGCATGGGTAAGCACGACACCCTTTGGAACGCCGGTCGTGCCTGACGTGTACATCAACAGGCCTTCGGTTTCAGGTTTTGGCGCATGGCCGTTCAACCCATCTGCGGCTGCTTCAAACAGTTTACTGTCGACCTCAACAACCGCCACTTCCTCTGCAGAATTGGCCAGCAAAGATTTGGTTCCGGACTGACAGAAAACCAGTCTGGACTCGCTGTGTTCCAACACATAGTCGATCGTGTTCTGCCCCGATACGAGGTTGATGGCAGTGGCCAGATATCCGCCATAAAGCAGACCCAGAATGATCTTGGCGGCCTCCGCCCCATTATTCATCGCATAGCCAATTGCCGAACCGGTGGGGATGTCCTCTCTAGCCACCCGTTGAGCAACGGCCTGGCAGGCATCACGAAGCTGCTCAAAAGTCACCGTTTCGCCGGTGGTCGGGTCGGTCAGGAACAGCGCTTCGGGCGCGTCACTGGCACGCTTGTCAATCAGGTCGCGCAGCGACAGGTCATCCAGACCGGCAATCATTTTCCAGCCTGTTGCCAGTAATCGGCAAAAATATCTTCGACCCTTGGTTCATTGGCAGCGATTGGACGAACCACTTTGGTGATGTTCATTAAATGCCGGTGGTTGAAGTTCTCATCAATTGAATTGCCCCCCCAGGAGCCGCATCCCATCGACAGGGAAAATGGCATGCCATTGTCGAATGAGCCGCCGGTGGCAAAGCAATGGGCCTGGTTCACGATCACCCGACAGGTCGGCATGGATTGGCCCAGGGCCATGGCGCGGTCGTCATCGGCGGTGTGAATGCCAACCGAATGACCGGCGCCGATATGGTTGAACAAATCACGGGCCAGCTCGCAGGCATGGGCAAAATCGCGGGCTCGATAGAGGGTTGTCACCAGTGACAGTTTTTCGCCAGATTCGGGATGCCCCGGCCCGATACCGTCGCCCTGGATCAACACAAAACGGACATCTTCGGGATTCTCCAGCTGCAATCCGGCAACGTCGATCACCCGGTCGATATCCTGGGCCAGCATGGAGCGGTTGAGATGGCCGCCACCAAACAGCGCCTGTTTCAGTTTTTCATCATTGGCATCTTGCAACAACCGCCCGCCGGCCTTGCCAAGTTCGGCAACAAATTCATCATATATCGCGTCAACGACAATCAAGGCGTTCTCGGATGAACAGGACGTGGAATTATCAAATGTCTTGGAAGCGGTGATTTTGCGGGCCGCCTCGCCAAGGTTTGCGGTTTCATCGACAATCACCGAGACATTGCCGGCACCGACGCCGATCGCCGGTGTTCCCGACGAATAGGCACGATGAACATTGTTCTGGCTACCCGTCACCACCAGCACATCCACGGCCTCCATCAGCCGTTGGGCCTTGGCCTTGGAAACCGGGGCCGGGATCATCTGAACAAGATCATGGTCGAGACCAATCTTGTCGAACTCCGCATGCATATAGGCCACCAGCTTTTCGCACACCGTCACCCCCTTTGGTGACGGCGACAAAATAACGGCATTGCCGCATTTCAGCGCATTGACCACGTTATTTGTTGGCGTGGCAACTGGATTGGTGGAGGGCACGACTGCGCCCACAACCCCTTTGGGCCGGGCAATTTCTGTAATGCCCGTCGCTGCATCATCGCTGATGACTCCACAGGTTGGCGACATTGCAATATCGCGCAACACACCAAGGGTTTTTCGGTGGTTTTTGGTAATTTTGTCGGCAACATTTCCAAGGCCAGTTGTCTTGACGGCGAGGATTGCCAGTTCCTCATTGCGGGCCGGATCCATCAGCGCCCATGCAGCGGCCAAAGCGGCCTGATCATATCGCTGTTGAGTTGCACCGGCCTCAAACCCGGCCTGCGCCACCCGGGCACGTGCCACCAGCTCATCGACGATCCTGGCGTCTTCCTCGGCTGGATTGGTCGGTTCTGCGGCGCTCATCTGACTTTCCCGGGAAATTGATACTTGGATGGGTGAAAGTGCGCATCGCAATGCGCACTTTCTCGTTAGGTAGTGCTCACTCTTTAGGTAGTGCTCATAGGCCCTTGAGCAAGACCGCCAGGGTGTCCTGACGCTTGGCCCACATAGCTTTAACCTCATCGCGGGTCATGATGTGCATCGGCGAACCACCTGCCTTCATGCGGCCGGCAACACGCTTGTGTTTAAACATCATCGGCACCTGGGCGGCCAGCTTGTCGATGACGTCCTGCGGCGTTCCCTTCTTGGCCATCAGGCCACGAAAGTTTACCGAAGAATTGTCGACGTCCAGTCCGGCTTCCATCAAAGTCGGCACGTCTGGCAGGAAGGAATTTCTTTCCAGATCGGCAACACCGAGAATCTTTACATTGCCGGCCTCGCGGGCCCGGAAGGCGTCGGACAGGTTGTTGACCCCGGCCATCACTTCACCGGCAATGACCGCCTTCATGGCCGCTGCACCACCACCCTTGGTGGGGATATAGGCAATTTTGCAGGAGCAGGCCTTTTCGATCTGCAGGGCTGCAATGTGGTGACCCACAAACAGTCCGGCGCCGGATGTGGTGGTTTTCCCCGGATTGGCCTTTGCATGGGCGATCAGCTCTTCCATCGTGTTGAACTTGCTGTCCTTGCCAACCACGACCACCGCCGGATCAGCGCCCCAATTGGCAATCGGCTCGAATGAATCGGCTGAATATTTAACGCCACCCTTGATCGACTGGGCGATAAAGTGGGGAATGTTATAGGCCGACAGTGTGTAGCCATCGGCATCTGCTTCAGTTGCAAACCAGTTCCAGCCTCTGCGGCCACCAGCTCCGGGCTTGTTGAGAATATAGATCGGCTGACCGAGAATATCCTCATTGCCCGCCACCATGGTGACGATGCGCGCCTGAAAGTCGGTTGCGCCGCCAGCTCCATAGGAAACGGCAACGCCGATGGGACGTTCTGGAAAATCTCCCGCCACCGACATGGTGGTGGAAAGGGCAAATGCCGCTGCTGAAAGCAATGCGGTTTTGAGTATGGTTTTCATGATAGTTCCTCCCGTGTGAAAACGCAGTGATTAGAAAAATAGGCCGCGCGGTGTTTGCACCTGCAGCAGCATGGAAAACAGGCCGTAAATGACGCACATGAACGCGCCGGTGATGATGATCCTTTTGATCCAGTCGCGGACGCTGGAAAACGGCACCGGGTCATAGAGCGAATAGATGGTCATAAATGCCAGGGTTGAAGCAACGTAGAAGCCAAGGCCTTTTGCGGCCCAGAAAACAAAAACAATCATCACCACCAGGCCGGGCAAAATATTCATCGCCGTGGCCTTGGAAATGCCACCGCCAACCTTGGCCATCCCGGCAGCCGCGCGGATGAAATTCCAACCAGCCAGCAGAATAAAGGCCATTGAGATTATGCGCGGAAACAGGAAACTGTCGGCCGGCTCCTGGGTGAAGCTGATATAGGTGACGGCCGCTGCCAGCAGCAGAACACAGCCGGCGGGAATGAGATGTTGCAGACGAGCAGACTCCATCACTTTGCCTCCCCTGCCTTGGCGTCGTCAGCAGACGGCGACGACGGTGACGGCGACGGCGACGGCGACGGCGACGGCGACGGCGACGGCGACGGCGACGGCGAGCCAACGATCATGTTGGTCCAGAACGAATAGGCAATGGACGCGACCACCAGGGCGATCAGCACCATGTTCAGCCCACCGGTGAAGAAATAGGCCCAGGGGCCATCCTGCGCTGCGGCAATCATCGATCCATTGGTGAAATAATCGCCGGCAATCGGCCCAAGGATCAGGCCCAATACGAGTGGGGCAGCGGAGAAGCCGAATTTTTCCAGCACGAACATGCCGACACCCAAAACCAGCATAATGTGAACATCTCCCATGCTCTGCTGAACCGAATAGGAGCCAAACAGCGCCAGCACCACAACCCCGGCCGCCATGATCGGCATCGGTGCGCGGGCAATTTTGGCGGCCCACACGGCAGTATAGATGCCGAAGATGACCATCAGAATCTGGCCAATCAGCATGGAATTGATGAAGGTCCAGACGACTTCAGGATGCTTGTCGAAAATATCGGAGCCCGGGAAAATGCCATGAATCAAGAGGCCGCCGAGCAGTACGGCGGCGGTCGGGCTGCCGGGAATGGAGAGGGTCAAAAGCGGCACCAGCGAGGGACCCACCATGGCGTTGTTGGCGCTCTCGGCAGCGATGACGCCTTCACTGTGACCAGTGCCGAATTTTTCCTTCTGCGAAGAGAATTTGCGGGTCTGGTCATAGGCAACAAGGCCAGCGATCTGACCGCCAACACCGGGAATAAGGCCGATGACCGATCCGATCACCGTTCCAATCGACAGGGCCCGGGTCGAGGCAACCAGTTCCCGGAACGAATCCATGAACGAATGTTGCGGCACCTCAATCGTATCAATAGCGCTCTTGTCGCGGCCCTTTGAGATCATGTCGAGCACCTGTGGGATGGCGAACAGGCCAATCAGTGCCGGGATTATGTGAATGCCGCCGGTTAGCGCGTCGGTAAAGATAAACCGCTCAGTGCCAAGAATCTCATCGTAGCCGATCTGTGACAGCCACAGGCCAATACACCCGGAAAGCAGGCCTTTTACAAAGCTCTTGGAATCCAGCGAGCCAATCACTGTGACCCCCAATATGGCAATCCAAAACAGGTGGGATGGCCCAAATTTCAACGCCCATTGCGCCAGCACCGGTGTCAGGAAAATCAACAACAAAACGCCGATAACGCCCCCCACGCCGGAGGCAAGAAAGGATAGGTGAAGTGCCCGCGCGCCCTCGCCGCGTTTGGCCATTTCATTACCATCTAAGGCGGTTGCAATATTGGCCGGAGCGCCGGGAATTTTCAGCAATATGGCACTCACCGCCCCGCCGGCGACGGTCGACGTATAGGCTGCACCCAACAGGATCAGGCCCTGGGTTGCCGACAGATGAAACGTAAACGGAATCAGCAGAGCCACCGCCATGGTTGGTGACAGGCCAGGGGTGGCGCCCAGAATCAGTCCGCCAATCGTGCCGCCCAACAGCAACATCATGGCAACCGGTTCAAAGACACCGCCAAAATAGCCAAGGAATTCCATTCGCCATCCGCCCGCTTTACGCGCATTCTGGTTGAGTTGCAGGAAAGGGTAATTTATGAAAGTAAAGATGCAAACGTTTTCATTTTTGCCGTTTTGGCACTTAAAAACATCGGGTTAGGGGAAATGAAGAGAACAAGATCGCGCAAGGGAGCGCCGGGAATTGTCGAAGTGGCCAGCCGCGCGCGGGTTTCACCTGCAACTGTTTCGCGCTTTTTTACCAATCCCGACATTGTAAAAGGTGCCACCCGGAAGCGCATCGAACAGGCGGCTGCTGACCTCGGCTATATCCGCGACCGGATGGCTGGTGCCATGCATCACGGATTTTCCGGCACTATAGGCCTGATTGTGCCGACCATCGATAATGCAATTTTTGCAGAACTCATCAGCGCCTTTGCCAATCGGTTGCTGGAGCATGACCGCACAATGCTTATTGCCGCTCATGGTTATGATCTGGAGTTGGAAATTGGCATTGTGCGATCACTGTTGGAGCGACGCATTGATGGAGTGGCCGTTATCGGCCTGCAACACGCCGCTGCACCATTGGAAATGCTGGCCACCCGCAATGTGCCGGTTCTGGCAACGTGGAACTATCGCGAAGATTCGAAAATATCCTGTGTCGGGGCTGATAATTTTCAGGCCGGCTATGAAGTTGCCCAATATCTTTTGGATCATGGTCACCGTGACATTGCACTGGTGTTCCCTCCGACGAAGGGGAATGATCGTGCCGAGGACCGGTTGCTGGGAGCCCTGGACGCCCTGCAGAAAGACCTGTCGGACATTCCACCCGACCGACTGTTGGAAGCACTCTATGATATAGGTGGTGCGAAGAAGGCGGTAGCGGCCCTGTTGAGCGGCAACCGCCCAACGGCACTCATATGCGGCAATGATGTGATTGCTCAGGGTGCAGTTTATGCCTGCCAGTTGCTGGGTCTGCGCATTCCCGATGACATTTCTATTATCGGCATTGGAGACTTTCGTGGTTCTGCCCATATGGAGCCAGGACTGACCACCTGCCGCTTGCCGGCACGCCGGATCGGCGAACAGGCGGCCGATCTGCTGTGTCGTGGCGGAATTCCACCTGCGTCAGCCAAACCGCTGCGCAATCAGGTTCCCTCCAATATTGTGGTGCGCAATTCGGTTAATCGAATTTGAGACTTGCATGCTTAGAAAAACTGCGCTGTAGGCTGGTTGAAACAGAAATTGCGGAATGCATTTTGACAAATACCGAACTCGCCGCCCCGATATATTTTCTGCGCCACGGTCAGACCGACTGGAATGCGAAAGGTTTTTATCAAGGAAGCACGGACACAAGCCTTTCGGAAATCGGTAAGGCCGAGGCAGCCCAAAATGCGGCGGTTTTGCTGCGGCAGCTAGACGCTGATGCCATTGATCCGACACAGGTAATGCTCGTGTCGTCCCCGCTGACCCGGGCCCGGCAGACTGCGGATATCGTTGCCCAACATCTCGACCCTGCCCCGCCGATTACCGTCAATCCGGCCTTTCGGGAATTGTCGATTGGTCGTTGGGAGGGGATGACCAGTCCACAGGTCAAGGAGACCTATTACAAAGAGCGCAAATCCCGCAAATCGGACCGCTGGGCTTTCAAACCGCAGGGCGGTGAATCCATGGCGGAGCGGTGCGACGAGGTGAAAGCGGCATTGCTGCAGCTTCAGCCAAACACAATTGTCGTCACCCACTGCGTAGTTTTACGGATCATTTTTCACCTGTTATGCGGCCTCGACCGGCAGCATGCGACTAAAGTTGAAACACCCCATGTGTCAGTTTGGTGCTGGAACAGTGCAAAATTGCACAGACAGGCCTAGAAATGTCGTTCTGCGCTTAACGGGCGCGTTCAAGTGTGCCAGACTAAGGGCAATAAACCCGGAATACCGGGACGGGAGAGAACAAGGGTATAAGTCTTGGCGCAAACGAGCGCAGCTGCAAACAAGACCAATGAGGGGGAGCAACTGGGAGGCGTGTCGCGGGAATATTCTCACGACATAATCCGTGTTGACGACCTTCATTTGGCCATCGACTTGAAGGGCACGGATATTGAAGTTATCCGTGGCGCTTCATTTCGCATTCCCGCCGGCAAGACCGTTGCCCTGGTGGGCGAATCAGGTTCAGGCAAATCCATCCTGTCACAGGCGATTCTGGGAATCCTGCCCAACGTCGCACGCATTACCAGTGGCAATATCTGGTATCGTGAAAATGTTGGCGATCAAGCAACAGACCTTGCCGCACTGAAAGATGATTCAGCCGAGCGCATTGCCCTGCGCGGCGGCAAGATTTCCATCATCTTCCAGGAGCCGATGACATCTCTGTCACCGCTGCACACGATCGGCAATCAGATTGGCGAAGCGCTAGAGCTGCATCGCAATCTCGCGAAGAGTGAAATTCAACCAACTGTCGTACAGATGCTGGATCTGGTCGGATTTCCCAATCCACCGGCCGCCTGGTCGATGTATCCGATGGAATTGTCGGGCGGCCTGCGCCAGCGGGCGATGATTGCCATGGCACTGATCTGTCATCCGGCCCTGCTGATCGCTGACGAACCGACAACGGCGCTGGATGTGTCGATGCAGGCAAAAATTCTGAGCCTGCTGAAAGAGCTTCAGGAAAAGCTCGGCATGGCCGTGCTGCTGATCACCCATGACCTCGGCGTGGTGGCCAATATGGCTGATGAAGTGGTGGTCATGTATCACGGCCAGATCATGGAAGCCGGACCGCGTGAAGCGATATTCAAAAATCCACAACACCAATATCTCAAAGCCCTGCTCAATGCGGTTCCCGACCTGTCCATGGGCTATGATGAGAAGCTGCAAAGCCTGCGCGACATTGATCACGAAATTCCGGCGTCGATGGTTGGTGAAATCACCGAGCGCAAGACCCATGCGGACGAAGTGCTGCTGAAAGTGCGTGGCCTACGCAAGAATTTCACAACCAAGAAGAATGCCGGCTGGTTTGGCAGTTCTGCCGATGTGGTAAAGGCTGTAGATGACGTCAGCTTTGACGTGCGCCGGGGCGAATGTTTTGGCCTGGTGGGCGAATCGGGCTGCGGCAAGACAACGACGCTGAAACTGATCGTGCGGGCGCTGTCTGCCTCTGGTGGATCGGTCGAATGGCTGGAGGGCGACGGCGACGATCAAAAGGTCGTTGATCTTCTAGGTCTGGACAATCGCGGGGTGAAAGCCTTCCGTCGCAAGATTCAGATGGTGTTCCAGGACCCATTTTCATCTCTGTCACCCCGCTCCACGGTATTGAACATTCTCAAAGAGCCGATGGAAGTTCATGCCATGGGGTCGAAAAAACAACAGGCGGAATATGCCGCCGAACTGATGCGTCTGGTTGGCCTGCAACCCACCTTTCTGGGCCGCTATCCCCATTCATTCTCCGGCGGCCAGCGGCAGCGGATCGGCATTGCAAGAGCACTGGCCCTGCGGCCGGAACTACTGGTCTGCGACGAACCGGTTTCGGCACTCGATGTGTCGGTTCAGGCGCAGGTACTCAACCTGCTGAAGCAGTTGCAGGACGAACTCGGCCTCACCTATATTTTCATCTCTCACAACCTGGCCGTGGTGCGTTATATTGCTGACCGGATCGGCGTGATGTTTAAGGGTCAGCTGGTGGAAATGGCAAGCCGTGAGGAATTGTTTGAAAACCCGATCCACCCCTATACAAGAGCCCTGCTGGATGTTGTCCCCCATGCGGACCTGGATCATCCTCTCGACTTTGATCGCATCAATCGCGACATGGCCTCAGAAGGCCGAAACTGGAACTTTCCATTCGCCAGTCAGACCGACGGATCCGACATGGCAATGATTTCCCTCACCGATAATCATCAGGTCCGCGCAGTCGCCGGTTCCGACCCCGCAACCCTTTTAAAAGCAAGTTGAGTAAGCCCATGACCCGTAGTTTCAGGAAGATGATTTCCACCAGCGCCGCGCTGATATTGATGGCCGGCAGTGCTTTTGCAGGCCCTCCGGAGGAACCCAGGGTTTTGAATTTTGACAATCTCGACAAAGAGGTTGGCAAAAGTGGCGGCTCCATCAAGATGCTGATGTCAAAGCCGAAAGATGTACGCTGGATGACCGTCTATTCCGGCGCCCGTCTGGTCGCCTATGACGAAACCTTTCAGTTGAAGCCGGATATTCTCAAGGCAATAGACAATGCCGACAACAAGTCGTTCACGCTGCATCTGCGCAAGGGCCACCAGTGGTCTGACGGGCAGCCATTCACCACCGAAGACTTCCGCTATTGGTGGGAAGATGTAGCCCAGAATGAAGCTCTTTCAAAAGGCGGTCCGCCTCGCGAAATGTTGGTTGAAGGCAAATTGCCAAAGGTCGAAATCATCGACAGCCACACAATTCGCTACAGCTGGGACAGCGTCAATCCACTGTTCATGACAGCGCTCGCCGGGGCCCGGCCCATGTATATCTACATGCCGGCCCATTACCTGAAACAGTTTCACGAAAAATATGGTGATGCCGACAAGCTAGCAGGTCTGGTGGAATCGGAAAAGGTTCAGAACTGGTCATCGCTGCACAAGAGATTTGGCCGCCAGTATCGGCCGGAAAACCCCGAAATGCCGACCCTGCAGGCGTGGATGAACACCACCAGGCTTCCTTCCGAACGCATCGTCTTCAAGCGCAATCCGAATTATCACCGGGTTGACCCGGCAGGCACACAACTGCCCTATCTTGACGAAGTGGTTCTTAACATGGCGTCGTCGTCAATCATCGCCGCCAAGGCCGGAACCGGTGAGAGTGATCTGCAGGCGCGTTATGTGCGCTTCGACAATTACTCATTCCTGAAACAGGGCACCGAAGAAGGCGGCTATAATGTGCTGTTGTGGCCGTCAGGTCGCGGTTCGGAAATGACTCTGTTGCCGAATCTGAACACCAAGGACGAAGGTTTCCGCAAGGCGTTTCAGGATGTCCGCGTTCGCCGAGCGCTTTCCATGGGCATGGATCGTGGCGAAATTAACGAAGCCATCTTCTTTGGACTCGGTCGCGAAGCCGCCAACTCGGTTTTGCCCTCCAGCCCGCTCTACAAGGACGAATATGCCGAGGCCTGGATCGAATATGATGTCGATCAGGCCAATCAACTGCTCGATGAAGCTGGATTCGACAAGCGCGACGGTGATGGCGTGCGCCTGCTTCCGGACGGCCGGCCATTTGAAATCATTGTTGAAACCGCCGGCGAACAAAGCCAGGAGACCGATATTCTCCAGCTGATCACCGACCACTGGAAGGACATTGGGGTCAAGCTGTTCGTTAAACCGTCACAGCGCGATATTCTGCGCGGCCGGGTCAGCAATGGGGAGACTGTGATGTCTACCTGGCAGGGACTGAACCGTGGTCTGGCGACCCCGGAAATGAACCCTGAGGAGCTGGCACCGGTATCACCCATCCAGGCACAATGGCCGACATGGGGAAATCATTATGCGTCAAAGGGTGCCTCTGGCGAACAGCCGACTCTTCCCGAAGTAGCACGCCTGAGCGAGTTGTATTCAAATTGGCGCAGTGCAGCCAATTACGACGAACAGGCGGCAATCTGGGACGAAATGCTGTCGATCTTCACCGATCAGGTCTACACGATCGGCATCGTCTCCGGCGGCCTGCAGCCAATCGTTGTCAGTAAGAAATTGCGCAATGTTCCCGAGGAAGGTATCTGGGCATTTGAGCCAACTTTGTATTTTGGACAATATCTGCCCGATACGTTCTGGCTTGAAGAATAGGATAAGCACGGGGCCATGATCCGCTACATTATCACACGCATTGGGGCGATGATCCCAACACTACTGCTGGCCAGTATTGTTATTTTCACGATCATCCAGCTGCCACCCGGCGACTATGTGGAAACCTATATCGGCGAGCTGATCGCCTCAGGTGAAAGCGTCGATCTGGAGCGGGCGCAATATCTGCGTGAGGAATATGGTCTCGATAAACCGATGATCCAGCGCTACCTGCTGTGGATCACCAATTTCGTGATGGGCGATTTTGGCTATTCGTTTGAATATCAGCGGCCCGTATCGGAAGTCGTCGGCAACCGGCTGTGGCTGACCATCATGGTCTCTTTCGCCACAATCATCCTGACCTGGGTCATTGCCTTTCCCATCGGCATCTATTCCGCCACCCACCAGTATAGCTGGGGCGATTATGGTTTGACCTTCTTTGGTCTGCTGGGCCTGGCCACGCCGAATTTCCTGCTGGCCCTGATCATGATGTATCTGGCACAGCGGTTCTTCGGCGTCTCCATCGGCGGTCTGATGGACGCGGAATATATCGACCAACCGATGAGCTGGGACAAATTAAAATCGATCCTGGAACATCTGATCGTGCCGACCATTGTCATCGGGACATCCGGAACGGCGGCGATGATCCGCCGTATCCGCGCCAACCTGCTCGATGA
This sequence comes from Rhizobiaceae bacterium, assembly GCA_039977975.1. Classification (GTDB taxonomy): domain Bacteria; phylum Pseudomonadota; class Alphaproteobacteria; order Rhizobiales; family Rhizobiaceae; genus Pseudahrensia. The sequence goes on from JBDWCD010000013.1 coordinate 106,594, forward strand.
ATTGCAGAAGCAATATGTGATCACCGCCCGCGCCAAGGGCGTGCCGCCATTCAAGGCTCTGGTCAAATATCCGCTGCGCATGTCGCTGAATTTCTTTGTCGCCGATATCGGTTCGCTGCTGCCAACGATCATTTCGGGAGCGGAAATCGTCGCCATCGTGTTATCGCTGCAGACAACCGGTCCGCTGCTGATTGCCGCGCTGCAAAGTCAGGACATGTATCTGGCCGGCTCGTTCCTGATGTTCCTGGCAACTTTGACAGTGATCGGCGTGCTGGTATCAGATATCGCGCTGGGCTTTCTTGACCCGCGCATCCGGCTGTCCGGGGGGGCTGAAAAATGAGTTTTGGCCCGCAATCCAGCATGCCGCCAGAAGGCACCAAGGAGCTGCCGCATTTCGTCTCCGAAGCGCCGTTTGATTTGCGCTCTGTCGAAAAGCTGACACCGGAACAGGAAAAGATCTATTTCGCGTCGCAGCTGACCCTGATGTGGTGGAAGTTCAAACGCCACCGGGTCGCCGTCTGGTCAGGAATATTCCTGCTGCTGCTCTATTCCAGTGTGCTCGTCAGCGAATTCCTGTCGCCGTGGAATTACCAGACCCGCCACAGCAAGCACATCTATGTGCCGCCGCAGTCCATACACCTGTTTCACAAGGGCGAGTTCATCGGCCCCTTTGTCTATGACCTGAATCGCAAGCTGAATCTCGAAACCATGCAGCGCGAATATTCGGTCAATGACAAGAAACCGGTCAAACTGTCCTTCTTCTGTAGCGGTGAAAAATACAATTGGTTTGGGCTCATCCCGGCGGACAATCACCTGGTCTGTGCGCCGAAGGGCAAACCATTTTATATTCTCGGCACCGACAGGCTCGGCAGAGACATGCTTTCGCGCATATTACAGGGCGCGCGCATATCGCTGACCATCGGCCTGATCGGTATCTCCGTCTCCTTCGTGCTGGGCATCGTCATTGGCGGCGCGGCCGGCTATTACGGTGGCTGGGTCGACATGATCGTGCAGCGCGTGATCGAAGTCCTCCAGTCGATTCCAACGATTCCCCTGTGGTTGACCCTGTCGGCGATTATGCCGCCTTCGTGGAGTCCGATATTAATCTACTTTGGCATAACGGTGATTCTCGGCCTGCTTGACTGGACCGGGCTGGCGCGCGCGGTACGCTCAAAGCTCCTTTCCCTGCGTGAGGAAGATTATGTCCTTGCGGCCCGGCTGATTGGCGCCCGGCCATCCCGCATCATTGGCCGTCATCTGATCCCCGGTTTCATGAGCCATTTGATAGCCTCCGCGACGATCACCATTCCGACAATGATTCTCGGTGAAACCGCCCTGTCCTTCCTAGGACTGGGACTGCGCGAACCAATCACCTCCTGGGGCGTGTTGTTAAACGAGGCGCAATCGATCAATGTTGTTGCCATCTTCCCGTGGTTGATGCTGCCCGTGGTGCCGGTGATTTTCGTTATCATCGCCTTCAACTTTCTGGGCGACGGACTGCGCGACGCGGCGGACCCCTATAAGTAGCTGCCTGGCCACGCCAAGCCGAAAAGTCTGAGCATGCATCCTGGTGGCGGGCGACGTGACAGGTCGAATTTCTGTCACTGCTGCCGGCGTGATCGGTCTATTGAAAAGACAGGCAATTTGCCCAAAACTCATCGGATCGTTTGATTTAAGGGAGGACGTCCCCATGTCGGCTTCACCACAATCGCCGCAATCGCCACAACCGCCGCGGCCATATCTCGACACTGTCCTGACCTCGGTGAACAAGGCCCGCGGCCTGCCTAACGCGCATTACATCAGCGAAGACGTCTTTCAGCAGGAAAAGCAGCAGGTGCTTTTCAACAACTGGTCGGGCATTGGCTTTGGCAAGGACGTGCCGGAGCCGGGGGATGCCAAGCCGGTCGAATTTCTCGGCATGCCCCTGTTGATCGTTCGCGACAAGGACGGTTCTATCGGCGTTTTTCAGAACACCTGCCGCCATCGCGGCATGATCCTGGTTGCGGAGCCCAAGAAGATCACCGGCGCCATCCGCTGTCCCTATCACAGCTGGTGCTACGCGTTGAACGGTGAGTTAAAATCGACCCCGCATGTGGGTGGCCCCGGCCATAACACCCATGAGGATATCAAACGTGAAGAACTGGGGCTGATACGGGTGCGCTCGCATGTCTGGCGTGACGTCATCTTTGTCAATGTTTCAGGTTCAGCCCCCGAATTTACCGATTATGCAAGCGATCTGATATCGCGCTGGGGCGAGTTTGAGCAACCGATGAATGCCGGCGGTGCCACGTCTTCCTTTTCGCTGAAGGTCGAAACCAACTGGAAACTGGCGGTGGAGAATTTTTGCGAGAGCTACCACCTGCCCTGGGTGCATCCGGGCCTGAATTCCTATTCCCGGCTGGAGGACCATTATCATATCGAATTGCCGCTGGCCTATTCCGGCCAGGGAACTCTGGTCTATCGCCAGTTGGAGGGTGACGGTGGATTGAAGTTTCCCGACTTTGATAATCTTAGCGATAAATGGGACGAGGGTGCCGAATATATCGCCCTGTATCCAAATGTGCTGTTCGGTGTGCATCGCGATCATGCCTTTGCCATTATTCTGGAAGCGGTGTCGGTAGAAGAAACAGTCGAGCATATCGAACTCTATTATCCCCCGGCAGAGCGCGGCATGGATCAGGCAGAAGCGTTGAAACTAAAGAATTCCGAACAATGGAAAGAGGTGTTTGAAGAAGACATCTTCGTGGTGGAAGGCATGCAGCGCGGGCGGCACGGGCAATTGTTTGATGGCGGTAAGTTTTCCCCCGCCATGGACAGTCCGACCCACAATTTCCACCACTGGGTCGCCACCCAGATGGCCAACGGGCCCGCCACATAGACCTGAAAGGGTGTAATGGGAGATCTGGACGCACAATTGTTGCTGGCCCATGAGAGGCGGGATCATGCTGCGCTGGTTGCCCTCTATGCCCAGGCCGCTGATCAACGGGAAGCGGCCAATGATATTGAAGCCACCTGCTTTTTTCTGACCCAGGCGTTTATATTTGCGCTGGAATGCGGTGATCCGCAGGTCGAAATTTTGAATAGGCGTCTGGTGGCTTACGGTCGTGAGGAACCCCTATAGGAAACCCTTGGCAATGAACGGGCCGTTTCTGTATCCCGGTTTTCCATAGGTGAAATCCGATCCATCGGGATGCTCCACCCGCCCGCCGGCAGCACACAATATAGCGTGTCCTGCCGCGGTATCCCATTCCATGGTGGGACCAAACCTTGGATAGATATCAGCCTCGCCCCGGGCAATCAGACAAAATTTCAGGGACGAACCGATCGACACCGTATCGGTGATTGGATTATCCGCGATCCAGTCATTGGTCTGCTCATCCCGGTGGGACCGGCTGGCCAGCGCAACCAGCGCATCCGGTTGGGGCTGGCGGCTTGCAATCGGCTGATCGTTGAAGAATGCCCCCTGACCGACAATTCCCCAATAGAGTTCATCAAGCGCGGGGGCATAAATGATGCCGGCCACCGGCCCACCCTGATCCACCAGCGCAATATTGACGGTAAAGGCCCCCTTGCCGTCCGCCTTGACGAATTCGGCGGTTCCATCGAGGGGATCGACAAGAAAAAACCGCACCGGCGGCTCAAGCCTGTGGCTGTCGGCGTTTTCTTCAGAAATGACCGGTATATCTGCCGCCAGATCCCGCAACCCCTGAAGGATAATCCCTTCGGCGCGCAGATCAGCCTGGGTTACAAATGACCCATCGGACTTTTCATTGGCCTCAATCCCCTGCCGGTAAACTTCCATAATCGCTTCCCCCGCCTGGCGAGCAAGGGGGAGCAGATTTGTGATCATCTGGTTGATTTCAGAATTCATTACGCAATCATTCAATGTCGGCTTTTACCGAGGGTTTCAGCCGCTGTTTGAACCAATTTTTCTGACATTGCCACTGCTGCGGATAGATTATTTGTTGGGGGCAGGTTTTGGCGGATGCGAAGGGCTGTCAATATTTGTATAGAGGACAGGATCAATCACCGACCGGGCCAATTCACATGACACCAGAAGACGTCAATAAGGCAGCGCAGCAACTGTTCAACGCCGAACAATCCGGCCAGCAGACGGGTCTGTTGTCGATCGCCTATCCACATATGACCATGGACGACGCCTATCGTGTCCAGTCCGCACTGATCGACCATCACAAGGCCATTGGCCGTCTCGTGATCGGCTGGAAGATCGGCCTGACGTCAAAAGCCATGCAGGCAGCGCTGAATATTGATATTCCCGATTCCGGCGTCCTGCTCGACAATATGTTGTTTGCCAATGGATCAAAGATTGCTTCCGGTCGATTCATTCAACCGCGCATTGAGGCCGAGATTGCCTTTGTGATGAAGTCTGACCTGGCCGGTCCGGATGTCACTACAGCCCAGGTGCTAGAGGCGACCGATTATGTCTCCCCGTCGCTGGAGATTCTCGACACGCGCATTTTGCGGGTGGACCCGGAAAGCGGCAGAACCCGCAACATCTGCGATACGATTTCAGACAATGCTGCCAATGGCGGTATCGTTATGGGAGACGCCAAGCTTGATCCACGCCGGGTGGACATGCGCTGGATCGGGGCGATTGCCAGTTGCAATGGCGAGGTGGAGGAAACCGGGCTCGGCGCAGGTGTGTTGAATGATCCGGCATTGGGCATTGCCTGGCTGGCCAACCGGCTGGCGCAATATGGCGACACCATCAAGGCTGGCGAAACTGTCCTGTCGGGATCCTTCATCCGACCTATCGAAGCACCAGCCGGTTCCCTGATCGAAGCTGACTTTGGCGAATTTGGCACGGTCAGTTGCCAATTCGAATAGCCAATCCCGCAATCATTCGCCAACTAATACCCGAACACGTCTAGCGCGTCGGTATCGGCTCGTCGCCCGAATAGTCGTAAAAACCCTTGCCTGACTTACGACCCAGCCATCCGGCTTCGACATATTTCACCAGCAATGGGCAGGGCCGATATTTGGTGTCGGCCAGACCGTCATGCAACACCTGCATGATGGCAAGGCAAGTATCCAGACCGATGAAATCGGCAAGGGCCAGGGGTCCCATCGGGTGATTGGCGCCCAATTTCATCGCCTTATCAATACCGGATACGGTGCCAACACCTTCATAGAGAACGTAAATCGCTTCATTGATCATCGGGATCAGCACCCGATTGACGATGAATGCCGGGAAATCTTCTGAGACCGAAGCTTCCTTGCCCAGCAGATCAACCAGGCCTTTTGCCGCCTGAAATGTCTGATCATCCGTGGCAATGCCGCGAACCAGTTCGACCAGCTGCATGACAGGCACGGGATTCATAAAATGAACGCCGAGAAATTTTTCCGGCCTGTCAGTTGCCGCCGCCAGTCGGGTGATGGAAATCGAAGACGTGTTGGTGGCCAAAATGGCATCTGGTGACAGGACCGGGCAAATGGCCTTGTAGATGGATTGTTTGACCTGCTCGTTTTCCGTCGCCGCCTCTATGACAATGTCCGCCACACCCAGAGCTTCAGGTGCGGTCGCAGAAGTCAGCCGCTCCAGTGCCGCGTGGCGGGCATCGTCGGAAATTTTGTCAGAAGAGACTTGCCGTGCCAGATTGCCGGAAATCGTCGCCAGACCGAATTCAACAGCCTCCTCACTGACATCGTGAAGCAAAACGTTAAGGCCGGCCAGCGCACAGACATGTGCGATGCCGCTGCCCATTTGACCCGCGCCGATGATACCGATGGTTTTCATGATTCAGACTCCAGACTGTTTGCTGGTGGATTAGCGCAAAAAAATAGGCCGGGGAAGCATTAGCTCACCCGACCTATCGAATAATTTTTGATCTCGCGACCTTAAAGGGCGTTTTCAAGCTCCGGAAGAACTTCGAACAGATCCGCCACCAGGCCATAATCGGCAACCTGGAAAATCGGCGCTTCGTCGTCCTTGTTAATGGCGACAATCACCTTGGAGTCCTTCATGCCGGCCAGATGCTGGATCGCTCCTGAAATGCCGCAGGCAATGTAGAGATCGGGGGCAACCACCTTACCGGTCTGCCCAACCTGCCAGTCGTTCGGCGCGTAACCGGCATCAACTGCGGCGCGCGACGCACCAATTGCAGCGCCGAGCTTGTCAGCGACAGGCACGATGACTTCCTGGAATTTTTCCGAGGAACCCAATGCACGACCACCGGAAATGATAATTTTGGCCGAAGTCAGTTCCGGACGGTCACCGCCGGACAGGGCAGCACCGACGAATTCCGACAGACCAGGGTCGCCGGCTGCATCAACTTTCTCAACAGAGGCGGAACCGCCCTCACCTACAGCACCGAATCCAGCCGTCCGCACAGTGATTACCTTGACGGAGTCAGAAGATTGAACGGTCTGAATGGCGTTGCCCGCATAGATTGGGCGTTCAAACGTATCGGCTGATTTAACCGAGGTGATCTCAGAAATCTGCATGACGTCGAGCAATGCTGCAACGCGCGGCATGATGTTTTTGCCATCAGTGGTCGCCGCCGCAACGATTGCATCGTAATCGCCGGCCATGCCGGTGATCAACGCAGCCATTGGCTCGGCCAGGCGGTTGGCCAGGTGATCGGCTTCGCAATGCAAAACCTTTGCCGCGCCATCAAGCTTGGCGGCAGCGTCTGCAACGCCACCGCAACCATTGCCGGCAACGAGCACATGGATATCGCCACCAATTTCAGCGGCCGCAGTCATCGCCTTATGGGTCTGATCCGACAGGGTTTCGTTATCGTGTTCTGCAATCAAAAGAATGGTCATAATCTTAATCCTTAGAGCACACCGGCTTCGTTTTTCAGTTTATCAACGAGTTCTGCAACATCGCCGACGATCACCCCAGCCTTACGCTGTGGTGGCTCTTCGGTATTGACGATTGTCAGACGCGGTGCGGCATCAACCCCATAATCGGCAGGGGTTTTTTCATCCATCGGCTTCTTCTTCGCCTTCATGATGTTCGGCAGGGAAGCGTAGCGTGGTTCGTTCAAACGCAGATCCGTGGTCATGATCAACGGCATCTTGACCTTGATGGTCTGAAGACCGCCATCGACTTCACGGGTGACATTGGCGCTGTCGCCATCAATTTCCAGTTTCGAGGCAAATGTGGCTTGAGCCCAGCCGAGCAGGGCGGAAAGCATCTGACCGGTCTGGTTGGCGTCATCATCGATCGCCTGCTTGCCAAGGATCACCAGGCCGGGCTGCTCTTCATCGACTATGCCTTTGAGTATCTTGGCAACGGCCAGCGGTTCAACCAACTCGTCATGCTTAACCAGAATACCGCGGTCAGCACCCATGGCCAGAGCCGTGCGGATGGTTTCCTGAGACTGCTGTGGTCCGATGGATACTGCGATGACTTCATCAGCCTTACCGGCTTCACGCAGGCGCAGGGCTTCTTCGACGGCAATTTCGTCAAAGGGGTTCATGGACATTTTCACGTTGGCCAGTTCGACGCCCGAACCATCGCTCTTAACGCGGATTTTGACGTTGTAGTCGACCACCCGTTTTACGGGCACTATGATTTTCATGGTAAAGACCTTTTTTGTCTAAAGTCTTGAGGACTATTGGAAAAGACGTGGCGTATTGCGGCAAATTACACTTGTTCTCTGGCGACACACAAAGCCAGATTTCGGACGGAAATGGGGCCACCGCTAAGCCCCGGCTTCAAGATCGGTAACAAGCAAAATCTGTGCCCGGCGTCAAACTTTTTCTGACGCGCACTAGCGGCCCCAGTGAACAGTTTCCTGGTCGTCAACTTTAACCGCCTGTGGCGGCAGGATTTGCCGGTCGAACAAAGGAACATCGCGACGCTTTAGCAGGCCGACCAGGACAACGCCGGCAACAATGCCGCCAACATGGGCTGCCCAGCTGATTTTTTCCTCTGAATCCGCCAGGAACATGAACAGCTGAAAGGCCACCCAACCGCCCAGCAACCATATGGCCGACAGGCGCAACGGCACTTTTGACAGGAAAAGAACCCAGACTTTCATTTTTGGATGCAGCATCAAATAGGCCGCGACAATGCCGGCCGCTGCGCCAGAGGCGCCCACCAACGGGGCGTCGGACTGAGGAAAGACAAAAGCGTGAAACCAGGCCGCCGCAAAGGCGCAGGCCAGATAGAAGATGAGGTATTTGATATGCCCCATGGCGTCTTCCACATTGTCACCAAATACCCAGATGAACAGCATATTGCCCCCCAGATGCCAGATATCGGCATGCATGAAGGCGCTGGTCAGCGCGGTCAACGCGTAGAGATTGTCGGGAACCACCTGATAGATATCCGGCAGACTGCGCAAATCGTTGAACACTGAGGGAATATAGCCAAAGGCCAGAATGGCAAAATTATTGCCCTGCTTGGCGCCAAGCCCAAACAAATTGAAAACAACAAACATCAGCACATTAATGGCGATAATGGTCAGCGTCATCCACTGCCAGTGGATGTGCCTGACCGGTTTGCCATCATGGAGCGGAATAAAAATTGGCTTGGTCCGTTGGTGTTTTAAGTTTCCAGGTGGTTACCGGTTCTCGCCGGGCACCCACAAAATGTCGTCCTTGCCTCCAGCATTGGCATGGCGGGCGGCAACAAACAAGAAGTCCGATACCCGGTTCAAATAGCGCAACCCCGATGGATTGACGTGTTCTCCCGGGGTTTCGGCCAGATTGACAAGGATCCGCTCGGCCCGCCGGGCTATTGTGCGGGCCTGGTGGAGGGCTGCAGCAGCGGCCGAACCGCCCGGAAGAATAAAGCTGCGCAGCGGCTCCAGATCCTTGTTGAGAGAATCAATGTCCCCTTCAATTCGTTCAACCTGCGATTCCAGCAGCCGAAGCGGTTCAAATTCCGGTTTCTCGTCACCTTCTGGCGTTGCCAGATCGGCGCCCAGGTCAAACAGGTCGTTTTGAATGCGCAGCAACATGTCGTGGAGTTGTGGAAAATCCTGGGTGTGCAGGCGGGCCAGGCCGAGAGCTGCATTGGTTTCATCCACGGTGCCATAGCATTCAACCCGCAAATCGAATTTCAAACGGCGCTCGCCGGTGCCGAGGCCCGTCGTGCCGTCATCGCCGGTCTTGGTATAAATCTTGTTCAGAATCACCATGGCACTTCTCCAGTCGCTTGCATGCAACTGACCCTAATGCCGGCACTTCAAAAGGAAAACGGAAATATTCCGACAGAGGTCACATTAGACCTGTTCTTCTGTCGATCAGTTGATGTTTTTGACTAGAATTTGTGGCCGACACGCAGCGACATATTGGTCAGACCACGATTATCACCGCCGAACAGATTGGCGTGTGACAAGTGTTCCACGGCAAGAATCACCGTCATGGTTTCCGTCAGATTTGCCCCAATACCAATGGATTCATGGAACAGGTAATGGGATCCAAGCTTGGCACGGGTGCCGGTTGGCGAATCCTCTTTGCCATTGTTGACGCTGAATCCGAAACTTGATTCGATGAAGAATGTCGGGTCAATTTCATACTGCCATGTCAGCCCGGTATAGACATAACTGGTGCCGCCATCGTCTAAATTGACCATCGCACCGATATGCGGGCGAGGGTTCAGGAAGCTGTGCATAAAATTGCTGGGATTTGGGCCAGAAAGTCCGAACACGTCAATGTTTACCGGGGTAAACAGCAATTCCGCACCAATGCCTGTCTGATCACCTTCCGGGTGACTATTCTCCAGCCATGAGGGCTGAGCCCAGGTACCGCCGATTCGAAATTCGTCGACTTGCTGAGCCTGGACATTGAAGGAAACCAGCAAAACCATTGCGGTTGCTAGTGAAATGATTACGTTTTTCATAGCCCAAATAATTCTAAGAGGCGGCGGCCAACAATTTGGCGCACGCTATCCCACAGTCAGCAAAATATAGATGGAAGACCGATTCGCAAGCTAAAACTTGGCCTGGGCATAAACCTGCAATCTAACGTGATAAATAGACCACAATGACAATCAGAATCACGGCTATCGCCTGCGCCATAACCCGCAATCGCATGAGCCGCTGAGACGTGTTGCCCGGGCCGCCCTGCATCATGTTCCAAAGGCCCCGAATCAGGATAATCGCGACCGCAAAACAGGCGATAAGAATGATAATATTCATCAAAAGCTTCCTGACCGTTTGAACAGGCCAGTCTTACAATCACTTGCGGTCATTTTGCCAGCGAAACCTTCGATACTGGGCGCATTCGCCGCGCCACCATGGCCACAGCCAGAGCACACAGGACCATGCCAATGAGTTGAACCGGGTCGAGGGTTTCGCCAAATAGAAAGTAGGACATCAGCGCGGCAACCGCCGGCACCAGAAAGAACAGTGATGAGACTTTGGCAACCGAGCCCTCGCGGATCAGCCACATCAGCAGGAAAATGGCGAATAATGAAAGCACAAGGATCGACCAGGTCATTGCCAGGACCATTTCCCCCGTCCAGTCAATGGCGCCGGTTTCGCTGACCAGTGCAAGAATGAATACCGGCACGAAAGCCCCCAGATATTGCAGCGCAGTGCCAGCCCTCAGATCAATGTCTGACCCCAATGACTTTTGAAAAACTGTGCCGATGGTAACCGACAACATGCCGATCAACGCAACGCAGATGGTGACTGCATTCACGCCACTGTCTGCCAGGTCTATGCCGGGATAGAGAACCAGAAACACACCGGTCATCCCCAGGACCAGACCGATCCAGTGACGTGGGGTGATATTCTCTTTCAACCACCATCCGGCCAGAAAAGCGGTAAACAAGGGTTGCAACCCGACGACAACCGCCGAAACGCCAGCCGGCATGCCCTGATCAATGACCCAGAAAACAGGCCCCAGATAGGTGCCATGTATGAGCAAGCCTATGACAATCGACTTCAATGCTGTGCCGGTACCTGGCCAGGGCGCCCGCAAAATCAGCACAATCAGCGTGAGCAGGACAAAGGCAACAGCAAAGCGCAAGGACAGGAAAGTACCCGGCTCGGAATGAGGCATGCCCATGCGGGCACCGACAAAGCCGGTCGCCCATAAACACACGAATATAGCTGGAGCGGCTTTGGCAAACATGGCGTCTGTTTGACAGTCGCAAGCCGCAATGTCGAGAGATTCTGTCGATCAACCATTGTTCAATCGTGTCGGCCCCGATATGGCCATGCCATGGAAGATATTGCCAATATTGTATTGCCGGCTTTTTGCCTCGTCGGACTGGGATATCTGGTCGCCAGGCAAAAATATCTGAGCCAGAATGTCGGTGATGCGCTGGCCGACTTTGTGTTCAAGGTTGCGGTGCCGGTATTGTTGATGAAGTCAATCGCCACGGCCGAGTTCAACCAGGTCAATCCCTGGATGTTTGTATTGGTCTATTTCATCGCCGTCGCCGTGGTCTGGGGCGGCGCCGTGCTGGTCATCGGTTGGGGGTTCAAACGCGGCAGCCGGGCCGCGGTGATTGCCGGCGTGGCCGCTGGTTATTCCAACCTCGTCCTGCTCGGCATCCCGCTCGTCGAACGGGCCTATGGCCAGGCGGGGCTGCAGATATTGTTGTTTTTGCTGGCCGTCCATCTGCCCGTCATGATGTCGGCTTCAACCTTCCTGATGGAATATGCGGTGCGCAATGACGGGGTTGAAACAACCCGGATACAGCCGCTGACCATTGCCAAAAATCTTGGCCGCAATCTGCTGCTCAATCCAATTATCATCGGCATTTTGGTCGGCATAATATGGCGGTTCAGCGGCCAGGGTATCAGCGGCATACCGGTCCAGGCGATGGATCTGTTGTCGGGCACCACCGGACCTCTGGCGCTGATAGCGCTCGGTATGGGGCTGATCAAATATGGGGTCAGGGGAAATCTATTTGCCGCCTTCAGCCTTGCGGCCATGCGTCTGTTGCTCATGCCGGCGGTGGTCTATGTGGTGGCCACCGTGATTATCCCGCTACCGCCTCTGTGGTTCAAAGTGGCGCTTTTGGGGGCCTCCTGCCCCACCGGGATCAACGCCTATCTGATCGCCAATTACTTCAAGATCGCAGAAGGATTGGCCAGCAGCACGATCGTCATCACGCTGCTGGGTTCGCTGATCACCATTCCGCTTTGGCTGGCACTGGTGTGAATAAACCTCTTTACCGGGACGCCCGTGACCCTGCCAGATGCCGGATTGATGGGTGAGCCGTTGTAAAGGCAATCTCATAGGCTGCCAGCATCTGTTCGTGTCGAGCACTTTCCAGGGTGATTTTGGCCCGCGCCAGTTTCACCTGATCGTTCAGCACATCGGAGATTGAACGGAACCCGGCTTCATATTCCCGCCGTGCCCCTTCCACGCTGGCCGATACTGCTCTGACCTGGCGGGCGACAATTTTGACTCGACGGTCAGCCGATTTGTAGGCAGTCCACTGGCGGCGCACCTGGCGTTCGACAACACGTGCCTGTTCCAGTGCCCGATATTGCGCTTCCAACGCCTCATGACGGGCCGCGCCGACACTGGGAGCCAGCGTGGCATCGAATAGCGGCACTTTGAGCCGGACGCCTATGTTCCAGTCGGCCTGCTGATCAGTTGCGGAACTTGTATAGAGCGGTTCGTTGTAAGCGCCATAGAGGTCGACCTTGGGACCGTATTTTCCCCGCTCAATCTTGGCCGCATATCCGCTGGCCAGAGCCGTATGAAGCGATGCAACCAGGGCTGGATTATTGGAGACTGCCATTTGCACCGCCTGCTCCGCCGTGGCCGGCACATAGGAGGCAAAGGACGGGGCAAGCAATTTTGCTGGTGCATAGGAACCGGTGAAGCTCTCATAGTCACTGAGGGTTTCTTCGCGGGTTTTCCTGGCCAGATCCACCTCAGCGCGGGCGCTTTCAACGTTCGCCCGGGCAATGGCGATATCGGTGCGGCTGGCATCCCCGGCCTCGTAGAGTTTCCTGGCAATGTGGGCAATCCGCTTCATGGCTGCGACATTGGTTTGCAATGTCCTTTCAATGCGCCGGTTCAGCCGCAGATTGATGTGAGCTGCAACGGCCTCCAGGGCAACGCGATATTCCTCCGCCAGATAGCTGTGATCCGATGCAAGACTGACATGTTTGGCCTGCTTATAGGTATTAACATTGACCCCGCTGGCATACAGCGGCATCGAAACTTCAATCCCGGTGGTGATCTGCTCCACCCGGTCCGAATAGCTGCTGGAGCCTTCCTGCGATGCATAACTTGCATTTACCGTACCGTTGATTTTTGGCAGGAAATTCGCCAGTGCGCCGTGCACCCTTGCGCGATCGGCGGCTGCGCCCTCAATCTGGGCCCGGGCCGAATAGCTGCCACGCAGGGCGAGAGCAATGGTGTCACCGACCCCCGCTTCGGCACCGCGCAGGCCCTCATACATGTTAGCGCTGTGCAGCATGGAATGACGCAGCGACGCCCTGGAAGGGATTGTATAGCTGATGCTGCGATCTGAAATTGCCCGTTTGGGCCCGCGAAACAACAGTGTCGGAATAAAATTACGGCGCAGAAAAGAAAGGGCTGAGCCTACATCCTCACCTGCAGATCCGCTGGCGTGCTGCGTTTCACCGTCGTCGGTATCAACTTCCACACCAGGCAGGTCGGAATCGGTTTGTGGTGGGGGTGAAACATATACGGGTTCGGCTTGTTGGCCATTTTGGCTTTGTGAGCCGCGCAACTGGGTAGATTGTTCAACCTGATAGTCGTTAGAAGAGCCGCGCAACTGAAAAAGCGTGCCGCCATCGCTGGCCCAGACCGATGCGGATGTCAGCAGAAGGCCGATACTCACAGACAGCACAGCGGACGCGGGCAAGCGACGCTTGCCGACAACCAGACGGCTACAATGGTCATGTGACTTTGCGGGGCTTGCGCCCACTTTGCTCTCAATACTCACGTTACTACCTACTACTACTCAAACCCAAACCGGGTTACGCAACCTACGAGCGATTTCAGGCTCCCAACCCGATATTTTCACCCAACTCAACGGACCGAAATCCGCTCCATTCTATTTCCTCTACTGTTCGCGGAAGGCCCGCTTGAAACTGTCGATCAGCGGCTTGGCCAAATAGGTCATAAATGTCCGCGACCCGGTATTGATGTAAATTTCGCTTTGCATGCCCGCCTGAATATCGCTGAGACGATTGCGGCCCTTGCCCTCGCTGCCGATAATTTCCAATCGCACGGTAAAGAAAGGCTCGCCGGATTTTTCGTCTTTTTCAGCGTCGGCTGATTTGAACGTCACCCGACCCCGTATCGTGTCATCGATGCGACGATTGAATGCCGTGACTGCAATTTTGGCATCCTGACCGATCTGGACATAATCAATATCTGATGGCTGCACCCGCGCCTGCACCACCAGTGGTGCATCATGAGGCACAATTTCACCGATCAGGTCTGCGGCGCCGACCACGCCACCAACGGTGGTTGCCAGCAGCCTTGTCAGCACCCCCGTTACCGGCGCGCGCACCGTCGAGCCGGCAACGCTTTCGCGCGCCGCGACTAGCTGGTCGCTGATCTCAGCCAATTCGGATACAATTTTGGCATATTCCCGCGCCGCCGTATTGGCATATTCGCTGCGGGCCTTTTTGATCTGCACCCGCACTTCTTCAATCTGGTTGTCGATGCCCTCGCCGTCCAGCTTGAGTGCCGTGAGGCCGCCTTCCAGTTCAAGCACCGCCCGCTCGCGTTCGTTGAGACGGTTGCGCGCCACATAGCCCTGCCGGGCCAGCGGCAGCAGGCGGTCATATTCTCGCCGATTCATTTTCAGCATGGTTTGCTGGGCGCGGACCCGCGCCAGAACACCGCTTTTCTGTTTCTGCAGCGTTGCCACCTTCTTTGCCAGTGACTCCGTCTGACGGGCCAAGACCTCGCGGCCAGATGAATAGGCTTCGCGCTGGCTCTGCAGAAATTCCTGGGCCGTTGGATCAGGACTGATGGCTGGCGTCGTCGAAGCCAATTTTATCAATTCCGGGTTCCGCTGTTCGGGATTGTTGGTTGTCCCAATCACAAAAGGTGCGCCTTCACCGCCACGCAGGGTCAGCACCGGTTTGGCAGATTGGGTAAAGCCGCTGCCACCACGTAATGAGACGGGCTTGTTCGACACCGACGCCGTAATCATGGAGCGCCTGCCTCCCGAGCGTTCCGCGTCCAGCCGGGCCTTCAATGCATTGAGCGAGGCATGCCGTGCCTCCAACTGAGTCAGTTCCGCCTGGGATTGGGCCTCATCGAGGGCCAATATCGGCTGACCTGCCTCCAGTTTCACTCCCTCACGGACAAAAATCTGTTGGACGCGTCCGCCACGCTGGTGCTGAACGAGCTTGTTCTTGCCATCACTGACGAAAGTGCCCGGAGTGATTACTGCAGACGACAGGGGAAATAGGCAGGCCCATGTCAAAAACACCGCAAACAGGACCCCGACAGCCCAAAACCCCGACCGGATGATCGAGTTGCTGTCCGTCTTGGCGTTGGCCCGCCAATGAATGTCCTGATTAACCGGGGCGTTCACGATAGCTATCCCGCCTCCACTCTTACCTGGCCACCGCGCCGAGGCATGGCGGCATTCAGAGTCTGGATCTGCACTTCTGGCTTTTCAACCATTCCACCCAATTGAATTTTCGGCGCTTTTTCCGGCCGATCATCACCGTGCCGGGCCCGCCATTGGCCATGATTTTCCTTAAACGATACGACCTGCCCGTCCCGCATGGTCAGCACGTGATCGGCAATCTTCAATATTGATCTGCGCTGCGAAATAACCAGTGATGAAACACCATCCTCGCGGGCTTTCGACAGTGACCGCAAAAGCGCATCTTCGGCCTGCTGATCGAGATGGGCATTCGGCTCATCCAGCACCAATACCCGCGGATTGGCATAAAATGCCCGAGCCAGCGACAATTGCTGCTGCTGGCCACCGGACAGTTCCTGGCTGTCAGCACTAAGCTGCGTGGCATAGGCGTCCGGCAGTTTCACGATCTGGCTGTGAATGTCGGCCTTTTTGGCGGCTTCGATGATACGATCTTCATCGGGATAGCGCTCATATCTTGAAATATTTTCGGCAATTGTTCCGGGAAACAGTCTGGAATCCTGCGGCACATAGCCCATCGATTCCCCTTTGCGATCATCCGGCCAGGTCGACAGTTCAAAGTCATCCAGTCGAACCGAACCGTCGGTCGGTTTCAGCGCCCCCACCAGCAGTTTGGCGAGGGTCGACTTGCCAGCGCCGGAAGGTCCGATAATCGCCATGATCTGCCCGGAATTCATGGCAAAGCTGACATCCTTGAGGATGGTCTGAACCCGGTTATCGCCACCGCTGACTTCATAATAGAGATTGTCGACCTCGATATCGCCGACGGTCAGTGCCGGGACGACGGCACGAACGTCTTCCGGTTGAGCGGCGATGAAATTGGCCAGGTTGGCATAGGCCGAACGGGCATGAATTATCCGGTCCCAGGAACCTATTACCTGTTCAACCGGCACAAAGGCGCGGCTTGAAATCAGCGAAGACGCAAAGATCACGCCGCCTGACAGGTCACCCGCCAGCACCAGGAAGGCACCCCAGGCCATGATCAGGATCTGCAGACCCTGACGCACGGTGCGCGACAGACCGAAGAAAAAGGCATTTACCTTGGCAGAACTGTCCGCCAGGTTCAGGGCATTGTCCATTTTGCCCCCCCAACGCTGCAGGAATGTCGGAAACAGGCCCATGGCCCGAATGTCTTCAGAGCGCGTCAATAGAGCCTGCGAGAAGGAAACGGCGTCAGAATTGCTGCGCGTTGCCTGTTCGCTGTCTTCCAGACTGAGGCGGCGGTTTGCATAGGCAATAGCGGCCAGCAGGAGAATGCCCACCAGCGTAATAACACCCAGTTGCACGTGCAGCGCAAACAACAAAAACAGAAATACCGGCGTGAACGGCAGATCAAACAGGCCAATCATCGCCCGACCCGACAGAAAGGCGCGCAGGGCATAAAAGTCACGCATCAGCTGCGACTTTTGTCCCCCCATCTCGCCTGCATGAATGAGACCGTTAAACAGTTTCCCGGCAGTTTCGGTGACATATTTGGCAGACATGCGCTGAGCGATCATCATCCGTACCGCTTCAATGAAGCCCAGCATAACCAGCGCCACCAGGGCGATCAGTGTGATGTAAAGCAGCGTTTCCCGGCTGCCGGAAACCAAAACCCGGTCATAAATGGCGATCATGTGGATCGGCATTGCCAGCAGCAATATGTTGGCAACAATCGAAAAGCCGAGTAACCATCTGAAATTCTTCAGAATGCTCTTGCTCAGACTCTCGTGAGTTTGGGTTTCTACAACGCTGGACATAGGTATACTCGCTAACGACCCGTCCATTGGTAAATGGATAAGGATAACAAAATCTTTCATTTGCAAAGAATTAAGGTTAACCGCCGTTAAGGGTTAAGCTACCGTTACGGAAGGTTTTTTCCGGTTCGATGAACCCCCGGCTGGACGTTATGTCAGTCTGAGGCAACCGGTGGTATGGTCTTCAGATAAGCCGCGATGGCGTCGCGATCCGCGGCCGGCAAACGGGCCATATTTTGCTGCACATCGGTCATCGTAGAGCCAAAGGAATCAAATTCCGGTGTAAATCCGCTCTCCAGTGAATAGGCGATGTCGGCTGCCGACCATGCACCAATACCATCTTCATGGGGCGTAATATTGGGGATTTTGGCATTGCCCTCAGGCGATACGCCACCGGCCAGCCAGGCATTGGATTTTGGTCCGCCCAAACTGTTGCGCGGGGTGTGGCAGGCACCGCAATGGGCCAGGGCTTCAACCAGATAGCGCCCCCGTTGCAGCACGGCATTGTCTGCCGGCACGTCGATCTGCATATTATCGCTGACGAACAACAGTTTCCAGAATCCCAGCGTGCGACGAATGTTGAATGGAAACCCGACCTGGTGCGGCGGGGCCGGTTCGGCGATCTTGGGCAGCGTTTGCAGATAGACCCACAGGTTGGACAGGTCTGCTCCTGTCATTTTGTTGTAAGACGGATAGGGGAAAGCCGGGTAATAATGGGCACCATCTGGTCGAATTCCGCGTTTCATCGCATTGGCAAACTGGCTCAGGCTCCAGCCGCCAAGACCGGCCTGATCGTCGGGCGAAATATTGGGGGCGACGAAAACCCCAAACGGGGTGTCGAATTTCAGGCCGCCCGCCAATTTCAGCTTATCCTCACCTTCCGCCTTGGGCGCGGCATGACAGGAGGCACAGCCACCGGCCCAGAATACCTGTTCACCAGCCTGGGCATCGCCAGGCGGCAATTGGGCAATTTCCTGCTCTGACAAAAATTTCGGCGCAGACAACACCCAGGCGACAGCAGCGCCCAGAACGGCTGCACAAAGCAGAATCAATGTGAACCGGTTGAACACGCGCCTTACCTACTTGGTTCGGTAGGACTTGTGACAGGAACCACAATTGGACGCGGCGGCGCCGAAGGCGGTTTTTAGACTGTCCAGATCGGTGATTGCCGCTGATGTATCGGCAACATATTTGGCAATTGCAGCATCAAATCCAGCCCGGTCGGACCAGATCGTCGCGGCGGCTTCAGTATTGGCCCCGGTTTGGGATCCTTCGGGAAACATGTGGCCAAAACCCAAGGCAGCGGTGTTCAGCGTGCGAAAGGCCAATTGGGCGGCAACGGCGTCAAACGGGGTCTGGCCCTTGACCATGCCTGCCAGCACTCGTGTGGCTGCACCATTTTGCTTCATCAAAGCCTGCCGATCGGCAGCGACATCACCGGCCGCCTCGGCGGACGCTGCCAGAACAAAACTTGCAGCGACCATCGCTGACAGCACTGATGTCGATTTGGACATGTGTTTTGACCTTTATCTTAAGAGCAATTCTTCAATGCGAGGGTTCCATACAATTTGGCGCTTGTCACCGCACATCACGCCTATTTTATCTCTGTGCCGGCGCGACCCAGGTGAATTGGCGCCGTGGAGCCGATTTTCTTTGGCTGTAGCGAGATAAAGTGATTTTTTTAAGATTGTATCCCTCATCGCGAGCCCTTATGGAGGATCTGCGATCTAGACCAGTCGCCTGAGCGGAGAGGTGCCGGAGTGGTCGAACGGGGCGGTCTCGAAAACCGTTGTGCGCGCGAGCGTACCCAGGGTTCGAATCCCTGTCTCTCCGCCATAACTCATTGTAAGGTTTTGATAAATCATACTATTTTAGGTTTTTAAGTTTCTACCTGTCAAAATACCAGCCCTAAATATTTCGCATGGATTCTAGCAACGTAATGATTTTTTCATTCTGATAGCGGTGTTCCTGTCTATTTGGACAGTGGGTCAGAACATGACGTAGGATGCATTGCCCTAAATTGTGGTTGAAGCAATGGCCAAAGAGGCCGATCCAAAGTTGGAATGGACATCTGAAATTGGGGGTGAGCGGCGGTTGGCGAATTTGAGAAAACGCTGCTAATTACCGACAAAGCGGACGTCGAAATTTACCGAGCAATGGAACCGTTAACGGCAGTTTCGAGCCCATTTCGACAGATTTGGTTATGTCGCAATTCGGCCAGATTGAGAACCTTGAAACGGAGGGGCGCATAGGGTCCATTTTGGAACTCCAATAGTCGGTTTCGTCAATATCCGACCTATTGCGGAAATGTCCTGTGATCGACAAATCAGCCCCAGCGATTGTCCTGTCATGGCGGGGAGAGAGTTGGCGGCGGACGCTTATTCGAACCTCTATTTGCTCACCATTCTCCTTGTAGATTCGACTCTCTCGGCTTCACGTTCCGGTT
Organism: Rhizobiaceae bacterium; assembly: GCA_039977975.1. GTDB lineage: Bacteria > Pseudomonadota > Alphaproteobacteria > Rhizobiales > Rhizobiaceae > Pseudahrensia. The sequence goes on from JBDWCD010000013.1 coordinate 126,326, forward strand.
CGTTGTAGTTGGTTGCATGGGGAATTGCGGCTCCACGCATTAAAGCTGGTCTGGCTTCCAATTGATCCAGCCAACGTTTCACATTTGGAAAAGCTTCAAGACCAACTCCTGCAAAATTGTGGACACGCACCCAACTCCAATTGGCGATGTCAGCTATTGAGTAGTCACCAGCGAGGAACTCATTATCGCTTAACTGGCCATCAAGAACACCGTAGAGCCGCTTGGTTTCATTCTGATATCGTTCAATTGCCGCCGGTATTTTCTCTGGGAAATAGCGGAGGAAAACGTTTGCCTGTCCTTGCATTGGGCCAATGCCGCCCATTTGGAACATGAGCCACTGGAGCACTTCTGTGCGGCCTTTGACGTCGCTGGGTAACAGTTTCCCGGTTTTCTCGGCCAAGTGGATCATAATTGCCCCGGACTCAAAGATAGCCAGACCACCTTCGTCATGATCGACAATCGCCGGAATACGTCCGTTTGGATTGATGGCGGTGAATGCTGCTTCTTTCTGAATTCCGGTTGTGATGTCTATCGGATTTACGGTGTAGGACAGCTCCAGTTCCTCAAGGGTTGCGGAGGCTTTCCACCCGTTGGGCGTTACCCATGTGTAGAGGTCAATCATTGTAATTCTCCTGCGTATTCTATCGGCTCCATTTGATGGAGCAGCCAATGCTTGGGGTTTGTTGGTGCGGGCCTTTGCCGGTTTCAGCAATTTGACGCATGCCGTTTACGAGTTCGCGCTTGCGGCGGGCCGGGTCGCCCATCTTCGCGTCATCTAATTGACCGCGATATTGAAGCTCTCCGTGTTTGTTGAATCCGAAAAAATCTGGAGTGCAGATTGCGCCGTAGGCTCTGCCAACAGACTGGTCTTCATCAACCAGATAGGGAAACTGGAAACCGAAGTGATCAGCAAATCGGAGCATGTTTGCCGGGTTGTCGACCGGCACTTGACGATAATCGTTCGACATGACCGCCAGCACATTGATGCCTTCGGCCATCAGCTCGACAGTGTCAGATGCAAATCTTTCGGCAATCGCCTGAACGTAGGGGCAGTGGTTGCAAATGAATGCCACCAGCAGACCTTTCTCACCCAAGTGATCAGACATGGTGAAAGGCCTGCCATTTGGGTCTCTGAGCGTGAACTCTGGTGCTTTCCAGCCAAAGTCGCAGATGGGGGTGTCGAGAAGCATTGTGTTGGCCCTTTTGAGAGTAGAAATATGGATAGATCGTGAGTGCCGCTGCCAATATTTGTGATTTGGCAGCGGCTAACCGTGAGTCTCTATTTGTTGATGCGACGGTACCAATCAGAAATGGCTCGACCGATTGCGTAGGGCTGGTCTTCCTGCACATAATGGAGCCCATGACCGATATAGGTGGTCTGGATATTCTTGGCTCTGGCAGCCCAGTAGTCAGCGGCAGCTTCTGGCGAAGTTGCGCCTGGGGAAGCATAGAGGAACAGCCATGGAATGGTGGTTTCTTCCAGGAACCTGTTGTATTTCGCGATAATCTTTGTGGTTGCGGCGGGCTGGCCCGCAATCGGAATCTCATTTGGCCATTGGTTGACCTGCACCCGCGACGTCTCGGTTTGGTGAGGCTCCTGGTAGGTGCGAAGGACTTCAGGCAGCAACGGACGATCGGTAAACCCCGCCAGGAAACCCTTTTCCGAAAGCCATCCATTGTCCTTGATGATCAGTTTTCGGCCTGCGGAGCTGCGAACGTATTTGAAGAAACCGCCGAGCTCCTTAGGCATCGCGTCGTAGCTGGCGGCTGGGAGAATAGGAGCCAGCAGGGACTCCATCGTTACTATCCCCTTCACATTGTCAGGGTTTTGTGCTGCGTAGTGAAGGCCCAGTCCAGAACCCCAGTCATGCACGACAAGAGTGATGTTCTTGAGACCGGTTTTGTTCACGAATTCTTCAAAGTAGCGATAATGGTCCGCGAAAGTGTAGGCCAGTTCAGGCTGATCGGACTTGCCAAAACCGATATTGTCGGGAGCGATAATACGGCCCTTGCCTTCAAGAAAAGGCATAATATTGCGCCAAAGGTAAGAGGACGTTGGCTGGCCGTGGAGAAACAAGATCGGATCACCGGTACCTTCGTCCACATAAGCCATTTTGGAGCCGAGTATCTCAATAAACTTATGAGCGTAATTAAACTCAGATGAAATTTCCCGAGGTGGGACTTTAAAGCCTTCATATGGATTGGGATTGGCAGCAAATGCTGGTGTTAGGAGGGTCACAGCCAGCGTAGCTGCCGCTAGGTTGGGAAGTTTGAGGGAGAACATTTTTCTATTCCTTTGTGTGATTGACGGGGGATCTGCCCGCCGGAGGGAGGAGCCGGCGAGCAGCTTGTTGAAACCAGTCTGACCCGTGTCAGTAGGGGTAACAGCAGGCCTGGTCGTAGCTGTTGCATTGCCCAAGAGAAGGCCGCGGGGTTGGCGCCACGGAGCTGGCTTGCAATCGGTTTGTTGGTTTGGAAGCCGTGATTTCGGGTTTAGGCTTACGCAGCTTGTGCAACATCTGGTGTCCAGGCATTGGCTGCAAAGGCCGCATCAATTTCTGTCTCAGCGATGTGATTGGTATAGTTGGACATCACTTTGAGCGCGGTTCCCAGGATGACTTCCAGAATATTTTGCCGGGTATAACCGGCAAACAAAACGGCCTCGACTTCAGTCTCAGATGGCCATCCGCGCTTTTCATTGATCACGATTGCAAACTGGCGAAGTGCTTCGAGCTTTTGGTTGGCGATCGGAGTGTTGTTGCGCAGCGCTTCAATAACATCAGCATCAACGCCAGCCATTTGAGACAAAGAAGTGTGTGCAGCCATGCAGTATTCGCATCCATTCAGGCGGTTGTTGGTCATCAAGACGATTTGACGTTCGGTTTCTGACAGGTCTGATTTGTCAAACGTGCTGGCGAGGGTTGTGTAGCCCTCAAGCAAGGCAGGCGCTTCAGCCATGGTGGCCAGTAGATTTGGGACAAATTTAAAGGCGCTAAATGTGTTCTGAAGAATTGGCTTGGCCGCGTCAGGCGCGGAATCAATCGTGTGTGTCGTGAACTTGGTCATGCTCTGGTTCCTTTTCTGGATTTCAAAATTGTTTGTACCGTTCGGTATAAACCAAACATAGATAGTTTAAACCAATCGGTCAATACCCGCTTGAAATTTTTTTGACCGATCGGTATATACATACTATTGGCCACGCAATTTTTTGAGAGAAACGGATGCCCTGGGAAAAAAACTTTGACCTCGACGAGGCTACCGACGACGCCATCAAAGTCTTTTGGAAGAAAGGCTATGAAGGAACTTCCATGGCCGATTTGATAGAGGGCATGGGCATAAACAAGGGCAGCCTTTACAATGCTTTTGGCAACAAGAAGGCTTTGTTTGACCGCGCCTTTCTTCGCTATGATCAACTCAACCGGCAGCAGGCGTTGAAGGCGCTGAGCGAATTAGAAGATCCTGTGGAGGCTGTCGCTACCCTGTTCGACGGTTTGATCGCGGAAACACGAGAGGACAAGGAAAACAAAGGCTGCCTTCTTGTTAACACTGCTGTTGAACTGCCCAATCAATCGGATGATGTAAAAACCATGGTCACGTCAGCTTTGGTCGAATTTGAAGAGTTCTTTGCAACTACGATCCGCAAGGGACAGAAGGCTGGTCTCATCGATTCCAGCATCAATCCAGACAATACCGCAAAATCGCTGTTGGCCCTCGTTGTGGGTCTGCGGGTGCTTGCGCGTGGAACATATGATGCAGAGGCATTGAGCGCGCTTAAGTCGGAAGCGGTTAGGCTTCTGGTGGGCAAGTAACAATCGACTTTTCTGGCGAGCAAACCGACCAAAACGCATTAATCTCAAACGGTGGAAATCATGGAAAACTACGCCGAACTCATGTTCACACAAGCGGTTCAGGATCTACAAAGTGACGAGGGCTCAAAGGAGAGATTTGAAGCTTTTTATCCGCACCGAACTCAAAAGTCTCTGTCAGACGAAGACGTTGCTTTCGTCAGATCACGCAACAGCTTTTATATGGCGACAGTCAACTCAGACGGTTGGCCATATATTCAGCACCGTGGAGGCGAGCAAGGGTTTGTAAACGTCATCGGCCCAACGACGCTAGCTTGTGCGGACTATCCTGGCAACAAACAGTTCATTTCCATGGGCAATCTAAAAACTGACAGTCGCGTCTCACTATTTTTCATGGACTATGCAAATCGTGCTCGATTGAAGGTTCAGGGGCATGCCACTCTTATTTCTGCAGTCAACGCCGATCAAAGTCTGTTGTCCAAACTCGATCAGCGTGCAGCTCCTGCGGAACGAATCTTACAAATCGAGATTCTCGCAATGGACTGGAATTGCCCAAAATACATTCCCACCATGTTGTCGGAGGCAGAGATACTGGCGACTATAGCCCCGCAGTTAGACGCGCTACGTTCCGAAAACGCCGCTTTGCGTGCTGAACTTGCGCAAAAATCAAGCTCCAATTGATGAGATCTTTTATACCTATCAACGACTACGTTGATGTTCATCGGCCGAATTCTTATGGATTGAGTTCCAAGCGATTGTCGCCATGCAGTCCCCATCCTTCGTTCGTCGGTTGAAACTTACTATTTTGACTGTTGCAAGCAGAATACTGCGAAGCTGCCTCATTGGTATTAAAGTCCGCATCTCGGCCGTTTGGCCAGCTGCGAGTTGGAATTGAGCCAAGGGCTGCTATGCGGACTTTGTGTCTTGGCAAACCAAGAGTCGATGGCCATGCTGCGACACCTGTCAGATTGAGCGCAGTTCTGATTGTTTTGTATTGAAGGGTGTCCTCCATTCGCGGAAACCACTCTCGCCTTGCGTTTCTTGCATAGCTTCCCTGCAATCTTTTCACTCGCCAAACAACACAAACTCCTGTTTGTCGCCATCCGAAAAATAAGAAAATGTTGTGTGCCGGTTTTCCCCGCTCATGTCTCGTTGTGTGGAGCTTTCCGTGCCTGTGGTTGAAACGCGTCAAATTGGTGCAAGCCTGAGTTTTGCTGTTATCCTTGTAGTTGCATTGATTGGCAATGCCAGCCCGGTTCTATCAGATAATCGGGTCGATCCTACGGGTGGTTCCTCCATTCAGCACCGCTTCTGGCTTGCTCGCAATTATGCGTCAAGGGCCGGCCAAGACAACGGTGAGAAGGCATACTACATCTCGTCAACTCTGGCTTCCGGATCAAACTGGTCGCAACAGCAAACCAGGTTCATTCGCCTTGCGCCTGGAGATCACACATGGGCAGCCAAGCCACTGCCCAGTCATTCTCGATCAAAGTCAGAGCGTAATTGCCTGGCTTACGGTGTTTATTTCGAAGCCCGTGGCGAATCTTCAGAAGGTCAGAAGGCGGTGGCACAGGTTATTCTTAATCGCGTAAAAAACCCGGTCTATCCGAATACGATATGTGGCGTCGTTTATCAAAATAGGCACAAGCGAAATGCCTGCCAGTTTTCCTTCGCTTGCGATGGCGTTCCCGACAGGGTGAAGTCCCGCAAATACTGGAAGGTGTCAACTAAGGTGGCAAATGATGCCATCGACGGTCGGTATTGGTTGATGAAGGTGGGCTCGGCCAGTCATTATCACGCAGACTCCGTAAGTCCAAAATGGAGTAGAAAGATGCGAAAAATGACAAAAATAGGTCGCCATATCTTTTACAGGACTTTTGGTGGCGGAAAGAGTTAATGCCTGCTCATCGGCTGCGGTTTCTGTGCCAATCAGCTGACGCGCCAGCATGTTAAATCGACATACAATCAGACGATTTACAGCGAAGGTGGCCGCCTCAATATCGCAAAATGCTACCTTCAGCCGTTCGTCGAAATCCTGAGATCTGAGGCTGACTTTGTGCGGCGAACGCTTCCTATGGGCCTTCGTTCAGTTCCAATCAGCCAGCGGCAGTTTCGTCCGCTTGGCAATTGCTCGACTTGGCAGACTAGACAGCGCACATTCCGGACATGCGCCCAACCGTGAGCACCAAGCCCAGGATCTGGCGCCTGGGGGACCCACTCCCCCGGGGGGGCTTGAAACCGACCACCAAGGCCGTAAGAACCCAAGACCAGACATTGATGTATCTGTGATCTTGGAGACGACCAATGGCCGAGTTGCGGACAATGCGGAAGCTCTGGGTATGGATTATGCTTTGAATGCGACTTGGTCTTTTCAGGAATTACTCATTTCTGTCCGACTTCCATCACACTTTGAAATCGTCGATGATCTGATCGCAATATTGCAACGCCAGTTTGCGACAACCGATGGCAACTGACGCGTGCTTTGATAGTGGACTTCGGGGTTGCCTAACCAATTTTTTCACCTGGAGCGATGGTCGGTGGCGCATTGTTCAAAGTCTCAATGGCAAACCCTGCGGCTGCCTTGTATTTGCCCATAAATTCGTTTCGTTCCTCCTGGGGAATGATGGCTTCAATGTCATTGAATATACCACCGCACCTGTCGTTCAAAATATTGAGCAAACCGAAAGGCCCTGCTGATCGATTGCGCAACACAAGCTCTGACACTTTCGAACACAACTGGTCGTCATAGGAATTGAGAGCGTTGGCATTCACGCCATGTTCAAGCATTGCGGCACCGATCACCCTGGCATCAACAATTGCCTGGCTCGCGCCATTCGAGCCAGTTGGATACATGGCGTGGGCAGCATCTCCCATCAGGGCAGCGGAGCCATCCACCCAAGTCGAAACCGGGTCACGATCAATCATTGGGTTCATATAGGCGCAATCGGCAGCACTTAACATCGACGGAACATCGAGCCAGTCATAGCGGAATTCCTCAAAATGGTGGGCGAAGCTGTCTATCGAGACTTCTTCAAACCACGAGTCGTTTTGCCAGCCCTCGCTGTTGTCCCATGTCATTTCAGCAATCCAGTTTATGAGTGCTGTACCATCGGAATCGACCTTGGATATCGGATAGATGACCATTCGGTGCCGGTGTGTACCCAGGCCTATAAAGGAAGATTCGGTACGCAGGGGTTTAGCCCGAATTGTTCCGCGCCACATGACAGCGCCACCCCAATGTATAGGTGCTTGATCAGCGTGCATTTGCGCCCGCACCACCGAATGAATGCCATCTGCACCAATTAGTAAACTGCCGGACAAATCGTCCGTCAAACCATCGCTTCTGCGAACAATCACGCCAACACCGCGGCCGGAAGGTTGGGTGTACTCCTCGACCCTGGCACCAAGGATAACAGCATCCTGCCCGGCGCGCTCTACCAATGTCCGATAAAGCAGCATGTGTAGTTCGCCCCTGTGAACTGCGTATTGAGGCCAGTTGTATCCAGCCTCCAGGCCCCGCGATTCTGCGTATACTTCTCTGCCATTTAGGCCAACCAGGGCCCATTCTTGAGCAGGCACTCCGATGGTATCGAGACGCTCGGAATCAAGCCCTAAATCAAAAAGCTCACGCACTGCATTGGGCTGAATGTTGATGCCGACACCAAGCGGGCGCATCTCACGAGATGATTCAAGAACCACAAACGGGACACCGATCTGGTGCAGAGTCAGCCCCAGAGTCAGCCCCCCAATTCCTCCGCCGGCGATTATTACTTGTTGATTGGACATCAGGAATTTCCTCGTGAATTACCGGTCTGTGGACAAACTATCAATCAATGTGGTGATGACGATTTGACGCTCTGCATGGATAAAAAAGTGATCCCCCGGAAACTCAAGCTGCTCAAACCTGTTGGTAGTGCGTTCCTGCCAACCCGCCAGCATCGCCGCCGAAATGGCTGGGTCACTCGCTCCGCCCAAAGCCGTTATTGGGCAACCGAGAGGTTCCTTCGCTTCATCATCGTGCGTCTCAAGCAACTCCACATCGGCTCTCAGAATTGGCAAAAATACTTTCTGCAGCTCTGGGCTTTTTCGTATTGCTTCCGGCACCGCGCCATAGGTTTGGTGCAGCCGTTCGATGAATTGTTGATTGTCCAGGAATCGTAACGGTTCGTCCCTATTCTCGAGTTGCGGCGCTGCCCGAGCTGATACAAACAGATGGCTCGGTTGCACTGCTCCGATCGCTTGTAACTGATGCGCTACTTCATAACCCACGATTGCGCCCATGCTGTGCCCAAAAAAGGCAAATGGGCGATCTGTATAAGCCATGATTTCCTGAGTAAGGGCGTCGACCAACATGGGCATGTCGGTCATCAAAGTCTCCTCCATTCTTTCTTCGCGCCCAGGCATTTGTACAACACAAAGCTCGATGTCCTCGGGCATAGCATCAGCCCAGTCGTTAAACGCCGATGCGCCGCCGCCCGCATAATGAAAGCAGAACAGCCGTAACCTGGCGTCCGGACAGGGTCGCGGACAAAGCACCCAGCGCGACCTATCCACATGCCCACTTTGCCCATCTGAATTTGTTGACATTGAAACTTCACCACCAAGCAACTGATCAATCGCGATGGCGAGATCGCGAATGTTTGGTGTGGTGAATAATTGCTCCACGGCAAGCTCTACGTCCAGATCACCTTGCACCCAGATGCGCAGTTCCACAGCGGTGAGTGAATCGACGCCCAGGGCGTTCAACTGCGCAAACTGATCAAGATCAGCAGCTGGTACGCGCAGGGTTTGTGCAATGCGCTCGAGCAGGTACGAACTGATCGCATCGACGCGTTCATCCGGTGCTGCGGCTTTAACGCGTTGGGCTGCAGCGTCCGCCGAACTGGCCGTCAGCGGGCTCGATGCGTGGATCGGTATGAGGTGCTTGAGAGTGCTCCAGTCGGTTGCGCCCGGGATGCGTTGGGCGAACTGCCCCCAGTCCACCGGAATTACCGCAGCTTGTGGCAGGTCGCGTGCGGTCAACAGATGCGCGATGAAGTCATAGCCCTGACTTGCATTCATTGGTTGCCAGCCGTCATTCATCAGACGTTGTAAGACAACGTCGGACGCGGCCATGCCGACATCGGCCCACGGGCCCCAATTGATGGCCGTTGCGGTCAGTCCTTGCTGCTTACGGAGATGGGCGAGGCCATCCATGAATGCATTGGCGCTGGCGTAGTTCGACTGCCCCGGTGAACCCATGACAGATGCTACCGATGAAAACAGGACGAAGAAGTCGAGGGAATGGCCAAGAGTTTGCGAGTGCAGATGCCAAGCGCCATCGACTTTAGGAGCGGCCACTTTCGAAAAGCGTTCTGGAGTTTGCTGCATCAGCATGCCGTCATCCAGAACACCCGCAGCATGAACAATGCCGCGCAGACGTGGCACCATGGAAAGCACCCGGGCAACGTCATCGGCATCTCCGATGTTTGCAGCCACAACGTCAACCTTAACACCAGCATCTTCCAGCGCATGCAGGACCGTGCGTTGGTCGTCGGTCGAAACGCCACTGCGCCCAGTGAGCACCAGATGTCCGGCACCACAGGACGCAAGGTATTGGGCAATCAGCAACCCAAGCGCACCCACGCCACCGGTAACAAGGTAGGAGGCATCGGCATTGAGTTTGAGTGGCGCGTGCGGATCCACAATTTCTTCGCATGCTGCAGGCCTGACAAGCCGGGCAACGCTTCTGGTGCCGTTACGAAACGCCACTTCGCTATCAATGCCGAAACGGCCAAACTCGGCGATCAGCAAATCAAGGTCGCCTGAACTATTGCCCAAACAAGCCGGATCCAGGTCAATACAACCTCCCAGTTGATCGGGGTTTTCGACCTGCAAAGTTCGCCCGAAGCCCCAAAACCGAGTTTGCCATGGCGATACCAAATCGCCATTGGCAACCGCCTGGGCACCTTTAGTCACGAACCAATGCTTGCCAGTCACGCCTGCCCCAGAGAGCAATTGCACGACCTTCAAACTTGCAAGCAACGCCTTGTCTGGTTGCTTTTCACTGGCGTCCATCCCCCATAAATGAACGACACCGGTCAAAAACTGAGCGGCATTGGTGCTGATGAGCGCATCAACCTCTGCCGGATTTGAGGCAACCTGAACATGTTGACCATTAGCCTGCATCTGTTCCACAAGTTCAGCGCCGATACCGTCGGCATCCTGCAACACCAGCCAACCGCCATCAGTCAGACCGGCCTCCTCGGAGGGCTGCTCCGTCTCTTCCCAAACAAATTGGTAGAGCCACTCGTTCAGAACATCACTTGACGCCCGCGGTTTGGCCTTGGCCCGTTTAAGGTTGAACACGGAGGCGGAGCGAAGCGTGAGTTGTTCCACAGTGGCGACACGCTCCCCGGTATCATCGAACAATTCAATGTCCACCACGCGGGTTTGATCTTGCTGCCTGGCGGTTGCTTTGACCCAAACCGTGCCGCTGGCGGCATGATCGCAACTGAATCCTGAAATACCAAACGGCAGATGAATTCTCTCCAAATCTTCATCCGGGAAAATGGCCTCTGCTATCCGAAAACTCGCATCAGTGATGACCGGATGCAGCCTGTAGCTGTCGCCGGGCAGGTTGGCCTCCGTTGGAAGCTCGATACGGGCAAACGCACTACCGGAGTCATCGCCGGATGCGTCACCCAATTTGTGGATTGCTTCTATGGCTCTGAAACGTGGAAAATATTCCAGACCGCGGGCCTCGAATCGCGCCGACAGCTCATCGATGTCGACCGGCTCTGTGAACTGCGCGAGTGTCTCCTCAATGTCAATGGAGGCAGCAGGGCTGGGCAGCCGACGTTCAAGCGAGCCCGTCGTGTGTTGGATCCAAACCCAGTCAGAACCTTCCAAAACTCGACTGCATATCTCGAACTCAAAACGGTCGGCGTTGGGTGTGGCAATCATCTGCACTGTCACCGGCGCCTCCGACAGCAGCAAGGCGCGACCAATTGATACATTGGTCAGCGCCACCTCGCTCTGTTGGAAAATGGTGCGGGCAACGACCATCGCCATCTCGAAAAATGCACTGGCTGGAAACACCACGCTGCCGAACACGCGGTGGTCGTCGAGATATGCCGGGTCTGTGGCGCTAAGGGTCGATTCGAATATGAAACTGCTGCTGGCATTATCGATACGCCGGTGGACAAGCGGGTGAAACCGTTGCCCGTCTCCCCCGGTTGAGACCACGTTGGTCCAGCAGCGTTGATAGCGCCAAGGGTAGTTGGGCAACTGAACCCGTCCGGCATCGGACAGCCCGTAGAATCTCTGCCAGTCAATGTCGACGCCACGCACATAAAGTTCCGTAATACTGCCAAGCAATGCATTCCACTCTCCGTCAGGTCTTAAGGCTGGTAGCCAGGTTCCATAATCGGGGGCCACGCTGGTGCGGCCAAGTCCCAGAAGCGTGGGTTTTGGACCAATTTCGAGGAAAGTCTGAAACTTCTTCGATTGGGCGTAAGCAATACCATCGGCAAATCTCACGGCACCACGCAGATGTTCTACCCAATAATCGGCGGTGAGTTGATGATCGTCCCACGGCTCACCGGTGACGTTGGATATCAGGGTATTGTTGGGTGACTTATAGTCGACGGTTGACGCTACGGATCTGAACTCGTCGAGTATCGGGTCCATCATCGGTGAATGGAACGCGTGCGAAACTTTCAAAGCGGTAGTTTTCACGCCCTGCAGGTTCAGGCGTTTGACCACCGCGTCAACAGCCTGGCTTTCGCCAGAAAGCACAATGCTTCGCGGTCCGTTTGCTGCTGCGATTGAAACAAGTGATTCCGTGCCAATTGCCGTGCGAACCGTAGATTCGTCCGTTGCGGCACTTACCATTTGTCCGCCTTGCGGCAGTGATTGCATCACTCGGCCCCGCGCCGAGACCAGACGGAGCGCTTCCTCCAGCGAAAATACGCCAGCAATGCACGCTGCCGTATACTCACCAATGCTGTGTCCAAGCAGCAGGTCGGGCCGGACGCCCCATTCCTCAAAAACCTTGGCAAGCGAGTATTCGATCGCAAATAGTGCAGGTTGCGTATTTGCCGTTTGATGCAATTCATCTCCTGTCCAAATGATGTCGAGCAGAGGCCGGTCGAGATGAGGCTTAAGTAAATGTGCACAGCGGTCCATCCAGATACGAAAGCAGGGGTGAGCGTCGTACAATGCCTTGCCCATGCCGACGTGTTGGGCACCTTGCCCGGTGAACAGAAATGCAAGCTTGGGAGCGCGGCGCCCGATGGTACCCGTTGAAGTGTGTTCGTCTTTGTGGCCCGCGGCAAATTTGGTGAGGGATTGAACCAGTTCCTGCCAATCGCTGGCAGCAAATGTAGCTCGGTGAGCAAGATGGGAGCGGCCAGTGGCTGCCGAGAAGCACAACTGCTTCAGGTCAATCTCCTCTTGCTCCGTCGTCGTTTGTCCCCCTTTGTTGTCAGCGTCGAGCATCGCGGCATACCGACCTGCCAGAACTGGTAATGCGCTCGAAGCTTGAGCGGAGAGTGTCAGCAGATGCCTTGGAAGAGTGCTCCCAATCTCGGTCGGTGCTGTAGATGGCGGTGCAGCTCCGACGATCATATGCACATTGGTCCCGCTCATGCCAAATGCGCTGATACCGGCGAAACGCCCATCTCCCCTCCAGGGGGTGTTTTCTGTCGGTACTATCAGGGGCCATTCGCCCCAAGGGATGTGCTTGTTGGGTTCCGAGTAGTTCAGGTGGGGTGGAATCGTATCGTGCTGCAACGACAGCACCACTTTCATCAGCCCGACGATCCCGGCTGCCGAATCCAGATGCCCGACATTCGTTTTGACCGAACCCAGATATAGGGGATTGGTCCGGTCTTCACAAAGCACGCGCGCAATGGCCATCACCTCGATGGGATCGCCCAATGGAGTGCCGGTGCCGTGTGTTTCAACATAATCAACCTGATGCGGTTCCAATCCTGCATCGTCGAGCGCTTCTTGCAACATGGCGCGCTGCGCCTTGCCGCTTGGGGTGGTGACGGTACGTGCCCGACCGTCATGGTTTACCGCGGAGCCCTGAATGACCGCCAGTATGGTATCACCGTCTTCGCGCGCGTCGCTGAGTCGCTTCAAAGCTACAATACCGCAGCCTTCGCCCTGGCCAAATCCATCGGCCTTGGCATCGAATGTCTTGCAGCGACCGTCCGGCGACAAGGCGGTCATCTGACAAATTCCAATGAGATGTTCTGGGGACAGTATCAGGCTCACGCCACCGGCCAGTGCCAGGTCACTCTCGCCCAAGCGCAATGACTGGCAGGCCAGATGCACCGCCAGAGATGATGATGAGCAGGCAGTGTCGAGCTGTATCGCTGGGCCGTGGGAGTCTAGAATGTGACAAATCCGGCCGGCCGTTAATCCGCGCAACGCACTCAGTTGGGCGTAACGGTCAATCTCCCGATTGTCCGTCGAGTAAATACGTTGCGAGGAGTAGTCATCCCAATATTGGCCGACGAATACGCCGGTCTTTCCGCCTTGCAGTTTGCTCGGTGCAATGCCGGCATGTTCCAGGGTTTCCCAACTGACTTCCATGACCATGCGTTGCTGCGGATCAAGACTTTCCGCCTCGCGAGGAGAAAGGCCAAAAAACTGAGGGTCAAACTGGTCGATATCGTCGAGGTAGTACCCTTGGCGAACATACATCTTTCCAGGCACGGTCATCTCGGGGTCGTAGTGTGCATCGACATCCCAACGCTCGCTTGGGATGTCACGCAAAATGTCACGACCGGAACTCAACAGCTCCCAAAAATCATCTGGCGTTCGTACACCGCCGGGATAGCGACAACCCATGCCGACCACGGCGATGGGTTCCCTCGCCGCTTCTCCGCCATCAATTGTTGCAAGCTGCTCGCGCAGTCGCGCGATCTCGGCATTGGCCTGCTTAAGCGTAAGAGGTTGGGGTTCTCCAGACCGTACCTGTTCCGCCATTCCCTATTGCTCTCGCAGTTTGAAGCGTTGCAATTTGCCAGTCGCGGTTCGCGGCAGATCGTCTACGAAGGTTATCCATCGGGGGCGCTTGTGGGCGTCAAGCTTGCCGGCGCAAAGCTTGAGCAACTCACCCAGCAGTTTATTGGATTCGTCAAAATCTTTTCGCAAGTAAACAAATGCCTTGGGCTTGAGTAATCCTGCATTGTCGTAGTGTCCAACAACAGCGCATTCGGTGACGGCTTCATGTTCGCTCAAGACGCTCTCAATTTCGGTGGGTGACACCCAAAGCCCGCCGACCTTGAGCATGTCGTCCCCACGCCCTTGGTGCCAGTAATAACCGTCTTCATCCATCTGATACTGATCGCCCGTAAACAACCATTCCCCGCGAAACGTATGGCGGCTCTTTTCATATTGATGAAGATAAGACAAAGCGGTGGATTCACCACGCACCATCAGGTTGCCGACCTGTCCCGCCGGAACATCATTGCCGTCGTCATCCACCAGGCGCACGTCATACCCACCGATCGGCTTGCCGCTGCTGCCGGGACGAATTTCACCAGGCCGATTGGCCATAAAGGTGTGGTAGGTTTCGGTGCAGCCGATCGTGTCGAGGATCTCCAGTTCAGTCGCGTCCTTCCATGCTTGCCACAATCCAACCGGCAGTGGTTCACCGGCAGACAAACACATTCGCAGTGAACTGAGGTCGTAGCGCTCGCTGAATTTCGGCAGCGCCAGAATGGCGCCATACACGGTGGGTACGCTGACAAAAATGGTCGGCTGAAAGGTCTCAATGGTCTTGAGCACAGCAGCAGCCTGACGCGGAGAACCGGCGTGAAGAACACAGCTTGCGCCGACATACCATGGGAAAATGAGATTGCCGCCTATCCCGTAGACGAAAAACAGTTTGGCGACAGAGAATGTCCGATCATCTTCAGTCATGCCGAACAAGTTCACACCCGACAACTGGGCTATCAACGGATAGTCTTTGTGAGCGTGCAATACACCCTTTGGCATGCCTGTCGTGCCACTTGAATAGTGCAAAGAACAGAAATCGTCGCGATGCGTGCGCTCAGCGTCAAGTGATTTCGCTTCCCCTTCAATCCAGTTGCTAAACGTCGTGTAGCTACTGTTCTCCCCATCGCCAATTAAGATGACCTGTAATAGCGTTGGGTGATTTGAAAGAACTGGCTCAATTATGTCGAGCAAGCTCTCATGAACGATCAACACCCGTGTGCGAGAGTCTCCCAGGATGTGGTCATACTCCGCAGTCTTGAGAAGCGTATTCATGCCGAGCACAACGCCACCGATCTTTGCAATGGCAAAAAATGACGTCACCCATTCCGGCCGATCGGGGCTAAGAATTGCGACACAATCGCCGAATTGGACACCACATCGCGAAAGTGCGTTTCCTATCTGGTTGACCTGACCAGAGACCTCGAGGAATGTCATCGAACCGTCAGCACTGAACAGGGCGGTCTTTTCAGCGCGAACCGCTAAGTTGTGCTCAAGAATCTCGCACATGTTGTAGTACTGCGGGAGATCAGCGGCTTTCATTTTTATCCCTGAGTGTCGTACGCGGACACAAGCTCCCCAAACGTCTCAGGATAGAGATCGCCCTCCAACATTGCCCGAGGAATGAAGCCCACGTCTTTTTCGATGGCTGTTAGCAAGCCCATAAACGCCAGAGAATCCAAGCCAAAGACATCCAACTCGTCGTCGTCATCAATTGCATCGGGAAACGGCATCGCTGAATGCTCGGCCACTGCTTCCGCAAGCCTGGTTCGAACAATATTTTGTATACTCAATTCCTACCCCCGAGCGCTTGTTTTGCGTTCATTGCTTGCAATCCAGTGGACCAATATAGTGCCCGCTAAATGAATGTCGAGTCACCGGTAGCAGGTGCCTTGCCTGGTTCGCGATACCACGTCCTCGACATACTCAAACAAACTGCGGTTTGATGCCTATTGGAAATTGAGGGCGAACTGGCATGTCATTGTGGAAATTGATGAAATTTGGTCGAATTTCATCGAATCTGGTAACGGTGGCCGAAGAGCGGCGCGACAGCAAAATATGGGAAAAGCACTCGATGATCCAATATAGGCCAACTCGCTGACGCGCTTCAAGGCAGATGTTGAGTCAAGCTTACGAAGACTTGCAGGTGGCCTATTTTTTTGGAAAAGTTGGCCTTTCTTCACGGGTCGAATTGAAGCGTCCTGTTCTGAGTGGATTATTTTGCTTTGTCCGCATCCTTCGAAGACAGTCCGCTCATCCCGTCTTCAACACTGATACCAAGTTCTTCACCAATCTTCTTCAGCGCCGGAAGTTGAACGGCCATTTCCATGATCGAGTCAAGCGCCTGGTTGACCGGAGGTTTTGGGCCGGTCGTACCACTGCCCGCAGCATTGCCTCCAATGTGGTGGATTTTGATTGAGTCAATTTTCTCAGCCGGTTTGACCATCTGTTCCACAATTTTGGGCAGTGCTTCCAATTTCGCCAGATCGGCCTTCAAAGCAATCATTTCTTTGTTGAGAGCATTCTCGGCCTCATTGAGAGATTTTTGTCCCTTCGCCTTGGTTTCCATCTCATCTTTCATAGTTGCAATGCGGAGCTTTGATGCCTCGGCGGTACTCTTGGCTTGCTGAAGGGTCGCCTTTGCCTGTTCAACGGACGCTTCCGCCTCTGCTTTGGCTTGCGAAATCAACTTTTCTGCAGAAACTTCGCTGTCCTGTTTAGCATTCAACAAAGCTATTTCGCGCTTGCGCTGCGCTTCCGCATTGGCTCGGGCCGTAGCTATCGTCTCTGCGGCAGCAACGGCCTCTGCCTTCGCCAAATCCGCAGCGGCAAGTGCCTTGCTTTGCGCCTCAGTTTTCTTGGCGACGATAATGCTGCGTTCCTGTTCTGCTACTTCCAACTCCTGAGCTTGTTGGATTTCAGCTTCACGAATTGCCTTTTCCCGGGCAATGTCGGTGGTGCGAATTTCCTGCTCCATCTGTATCCGTGCTTCGTTTGTCCGCACCTCGCTTTGCGCCTTGCTGGCAGCAATGTCAGCAAGCTGAGCGGCTCGAAGTGTCTCCAGTTCCTGTGTTTGTTTGATTTGTGCCTGTTGTTCTTCGAGGTCGATTTCCAGGCGACGCTTCGACGATTCCATCGCTGATCTGTGAACCGCTACTTCCGTGTCGGTTTCAATCTCGGCACGTTCCTTCTTGGACTTCGAGATTACTTCGGCCAGCTTGCGCATACCGACCGCGTTGAACGCATTGTTCTCGTCGAGGGCCGAAAACGGGGTTTGGTCAAGTGCAGACAGAGAAACGCTTTCCAGGGCCAATCCGTTCCTGGAAAGCGGTTCGCTAAGATATTCCGCAACCTGATTGACGAAGTCCGCACGGTTTTCATGTAACTCATCCATTGTCATTTTTGCAGCAACAGAACGCAGGGCGTCGACCAGTTTTCCATCGATCAACTCTCGCAATTTTTCCGGATGGAATGTTCGATCACCTAGTGTTTGCGATGCCCGAGCTATTGCTTCTTCGGTTGGGTCCACAGAAACGTAAAACTCAACCCCGACATCAACGCGCAAACGGTCTTTGGTGATCAACGCCTGCTCGCTGGTACGCTTAACTTCGAGCCGGAGTGTTTGCATGTTGACCGACGAGACATCATGAAAATATGGAATTGATAGCACGCCACCGTCCATGACCACTTTGCGGCCACCAACACCCGTTCTTATCAAACTGACCTCGCGGGTTGAGCGCCGGTAAAAATAAGCCGCGAGAACAACCACAATAGCGACAATAACAATCGCGATGATTAGAAACGTAATAAATTCGGTCATGACCGTACTTTCTACAATTGAAACATTTGGCAGTGAATGTTGGATGACATGCCGCCATCCGTTGGAATGTTAGTGCCTCTTATCCATGACGTCATGTCGGACAACAGGAACGCAATGACTGGGGCAATGTCCTCAGGCAAGCCCGGGCGGTCCATCACCTTTCTGTCTTCCTCGGCGCGCTCACCCAGCGTTTCCAGAAAATCTTTCAGGATAGGGGTGTCAACCGGGCCGGGAGAAACGCTGTTCATTCGAATTCCCCGGTCTCGCCAAGTCCAACGATTTTGCATGGTCCAGACAACAAGCGCTTCTTTAGAAAAAAAGTAACTGCGACCACCTTCATTGCTTACTTTATGATCCGCGATGAATTGCTGGACATCTTCAAATTCAAGCTCGTGTGACGCTTTGATGGCGGGCACCGACTTTTGCCAACCAAAGCCGGCAAGCGACGCTAAGTTCACAATCGAGGCACCGTCATTGAGCTTCGGAATCATGTTTTCGGTGAAATATTTCAGGCCAACCAAATTGACCAGCAAGACTTTTTCCGCTGGAGCTGTTGGAGGCAAACCTGCAGAATTGACGATGCCATCCACCCTCGTAGGCAAAGCATTGATGAGTGCTTTAATTGTGCGCCGGTCCGACATATCGGCAATATAGAGCTCATCAACGTGGTCTTCCGTCTTGGTGACATCGACGCCGAGCACGTCGCCGCCCAACAGTTTTACCAGCCGCGCGGTTTCCTTCCCGATGCCGGACGAACATCCGGTGACAATAATTGTCTTGTCCTTGAGCAACTTGCCGCCGCTCCAAACTGACTCGGTCATTCAATTGCTCCTAAAATACGGGCGGAATGTTTTTTCCACCACGCTCCATCGTAATCCATCTCGTTTCTGTGAAATTCTCCATTCCCCACCGTCCGCCGTAGCGACCTACACCTGAAGACTTTGCTCCGCCAAATGGCGCATTTGGTTCATCATTTATCGGTGAACAGTTGATGTGACTCATGCCTGTATCCAATGCCTGAGCGATTTCCATTCCGCGGTATTCGTCCCGGGTACAGACACCCGATGAAAGTCCGTATGGTGTGTCATTTGCAATTGCTACAGCTTCTGCATCGTTGCGAAAGGGGATAACCGGCGCAACTGGACCAAAGGTTTCATTTTGATAGACAAGCATATCTGGAGTGATGCCGGTCAAAATGGTTGGTTCCACCACACGACCGTCAATCTTCCCACCCAGTTCAACCGTCGCGCCTTTGCTCACGGCGTCCTCAATCTGTTCACGCACCGTGTTGACTTGCTTGTCATTGATGAGCGGCCCGATGACAGTAGCGTTGTCCTGCGTTGTGTTGCCTGCTTTCAATTTTGATGCGCGTTCCTTAAACAGCTTCAGGAACGGCTCGAAAACCTTCTCGTGGACCAGCAGTTTTTCGACGCTCATACAGATCTGGCCCTGATGCATAAATGATCCGAAGTTTGCGAGTTGAGCTGCACGTTCGAGGTCTGCATCATCGCAAATTATCAAAGCATCCTTTCCACCCAACTCAATGCAACACTTTTTTAGATGAGCACCCGCTTTCGCGGCAATTGATCTACCGACTGCGGTTGATCCGGTAAAAGCAATGCCCTTGACGTGAGGATTCTCGATCAGCTCGTCTCCGACATTTGCAACATTGTCACGTGAACAGGTCACCACATTTAACGCCCCTGCCGGTAGTCCGACTGCATCGCAAACTTCTGCAAAGAAAAGCCCCCCGCAATAAGGTGTCTCTTCGGAAGGCTTCAAAACAATGGTATTGCCAGCAACCAGAGGGAACGAAAACTGCCGCGCCGATAGCAGAGACGGGAAGTTCCAGGGGCTGACAATAGCGACAACTCCCAGTGGACGGCGCATAGCCATAGAGAATTTGCCGCTTGCGGACGGCAACATTTCACCTATTGAACCGTATGCCGCCGCTGCCGCTGCCCTGAATATTTCCTGCAGCGCATGGGCTTCGTACATCCCTTTGCCAAACCAACCGCCGCCCTCTCCCTGAGCCGCTTTGACCAGATCTTCTTTTCTTCGCTCAATTTCTGCTGCGATTTTGAACATAAATTCAGCACGCGTCGTAAATGGTAGCTTTGACCACTCACTGAATCCGTCATGGGCGTCTTGTATAGCGGTGCGTGCATCGCTGGCTCTGGCGTCCGCGACAGTGGCCCAGGTCGAATTATCCGCGGGGTTAACATCTACAAAAGTTGAGCCAGTGCTCCGCCATTGGCCGCCAGAATAAAATTTGTCGAATGAGTGGGTCATTATTTTTTATCCACCTTGTGCATTTGTCCGTCCGTTTCACGACGGTAAATTTCGACGGTTGATTTACGATAGACAGGAATATCAGGAAGGAGTTCCGTATCGTCTGAAATCGTCCGCCTTGAAGTTGGTGTTGGCGATTTTGAATGGGGAGTTGCAAGTCGCGCATTCTGGGCGGATTGCTCCATATCCGATAGCAATTGTTCAATTTCCGCATCTCCGTAGCTGGTGCCACTATTTGGTTTTGACACTGATACGGATTTGCTCCCTGACGGGGCGCTCAACAGCGGTTCTGACGGCGGTTGATAAGAAGTTTGCTCTGCCCGGCTTACCAGAGCACCGATATCCACAGTTGCTGCGGAATCCGATGCATGCTCCACCTCAGATACACCTGGAGTGATATAGTGAACTGGTGGTGGGGTAGAACTTGGCTCATTGTGACCGCTGCTTGAGGTAGAGGCTGCCCCCCCAAGATACGCGCTTTGAACAGCTGGGTCGTTCAGCATTTTGTTTGCGGTATTTTCGCCAGTGATTTCGCCATTCTCTATCAGGTAGCCGCGATCAGCAATGGCCAGACTTTGTTTAGCATTTTGCTCAACCAGCAATATACCAAGTCCGGTTTCCTTTATGCTTTTTAAATTGGCGAACAATTCCTTGCAGAGCAGCGGAGAAAGCCCCAAGGATGGCTCGTCGAGCATGAGAATTTGTGGTGCCGACATCATCGCCCGACCAATTGCCACCATCTGTTGCTCCCCCCCGGACATTGTCCGTGAGGTTTGCGACTGGCGCTCACGCAACTTTGGAAACAGGGAATAGACTTTGCTTAGATTTTCTGCCTGGGACGCACGTGCCTGGCTTGAATAGGCCCCTAAGCTCAAATTCTCAGCGACGGTGAGGTCGCCAAAAATGCCGCGCCCTTCTGGAACAAAGGCGATGCCTCGATCGACGATTTGTTCGGCGGGGAGGTGTGATATTGTTGAGCCATCCAGCACAACATCGCCCTCAACACTGCCTTCACAAGTGCCTGAAACCGCCCGGAGTAAGGTACTTTTCCCTGCACCATTGGCACCCAAAATAACGACGACCTCACCCGCATCTACTCGAATATTTACATCAGCCAGTGCACGATGCATTCCGTAACTTGCTGATAAATTGCGAATGTCCAGCATCATTCGTCTCCAAGATAGGCACGAACAACTTCTGGGTCGGACAGGACTTCAGACGGTTTGCCTTCTGCAATCTTCTTGCCCGAATTCATAACCACGCAGCGGTCACAAAGTGAGCGAATGGCATCCATCACGTGCTCCACCAGTATGACCGTTCGGCCTTCATCACGGAGACTGGATACCAGATCGATACCCACCTGGAGTTCAGTCGGATTCAATCCTGCTAACCACTCGTCCAACAACAGAACCTGTGGTTCCGAAGCAAGAGCTCGTGCGAGTTCCAATCGCTTCTGATCGATATAAGTTAGCGCTTCAACAGGTTGGTACATTTGATCGGCAAGGCCCAGTTTTTCCAACAGGGCTTCGGCAAAATAAAGAGCATCACCACCCCATTTTTTAGCGTGCCCAAATGCTCCTCCTGCCACGACATTTTCGATCACCGACAGGCTTGGCAATATCCGAACAAGCTGGAATGTCCGTGCTACGCCCAAGCGCGCGATTTGATGAGGCGGCAAGTCCGACAGGGTTTTTCCCTGCATCGAAATTCGCCCGGAGCTGGCCCGTAATTCCCCTGATATCAGGTTCATCATGGTGGTTTTTCCCGATCCATTTGGTCCGATGATCCCCATGACCTCATGCTCTTTCACGTCGAATGACATGGCATTGACCGCAATTAAGCCGCCAAAGCGTTTTGTCGCCCCGTTAACTTGCAATAAAGTGCGACCTAGCGCCGAACTGGTGGTCATGTCCTGATCTTCGCTCCCCATTTTTGCAGCAGGCCGACAAAGCCGTGAGGAATGACGTAGACAATCAGCAAAAAGACCAGTCCGAGAAAGAGCGTCGAGAAATTTGAGAAGTTGGAGTTAATGAACTCCCAGACCAGTGTGAACGGGATGACACCAACAAGAGGTCCCCACAGGCGCTGTGTCCCTCCCAACAATGCCATGATGACAACCAGAAAACTCAACTCCGGCGAGAACACCTGATTGGGTTCAATGTATGAATAGCGCGGTGCAATGATTGCGCCAATTAGAGCAGCAAAAAATCCAGTCGTCATGAACAAGATGACTTTTGACCAGGCAGTGTTGATACCCACATGTTTTGCCACGGCTTCATCATTGCCGATAATGCGCAGGGCAAACCCTAGTTTCGAACGACCAAGCCACCAACCGAATATGAAGATAAATGCGCAAACACCCAGCAACATCCAATAGATATGTGCTTCGGTAAAGTCCGTGAGGACATAGAGCCCCCGCGATCCGAGAAAGTTGTTTTGAATCCACGAAACCAGATTGCGCACCATTTCAGCGAGTCCAAGGGTGAATATCACGAAATAAACACCCGACAGGCGCAATGTTGCCAGACCAATCAGGATGGCCAAAATCGCCGCAACAAAAGGAGCGATTGCGGCCATCAGCCAGAACGACAGATTGTAATCGCTCATGCCGGTGGCAACCAAATACCCACCCACTCCGAAAAAGGCACCGCTAGCCAACGATATGTAATGGGTGGGTCCCGAAAACAGCGCCCAGCTTGTGGCTAGTCCCAGAT
Organism: Rhizobiaceae bacterium; assembly: GCA_039977975.1. GTDB lineage: Bacteria > Pseudomonadota > Alphaproteobacteria > Rhizobiales > Rhizobiaceae > Pseudahrensia. Next base: position 148,951 of record JBDWCD010000013.1, read on the forward strand.
ACATAATAGCCGTCACAGCAACGCTCAGCTGATAACCGTTGGCAATCAATGGTACGATCGCTGCCAGCACGAACAGGACAATTGCGATGATGAACCCCTGCCAGTCGTTTTGCTTCATGACGGGCGCTTCCCAAACAAACCCTGTGGTCGAAACAAAAGCACCAGCAAGAAAATAAGATAGGCCGATGCAAGGGTAAGACCTGGGTCGATCAGTGTCGCAACGGCGGTCTCAACCAGCCCAAGTATAACGGCAGCAATGATTGCACCACGAATATCTCCCACTCCACCCATGATAACGATGATAAGCGCTTTCATTGTGAAGATAACGCCAACAGATGCATCAAGCGTGATGAAGGTTGAAATCAACGTGCCGCCAACGGCTGTAACTGCCCCGCCCAATGCAAATGCCAGCGCCGAAGTGCGACTAACATTAATGCCTACAAGCTTGGCTGCATCTGGACTGACGGACACCGCTCGAACAGCCATGCCGGGACGGGAATGATTGAGCCAAAGATACAAGACCAACCCAATAACCACAGCCATGCCGAAAGCCGCCAAACGGTTTAACGCAACGGTGCTCCCAAGAATTTCAAAGGGAGTGGCCAAAAAGGAATAGGTGAAATATTCACCGCGGATCATCACCATAGTTCCCAAAAGTATGAAACTCATACCAAAAGTTGCGAGGATTGAATCGACCTCGAGTTGCCCTTGCGATCTGGCGCGCGATACAAGTGGTCGTAAAAGGAATCTGTAAATTAGCCAATTGCCGACGAAGGCCAATGGCGCAACGATAAACATCGTCATCAGAGGGCTAATCTCCGCTGAGACAAACAGCCAGAAAGCCGCCAGGCCACCCAACACCAACGTTTCACCATTAGCGAGGTTCATAATGCGGGCAACACCATATTGCAGGTTTAGCCCCATGGCGATGAGCGCATAGGTGCCTCCAAGCAATAAGCCTGAGATGATGATGTCCATGAACGAGAAACCTGAAAGTTTGACATTGCATCCGACCGTAGAGCCGGACGCAATGCGCTATTGATTGAAGCTTAGGCGATTTGCCTTAGTTCCAACCGGTTTTCTCGCGAATGGCGGCAGCGCCATCAACGTTTACAGATTTGACACCGCGGAAAACGCCGTCCTGCCACTGTCCAACAGTCCAGAACCGGTTAGAAAACTGGTTCTCAAACTTGATGTCACCCATAATGGTTTTGAACGTATTGTCCTTGATGTATTGAGTGACGGCCGCCTTATCAGCAGCACCAACACCCTCAATCGCTTGTTCTAAGATTTGCAGGCTGACATAGGTATTGGCAGACGCCCAGTAGTCCGCATCCTTGCCCGTCAATTCCTTATGGGCTTTGAAGTAAGCCTTCATTTCTGGCGTATCGGGATTTACTCCACCAGCACCAAGGTTGTTGTTGACCTTTGAGCCAAACTTGCCGCCATAGGCAGGAAAGCAAGTTGCAACGGCTGTATAAAAGGCCTTCACATCAAGATTCTCAATGACAGCTTGTTCGGTAAGACCAAAGGTATCCGGCGGGTAGGACCAAGCAACGAATGCATCAGGTGCTGCAGCTTTTGCCCCTTTCATAACAGGGGAAAGGTCTGGCGTGCCGAGCGGATACGACTTGTCATAAACAATTTCAAATCCAGCTTTGGCGAAGATTGGACGGGCTGCATCAGCAAGTTCGATACCAAAGGCATCGGCTACATTGACCATCGCGATCTTGTTGCCCATTTTGCCGGAGTCTCGCATCTCAACCAGAATGTCGCGCACACCCTCGACGAATGAAGTAGTGGTGCCGAGTGTGAAAAACAGGCTTGGATAGCGTTCTGTAAGTTCTTCAATCTTGTCCGAGATCGCGCTCACCGCAATCTGCGGATACCCGTATTTGGCATAGATTGGTGCAGCAGCAATGTTGAAGCCCGTACCGTATGGGGCAACGATAAAGTCAACTTTGTCTTGTGTAGCCAAACGCTGAACAGCTTTTATGTGTTCTCCGGGATTGGTCTTGTCGTCATATTCAATGAGCTCGATCATTTTCTGACCGTCTTTGAGTTTCAGACCGCCACGTGCGTTCACCTGCTTGACCCACATCTCGATATTTGGACCCTGCGTAACAGTGGCACCACCAGCCAGTGGTCCGGTTTTTGGCCATACCGCCCCGATCTTAATGGTGTCAGCAGCCCAAGTGGTCGTCATAAATCCGGCCATGCTTGCAGCCATCACACCAGCAGCAATTGCCTTTGCAAAGGTACGTCTCTTCATTCGTTTTCCTCCCATCAATGCATTTTGGTTTTTCAATTATTACTCATTGGAAAACCAGCAGAACTTAAACAGAATATATCGTCGTTGGGGAGTCAAGCAGGTTCGCCCGAGCTTTCAGCCTGCCCCGAATGAATTGCTCCACCTATACATCCTATAGATGACTACAGGGTGGAGCAGCTATGACGCGTTGATGACGATCTTACCATCGACCAACAGATATTGACGCAGGCTGCCCGGGGAAACTTCGAAGCTCCTTACGTTGCCGCAGGTGCATAGATCAAGCAAATGACCGGTTAGGGACACCACCAACTGAAAACACTGGTGCGAACCATTTCAGTTACGACAAGACCAGATTGGCAAGAAAGGGCTCGCAGGAGACTTTGGCTCAATTCCAGATCGCAATTGGCCCAACGGCAGCTCAGCGGTCAAAGCGAATGGGGTTCGTTGAATGAATTGTCTTCTTTGCGATCACTGCTCCGATTCCGTTCCGCTCATTGGCAAGGGTTTGAAGTTATCTCCAGATTTGCACATGGAAATTGATTGGAGCGCGCAATTGTAGCAATCTTCAACGCAAAGTGCCCCATTTAGGGAAGAATCGGCCAATGAATGAAATGTCGCGAATACGCATCTGGTGAAATAAAATCGGCACATGGAGATACAAATCATGCAAAACCGGCACCCGTCGCGTTTACAATCTGGCGCCTATTCAATTAAATCAGCTGTACTTTCATTTTTGGCGGTTCTTTTCACCTTACTTGCAACCCCTCTTGCAACCTCTCAAGAAAAAGAGACAGACCGGAGGGGGGTCAATTCTCGGCCCAATTTGTCGACCTTCACCGACTGCGACACCTGCCCTGAGATGGTGGTAATCCCAGGTGGCGAATTCAAGATGGGTTCGTCATCTGACGAAAAAGGGAGGGGGAAGAATGAAGGCCCGCAGCGAAAAGTCGCGATTACGCGTTTCGCTCTGGCAAAAACGGAAGTGACGTTCGAGCAATGGGACCGCTGCGTCTTGGCGGGAGGTTGCAGCGAAGACGCGGCGTCCGACGGGGCCGCGTGGGGCCGGGGAAAAAGGCCGGCAATGAACATTTCCTGGAACGACGCGCATGAATACATCAGCTGGCTAAACGCCAATGTTACCGGAGCGCCGTACCGGCTGCCCTCCGAGGCAGAATGGGAATACGCAGCGCGTGCTGGGACACAAACGCCTTTCGCATTCGGCAACACATTATCGGTCGATCAGGCCAACTACAATGGTAACTTCAGCTATGGCTCTGGGGAAGAGGGCGTTAACCGACAAATGACCGTCCCGGTGGATGAGCTCGATGCGGCGAATGCGTGGGGCTTGCGCCACATGCATGGTAATGTCTGGGAATGGGTCGAGGACTGTCAGCATGAAAGTTACCGCAACGCTCCGTTGGACGGCACTCCTTGGCTTTCTTCGCAGAATGGCGACTGTGCCATTCGGATGAGGCGTGGCGGTGACTGGAGCAGACCCCCGTGGGAGCTCCGCTCAGCCGCCCGCCACGAAAGTGGGCTGGGCTTCCGCTATTTCAAAATCGGTTTCCGCCTCGCCAGGACACTTTCTCCTTAATTCTCTGCCGTTTGGCATCTGAGCTCCATATTACTCTGGAGCGCCCAACTTTGTTTATGCGGCTGTTGTACTTGGAATTTTCAGCGGCAATCTATACTGCGGTCCCTTGCCCAAACTGACAAGAATGGATGTAGGCTAAACATGAGTATAGCGTCAGCTTCAAGCGATTCAGGTTGCGCCACGAGGCCAATGGGTAAAAAAGAGCTCGATCCAGACCTTGGACATTTTGTAGATCGCATTACGCCCATCGGCAGCTAATGGACAGACGTAACGTCTCTGAAAAGCCGAGATAACTGCTAGTGGCCTATTCTTGATCGATGTCGATAAATTGTGTTGGCGTCATACATTCGTATGACAAGTGTCGACCGTGAAGTGGTGCATTGTTCTCCCAGTTCGATCTAGTGGGAAACTCAATTGTCACACTTTTTGCATCAATGCTGGAAACTTAAACACCTAGGGCTGAGTATTCTCAAAATCGGTTTCGCCGTTATGTTGGCGAGCGCTGGACCCACTGGCGCGCAAACTGTACCTACGGTGGTAGCGGGTCCACGCTATGTACCACCCGAAGCAATGATCATTCCTTTCAAAGCTGATGGCCAATCTGTTGCAGGTGATGGTTGGCTCTTGCTGTATCACAACGAGCAACTTGGTCCTCAGGCACCCAATATTGTTGTCGATAGTCGAAGGGTCACACTGCGCATCGACAAGGAGAGCAGCCCTGCCGGAGTTATAACATGGAAGATTGTTCGCACCCGCAATGACAGCTGCGTTAGCGCGACGGTACGATCTTGTCCTGATAAAATTGAAATATTGTCAGTACCCGATGGTTTCCAAGCATTTCCTGAAAGCGCTTGGGTCGACGAGGGCCATGGAATTCAGATTTTCATTGTGCGAGCTGGCATTGGATAGCAGCTACTGTTGTTTTAGATTGGTGGTTGTATAGGGAGAATGAGATGCACCTGATAAATGTTACAGATCAATTCTCTCATCCTGATGGTGATGACCATAATGCGATCGCGGCAGTCATTCATGCCGACACGCATGCATTCCAAAATGAGGACTTCGAAGCATGGGCGGCGTGTTGGGTACATGACGAGCGTGCGCGGGACGTATGTATTTCAGAAACCGCAGGACTAAGTGTTTTGACGGGATGGACAGAGATTTCGGCGCATATGAAAAGGGTCTTCGCAGAAGACTTGAGTTGTAAAGTATTGGATTTCGACCAGCAAAATTTGGACATCAGCATCACCGGCAACACCGCTTGGGCTGTGTTTGATGGTTGGTCAAGATTTGGTACAGGCGAGACAGGCAAAACCTTTGAAACAAGAATTTTTGAGCGTCATGGCAACAGTTGGAAGATCATCTATTCGTCTTTCTTACTCAGACAGGACGATGGACCGGATGGGCTATATGTTGGTGTGGACGCCGAAGGCCAAATTGTCCATCTAACTGAGGCAAGTAGAAGTGCCCTTAAAGATCATTCATATCTGACGATCTCGGCCGGTAGATTGCGAGCACACCACCCGGATTGGGATAAGGCACTGCAGCAATCCATTCGACGTACAGCGACGCACCATGGGTTCTTTGACACCCACAAATTTGCCTCCGAAGTCGGCGGTCTTCCGCAGTTTCCGGTTATCCTTGGACAGAATTTTGAAGGTGGCGTGGCCGTTGTTCAATTCTTGATCCGAGATTGTATGACTTATGTTCGATTAGATACTGAAAATCTGGTCGAGCGTCGTTTGGGTCATGCTCAAACAGTGTTTGATATTTCTGATGCGCAAATCAAAGTGGCACAACGCATAGCTTTGGGACTGAGTTTACGCGAGTCGGCGCTCGAACTAGGAGTTACGGTCAACACCGCAAGGACGCACCTGTATCGTCTGTATGAAAAGACCGGAGTAGGAACACAAGCTGCGCTCGTGCGACTTTTGTTGAGTGTGGGCTAATCCCAGGTACCGCGGGACTCTGAAAAGGACTCGAACCAGATCTTGAGTGATTCAATGGTCGCACCTGGCCCAATGACCGAGTTGCGGACATTTATCATTTCCAAATTAATCGGATGTGCAGTCTGCGACATGGTACTAACTGGCATAAATGATTGGAGCCGTTAGTAGTGAAGTTTTGCTCCCAATAGCTTGGTGACGCAATGTCGATTGGACACCGGGCAGCGAGACGCTACTATAGCAAGCTGGTTCAATCTACAGTGGATTAAGGCCCACAATGGAAACTTTGTTTCTTGTCGCAGTAGTATTGGTCATCTTCATCGCTGGCCGTCGCATCATTGTGGGGCACCGCGAAAGGAGGTTCAACGACCAACAAAAGTTGGCCATTCAGTCGGCAAAAGACCAATTATTAATCAAGTCAATGGCCTCCCCCGCCGATAGTGAGCAATTCGTCAAACCGACCGTGCAGCCACCATCGGCAATTAAGAAGTGAGCTGTTAACAATGATGAGATCATCGTTTGCGAGCGATTTTCCCGCTAGTGGTCGGATAGTGACGATCGATAGTGCCGGTACTGACCTCATCAGCGGTTGGCTTGGATTATCGGCCTAATACGCAAGGCACTGTACTTATAGGCGGTTCAATGGCAGCTCACACCAGCACCGGATGTTCGCTTAAAATCGGTGCAACGACTGAGTAGTGGCCAAAGTGGCCAAATCAACTAGCCGAATCTGATTGACCTATGATCACAGTCGACGGAATGCAGTAGTGCACAAGAACACGCCGACTTTCTTTTGCTATGGACAGTCAACTATTTTGCTCTCAACAGGTAAGAAAAAGCCTTTGCGTTGGCACGGTGACAGTTCACTGGGAGCAATCTCCAGGGCATTGGTGATCAACGACTGCAAAGAGGGATAAAATGGAAAAATGCGTGCAATCTTGTCGTTGGATACGGTTGCAACAAATCTTCCATCATCGCTAAATGAGGCATGCCGAACCTGGTCAGTATGACTCGGTAAACTCACGAATTCAGCGCCCGTTTCCACATCCCAAAGACGGGCCGTGCCGTCATCAGACGTCGTGAGTACACGTTTTCCATCTGGGCTGAACGCAACATGCCTGACTGGCCCACTGTGATTGAGAATGGCCAAATCTGCTCCCGTCGCCGCATCCCAGATCCGCGCTGTATGGTCACTGGAAGCTGTGGCAATCTTTTTGCCATGAGTGTCTATCACAACTGCTGATATTCTCGCATTGTGGCCCGCCAATTCGGTTGAAGCATTCCGGTCTCCGCCAATGCGCCAAATGCGGGCCGTTTGATCGTCCGACGCCGTAACGACGAATTCGCCGTTTGGGCTAAATGCAGCGTCGCGGATTCCACGATCATGACCTGAAAACACGTCGATGGATTCCGATGAACCAAACTCCCACAGTCGGGCCGTTCCGTCGCTCGACGCAGTTAATATTTGGCGGCCATCTGGACTGAACAATGCGCGTTTTACTGACCGAGTATGTTCATCGAGCATAGCCAACTCAACGCCATCCGATGGTCGCCACACTCTTGCGGTACCGTCGCTTGAAGCGGTAACGATGAAGGAACCGTCTGGACTAAACCGGGCAAACTGAACACCTTTTTCATGTCCCGATAGTACGGTTTGTAGTGCGCCGGTTTCGGTATCCCAAACGCGCGCTGTCCCGTCGGCTGAGGCAGTTACGAGAAGTTGTCCATTCGGACTGAAAGATAGATGAAGGACGGAGTCCTGATGTCCCTCCAGGATAGCAAATTCTCGCCCGCTCTGAGTGTGCCAAATCCGCGCCGAATTGTCCGAAGACGCGGTTGCAATCTTGTTTCCATCGGGGCTGAATGCAACAAATACCGGGCGACGTTTGTGCCCCCTCAGATGCTTGATTGCCACCCCATTGATGTCCCAAAGCCGGGCGGTGCCATCGTGAGAAGCAGTGACTATTTGCAAACCGTCCGGGCTAAACGCCACATGTTCAACGGGACCGGCATGTCGCCCGAGTATCTTCAGGTCATTTGCTCCGCTGACGTTCCAAACGCGCACCACACCGTCCAGTGCCGCGCTGGCAAACAACTGACTGTCAGGGCTGAATGCCCCGTTCATATCGGTGTGGACAAAAGGCAAGACGTCCTCAAGACCGGCTAAGTCACTTTCTTTCCCCAGGATGGATAAGAGCGTGCCTGTTGATGCATCCCATAGCCTGGCAGAGCCTTCGATCGTTATTGTCGCTGCCAGTCGATTGTTCGGACTGAAGACAGCTCCACGAATACTACTGGAATGGCCTCGCAGCTCTGCAATTATTCGATGCTCAGAAACATCCCACAATATCGACGTGAGGTCGTTCATGGCATAAATCAAACGGCTACCATCCGGGCTGAATGCTATGGCGTTGACCAGACCTCCACCGGCAGAATATTTTGCAATTGGATTTCCACTGATGGGGTCAAACGTCCCCACACTGCCCGGCAGAATGGATGCAGCCACCGAATCCCCATCCGGACTAAATATCGCACCTGCTACACTATCCAGTTTGCTGCCACCGACGATTGTTGCCTGGCCAGATTCTACATTCCAGATTGTCGTCGCACCAATGTTCGCGTTAGTGACAATACGGTTGCCAACTGGACTAAAGGAAGCGTGGCGAACATGTTTTCCCGCAGGAAATTTGGTCACTTGTTGGGCAGTGCTAACATTCCACACACGTGCTGTACCGTCACGCGACGCGGTAACAACTTTCCGACCATCTGCGCTGTAATTTGCTTCTTCTAAATCATCGGTATGCCCCCGAAACACAGTCTGTTGCGCACCATCGCTGGTACTCCAGATCCGCGCGGTGTTGTCAAAAGATGCGGTAAGGATTTCGTCGCCTTTTGGGCTGAAAACCGCGTGGGCAACTGCCGCTTCATGTACCATCGTGGCGACCTGATGGCGACTGAGCAAGGCGGTGTAGAGTTCCGCTTCGGCTTCTGCCACATAAGGCCGACTTCTCGGGTCTTCAGGATTGGAGGGAAGTGCTTCCAAGGCCAGACGAATAGCGGTCTTGGTATTGCCGGCCAATGCCTCTGCACGGGCCTGCGAGGCCAGGAACAAGGACTCGTTTCGCAGGGCTTGGTTTCGGGCACGCAGTGCGCTGTGTTCAGACAAAACAGCCTGATCTCGAGCTGCGATGGCTACTGCAGCCAACCGTTGGGCTTCATGTTCAGCCTCTCTTGCCTTTTTAGCGTTCTTTTCAGCAACTATCGATTTTTGCTGTGCGTCTCTTTGGCCACTCAATCCAACAAATGCACCGACGCCGGCAACGATGGCCAAAACCAACATAATTGCTGCCGCGATGCGGGTGCGACCTGCCAACTTCCTGGCACTTTCGGCTTCGCGTCGGTTGTGTTCAGCAAGTTCGGCCTGCTGTTGTCGCTCCATTTCGAGCTCGGCTTGCTCTCGGCTGTCGCGGGCCAAGATCGACGCTTCGACATATTCTCTAATTGCTGGATCCAGTTCGCCAATATGGGAATGCAGCATATCTTCCGCCTCCACCAGCCGCTTACCTATGGGAAGAAGCAGGTCAGGAGACATTTCCTCGGCCATCCAGCGGTCTGCTTCAGCGACCACCCTGGAGCGAACGGAAATATATTCGCGGTTTTCATCGACGATGCTCTGGGCTCTCGGCCAAAAGGACAATAGCGCCTCATGGGCGAGGCGGATCATTGGCTCACCATTCGGGCCTTCGCTGCCGACGAGCAATCGTGCTTCAAGCAAGCCGTTCACCAGAGCCGTTCGTTCTGGTGTCGAGCAGATCTCCGACTTTGGCGCCGGACGGGCGGTCACCATGTCGTCAAGTTGCCTGACAATGGTCAAGCCACTAATCAATATCGGCAATTCATCTTGAACTTTCTTGGGCAATTCAGAGGTAATGTCATCCGCGCGTCGGGCGATTGCCCCTTCGAGACCTCCCAACGCCCGATAGGCGGCAAACGTCATCTGGCGTCGATTTGAGTCGAACTCAAAAAGGGCGTCCAGCATGAACTGTAATAACGGGAGGGTGCCGGAATCTTTGGTCGCAGCTTGTTGAAGGACATCAGCCAAATCTCCCAACTCTGCGTCGACCTCGAACTTCATACCGGCAACTCGTGCTGGTTCACGGATCATCTGGGCAATTTCGGGGCCTGTGGGGGGCAGCAATTCATAGCTGCAGAGGCCATCTTTGAGCTCGGAAAACCCTGGCACCTCGCCGCAGCGGTGGTAGAAATCAGCTCGAATTGTGCAAACAACCCAAACCTGGCCCGACCGCGCCAATGCAGCCAGGACTTCGACAAACGCAATGCGCGCTTCTGCGTCTATTTGCTCGGAGGTGAACAATTCTTCTATTTGATCCACGGCCACAATGAGTCGTGCCATCTTTGGATTGACGTTCCTCGGTGCACAGGCGGCGGCAAGTGCCCTGCGGGTTAGTCGAACCACATCTTGTGGAGTTTCCGCTGCCTTATCCGTGGATTCTTTTGCTCCGGCATCATTCGACAACTCGGGAAATACCGACTGGTGTTGCAGACGATTGATCAGTGTCTCCGTCGGGCTTGAACCGTCAGAGGGTCGCAACAAACAATATCGCCGCAGCCCAATTTCTGCATCTTGGTCTGATTTGACCAGAGCGGGCAACAATCCAGCTTTCATGAGGGAAGACTTGCCGGTGCCACTCATTCCGTAGACCAACAAAAATGCATTTCCCAACTCGGCCTGGCGTTCCAACCGCTCCTTGGTCTGTGTTGTCGCTGAAGTTCGACCATAGAAGAGATGCGCATGTTCAAATTCAAATGCATCAAGACCGCGATAGGGTGAGGCAGCCCTGATTTCAGATGCCAACGGCACCCGATACGCACGGAGTGGTCTAACAATGTTTTTTACGTGGTGTTCCCCAAGATCCACGAATTCCAAGTCCAGTCTATCTCGGACCTGAGCCACGACTGTATCTGAAACACAAACGCCACCAGGCGAAGCTAGAGCTTCGAGCCGAGCGGCGACATTAACTCCATCTCCCATGAGATTTTCACCGTCAATCATGACGTCACCGAGATTGATTCCGATGCGAAACCGCATTCGCTCGTTTTCAGGAATATCTGCGCCGTGGTTTTCGATCGCAGTTTGGATTTCGATGGCACAACGCACCGCCTCGACCGGGCTGGTGAATTCGGCAATCAGGCTATCGCCCGCGCCTCCAAAAACGCGGCCTGCATGGCGCTCAATCAATGGATCGACTAGGTCGCGGATTTGCTTGAATGCCGCAAGTGTCGCTTCCTCATCGACTCCCATTAAACGACTATACCCGGCTACATCGGCAGCCAGGATCGCAGCCAATTTACGTTGAACGCGCTCATCCACCATCTTTGCCTCAGAACGATTTCCATATTGAGGCTAGTGGATGATGTCGTTGTTGTACAGCAAGGGGAAATGCACTGGTATTTAGCCACGAACGGAGGCCAGAACCAAGTTCAAATAGTAAAATTGCGACAGAGGACCTGTGTCGGCTTTGGGCTTATTCCGTTGAAAAACTCATCTGAGAAACTTGGGTTTTCTGTTTTGATTTCAGTGCGATCCTGTTTGGCCATTGCTTTACGGGGTTGGGCTTGGCGCCGGGGTCAATTTTGCCAGTTTTCTAAGGTTCTGGGCGGTTGCTGCGAGATGGAATTCGTCTCTGGCACCGCAGGGGCCTCGTAATCGGAGCCGGTCCAGCTTCAGGATGCGTTTGAGATGGGCGAACAACATCTCGACC
>JBDWCD010000014.1:0-129559 GCA_039977975.1 Rhizobiaceae bacterium
AAGACAAAACTCGTAAAACAGCGCCGCTTGAGCTTCCGGACGTCGTCCCATCATGGCAATCAATCTCCCAAATCAATGAGAAAACTGAATCAGCAAAGACTGCCGAGATTAAGGCGAGTTTTTCAACGGAATAAGCCCAAATCTGCCAATCACGAGCTGTCGCAAATTGAGTGGTTGGAACTGGCCATCCCTCAACGCTTCTTGTTGTCACCGACTCTCATGCGAGTTTGGTTGAGTAATCCCTGAACAGATCAGGGTCGGCTGCTTTAAATTGTCAAAAGGCACGGAAGTGATGACTCGAGCGATCAATTGCATCGTCTACGAAATTCCAAACTGGAATTGATTGAGCCCCTTTTGTGTCTGGTGTGGACAGGAAGGAAGCCTAGAATTGGCGTATCGGAGTATTCAGTCTGGTGGGAAATTCCAGTGCCGTCGTTGAAAGTCTCCGACTTGGGCTTGGATTGATGTCCCGCATGAGAGGTTGCGGGCCAGCCGATTGAGTGCCCTCAATGCGATCGCTAGGGAGGATACAATGAACAAGGTCTTTAAGAAACTCACGCTCGGCATTGCCGGAATTGCCGCAGTCTTTGCTGCAGCACCAGCCTTTGCGGAATGGCCTGAAAAGCCAATCACCATCATCTATCCATGGCCCGCAGCTGATCCCACTTCCGTGGTTATGCGCACAATTGGTGAGTTGGCGGCAAAGGATCTCGGACAACCGGTGGTCATCAACAATGTCACCGGAGCGGGGGGAACCAAGGCCCTGGCAACGGCGGTCACGGCAGAAGCCGACGGATATACATTGGCAAGCAACTGGGTCGCCGCCCAGGTTGGCGCCAAGCTGTTCAACCCGGCCCTGCCGTATTCGAATGACGATTTCGTTCCAATCGCCGGCGTCTTTGCCTTTCCATTCACCTTGACGGTGGCGATCGACCATCCGGCAAACAGCATCGCCGAATTTGTGGACTGGGCAAAAGGTGAAGGCCGCACGTTGAATTATGGTGTCTGTGCACCACAATCGGTTCCCCGTCTTGTCGGAGAACAATTTATGACCGGTGCGGGCGTGCCTTACAATCCGATCCCCAATGGCAAAGGCGGCTGCGGTGGCGCCAACGTCACAGGTCTGCTGAACGGCACATTGGACGTTTCGGTTTCGGTCGTTGCGACACGGATCGCATTTAAAGGCCAGATCAAACATCTTGGTTTGTTGACCGACGAACGGCACGCAATCGCAAAGGAATTGCCGTCTGCTGCGGAACAGGGGTTCCCAATAGGCTGGGGCGATAACGCGTTTGGCTGGGGTGGGATTGTGGCACCTGCCGGGACACCGGACGCAGCTGTCGCAAAGCTGCAAAAGGCATTTGGTGCGGTGTTGACCAGCAATGAACTTGCCAAGGAGCTTGGTGGAAGGATCGCAATGATCAAATATATTTCTCCCGAAGATTCCACAGTACTGTGGGCGGAATCAGCAAAGCTTCTCGCTCCGCATGTGGATAAGGTTCTGAAAAGCAAATAAAGCCAAACAGAACCAATCTTCATAAGAACGATCCAGCGTTGCGCAGCGGTGCTGGATTGTTTCTTGGTGGGCATAGCCCTAGCATGCAGGGTCAGCGGAGGTGGCAAAATGGCAAATCCTCGGGGCGAGTTTGCAATAACGCTGGTGTTCATCGGCTTGGTACTTGTGGGCCTGTATTTGACCAGCCGGATAGATTTGGCATTCAGCTCGGATCTTGAAACCTTTTCCGGCCCCAGGGCCTATCCAGGTCTCATTCTTTCGATCATGTTGCTGTTTTTTGCGGGTTCCGCCGCAATCCAGTTACGCAACCTGTTCCGCAGGACAGCTGGAAGTTCTGAATATCAAGAATTTATCGGCGCGCGTGCCCTCTGGTCCCTGGCGTTGTTTATTGCCCTGCTCGGCTTTGTCCTTCTGTTTGAAGAAGTCGGTTACATTTTGACGATGGTGCCGTTGTTAACCGTTGTTGCTCTGCTTTGCGGAGCGGCAAACAAGACAAAGGCGCTGATTGTGGCCATTTGCCTGACGACCGCCTGCCTGATCATATTCCGTTATGGCCTGGCAACTGTTCTGCCTGAAGGCCTGTTCGGCATCGACGCTGTGATTTGATCTTGGCGGACCTTATTCAAATAGCGACCGATCTGATCGGATGGCACGAACTCCTGTTTTTGATCATTGGATTGGCGATTGGGATCATCGTCGGAGCGCTTCCCGGCGTCGGCCCGCTGCTCGGCGTCATCATGGCGATCCCATTTACATTCTACACCGATCCGGTAACGGCAATGGCCTTGCTGATCGGCATTTATCAGGGCGGATCTTATGGCGGGGCGGTCGCGGCCACGATGATTGGTATTCCTGGCACGCCCATGGCGGCGGCCACCATGCTGGACGCCAGACCGATGGCCTTGGCCGGTCGCGCCTCAGAGGCTGTGACATTGTCGACCATAGGGTCCACAGTCGGCGGAGTGGTCAGTGCGATTGTACTGATTGCCGTTGCTCCTCAGTTGGCCACAATAGCATTGCGCTTTGGGCCGGCGGAAACCGCTGCCTTCGCGCTGCTGGGCCTGACCACGCTCGGCGCGTTGTCTGGAAGTTCCCCATTGAAGGGTTGGGCAATGGGTTTTCTGGGGCTTTTCATCGCAACCATTGGCCTTGACCCTGTCTCGGGGGTGCAGCGATTTACTTTCGGCTCGACCTATTTCGATGCCGGCATAACATTGGTCCCATTGCTGGTTGGATTGTTCAGTATCTCGGAGGTTCTGATGCAGGTTGAAAAACCGATCCAAGCTACCGATTCTGGTTCAAGCGCGGCGGCATCGGCCAAGGCATTTTCCAGCCTTGTGAAACGGCCAATCAATTACCTGCGTTCGAGCCTAACCGGTGTCTTCGTGGGCATTGTTCCAGGTATTGGCGGTGTCACCGCATCGTTCCTAAGCTATCGGATGGCGATGTCGTTTCGAAAGAAGGACGACGCAGACTTTGGCGAAGGTAATCCGGACGGGGTTGTTGCTTCCGAAACTGCCAATTCAGCCGTAACGGGCGGTGCCCTCATTCCCATGATGTCATTGAGCATTCCAGGCGACCCCATTGTTGCCGTGTTGATGGGTGGTCTGATGCTTCAGGGGATCCAGCCCGGACCTCAATTATTCCTCCAAAATGCCGATGTGGCACAGGGGATATTCCTGATCTTCCTCCTCGGAGCGATCCTTCTGTTGCCGCTGGGTCTCGTCTTCATTCGTGGCGTCGTCCGAATCCTGCAATTGCCGCAATGGGGCATCATGGCCGGTGTTTTGATGATCAGCCTGGTTGGAACCTACGCCGTTGCGCGCCAGATCAACGACCTTTGGCTGCTCATATTCTTCGGACTTCTCGGCTATTTTCTGCGGAAGGCGAATTATCCCCTGGCACCTCTGGTAATCGGTTTCGTTCTCGGTCCCATTTTTGAGACCAATTTCCGACGAACCGTCCTGATATCCCAGGGCGAATTGCTTCCTTACATATTGTCCCGTCCAATCACGCTTTCGGTTTTGATATGCGTGATTGGCGTACTGTTTGTGCCATTGCTGCGGGCGGCGTTCGCCCGTCAAAGCCGCCTTGGCGAGTGACGTAAGTCAGCCATTGATCTACTCATAACTTGCTGCAGCAAGATGGAATTGTTCCTTAACTGCCTCAAAGACGATCCGCCCCGCAGCTGTTACCGGACGGTTCTTTCGAAACGACATGCCTGCAGGGATACGCCATGGCAGATCGACGCAGGTCAGCTTGGCAACTGGGGGGGCATATTGCGGGTCGTTCAACAACGGCAAGTAAGAAATGAGGTCCGTATTGGCCACAATTTCGAGCAGCGCATGGCGGGGAAGGACTTCGATGTCTGGGCTGCTCCAGGGCAGGTTATGTTTGGCAAATTGCCGCTCAAGAAAGGCCGAAGTTCGGCGGTCACCATCGGCCAGAATCCATCGGTAATTGGCGACATCCTTGATCCGTACTTTCTCAAGTTTGGTGAGCGGGTGATCAACCGCCGTCACCAGACCAAAAACTACTTCTCCCATGCTCTCAATGACAATCTGATCATCCATCGGCTGGGAGATAGCGGAAATCGCCAGATCGATCCGGCCCTCCAGCAAAAGCTGTTCGAGATGACCCGCATTGCTCTCCACCACCCGGAATTTTAGATTTGGCCGTGTTTTGGCAAGGTTTGACAAAATCCCCGGTAGGATTTGTGTCGACCATGCTGCCGTACCCAGAACAACCCGCCCCGTTTCGCCCGACTTCAACGCAGCAATCTTGGATTTCGCATCGCGCATCTCTTTGTCAATCGCCATCGAATGCTCAAGAAACGCAACACCATATTCGTTCAACCGCATGCCGCGGGGATGGCGCTCAAACAGCTGTTCGCCGAATTCTTCTTCTATTCGATGCAGAATCTTGGTGATGGCCGACTGGGTGTAGCCAATGACCTCAGAGGCCGCTCGAATGCTTCCAAGCTTGGCAACCTCCTCAACGACACGCGCATATCTGGTCTCCATTGGGTATTCCAATCTTTCATCGGCTGCGGCGAATATTGAGTTAGTCAGTAATACCAGTGGCATCCTAAGATTACCAGATAATCCGACTTTGAGACACTCAGGGTGTAGCAGAAGGAGTCAGCATGAAGATCGACGCGCATGTACATTTTTGGGAGCTGGGCGAGACGCACAACATCTGGAGCGCCAAGAAGATTGGTGGACTGCAGCATGACTTCACGCCCGAAATGCTCGCCCCGCTTTGCGCACAGGCTGGCATTGATGGTGTTGTGGTGGTGCAAGCCGCAACAGATCCCAGGGAAACGGAGTATATGATCCGTCTGGCACGCGAGAGTGAATTCATAAAAGGTGTTATTGGTTGGCTTGATCTGGAAGCCAGCCCGTCCGCACTGCTTCACGAAATTGAAAAGCTGCAGGACATTCCTAAACTCTGCGGCATTCGTGCCCATCCGCCAAAGGAATTTGATCCAAGCTGGTTCACCGACCCTGCAGTGAAGGAAAGTTATCGGATCGTTGGAACGGCCGGTGTTCCGGTCGACTTCCTGGCCAACTGCACACAACTTGAACCTGTCTGCGACTTATTTGCCGCTGTGCCTGAGATGACGGCGATCCTCAATCATGGGGGGCGACCTTTCGTGATGACCGGCGACACTGAAAACTGGCGCGCCGACATGCGCCGCATTGCCAAGGAAACATCTGCCTATGTGAAAGTGTCCGGCCTGGTGGAGCGGGCCGGCGTGGAATGGCAGACCGATACGCTGCGGCCATGGGTGGATGCCATGCTGGAAGATTTTGGCTGCGAGCGGCTGATATTTTCAAGCAACTGGCCGCTGATGACGTTGATGAGCACCTACGATCTTTGGTGGGCCTCGATTAACGAAATTGTTGATGATGCAGGTCTGAGCACGGCGGACAAGGACAAGTTGTTCGGCGGTACGGCTGCGAAGGTATATGGTCTGGAGGGATAACGACATGGCCAAAAATGTTCTCTTCATCCTGTCTGATGAACACGCCCGGGACATCTCGGGATGTTATGGAAACGGAATCGTCAAAACCCCCAATATCGACGCACTTTCGGCGCGTGGTGTGACGTTCGACAACGCCTACTGCAATTCGCCGATCTGTGTGCCGTCTCGCGCCAGCCTTGCTACCGGCGACTATCCGCACCGAACCCGATATTGGGACAATGCTCATCCCTATGACGGCAAAGCACCGACATGGCACCACCACTTGCGTGATGCTGGCCACGATGTGGCTTCGATCGGCAAGCTGCACTTTCGCGATCCCGAAGATGATGTCGGTTTTTCGGAAAGTCAGGAACCTATTTATGTGGTCGACGGACTTGGTGATGTGCTGGGGCTGATCCGCAAGAAAGGTTCTCCTCGCAAGGCTGCAAGCGCAATGGCGGACAAAGCCGGATACGGATCGTCTGGCTATCTGGACTTCGACAATCGTGTGGCGGGCGCTACCGAAGACTGGTTGAAGAAGCGAACTGACAATTCAGACAAGCCATGGGTGCTGTATGTTTCATTCGTCATTCCGCATTTCCCGCTGATCGCGCCTAAGGAATTCTTTGATATTTACGCAGATGTGCCGATTCCCAAGCCGGACCAGTATGATCTCGCTGAGCGGCCATCGCATCCCGGCATCGATGCTTATCGAAACACATTCAACTACGACGACTACTTCGACGATGACAAATTACGGGTCGCGCTGCAGGCCTATTATGGCATGTGTTCCTATCTGGATCACAATATTGGCCGGGTTCTCGCGGCGCTCGCTGACGCCGGTCTCGAAGACGATACGCTGGTTATTTACGCCTCGGATCACGGGGAAAGCCTGGGCAATCGGGGCCTGTGGGGAAAATCGGTGCTCTATGAAGACTCCGCTGCCATACCGATGATCATGGCGGGCCCCGGAATCGAACAGGGTGCCCGCTGCCAGACGCCTGTTTCTCTGGTCGATATTTATCCAACAATTGTCCAGACCACCGGAGATAAGTTGGACGATCGCGAATGTGCGCTTCCCGGTGCTGACCTGCGTGATATTGCACGCAATCACGTCCAAGACCGTGTGGTGTTTAGCGAATACCACGCTGCCGGGTCCTGGTCTGGTGGTTTCATGGTGCGCAGGGGAGACTGGAAGCTCATTTATTATGTTGGCCACGAACCGCAATTGTTTAACCTGGCTGATGATCCACGCGAGAAAAATGACCTGTCAGGTCAGGTTGAGACCAGGAAAATCCAGGCCGAACTTGAAGCGGAGCTGCGCAACATTGTAGATCCTGAAGCCGCCGACGCGCTGGCATTTTCAGATCAGGCGAAGCGGATTGAGGAACTGGGCGGCGAGGAAGCCATTCGCTCCAAGACTGAGATCGGATTCACGCCAGCGCCGAAAGATTGAACATCACATTCGACCAGCACCCTGGCTTCAGTGCCAGTCGTTCATTCAGCCGCTTGGGAGGTCACAGTTTTGGCGATTGGGTGATGGACGATTTCGGTTCCAAGAACTGCCAGAAATTCGCGAATGAAAGCTGCCAGTGCGGTCCATCCCTCCGCCGTAACCAGATTTCCATCCCGAAGTGCATTTTTTGGCCCTATTTTGACATATGTGGCGTCTGTCAGCGCGACTTCGGGCTCGACTGTAAAAAGGCCTGCCACACGTTTTCCCGCAATCACTTCCGGGACCGCAATAAGCACCTGCAATCCGTGGCATATGGATGCAATTGGCTTGTCCGCCTGATGAAATTCCCGCACTATCTCGCGAACCCTCGGATAAGTTCGGATGTATTCAGGTCCGCGGCCACCAGCGATGTAAACTGCATCGTAGTCTTCTGTTGAAATAGTATCGAAATCGGAGTCGGTCTCGACGTAATGGCCAAGATGTTCGGTCCAGGTTTTAACACCATCGCCAAAATCGTGAACGCTTGTACGCACCCTTTCACCAGCACGGGTGTCGGGACAGATGATATCAACTTTGTGTCCAACAGCTTTTAGAGCCTCACGAACTACGAAAATCTCGTACTCTTCGCTGTACTCACCGATCAGCATGAGTATCGACTTGCCATCCATTTGTTTCCCCTTGAGAATATTTGCCTGCGCTTCAACATAGTCTAACCCGGTCGGGCCCGTCAAAATGGCTTCAGGTCTGACGGATGTCGGATATATTATTTCCAACATTTAATGTCTGCTTGTAGAAATTGAGAGTTTGGCAAGCTTACTGCGACCGATTGCAGCTCTCCCTAAAAGTTCGCCAATTCGAACTAGGTCGCTTCGTGAGCGCAGAGATTTGGAATGTAAAGTCGCAAGATCCGCTTCTCCGTCATTGACTGGAATCAAACCAACGGCTGTTTCGAGCGATGAATCCTACGCTCGCTGCAGACACTTTCGCCAGTGTGGTATCGTTGATCAAAAAAAACGTCCTCGTCACGGCTCCGTGAGCGGCCGCCGAGTACGCTATGCGCGATAGGCTGGCAGCGGGGACCTGTCTTGGATTTCGATAAGTTTCCGTGCCATCGCCATCGACATATTGTTTTTCAATGCATCCCCGTTGAGCGTATCGAAGAGATTGTCGAGCTCCAGCGGATCTTCCTTCAGATCATAAAGTTCGCCCCAATCTTCACCTTCTCGCAGAGACATGCGATAGCGTTCGGTCACCAATGTGCGGACACGCTGGGGGCGATCGAAACCAATCATCAAACGTTGACTGTCCTCTTCGACCAGAATTGCTACGGGTGGACTGCTATCGTTTAAGTCGCGTCCTTGAATACCATTAAAAGGTTGGATTCCGGCTCGTGCAAGAATTGTCGCAGAAATGTCGATCGACGATGCGAGATCGTCACTGACAGCGGAATTTGCAGGTGCTTGAGGGTCATTCCAGATGAACGGTACGCGAATGACACCTTGAAAATGCAGTAACAGCTTCAACATCAGACCATGATCGCCCATATAGTCGCCGTGATCGGTGGTGAAGATCACCACGGTATTTTCGTCCAACCCAAGGCTTTTCAGACGCCCCATCACGCGGCCAATGGCGTCGTCGATCATTGTGATGCTGCCATAGGTCAGCGCGGTTAACTCACGTGCCTCACGTTCAGTTACGGCAAACGGGTTCTGGTTGTCCCGCTTGTCCTGGCCATTCGCCAAAGCCTCTTTCATGTCCCGGATCGGCGGCAAGCTTCCCTTGCCGAAAGACTCCGGAAGCTCGATTTCATCGGGATCATACATATCCCAATACTTACCAGGAGGTGTGAAGGGATGGTGCGGATCAGGAAATGACATTTGAAGGAAGAAAGGAGCGTCTTTGCGGGCGGCATCCTTCAGGAAGGCCTCGCATCGGTCAGCGACCCAAGTCGTCGAGTAGAGCTCTTCAGGAACCGCCGTGCGCCAGGCCTGTGGGGCATTGATGCGATTGTCCGGCAGCGCGTTTTGTGGCCCGACCAATGAGTCAAAGTCTGGTCTTTGTGAACGCGCCCAAAGCAGGTAGTCCCCACACGCCTTGTCGGCGTGATCAGCGGCGACCTCTATATGATCAAATCCGTAAAAGTCGCCATCGACCCGTTCCGCCAGCGGGGTATCCCACTTGGATTTTACTTCGAGGTCATAGTCCGGTCCGTGTCGATTATTTTTCACTGCATCACGCAGGCCTTCACGGGGTGTGTGTTTATCTTCTTCGGGTTGATACTGATTTGTTGCAGGCAGTCCCGTAAAGCCCTGCAAATGCGACTTACCAATCAGGCCGGTATTGTAACCGGCATCGCGCAACAGCTCAACGAAGGTGGTATGGTCTCGGCTAAGCGGAATGCCATTGTGGCGAGCACCATGAAGCGAAGACATGCGGCCGGTCATAATTGAAGCGCGGTTTGGCATACAGATCGGGTTGGCCACATAAAAGCGCGAATAGCGAGTGCCCTGCGCCGCAATCGCATCAATCGACGGCGTGCGCACAACCGGGTTTCCATAACATCCAAGATGATCTGCTCTGTGCTGGTCGGTGATGATGAACAGAAAGTTGGGTTGCTTGGTCATCTAAATTAATTCCTGAGAACGCCGTCGGTGTTGGTAAACATCGAATGCAATTAACATCAGCCCAGCCAAAATAGCTGGAATATGGATCAGTGGATCGGGCACCAAAACGGCAAAGGCCGCTACAAAACGAAGTGCGCATTCGACAATTGAGAGTTTGCGGCGATCAAACGCACTGAGTGCCGATGAGAACAGCCAAATGCAAAGCAAGGTCCGCAAAATTATCCAAACAAAGCTGCCCGCCTCAAACTGTTCGACGATCAATACGGTCGGATAGAAGGCAAATATGAAGGGAATGATGAATTTGGCCATTCCAAGTCGAAACGCCATCAAGGCCGTCATCAAAGGATTCGATCCAGCAATGGGCGCAGCAGCATAGGCGGCAATGGCAACCGGCGGGGTCAAAGATGAGGCCACCCCGTAGTAAAAAACAAACATGTGGGCGGTCAACATGGACACACCAAGTGCTTGAATGGCGGGGCCCATGACCAGAATTATGATCAGATAGGCAGGCAGTGTCGGCATGCCCATCCCGAGAACCAAGGCGCCAACCATCGCTACCAGCAACGCCGAGAACAGGCTTTCGCCGCGAATTGTCGATATCACGTTGGCGAGTTTTAAACCCAGTCCGGTGGAGTCGAGTGATCCGACAAGAATGCCAATTGCAGCAATGGCAATCAGCAGGGTTGCACCGGATTGACTGCCCTTCAGAAATGACCGCCAGACGCGCATTGGATCAGCGCGAACTTCTGGATTTATCACCGCCAGAAGCAACAGGACGATTACGGCATAAAAACCGGCTGCGGATGTCGACATCCCATACAACAGCGATGTGATTACGGTGGCGATGGGCGCCAGGAACAGAATTGAGTTGATCCAGTCCACGCGCGTGATCTTGTCCTCAATCTGCAATTGCTTGACTTCAATGCCCTGGCGGCGGGCTTCCACGGTGACAGCGCAAAACAAGCTGAAATAATAAAACAAAGCTGGCAGCAGTGCGGCAACAATGACGGTGAGATAACCGGCACCTGTCAGGTCTGCCATGACCAGCGCAGCCGCTCCCATAATGGGGGGCATGATTTGGCCACCAGAAGAAGCGGTTGCCTCGATCCCAGCGGCAAAGGTTGGCGAAAAACCACGTTTCTTGATCATCGGAATGGTGAAGGTGCCGGTACCTACGATATTGGCAACCGTACTGCCGGACATAGTGCCGAACAGCGAAGAGGCGAGGATCGCCGCATGGGCCGGGCCGCCCCGCGTCCTGCGTGTGGCCAGGAAAGCGAATTTCAACAGTGTGTCGCCCGCACCGGTACCTTCCAGCAAGACACCAAAAATAATAAAAATGAAGACAGTGGATAGAACGATATTGGTGATCGAACCAAACACGCCCTTATTGGTGTTGTACCAAAGCGCCTCAGACACTTCGACAAGGCTAAAGCCGGAGTGGGCCAGAATGCCAGGCATCCCACTGCCAAACAAAATGTAGATGACGGCGAGTGCACCAACGCTGAACAGGCCCCAACCCCACAAACGTCTGCACAATTCCAGAAACACCACCAAGCCCGCGACGGCTGGCCAGGCGTCGTTCGATGTGACGTCGTATAGCGCTTCTTCCATCTCTGTCTGGACAAAAAAGAACGACCAGATTGCCCAAAGACCGGCAGCGATCATGACAAAATCAATTGTCGACTGCAGCAAGCCTGAAAGACCAGATGATGACCCAGAAGCAGATCGCTTTACGCGCGCCGCATAGACGCCCACCAGCAGCGCCAACGCAAAGCCGCCAGCACGGTGCATCTTGGGATCAATCAATCCCACACCGGAGCTGTAGAGCGCGATTGCACCCAACAGGACGCAGGCGAGCAGCGCCCCCCATTTCAGGATCAAGTCGAGGGGATGGTTTTGGATCTCAGAGTTGGTCATCTGTTTGCAAGGTTCGGCTGGTTTGAGCCAGTCGGTAGGACGACGGCACCTAAATGGAGCCGCCGTCGCGTTTCAAAGGGTCTTACTGACCGGCCATCAAATTGGCGGGAATGTCAAAACCGGCTTCCTTGTAGTAGCGGATGGCACCGGCATGCAGCGGTACGTTGACCGACGTAAATGCAGTTTCCTTAGTCACTTCTTTCAGGAAGAAAGCGGTGGCCTGGACCTCATCAAGGTTTTCCCAAAACGACTTGGTTGCCTTGTAAACGGTCTCCTCATCCATGGCGACGTGTGTGCCAACAAATTGGAAGAACCCGAGCGCGGTAATCGTGCCGCCCGTCAACTGGCCCTTATAGATGTCACCACCAAACGCCATCATGCCGCGGCCCGGAAGGCCAAACAGTTTCTGCATGGCACCGGAATCGCGGGCAACATCAGGAATGGACAGCACGCGGAATTCGCCTGACAGGCCGAACTGCTCGATCTTGGCCGAACCCACTTCAGCTGGGCGAACCATCATGTCAATTTTGCCATCGGCCAGGGCCGCATAGCCTTCACCCCAAGACAGGCGCACGGCCTGATAGTCTTTTCCGGCTTCATAACCGGTGATGATTTTTATCAGCGATTCCGATGTGCGCGAGGCAGAACCAGCAGGTGGGCCGGTGAATATGGTCTTGCCCTTCAGGTCTTCCCATTTCTCAATCCCTGAGCCGGCTAGCGTCACCGGGTGATAGGCGCCGGCCTTGAAGCCGAGGATAGCGCGCAGGTTTTTGGCCAATTCAGGCGCTTCGTCGATCTTGGAATACATGGCTTTTTTGCCAGCCATGAGATTTGCCAGAACGGGCACAGACGAGAAGAAGTCGATGTCCCCCTTGGCGCCTTTCAGCATGGATTTTGTCAGCGTCTGACCAGCATT
Organism: Rhizobiaceae bacterium; assembly: GCA_039977975.1. Classification (GTDB taxonomy): domain Bacteria; phylum Pseudomonadota; class Alphaproteobacteria; order Rhizobiales; family Rhizobiaceae; genus Pseudahrensia. Next base: position 12,400 of record JBDWCD010000014.1, read on the forward strand.
GACCTGGATCTCCACGCCCCCCTTGCCTGCCTGGTTGGCAAAGGCCACAAACATGGTGTGAACCGGATCGCCAACGCCAGCCGTTTCCCCTTTGTGGATCTGCGCCGAAGCAATACTTGTGGACGCCACAACCATGGACGTCGCCACGGCAATATTTTGAATGAGTTGTTTGAATTTCATAATTTCCTCCCGAGTTTGCTGGGAGGCTAGCATTTCCATTTAATCAGAAATAATATCAATCTTATCTCTATTCATAAGAATTTGATATGAAATTGGACCCACGCCATCTGGCTCAGCTGTCGATGATTGTCGAATCCGGATCCCACCAGGCGGCGGCTGACCGACTGGGGATCAGTCAACCAGCATTGAGCCGCAACATGGCCCAGCTCGAGGCGAGATTGGGCACCGCCGTATTCCGTCGTTCGGGTCGACGCGCGGTCCCGACCGACATTGGCCGCCGCCTGGCCCGTTCGGGACTGTCCATCCGTCTGGCCGAAGACAGCGCGCAGTCGATTGCAGAGCTGGCGGTGGCTGGTTCCGCGGGGGAGCTGAGATTGGGTGCTCCACCAATTGTGGCGGGTCGTTTTCTGACAGATGTGCTTTCTGGATTCATGGCCGAAAACACCGAATGTTGGGTCGAGTTGCGGATCGGCATTGTTCACGAGCTGCGCACCATGCTTGAACGCGGGCAGATTGACATGATTGTGGGTCCGCAAAGTCTTGCGGAAGCGGCATCGGAGCTTTCGTTTTCCAAGCTGGTCGAAGACAGTGTCGGCATTATCTGCCGTTCCGGTCACCCACTGACCAATGGCGACAGCGTCTCTCCTGAGCACCTAGAACAACAATCCTGGGTAGCCCATTCGCGCGGCAGCACGTTGAGACAACAGACAGAAAATGCGTTGATTGCCATGGGTCTGTCGGAGATAAACATCGCTTTTGAAACGGACTCAATTGGATCGGTGCTGGAGATTGTCGGATCTACGGATCTGATTTCGACGATGCCACGGCTTTCAACCGCCCCCTATCTGGAAGACAAACTAACTTTCCTCCCGGTCGATCATACCCAATTCCGGCGTCCCATAGGATTGATCCGGCGCAAGGATCTGGCCAACTCTGCTATCCAGAGGCAGTTCGTCAACGTGCTGGAGAGCCATTATTCGGACAATTATCGACATGGATCGATAAGACCAAAACCATCCGAGGGTTCACCATAAAGTTGGAACGGTGTAGGTCTGCAAGGTCTCCTGGGCAGAACTTCAGAAGATTTCAGGCGTAAGATCGGTCAACGACTGCTCAGAGCCCATTTGAGAAATGTCTATTCCAGCAGCGCTCTCGGCTGAGCCTTTGTCGTTTACGAGGTAGCACTCAAAAACCCAAACGCCACGCGAGTCCGCGAAGCGGATCTAGACCCACCCATCGGTCTTAACATGTGTCTTAACATATGCGCGTGCGTAGCTGGGCAAAGTGACGTGCTCTCCAGTTTCATCGACCGTGAAACCATTATCGATTTTTTCCATGAGTTGAACCATTTGGTCCGTTGTGTCTTCTTTCGTTGCTTCATTAACCGAGACCCGGTCAGAAGCCTCGATCGAGAAAATATCCCGGATGACGGCCCGGAGAGACTGACCGGGTGAACGGGGCTGTCTTGTTTCACTTGCTGTTACGATTGTCATCTTGTTCTCCATTGCGCGATACTTCGTTGGGTCGACAATGGCGGGACTGATTGCATCTAACAATCCTATATCATATATAGTCCAAATCGACTTCTTCGATGCAGGGTGTAATCATTTCAATCTACCGAGATCTTCTGAACCTGGACTTCAACGCCCTTCGGAAGCTTCGGCTTGTCTATCGACTGGGTTCGTTCTCTGATGCGGCAGATGCAATCGAAGTGAAGCAATCAACGGTCAGTTATACGATTGACCGACTGAGAACGGCACTGAATGATCCCCTCATTGTCCGCCAGGGAATGAGCAATGTTCCCACCGATCGTTGCCGTGAGCTTATGCCGATTATTGATCGCATTCTTGCTGAGGCTGAAGCGTTGGAGGATGACAGGAACTTTGATCCATCTGCATCTAAGGCTGATGTAACCATCATCTGCGCCACATTTGGGGTGAAGGTTGTCCTCTCCAAAGTGCTTAAGCGTCTCAGAGCAGAAGCGCCTGGAATCAGGGTGAACCTCTTGGAACGATTCCACGGCTTAGCCGACCTTCTCCAGGAAGGCAGGGTTGATCTCGCCTTGACCGTAACCGAAGTCGAGGGAAGCGGTATTTATACCCATTCCAACCTCCTCCGGGACTTTGCGGTTTGCGCTATGGACCCGCAACACCCGCTATCCGGTCGTACGCTGACTAAAAAGGATATTGGGGAAGCCAACTTTGTGGTGTCCCGATTGTGGACCAACTGGGTGCAACCCTTCGAAACTGTCGCAGCCGATTTGGGGATCGAGATCTATCCGGCAATTTCCGTGACCAATCCGGCTCATATACCGGAACTGATCAAGGGAACGGAACTGATCGCCGTGATGCCCTCCAGCCTCAGGTCGTTTTACGGTCGTCAACTGAGCAGCGCCCGTCTTCCGTTTGATGTACCAGTGTCAATCAACATGCACTGGCCGGCAGCTTCCAATCGGTCGAAACTCAACGTCTGGTTGCGCAACATAGTTAGCGAAGAATGTGCCAGGGCGGATGCGCTGTTGGAAAGATAAGCTTGGCCGGTAATTCGTAGCCTTATGGGGTTGCGGAGGAGACGATGATGGCCATTGGCTGGGTCAACATTGTCCGCTGAGCCGACCTTCGCCCAACATGAGGCTGCTTCCGCTAAAGCCCTAACTACCAATTTGTATTTAATCGCAATTTGGGCAGGTACTGGCTAGAATCGACGGCTTTGTCTTTCCAAAAAAAAGGCGCAGGTAATTCCACAATGAGCGATCTCTTCATTGTTTTGGCCGCAGGATACTTGCTATTTCTGAGTAACCGCGGGCTTCTGCGTGCTGCAGAGGTGTTATCCCTTCACGATCAGCGATTTTTCGATCTGCCCCAGCGGCCAGGAGCAAGCGCACAATTGTTTGATGATTGGCTCCGCCATCACCGAGAATTACAGCTTCAATGAGCGCAGTCCAGCCCAGGTTGTTTACGTGGTCCAAGGGCGATCCGGCGGTGATCAGCCGACGAACAACTTCTACATGGCCAAGATGCGCAGCGGCAATCAGTGCTGTTCCATCATAGGGACTAGTTGTCAGCCTTGGTGAATTTCCCAAATTGATTGCAAGCGACATTAGATCTGGATCGTTGGCAACGGCAGCGATTGTTACCACGTCGTATGCCTGGCCTTCCAACGCATTCAGATCAGCGCCAAGCTCCGAGAGAGCACGCAACGCATCGTCGTGCGACGCGTGTGCCGCAATATGTAAGGCCGTGCGACCGTTGGAATCACGGGCTTCAATATTGGCTCCCGCTCCAACTAATCGTCGAATTTCTTCAACATCGCCCGCGTTCGCGGCCTCAAACAAGCCTTCATATCTGGCTTTTTCGCCATTTGAAGGAGCAATTTGAGCGTTCGTGGCGTTCGCAGTGAATGGCACCAAAAGGCAGAATATCAATAATCGGGCTAGTGCCAACATGTCTCAATTTCCAGTCTATTCGTCCGTCAGTTGCAAGGTTCTGGGGATCCAGCCTTGTTCATCCGCTGGCAGTGAGACATCTGATCAATGCCAGCCCAATTTGCAATCATCCTTGTCTAGGAACGAGAGGCATTGAGAAACTGCATTCATGATCCCCCTGTCACGAAATTGTAGGAGCCCAAGACAAGTTGAACCACCATCTCCAACTCACCTCGAGTGGTTGGTGTGTAAATCATCACGAAGCCTTCCCAGCCTGGCCTTTGATCAGCCCAAGGGTGATACGTGGCCCAGCCTGACTCAACAGCATTTCTTGCCATTTCCGGCGACAGTGACGCATGTAAGCTGCCATCGGGGTGCATATGGGCGAATTCCCGTCCCCCCACGATGACTTGAGGACGGGATATTGTGATGCCCTCATTGATCCAGAATCCTTTCGCACCGGGAAGTGAAATGACCGTTTCACGAATTTCGACACCGGGAATTTTCGACGCCCGCACCAGCAATTCCGCTGAAATTGCCGGATTTGGGGTAACGTCGATCTGAACATGCGGAACTCCATTGGTCGTCTTGGGAATTTGACTGTTCCGCACCGGCAAGTTTGCTGTATCCGCCAGTGCTTGACTCACCAGTGCGAACAAAATGGTGGCAACAGCGAGCGGCGTGCATATGGTAAAAAAATGCATGCTTTTCAGCGCCCGGATATTAGCGAAGTAGTTCGCGAAGGACATCTACAAAAATCCCAAACTATTGGAGCTTGAATGGCGCGAAATCAACTTGTTCAAGCCCACCATTCAAGCGGATGTCGACCCAGAATCAATCGGCAGCAAAGCAGTAGAACAAACCTGCACCCCCGGTGCTTTGCAGGTTTTCCTGGCTGCATCCGCGCGAGCCATGCGCCGCGTTCCAAGAAACATTTCCGCCGCCGTGACGGTCGTGATGGCCGACTGTGGCGCTGCCCTCGCCGGAGCTTGTCCAGTTGCTGCAGGTTTTGTCTTCCTTGACCCGTGCAAAGTAGGAGGTCCCGTCAGCCTGGGTGCCGGTTAGAATATCGTGTTCGTTGGGCCGATCACCGCGACCTTTCACTTCTTCTCCATTTTCATTCAATGCGGTGGATTTCAAGATGTTGCCATTGATGTGCAGATCATCAAGATCCTTGGCAATCAGGACACCTTTGGCGTTGTGCCAGGGACCTTTTCCGATACGGTCTCGGGCGGACTTGCCACGGCGTTCGTCTCCCACAGCTTGGGTGCTCAAATAGGCTCGCCAGGTAAGGCCCTGCGATCCGGCTGCCGATGCCAGCTTCGCGCAATGGGCATCCGCACCCTCGACGCCACCCAGATCGCCGCCCTTACCCATTCCAACACTGGTGACAAAAAATCCCATCTTGTTTTCCTGAGCATGTACGAGGCCAAGTTGTGAGACCACCAGAACGGCAGATGCTAGCAAAGTTGAGGCAAGTTTCATGATCATTCTCCAAGTTTTAGATGAGTGTTTGATTTGGCACCCGCAAACGGGTTCGGGCACGTCCATGATAATCGCTGCATCGATGCCATATCAATTCCCAATTTCGCAGGATTGATATGCGAATATGCAGAGCGCGATGACAAATTGAGTGAGCTGCTGAAGAGTCTCGGATTTACCTCAGCGCATTTCGGGTTCACACGAGCAACACGGTCGCTAACGAGTTAGTCGCAATGGAGACATCAGGTCACTTTGTCCGCTTGTCGGCCGTTTGAATGTCGCAACTGCGTGCGAATTCGAATGTCAGCTTACGAGAAACAGATGGGCATAGCCGCCCCTGGCTCGAATGACCGGTAAGGGCCGATAGTGCCAAGATGCTAGATCAAAGACAGATATCCGCAAAGCACGGATTTCCCAGAAGAGTGGTATCAATCGGACTTTGTGGCCGCGGACACAACCTACCGTCGAATCAATGGTTTCCTAGTCAACTACGAAAGGTGAACAGGTTCAGATCCAAACACGTTTCGTGTTGAAATGCGGCCGAATTCAACACGAATAAACATTTTACTTCAATGGTTTGACAAACCTCAATCGCTCTGCATTGATTGTGCGGCCGGACGGTGGGTAGACACCAGTCCGGCCTACCCGCAACAACGAAAGGACCGTCATTATGAAAACTCAAATGAATACTACGGAGTGTCGACCGAGCAGCTTTTTAAGCTTGGCTCGAAATTGGAACACTTGGAAGGACAGATCACGCTCATGGGGTTGAGCGCATCCAACATCGCTAGCGAGATTGGAGCAAGATCACTGCAAACGCTTCAGCTCGATATGCGATCCAATGTGGCCGAGGTTTTCAAACTATTTGGGCAGTTGAATACCACCTCGCATTCCCAATCAGATGATTAGCCCGGCTGAATTCGCCTGGGTTCTTGCCCGATAATGCCAACTTGGTGATTAAGGCTGGTCTCGCGCTTTCAACTTGTTCTTCGAATTCTTCCTTAGGGACTTTGGCGAGGCGGACGGCTGTTACCTGTTGGCGCTCAGACAGACCTGCGGTTCTCGCGGCCTGTTTTTGGGAAATCAAACTGACGCTATCGTCATTTTGTTTCTCCGTATTTCGCGGCCTCGCATCAAATGTCCGAAGCTATTCTCCTGCCCGACGCGTGGCTCTGGCTCGGATCCTCAAGGCCATTTTCTCAAGTCCGTCGTCTTCAGACATGCGGGCGTAGGACGCCATCGCTGACACCTTGTCCGGCAAGCCCTTGCATTTGTTGATAGATGCTTGTCAATAATTTGACCTCCATAGATTGCCAATGCAACGCGAGTCAGAAAGACTAGGTACACTTGTTGACCTGAGACCCATTTCTTCATCCATTTTTGGGTAGAATTCGTTCCTTATTGGGAGACGAATAAATGAGACAATCACGGTTCAGCGACGAACAAATCATCGGCATGATTAAGGAGCAGGAAGCCGGAATGCCGACTGCTGATGTTTGCCGCAAACACGGGATAAGCACAGCTTCGTTCTACAAGTACAAGGCGAAGTTTGGTGGCATGGAGGTTTCCGACGCCCGCAAGCTCAAAGCACTTGAAGACGAGAATTCTAAGCTAAAGAAGTTGTTGGCCGAGCAGATGCTCGACAACGCAATGCTGAAGGATGTCGCCTCGCGAAAGTGGTAACGCCCGCCGCGAAGCGAGAGGCTGTGGCTCATGTGTGTAAGGAACACGGAGTGAGCCAGCGACGGGCGTGTAACGTGCTGCAGATTGATCGCTCCAGCGTTCGCTACAAAAGCGTTCGAGGCGACGACAATCATCTACGCGAAGCCATGAAGAAAGTTGCGGCTGAACGCCGTCGCTTTGGATACAGGCGCATTCACGTGATGCTGGAACGTCAGGGCATCTTCATGAACCAGAAGAAACTACGGCGGCTGTATCGCGAGGAGAAGCTGCAAGTACGCAAGCGTGGAGGTCGTAAACGGGCTTTGGGCACACGTAGGCCCATGGTTTTGCCAGACCGCGCCAATGAACGATGGATCCTCGACTTTGTGTCTGATGCGTTCACCGATGGTCGCCGGTTTCGTGTTCTGGCTGTTGTTGACGACTTCAGCAGAGAATGTCTGGGGCTCGTTGTCGACACATCCCTATCAGGGTTGCGTATGACGCGGGAATTGGATGACATCATCACACGGCGTGGGCAGCCACATACAATTGTCAGTGACAACGGCACAGAGATGACCAGCATGGCTGTGTTGAAGTGGTGCCAGGAGACTGGCGTCGAATGGCATTACATCGCGCCAGGCAAACCAATGCAGAACGGTTTCATCGAAAGCTTTAATGGCAGTTTCAGAGATGAGTGTTTGAACGAAACGCTCTTCTCATCGCTGCCTCAGGCACGACAACAGATCAACGAATGGAAGGAGGACTACAACACTCAAAGACCACACTCATCACTGGGCAACATCACGCCCAACGAATTCGCCATGAAAATGGCATTGCAAAAACAGGCTGCATAAGGCCAAAAACAAACCGACGAATTCTCCAAATGAGTGGAGGAGAGTTGGGTCTCAGGTCAAACTCTTCAATGGCCAATGGGTAGAAACGCATGAAAGAAACTAATAATGATGCATACAGGTAAGTGCTGAGCGTTTGTTTTGTGAGAAAGCTCTCCTCTGAAGCCCCGACGAAGCCTCAGTAAATCGACGTCCTGAAATTGAAAGAATATCGAGATTGAGCAGCATCCGACCCAAGCCAATTGTAGGATTTTTACTAAACCCGTTTGGTGTACATGCTCAAAGAATTGAGTATCGCGATCAAGAGTTAAGCATCGAGGCCAGGCAGCGACGTTGCGTCCATCTTGATAGCCTCACCGCTGCACCATCTGTCTCAAAAGGGATTGGAGGCAGCACACTTTCAATAAGTATTGATGATGGTACTAGCTGCCTATTGAAGGGTGCTACTCATGAAAGGGCCGCGTCATTTGCCGATGCCGTACGAGCCGACTGGATCAATTTCAACACTGCTCGGTTCGAAGCTCAACGTTTAATCATAGATGAGTTGCTAAAGGTGATTGCTGAGCTTTATCAACCTCAGAGTTATCCATCAGCCTGCATCCTGTCGCCCTTTCTCGAGCGAGCACGGGAGCTTGATAAAACTCTCCTTTCAAAACTACCTCTGGACGCAGTTGATGACGATTGCGCCAGTCAAATCCGCACAGTTAGAGACTTTGTGCGGGACGCAAAAGTCATGCGTAAACAGGCAATTGTGAAGTTCGAAGAACATCAGCTTTTAGCATGGGAGGAGTTCTTTGACTCTTTTGAGAGTAACCCTCTGACGGCAGAACAACGCACATCCATCATTGTTGATGAAGATGCAACCCTTGTGCTGGCCGGAGCAGGTTCCGGCAAGACCAGCGTCATTACGGCAAAAGCAGGTTATCTGCTCAAATCTGGTATTCGCAGGCCGGAAGAAATTCTATTGCTGGCCTTTGCCAAAGATGCTGCCGCGGAGATGTCTGAACGTATCGAAGACAAATGTGGTGAGCCACTAGAGGCTCGTACCTTTCATTCTCTGGCCTACGATATCATTGGTACGGTTGAGGGAAGCAAGCCGGCTTTGGCTGCTCATGCTACCGATGACAAAGCCTTTCTGGCTCTTATCAAAGACATTCTAAGAGCCCTGGTACAAAGAACCACAGAAGTGTCCAGGGCGATTATCAGGTGGTTTTCCTACGCCCGATTGGAGAACAAAAGTGAGTGGGATTTCAAGAAAAAGCATGATTACTACACCTTCATAGAAAAAATGGACCTCCGCACTCTTCAAGGAGAACAAGTCAAAAGTTTCGAAGAGCTAACAATTGCAAACTGGCTCTTTGAGAACGGAATTGAGTATGAGTATGAACCAGATTACGAGCACAAGGTTTCTGAAGGAGGGTTCCGCGATTATTGCCCTGACTTCCGGTTAGTCAAAAGCGGGGTTTATATCGAGCATTTTGGTATCCGCCGCATTGAAGAGGCAAACGGAAGCTATCGTTTCACGACCGCTCCATTTGTAGATCGCGATGAATATCTGGAAAGCATGGAATGGAAACGTGAAGTTCACGAGGCACACGACACCACACTAATCGAAACTTTCAGTTACGAACGGGAAGAAGGCCGATTGCTGGAAGCCTTAGCTGAAAAAGTCGCTCCCCATGAGACGAGTCACCCAAGGTCACCAGCACTGCTGTTTGACAGGGTTAGCGATATGAATCAGGTGGACAGCTTTGTTGGGCTTATGGGCACCTTTTTGCGCCACTTCAAAGGAGGTGGGTATAGGCTGGATGAATGCGCGGAGAAAGGGACCAAGCTGAAACTGGGGGAACGAGCATCAGCGTTTCTCTCCATTTTCGAGCCTGTCTATGCAGAGTATCAAGAACGGTTGGAAAGTCGCATCGATTTTGAAGACATGATCCTGAGGGCCTGTGATTATGTTGAAACAGGAACATACCACAGACCCTTCAGGCACATTTTAGTGGATGAATTTCAGGATATATCTAGAAGTCGTGGGCGGTTGGTCAAAGCACTGAAAGCTCAGCACCCCGATGCAAGAGTTTTTGCGGTTGGTGATGATTGGCAATCGATCTACAGATTTGCTGGGTCCGATATCAATCTCATGCGAAATTTTGGAGACGAATTCGGTGGTGAGTTTGACGATGAGACGTCGGCACACCGAACTGTCGATCTTGGTAGAACCTTCCGGTCGGTTGATCAAATTGCCCATGCCGCAAAGAGATTTGTTCTACAAAATCCAGCACAGTTGAACAAAACTGTAGTTCCAGCAGGGCACGCTCCTACTCCTGCATTGAGGGTGGTGTCTACATTTCGACAGAATGCCGATCAAAAATTGGTTGAGGTGCTTCGATCCCTGAACGCTGAATCAGAACAAAACAAAAGTACATCTGTGTTGTTGTTGGGACGCTACCGGTACCTGTTGCCACCGGAACTTCCGCGACTACGCCGAGAGTTCCCTCGACTGAACATTACATTCAAAACAATTCACTCCTCCAAAGGTTTGGAGGCAGACCACGTAATACTGCTCAGTCTTTTTAGAGGGCGTATGGGTTTCCCGTCAGAAATCGTGGATGACCCATTGTTGAGTTTGGTTTCACCTGACGCTGAGCCATTTGAAAACGCGGAAGAACGCCGAGTCATGTATGTCGCCATGACCCGTGCTCGTCATACAGTCACACTGATGAGTTCCGCATCAAAGCAGTCTGCGTTTGTTACTGAATTGTTGGAAGACCCCGAATATGGCGTGATCGGAACCACAACCGATGAAGAAACAAACCACACTTGTGGAGAATGTGGTGGACACCTCTTGGCTGTCCCGACCAAGAATGGTGGCACCTGGTTCAGATGCGAACATGCAAATCTTTGTGGGTTTGCACTTTCCGCCTGTTCTGAATGTGGAAATGGCCTACCCACCAAACAAGATAATTCCGAGTTTATGACATGTAGCTGTGGTGCCGAATATCCGGAGTGTCCAGAGTGTGAAGATGGTTGGCTTGTGGAACGGCGTGGTCGTTATGGACGTTTCCTAGGGTGTATCAGTTTTCCCCGTTGTACAGGAAAGATGAAGGCACCTCATCGCTGATGTTGGAAAAAGCCAACGGTGGTAGCCAACACAATTGCCTTTGTTTCTGCTTTCCAAACATCAGCGACAAACACTCTGGCTGGATAGATGAGTGGGACTCAAACTCTGCAGTTAACGCGAATTGCCGCAACATTTTATTGTCCCGCTTTCAGCTACGCGGTTGAATTAGTTCATTCAGCAAACTCAGCCCCCGGACAGTATTTTGTCCATCAAATTCCGCAATGAAACCGCAACGAAACAGATGGATTTACCGGGATTGATAGGCACAAAGCCTTATTAATAAACGAAATAATCCAATGATTTAGCCAATCTTGTGTGCCCTCCGAAGGCAGAGGTCACAGGTTCGAATCCTGTCGGGTGCGCCATTTATCGAAGGGTCCATACCGGTCACATAGGTTACGTTTTATGCCGGACACATGGGTAACACTTTTGGTCCGAACGGATTTGCAAGTGGTTCCAGTCTGCATGTCTCATCATCAAAATATTCTAAGTCATAGTCCATAAAGCTTACCAGCCATATTTTATCGTCGGTCTGCTTGATACCGACGGTCTGTCCGGCAAAGACCTGGCTGAGGTTGATCTTCTGCCCGTTGAAGCAGATACGCCCGCATGTCGTCACGGTGGCCGCCTTGTCGTGGAACGGATAATCGAGCTCCGGCAGGCCTTCATAGACCCTTGATAAAGGGATATATCGCTCTGCCGGGTACTGCATAATGAGAGCCTGATGGGCACGTTCATTGTTGAAGCAGTCGACGAAGTCATCGAATCTGGCCTGTTGCTGGAGAAAGTTGTCGCCTGCCGGTTTGGCGGTCTCTAACTTCAAGGTCAGATGCATGCGCTCGTGGCGGCCATTCTGTTGTGGATGGCCTGGTTTGATGCGCTCGATCTGGATATCGAGCCGCAACCACCAGACCGACAGCCTGGACAGGTTGAACAGGGCATTGGGACTGACAAAGGGTACACCATTGTCGGTTCTGATTGAGCAAGGTATGCCGAAGTCTTTGAAAACACGCTCAAATACCGTGAAGGCATAAACCTCTTTCGTTGTATGCAGCGCCTCACAGGCAATGATATATCGGCTGGCATGGTCGGTGATCGTCAGGGGATAGCAATAGCGCTTGTCGGCAAGCTTGAACTCTCCCTTGTAGTCAGCGCACCACAGATCATTGGGCTGGCGGCCAGGTGACAGCGCTGTACCCGTGCGCCGTCGCCCTCGGCGTTTGACCAAGCCATGACGGTCCAGAACCGCATGCACCGTGCTCACCGCTGGCGAATGGATATCCGGGAAAAGCCGCCTCATCCTTTCGCGTATCTTCGGTGCACCCCAGGTCGGTCGTTCCCGCTTCAGGCGCACGATCTGTTTCTCGATTTGTACCGGCAGCTGATTGGCCTGGCGGTAGGGACGCCGGGAGCGGTCAGTCAACCCTTGGAGACCGCAATCATTGTAGCGTTTGAGAATCTTATAACCGGTTTTGCGGGATATGCCGAATTCCCGGCACAGCACAGACATCTTGTCGCCATCCAGCAGCCGGGCAATGAACTTGAGCCGCTCATCCATCAAATTACACTCCTTCCAAGGCACCTCGCATCTCCTTGCAAAGGGCCAAAAGTGTAACCTATGTGTCCGGAATGAAGTGTCACCCATCTCTCGGGAAGGACACACCAACAACACCCAGGAGTTGGATGTGGCAGCGGCGGCGATGTCTGGATTATTGGAAACAGACGGTATGGCCAAACGTCAACGGGGGGATTGAGGATGTAGGCAGTGATGCATTGAACACCATCGGTCACCACCTGCCAGACGCCGCTGCGTGATATAAATTGCAAAGAGGGAAGCTTGGCGTCATAGGTGAACCGCAACTGCACCCCTGCCACCTTTACAATGCCAACCAGACAGGCTCCAGTATGACTTCACAACCTCTCTTCTCATTGGTGGGAAAAAACGCGCTCATCACCGGTGGCGGTTCGGGTATTGGCAAAGCGATTGCCCACGCCCTATCCAATGTGGGCGCAAGGATTTCCCTGGTAGGACGACGCCAAGCCTTGCTGACGGACGCACTTGAGGGGCGGGATGGCATTGGTATCGCAACAGATTTGCTGGCAGAAGACGCGCCGCAGGTCATCCACGCCGCCTGTGCGGAAGCAGATATCATTCCAGACATCATCGTCAGCGCAGCCGGGCTCAATCCGCGCAAACATGCAGACGATGTGACGCCAGAAATCTGGCAACGGACCATGCATCTGAACCTGGCTGTGCCGTTTTTTGTGGCCCAGGCATTTGTGCCCCACATGAAGCAGAACAATTGGGGTCGGATCATCAATATTGCGTCTCTGCAATCCACCCGTGCATTCACCAATGGCATTGCCTACGGTGCCTCAAAAGGCGGTGTCAGCCAATTGACACGCGCCATGGCCGAAGCCTGGTCGAAGGACGGAATTAACGCCAACGCCATCGCTCCCGGCTTTTTCCCAACCGAACTGACGGCAGCTGTTTTCGGGGATGATGAGGTCGCCGGTCACCACGCATCAATGACCTGCATAGGGCGCAATGGCGAGCTTGACGATCTCGTCGGGCCTGCCGTCTTTCTGGCCTCCGACGCGTCAGTCTATATCACCGGACAAGTGATCAATGTGGATGGTGGTTATACTGCCAAATAGAACTGCAATGACAAAAATGAACGGCGCTGGCGGGTGTTGAAACCGTCTGATAGATTGCCGGTTTGTGCGCCGATTTGTGGGAGAAATCATGTCTGACCAGTTTAGTGCGGAACTCGAAGATCGCCTGGTTCGCTATACCGCCATTGACAGCCAGAGTGACGAAGATTCTCCGTCGATCCCCAGCACCGACATCCAATTCAACATGCTGCATCTGCTGGAAAGTGAGTTGAAGGAGATCGGGGCCGAAGATGTGGAACTGACCGACTATGGTGTGGTTCTGGCGACCATTCCGGGCACCGTGTCAGGGCCCGGCGTGCCGACCATCGGCTTGCTCGCCCATGTGGATACCGCCCCGCAATTCAATGCCAGCGGGGTCAAGCCCCGGGTGATCAAAGGTTACAATGGTGGTGACATAACCTTTCCCGACGATTCGTCGCTCGTCCTGTCGCCGCAGGAGCATCCCTATCTGGGGCAGAAAGTTGGCCACGACATCATTACCGCCTCCGGCACAACCTTGTTGGGCGCAGATGACAAGGCTGGCGTGTCGATCATTATGACCATGGCTCACCACCTGCTGGACAATCCGGATATCCTCCATGGTCCGATCAGGATCGCTTTTACGCCGGATGAAGAAATTGGTCGCGGCGTGGACAAGCCCCTGGCTAAGGATCTTGGCGCAGATTTTGCCTATACGCTGGATGGCGGCGAGGTTGGGGAAATCGAATTTGAGAGTTTTTCCGCTGATCGTGCAGTGATCACCATTACCGGCGTTTCCATTCATCCAGGCCTGGCGAAAGACAAGATGGTCAATGCCACGCATCTGGCAGCCAAGATCGTGCAGACCTTGCCGCAGGCCACCATGACCCCAGAAGTGACCGAGGACCGTGAAGGTTTCATCCATGTCACCGACATGGTCGGCGGATCGTCTGAAATGATGGTCAAACTGATCCTGCGCGATTTCGAAATGGATGGACTGGCCGCCAAGGGCGCGCTTGTGCAGCAGGTCTGTGATGCCGTGCAGGCGTCAGAGCCGCGGGCGGTGATTGCCTGCGATATCCAACCGCAATATCGCAACATGCGCTATTGGCTGGAGAAGGACATGACCCCGGTCGATCTGGCACGCCAGGCCTGCCAGTACCAGGGCATTGAGACGATTTCCGTGCCCATCCGTGGCGGCACAGACGGATCGCGGCTGACGGAATTTGGCGTGCCGACACCGAACATCTTTACAGGCATGCAATGTATTCATGGGCCAAAGGAGTGGATTTCCGTCCAGGATATGGTTCAGGCTACGGAGGTTTGCGTTACGTTGAGCCAATTGGCGGCCGAACAATCGAAATAACAATTCTGAACTGGAGAGTATGATGGCTGGCTGGCCTGAACCTGTTTCATTGGATGGCAAATATGTTTCCATCGTGCCGCTGGCGCGGGAGCACCATGATGATCTCGTCGAGGCAACGGCGGATGGTGACCTGCATCGCCTCTGGTATACGATGATTCCAGATGCCGATGGCATGGCAGCCGAGATTGAGCGACGATTGGGCCTGACCAACATGCTGCCCTTCGCCGTGATCGACCCATCGACTGGCAAGGCCGTCGGCATGACCACCTATATGAATGTAGACGCTGCCAACCGTCGCCTGGAAATCGGGTCCACCTGGTACCGCAAATCGGTGCAACGAACCCCGCTCAACACCGAATGCAAATTGCTGCTGTTGCAGCATGCATTTGAGCAGTTGGACTGTATCTGTGTCGAATTCAGGACCCATTTTATCAACGTGCAAAGCCGACGGGCGATTGAACGCCTGGGGGCCAAGCTCGACGGTGTCCTGCGCTCCCACATGGTGATGGCCAACGGCACCATCCGCGATACGGCCGCCTATTCCATTGTCGCCAGCGAGTGGCCAACGGTGAAAGCCAATCTCAGCTGGAAGCTGGAGAGCTGGTAGCGCTGAGCGGTGATTATTCGGTATAGGGTTCGATTTTTGCCCCGGAGATGGAATAGCCGACATTGGCCACAAGGGTGGAGACCGGTGTCGTCTTCAACCGGCCGATCAACCACACAGGATCGTACAGCGCTTCGGCGGTCAGTCCCTTGGCATTTTCCACATAGACGATTTGATTTGCCGCCGGTGGTGGTACGTGAATACAGGCGCCGAGGTAAGGGACGAACAGAAAATCAACCACCTTCTCGCCGTCAAATGAAAGTGGCGTGACGTAGCCGGCGATTTTGACTTCCCGACCATTCAGGCTCATTGCCAGCGCATCACCGTCCTGCGGCTGCATCTGACGCATGAATTCCATATTGTCGAGATACATGTCCATATCTTCCTGAGAGCCGCCGAATTCAGAAAGATCGGGCATGCCTTTCGGTTTTGTGAACTTGCCAAAATCGATTGTCGGCGCGTTGATGGCTTCTGGAATCAGGTCACCCCAGGTAATTACCTTGGGAGCTGCCTGGGCGGACAGCACGGAGCCGACGAGCAGTAGAATTACGCTGGTGAATACTTGAAGTGATTTCATCTTCGTATCCCTATCAGGTTCGAACGGTGAGTCCATCGGACAATGACAGACGGTAAGCACGCAATGCTGGAACAATTGAGGCAATCACACCGCCAACAAAAATCGCCACCATCAACTGGGCCTCCGACACCGTCAGCAAATTGAGGTCCAGCGCCAATCCGGTCCAGTCCTCAATCATACCACGGGCAAAATACAAAATAGTGAAATTTGCCAGAACGCCAATACAAATTCCCGCGAGGACGAGTGTAACGGCTTCAGACAGCAGCAGGCCAAAGATATGAGCCGGTCGGGCGCCGACCGAGCGTAGAATGGCCATTTCCCGCCGCCGCTCGTTTAGCGAACCCAGCACTGAAATCACCATGCCGAGAAAGGCGGTGAACACCACCACCGCTGAAATGGCCAGCAGGGCGATTTCCACATTGCCCAGGATTTGCCAAAGCTGGGCAAAGGCAACGCCAGGCAGTATGGCGCTGATCGCCTCGCCCTTGTAACCGTTGACCCAGCGCTGCAGTGAGAATGTCATCATCCGCGATTTCAGCCCGACCATCAGCGCCGTTGCCGATTTGGGATTAAGGTCGAGTTGCCTGACTTCTTCGGCCGACTTGATGTCATCACCGCGCGGTGCCGAACCGCCTTCCCAGCCCACGTGAATGGCTTCAATGGCCTTCATCTCCAGATGAACAGTCCGGTCAACCGGCGTGCCTGTTGGCTTGAGAATGCCCGACACCCTAAATGGTTTGTCGCCATGATCAGCGCCAAAACTAACCCGGCCAGCACCATGAGCAACGACGATTTCAGACCCGACCTTATATCCCAGATCCTCAGCCACGGCTGAACCAACGACCGCCTCGAACAGATCGTCAAAGCGTTGGCCCGACTCAAACTCCAGGGCACGGTTACGCCGATAGCGATAATGATCGAAATAATTGCTCGACGTGCCCATCACGCGATACCCGCGATGGCTGTCGCCGAGAGATATGGGGACAACCCATTTCACTTCTGGCCGGGCCTTGATGGTTTCCACCGTGTCCCAGGTGATATTGGCGGTCGCATCACCGATCCGGAATACTGCGTAGAGCAGCAGCTGAACATCACCGGCGCGGGCTCCGACAATCAGGTCTGTGCCAGCAATCGTATTGAGAAAGCTCGACTTGGCGCCGGTTCGGATTTTTTCAACCCCCAGCAGCATGACAACGGAAAGGGAAATGGACAGCACCGTCAACAGTGCCGTCAGCCGTCTGTTTCGCAGGCTTTGCAGGGCCAGGCGGAGTATGATCATAGCCCAACCCCCTGAGGTGAAACACTGAAGTCGCAGATGTCCAGCAGGTTGAGAACGCGATCAAATTTCTGCGCAATCGTCCGATCGTGGGTAACCATCAGCAATGTCGCATCATTTTGTTGTTGTTGAGAAAACAACAGGTCGAGAAATTCCACGCGCCGGTCCTCGTCAAGGGAGGAGGTTGGTTCATCGGCGATGATCAACGGTGGCTGGCCGACAAAGGCCCTTGCCGCAGCAACCCTTTGCTGTTGCCCCACCGACAGTTGCGAGGCTGATTTGTGTAAGGTCTCAGCATCGCCGAGGCCGAGTGTATCGAGCAGAGCCTGCGCCCTTTTCTCCTTTTCAGCCGCGCTCATCCGACGGTTTTGAGAAAATTCCAGTGCCAGCACCACATTGTCGAGAACCGACAAATAGGGCAGCAGGTTGAATTGCTGAAATATCACCCCAAGCGTATCGGCCCTGAACCTGTCGCGCTGCCGGCTCGACATGCTTTCCAGTTGATGTTCGAAGACCCGGATTTTTCCAGAACCTGGGGTCAGCACACCACATATCAAGCCCAACAGGGTGGACTTGCCGGAACCAGACGGTCCGATAAGAGCCACGCGCTCACCTTTTTCGATGACCATCGATGGCAGCGTCAGCGAAAATGACTGACCGTCATCGGAAAAGCGGAAATGCAGATCCTCAATTGAGATGGCTGGGGCGGGCTTGGTCACGGGTGATCAACCACCGTAGGTCGGAGACAGATTGTCATCAATTGCAACCTGATTAGCATTGTCTGTCGCATCCACGTCATCTTCATCAACCTGTTCAATTAACTCATAAACATCAACTGTCATAGCTGTCGAATTGACGTCACCTATCGGCCGCTCACCCAATTCTGTCGAAGATGAAACGATAGGGTGTTGGATGTCTGAAAGCTGCATCGGCATATACGGGTCTAAACAAATGGTGCGGCTATGTAATGTAATTACATTACACGGACAAATCAATTCCTATCTCACGCGACCTGGTGTCTGCCTGGAACGATAGTTGCATCACTATCAGATTTGATGAATGAAGGAAGACGCCGCGCCGCGCCGCCGCGGAGCCAGATTAGGGAAAGTTAATGCTGCAAAGTGACTGTTTATTTGAGCCTCTCCAGTTGCCTTGCGGGGTCAGGCTAAAAAACCGGATTGCCAAATCTGCCATGTCGGATTCGCTGGGGGACGGAACCGGACATCCAACGGCAGAGCAGATCAGGCTCTATGAACGCTGGGCCAGTGGCGGCCTTTCCATCTCGATCATCGGAGAAGTGCAAGGCAGTGCAAATTACGCAGAAAAACCGGGAAACCTCGTCCTCAATGAGGCCTCAGACCTTGAGCGGTTCCGCATTTTGGCCAATCGCGGTGGCGGCGGCGAGAGCGATGCTTTACTATGTTTGCAACTCGGCCATGCCGGAGCGCTGGCCTATGCACCAACCTGCCGGCCCAAAGGTCCCAGCCCGCTCGACCTGCCGGGGCTGAAATGCGCTGGATTGACTCTTGAGGAAATCCATCAACTGCCATCGGAATTCGCCGCAACCGCCAAGCTGGCCCAGCAGGCGGGCTTTGGAGGGGTGCAAATTCACGCCGCCCATGGTTTTCTGCTCAGCCAGTTTCTCTCCCCCTTGTTCAACAAGCGCAGCGATGAATACGGTGGTTCAATCGCCAATCGTATGCGGCTTCTCCTACAGACAATTGAAACCGTCCGCGCTGCGGTCGGTCCAGAATTTCCAATCGCCGTAAAGCTCAACTCTTCAGACCAGCTTGAAGGCGGGTTGCAGCAGGCGGATGCGCTTGAAGTGGTTGCCGCGCTGGACAACACGTCAATCGACCTGATTGATATCAGCGGCGGCACCTATTTTCCGGGCGCCAAAGCGGCCTCCGATGGAGCTGGTCGAGGCCCCTATTTTATTGAATTTGCGAAACAGGCGCGCGAAGTGACCAGCAAACCGCTGATGCTGACCGGTGGTTTCAAGACCTGTGCCCAGGCCGTCGACGCTGTTGCTTCGGGAACCATTGACGTCGTCGGCCTGGCCCGTGCATTTATCGTTGACCCAGCACTGGCCAATCATTGGAAAGCGGGCGAAAATACTGAGCCTGTTTTCCCAAGATTTGCAGAAGCGCCCGAAGGGGGAATAACCGCCTGGTACACGATGCGACTGACCGAAATCGGGGCCGATGCGGAAGGGCCGGAATACCGGGACCTGCCAAAGGCCGTTGTTGATTACGAGGCGCGGGACAAGCAGCGCACCGCCATCTGGCTGGAGCATTTTTCCATTTGACCACAAAATGCTCTAACTGGTCACATTGAAATCAGTTTTCCCGGATTCATCCGACCCTCGGGGTCGAAAAGCCTCTTTATCTCGCGCATCATCTCCATCTCAATAGCGGGTTTCTGATCGACCAGTCTGTTGACATTTTCAGTGCCAACACCGTGTTCAGCACAGATCGATCCGCCAAACGACCAGACCAATCGATCCATCTTCTCATAAAGGGTAGACCGCGCCGATTGCCCGCTCTCACCGTCGTTTCCGCCGGGAAAGGCGATGGTGTGAATATTGCCGTCTCCAATATGGCCGAAAGCATAAAATATTGCGTCATTGTGACTGTCCAGCACCAATTGGCGGGCTTGCTCGATGAAGTCGACCACTCGGTCTATCGGTACGGAAACATCCCATTTGATTGGTTTGCCTTCAAACAATCCTTCGGGCGGTATTTCATCGCGCAGGTGCCAGAGATTTTCCTCTTGGGCAATCGACTGGCTGATAATGGCTTCCATCAGCAGGCCGCCGTCCAATCCCCGCTGGTAAAATTCCATCAACCTGCCCTCGACCGTGTCAGCATCCTGGCCGGAAAACCGAGCCAGAATGCACCAATCCGCCTGGGTGTCCATCGGCAGGGAAATTGCCGGCTTCACCTGCGGCACCCGACGTATCCCTTCACCGGGCAGCAGTTCAAAGGCACTCAGCCCGTCGCCACCTGTGTCGCGCGCCAGGGCGAATAGGTCGTTGAGGCGGGAAAAGTCAGCCACTTCCGCCAACATCGACTGATCCACCGGTTGCAGGACATGCAGTTTAAGACAGGCCTTGGTGATTATGCCGAGCGTCCCTTCGCCACCAATGAACAATTGTTTCAGATCATAGCCAGACGCGTCCTTGCGCAAAGCCCGCAAGCCGTTCCATATCCGCCCGTCCGGCAGCACGACCTCCAGTCCCAACACCTGCTCCCGAGTGGTGCCAAAGCGAAGCACGTTCAGCCCACCGCCATTGGTCGATATCGCCCCACCGATCATCGCCGAGCCACGGGCTCCCCAGTCCAGGGAGAAGGCGCGGTCAACTTCATTGGCCGCATCATGGATTGCCTGCAACACAACACCGGCCTCAACGGTGACCGTGTAGCAATGCGGGTCAACGCTGAGAATCCGGTTCATCCGGGCCAGTGACAGGATCACCGCATTGTCCTTCGCCGCTGGCACGGCTCCACCACAAAGCCCGGTATTGCCACCCTGAGGGACAATCGCCACACCGTGCTGTGCGCAAATCCGAACCACATCAGCCACCGCATCTGTCGTGTCGGGGCGCACCAGAATTTCAGCTTTGCCGCGATGAAAGCCCTGCATATCGGTGAGAAAGGGCTCAACATCGGCACCGCGCACCAGCCCTTTCGGACCAAGCGCCTTGAGAAGGTCATTGCACAGTTGATCTGTCATGAAGAAGTCCTGGAACCGTTTGAATTGCCGGAATTGCAAGGATAAGGATCAAGGGTGAGCATTGGCAACTGGTTGAAACAATGAAGCGGAGAAAACATGACAACACAAAACGACACAGCGCTTCCAGACGACCTCTTCCAGCTGCTTTGCTCGGTCGATACGCCAACCGTCTGTAATGCCATTGAAGTGGCGCAGGGGAAGCGCGGTTTTGACCGCTTTACCCGCGGTACTATGCAGCATTCCAAACCGGGCGATCCGCCCATTGTTGGTTTTGCCCGCACCGCCAGGATTTCCGGCCTTGCGCCACCAAGTGAACCGGCTGAGGTAATCCGCGCCCGACGCATGGACTATTTTCGCTCCATGGCCGCAGGCTCAGGGCCGACTGCTGCAGTTGTTGAGGATGTCGATTTTCCAAATTGCATTGCCGGTTGGTGGGGAGAAGTCCATGTCGCGGTGCATAAGGGGTTGGGACTGGCAGGTGCCGTCACCAATGGCGTGATGCGTGATCTTGATGTGATCGACGACGGTTTTCCGGTATTGGCGGGTTCCATTGGACCCAGCCATGGATTTGTCCACGTGGTCGACATCGGAGCGCCGGTATCAATCTTTGGACTGCAGGTGGAACAGGGCGAGCTGGTTCATGCCGACAGGCACGGGGCGCTGGTGATTCCCGGGGAGGTGATCTCCCTACTGAAGACGGCAATTGAAACCGTCATTGCCAGCGAATCCATTATTCTGGACCCGGCCCGGCAACCGGGATTCACCATCGACAAGCTCGAAGAGGCCTGGGCAAGGTTTGAGGCGGCGAGGACGTAAGGCTCAGTCCGGCTGGTTAGGGAATTTGGGCCGGATCTGGTAAAATCAAGCTGCGGGTCGTCCGATAGTGTCCACAATATGCCGGTCTCAGGCAAAGGCGGCAACGACGGTAGCAGGCTGGTTGGGAGGAACATATGATTGTCAGGATTTTTCAAGTCGTCACGCGGCCAGGAAAAGAGGAAGAGTTCAGCGCCTTTTTTCACGAGACCGCCATTCCTCTTATGAGAAACACCAAAGGCATTGTCTCTGTATTGCCGGGAGCGCCACGTCCTGAAAGCCCCCGTGAATTCAGCTTCGTCATGGTTTGGGAGAACCTGCAGAGTCTGAAGGATTTTGTCGGAGAAGATTATGAAAACCCTCATATTGACCCGGCGGAAGAGGAACTGGTGGAAAGCCGGTCTATCAAACACTATCAATTGGTGGAATGAGGCGCAGGGTTCATGCCAAGACCGAAGCCGGCAGTGCGTCGCTGTAAGATGACATGCATTGCTGCGCCGTGGGACTGCAAAAGCTGGAAAACTATGCATTGTGTGGAGTTTGCCGGGCCGCTAGCCTGACAAGGCAATAAATCTTGGGGACCGGAGACGACATGGCCGAAACAGATCACAGGCCGACGCCTGAAAAGGTGGACGTGGTCATCGTCGGTGCGGGCTTTGCTGGCATGTATCTGTTGAAGCTGATGCGTGACAATGGCTTTTCCGCCATTTCCCTGGAACAGGGATCCGGGGTTGGTGGTACTTGGTATTGGAACCGCTATCCCGGTGCGCGCTGCGATGTTGAATCGATGCAATACAGTCATCAATATTTGCCGCAGCTCGAACAGGACTGGGACTGGTCGGAGCGCTATGCTCCCCAACCGGAAATTCTCGCCTATGCCAATGAAATCGCCGACCGGCTGGATATTCGGCGGGATATCTATTTTGAACGCCAGGTCACAGAAGCTCGCTACGACGAAAGCGCTCACGAATGGAGCGTGACCTGCAACAGCGGTGAAACCGTGCGCGCTCGCTTTTTCATCATGGCTACCGGGTGCCTTTCGGTCCCCAACAATGTTGACTTTGACGGTCAGGACACCTTTGCCGGGGACAGCTATCAGACCGGCGAATGGCCACACCAGCCGGTCGACTTTTCCGGCAAACGGGTGGCGGTAATCGGCACCGGATCGTCGGCCATTCAGTCGATCCCTCAAATCGCCAAGCAGGCCGCCGATCTGACGGTATTTCAGCGCACGCCCAATTATGCGGTGCCCGCGAAAAACCGCCCCTTGGGCACCAGGGAACGGGAAGAAATTAAATCAAACTATGAAGATTTGAGACGTCGCCAATCCGCTAGTCTTTCTAACATCGCCGGCAGACCACCCTTGGGACCGGCGGTGGAAGCATCACGGGAGGCCCAATGGGCGGAATATCAGCGCCGCTGGGACGAAGGCGGTATTTTATTCAACGGCGCCTTTACCGACGTGATGATCGACAAGCAGGCCAACGAAGTGGCCGCCGATTTCGTCCGCGCCAAGATTCGCGAGACCGTTGAGGACCCGGACACGGCAGATCTGCTGTGTCCGACAAATACGCTTGGGGCGAAAAGACTGTGCGTCGATATCGATTATTTTGAGACCTACAACCGACCCAATGTCCACCTCGTCGACATATCCAAAAATGGCCTGTCGATTGACGCCAATGGCGTCCTCACCGGCGGAAAGAGTTTTGAGGTGGACGCCATCGTCTATGCAACGGGATTTGATGCCATGACCGGGGCCCTGTTGCGGGTCGACATTCAGGGGCGCAAAAGCCGCAGCCTGCGTGACTACTGGGCCGATGGACCGCGAACCTATCTGGGCCTTGCAATCAGCGGGTTTCCCAACCTGTTTACAGTCACCGGCCCGGCCAGCCCGTCCGTCTTTACCAACATGATCCCGACCATCGAACAGCATTGTGAATGGATCAGCGATTGCATCTGCGCCCTGCGGGACAACGGCGAGAGTGAAATCGAAGCCGATCCGGATGCAGAAATTGCCTGGATGGATCACAACCGGGAAGTGGGATCAGCGCATCTTCGGTCGAGCACGGCGAGTTGGTATACAGGCGAAAACATCGCCGGAAAACCAGTCGGCTTCATGCCCTATATTGGCGGGTTTCCCCGTTACCGGGAAAAATGCGATGCTGTCGCATCCAACGGTTATGAAGGGTTTCGCAAGGCCTGAAGTCCTGCCGGGCTGCTGCGGGCTGGCTCTTCCTATCGGATGACTGTCTCCAGTGCTTCCCACTGGGCGCGGGTTATCGCGTCGCGGCTTGCCAGCAGCCAGTAGGTCTGATGGTGGCCAAGAACCTCTTCACCCAGGCGCACCAGCCGACCTGACTTAATATCGGCCTCACACAGCGGCAGGGATGCCAGAAAAACGCCGGCGCCGGTTCTTGCCGCCCCGAGCGCTGACGCATAGGCGTCAAACCGAAAGCCGGGTACCGGCGTGGTTGGGATTCCAAATTGCCGTGCCCAGTCATTCCATCCCGGCCGCGGACCTGAACAGGCGATACGCGGCCACTCGGTCCAATGGCCGGGCAATTCCAGCATGTCTCGGGAGGCCACCGGTGCGACCTGCTCCGGGTACAGACGGCATTTGTACTGGTGCGGCCAGTCTCCTGAGCCGTAGCGGATTCGCACTATGTCATCCTGCGACGCATCATGGCTGCCAAGCACCATTGTCTGAATGGATATCTGCGCGTCGGTGACTTGACGCAATTGCTGCAGGCGCGGGGTCAGCCAGAGTTCGATTATTGACTGGCTGGCCGAAATAGTCAGCTGCCCCCTGGTGGCACCAAACAAAGCCTCGGAACTCTCTAACAAAGTGTCGAGCGAGGTCTGCACATGGGGCAGCCAGGCTTCGCCCTCGATGGTCAAGTTGATGGAACGTGCGCGGCGATGAAACAGCCGTGCGCCAAGCCGTTTCTCCAGATGACCAATTCGCTGGCTGATGGCTGATTGGGTCAATCCCGTCTCAGCCGCCGCCGCGGTGAAACTGCCACAGCGGGCCGCCGCCTCAAAGGCGCGAATCCATTCAAGAGGCGGCAGATTGAAACCGGGTTTTTGCATTAGTAAAAAGACCTCTCAGTCACATTATTGATAATTTGATCCCATACAAGCACAGCCATAACGTTTGGTGCAAAATCGCCAGAAAAGGAATCATCCATGACAGGTGTCACTACGGATTCATCAGGCAGTTACCTGACGCTTGAAACGTCAACCGGGCCATACCGCTTTCATGCCATCTGGCTGCGCGACAATGCTCAGGACGGTGAAACCCGGTCGGCGGGCAATGGTCAACGCCTGGTTGCGCTGCGTGATATTCCAGCGGACACCCGCATTGAGGCGGCGACCGTGCAGGGGGACCGACTGGAGGTGCGATTTGCCCCGGAGGGCAGGGTCATATCTTACGACATAGAATGGTTGCAGGCACATGCCTATGATCGCATCGAAGCTCGTCGCAGAGGGTGGACTGCAAACGGGATCGAGCCCTGGAACTGCAATCTCATGAACAAGGTGCCAGTTGGTGACTATGGGCAATTGTCACGCGGTGGCGGTGCCCTGTTTGAGTGGTTGGAGCAGGTCAATAGATTAGGTTTTGGCAAAATCGTCAGCGGCCCGATTGAAGAAGGCGCCCTGTTTAGGATCGTCGATCTGTTCGGCCATGTTCGCGAAACCAATTATGGCCGCAATTTTGAAGTCCGTACCGAAGTCAATCCAACCAATCTCGCCTATACAGGTCTTGGATTGCAGGCCCATACGGACAATCCCTATCGCGATCCGGTACCCACCGTGCAGGTGCTCTATTGCCTGGAAAGCTCGGCAGCGGGCGGTGAGAATATGGTGGTTGACGGCTTTGCCGCCGCCCTGCGCCTGCGGGATGAAAACCAGAGATATTTCGATGTATTGGCCGATTATTGTGCGCGGTTCGAATATGCCGGTGACGAAGGTGTCTGTCTGACCGCACGGCGGCCAATGATCGAGCTGGCACCAGATGGAGAGCTGGTCGCGGTGCGTTTTAACAACCGTTCGCTGGCTGCAGTAACTGATGTGCCGTTTGAGCAGATGGATACCTATTATGCCGCCTATCGCCGGTTTGGCGAGATCATTGATGATGAGGCGATGGAGGTTACTTTCCGCCTGGAACCAGGGGAAGCCTTTGTCGTTGACAACACCCGCGTTCTGCATGCGCGCAAGGGCTATTCAGGCGAAGGCAGCCGTTGGTTGCAGGGGTGCTACGCCGACAAGGACGGATTGCGTTCAACCTATGACGCCATGGTCCGCAACTCACAAAGGATGGCTGCCCAATGAAGCCGGATTTCGATCAACTCGATGCCTCAAATATCGTCGACTTTCTGGGCTCAATATTTGAGCGCCGGGGTGGTGAAGAATATCTTGGCGAGCCGGTGACCATGGGCGAGCACATGTTGCAGGGCGCCACGATTGCAGAACAAAACGGACAGCCGGAAGAAATCATTGTCGGTGCGCTGCTCCACGATATCGGCCATTTTACCTCGGAGTTCGGCACATTTTCGATGAACGACACCGAAGACCGTCATCACGAGGATGCCGGGGCGGAAGTTTTGGAACGATATTTCCCCAGCGTGATCACGGATTGTTGCCGCTATCACGTGGCGGCCAAGCGCTATCTGTGTGCCACCAAACCGGACTATTTTGACCGGTTGTCGGAAGCTTCGGTGCATTCGCTGAAATTGCAGGGCGGGCCGATGAGTGAAGCGGAAGTCAGCGAATTTGAACGGAATCCAAATCTTAAGCAGATCATAGCCGTGCGCTATCTGGACGAGGCAGGTAAACATGCTGGCATGGAAACGCCCGACTACTGGCACTTTGCCCCCATGGTTCAGCACATGGTTGATGGTCATTGCGGAGACCCTGACAGCAACAGCTGAGGGCCAATGAGTATCGCCGGCCATTCCGCATGAAAATTCGGATGCAATTTACTTGCTCATGGGCTATCGCATCAAGCTCAAACTAATGCTGAACTAACGCCGCAAACACGCCGTATGCTCGCCGCGATCTCGCCGCAAGCCGGGTGTTACAGGATCGGCAGCTTTAACCCATTGGAGGCGAAATGATTACGGCTGGTGAAGCAACGATACGGCTTTTGGCCCGTTATGGTGTTGATACGGTTTTTGGCATTCCCGGCGTCCATACGCTGGAGTTCTGCCGTGGTCTGGCAGAGGGGTCAGCCGTCACCCACATCCAGGCGCGCAACGAGATGGGCGCTGGTTTCATGGCCGATGGATATGCCCGCTCCACCGGCAAGCCTGGCGTCGCACTGACCATTTCCGGTCCCGGCGTCACCAATGCGGCTACCGCCCTTGGGCAATCCTATGCCGATTCCCTGCCGCTGCTGTTGATATCGGCAGAAGCATCCTCCGATTCCCTCGGCAAGGGCTGGGGTGTTCTCCACGAGGTCACCGATCTCAATGCGGTCACCCGTCCGTTGACAGCTTTCAGCGCCTGCGCACGCAAGGCGCAGGACATCCCCCAATTGCTGGGTCAGGCCTTTTCGGTTTTTTCGTCACAACGCCCCCGGCCGGTCCATATTTCAATCCCAATCGAGGTGCTGGCTGAACTTGTCGAAGACGATTGGCAACCTGTCATTCTCCCAAACAAGCCGCAACCGGACATCGACTCAATTCAAGTCGCCGCGGACCTTTTGAACACGGCCCAAAGCCCGGTAATCCTGACCGGAGGCGGTGCGATTGGCGCAGATGTCACCAGTCTTGCAGAACGCTTGGGGGCAATTGTCGTGTCGTCAAATGCCGGCAAGGGTATTGTACCGGAAAATCATCCTCTCAGTTTGGGTGGCACCATCTGCCTGGCCGCCAGTCAGCAACTCATCGCCCAGGCTGATGTGGTTCTGGCAATTGGAACAGAACTGTCCGAAACCGACAGCTATGTGGAAAAACTGAGTTTTGGCGGATCGCTGATCCGGATGGATATCGACCCGCGCAAAATCAACGACCGCTATCGCGCCGAAATCGGCATTGTCTCTGATTCAGCCCCTGCCGCGGCGGCGATATTGAAAGCCTTGGGAGAAGGTGAGGCGGCACCAGGTGGTGCGGAAAAGGTAAAACAGATCCTCAGGGCCGTCCCGTCTGGTCTCAGACCGACGGAACTGAAGCATCTGCGGCTTCTAGAGGTTATTCGAAACACATTGCCACACGATGCCATCATCATGGGGGATGCCTGTCAGGTCACCTACACGGCCTCCTTTGCCCTGCCGTTCAATCAACCCAGGCGTTTTCACTACGCGGCAGGATATTGTGCGCTGGGGTTTGCCTTCCCCAATGCCATCGGGGCAAAGCTGGCTCAACCGGACCTGCCTGTTCTGGCCATTGCCGGCGATGGCGGTTCGATGTTTTCAATTCAGGAGCTGGTCACGGCGGCCCAGCACAAGCTGCCGATTCCATTGATTCTCTGGCACAATAACGGCTATCAGCAGATCCGTGATGACATGCGTAATGGCAACTATCCCCGTGTCGGCGTGGATGGGTTGGCGCCGGATTTCGTTGCCCTCGCCAAGGCCATGCATTGCCATGCCACCGAACCACAATCGGCCGAAGAACTTTCCCGTGACATCACTTCTGCCTTGCAGGCCGACCGGCCCACGGTGATTGTCGTGTCTGAGGATTCCGGTTGGTTGACCTGAGTGGCATGCGCCAACGGGCGGGTTTGTTGTTAAGCGAAGGCTAAACGTCGTCGTCCAGCGATTGCAGCAAAGTGTCGGGTTCAATCAATTGGATCAACTTGCGCTGGGTATGGATGACTCCAGCCTTTTTCAGGCCCGACATAATGCGGCTGACAACTTCTCGGTTGGATCCAATCCAACTGGCGATTTCCGAGTGGGTTGGTGCATCGGTGATTTCGCCCCCCGGATGCATCTGGCCGGCCTCCAGAGCCAGTCTGACCAGATAGGACCGCACTCTTTGTTCGGCTGAAAACAGAGTGGCCTGATAGAGGCGTTGGGTCAGTTGGCGCACCGTTTCCACCAGGGACCGGAGAACGCCCTGGCGAATGCCAGGAATACGGTCCACGAGGGTCAAAAAGTCCTGCTGGCTGACTACCAATATCTGTGCTTCACCCTGGGCATAGATAGACAACGATCTTTCGCCATCGTCCAATGCCGCCAGTTCACCAAAATAGGTGCCGACATCAAACCGACTGAAGATCATTTCGCGACCATCTGCTGTCAGATGAACCGCCAGCAGGCGACCCGATAACAGGAAATAGACATCGCGTGACGGGTCGGCCTCGTCAAACAGGATTTGTCCCGATTCAAGCTTTTTCAGCCGTGCCCTGATGCCCAATGAAGACAATTCATCGACGCCAACGCCCTGAAATAACGGCATTTCAGCCAGTAAACCCAAACTGTCTGCAGCCATTTGTTCTCGCCCTCAAAGAAATTCCAAATTTACGATATCCAACAATTCAGCTTCAGTCCATTGTTTAATAACAATTTTCTGTGTTTGAGCAGTGCTTTGACTAGGCAAAAATCGGAAAAATATCGAAAAAATTTTGCCCATGTGTCCTGGAACACAGAGAATTCCTGGCCTGGCTCCTAATTTGGCTTCAACAGAAACAGTTGAAAGGGAAAAAGATGTTTATCGCGGCAGCCACTGTACTGATTGTGCTCATGTTCTTCCTCCATGTCCAACACACCAAGTCGTTTTAATCACTTTTCATAACCCGCAGCCAGACGGGCCGTTGAGGCCTGCTGGCATGACAAAATAAGCCTCAATCACCGAACTGGCAGGCTCAGGCGCCTGAGCTTGCCACTCCGCAACACCCAGCCAAATTAGCCCAGTAAATGTCGAACCGAACCAGCGAGCCGGATAATTTCCCGATGCAGTCCAAAGTTGACCGCAGCGGAAGACTGGGATGGCATCCGCAATCGTTTGTTGATATCAAAGAACAATCTGAAAGTGGTGCGAATCGGGGCGGCGTTCCAACAATGGTGGATATCAATAGTTTTCTGACGTCCATCGGCTGCGAAGCCCATATTGGCGTGTTTGAAGAAAACGGGATTTCGATCGACCTGCTTGGCGATCTTGAAGAGACCGATCTGAAGGAATTGGGCCTCAATATCGGCGATCGGATTCGCTTCCGCAAAGCGGTCGAAAAACTCTTTCCGTCGGAACCGGTAAGCCAACCACCTGAGCAGGCTGCTGCAATCGCTGAAGCACCTGTTGCAGCTGCTTCAGACGATCACCAATCTTCGATTGCCCAGGAACGGCGGCGCCTGACGGTGATGTTTGTCGACCTGGTTGGATCAACCGATTTGTCGGCAGCTCTGGACCCTGAAGATTGGACTGACGCGCTGCGTGACTATCAGGATACGGCGTCTGGCCATGTGACCCGATATGGCGGGCATGTGGCGCAATATCTGGGCGACGGATTGCTGTGTTTTTTCGGCTGGCCACAAGCCATGGAAGATGCCGCAGAGCGAGCAGTTGAAGCAGCTCTGAAAATTATCGAAGCGGTGCCGAAGAAAAAACTGCTTGGAAAACCGATGGCTTGCCGCATCGGCATTGCAACCGGATTGGTTGTGGTGGGTGAATTGGTTGGCCGCAATTATTCCACCGACAATACCGCGATTGGCGAAACTCTGAATTTTGCCGCACGGCTGCAATCCTTTGCCGAGACCGATCAGATCGTCGTCTCCGACAGTACACGCCAGCTGCTGGGCAACGCGTTTCACCTGGAAAATCTTGGCGAGCACAGCCTGAAGGGCATCCCGCA
The DNA here is from genome assembly GCA_039977975.1 of Rhizobiaceae bacterium. Taxonomy (GTDB): domain Bacteria; phylum Pseudomonadota; class Alphaproteobacteria; order Rhizobiales; family Rhizobiaceae; genus Pseudahrensia. Next base: position 42,915 of record JBDWCD010000014.1, read on the forward strand.
AAAGCAGTCCATCTTTGCTATTGTTTCCGGCAACCATGAATATGACCGCTTTGCCGCCCGCAAGGGCCAGTCCTACGGTTCTCTGGTAGGCAGGGAAAATGAGCTGGCCTTGCTGCTCGATCGTTGGGCGCTGACCCGCGACGGGGAAGGCCAGGTGATAACGCTGATCGGCGAGGCTGGAATCGGCAAGTCACGGATTACCCGTGCCCTGTTTGATTCTCTGGCGGATGAAGACTATCTCTACGCCGCCTTCCACAGTTCGCCTTATCATAAGGATACTGCCTTCTGGCCGGTCACCAGCCGGATGATCGCAGCCGCTGGCATTCAGGCAGAAGATTCAAGCCAGGAACAATTGGCCAAGGTCACCCGTCTGCTTGATGATACCGGCATCAACACCGAATTATCGGTTGGCATCATCGCCGATCTGCTGGGGGTCGATTGCACCGGAACCGAATTCGAACTGAACCTGTCGCCGTCTGCAAAGAGGGCTGCAACTTTTTCGACGCTTGTTGATTACATCGTTGCGCTATCGAAACAAAGACCATTGATCATGTTGATGGAAGATGCGCATTGGACCGATCCGACAACACTGGAATTGATTGATGCGGTTGTAGACCGGTTGGAGCGCGAGCGCATCATGTTGATGATCACCTGCCGACCAGAGCGGGAAATCGGCCTTCAAAACCGTTCCTATTCCACCGCAGTGCGGCTGAACCGGCTGGGTCGTCGCGGCGTTGAGCAAATCGTATCGCGCCTGGGTGGCGATAAATTGCCTCAGGAGACCATTGATCTGATCGTTCAGCGGACCGACGGGGTACCGCTTTTCGTTGAAGAATTGTCAAAAGTTATCGTGGAAAGCGGTGATCTTAGCGTGCCGGTCAGCCTGCATGATACGTTGATGGCGCGGCTTGACCAATTGCCGGAAGTCAAGGAAGTCGCTCAGATTGCCAGCGCATTTGGCCGCGAGTTTGAGGCTGGCCCACTGGCGCAGGTATCGGAACTGGCGCCTGAAAAGATCAATGATTCTCTGGCAAGTCTGGTCAAAATCGAATTGGTATTTTCACGCCGCGGCGGCCGCAATGGTGATGGCTCCCATATATTCAAACACGCCCTGGTCCGCGATGCGGCCTACGAAAGCCTGCTGAACAGAAGACGTCAGGAAATTCATGGCCAGATTTTTGATGTGCTGAAGCAGAAGGAAGACACGTCTCCCGGTGTCCTGGCTCATCATGCCGCCGAAGCCAAAATGTTTGGTGAGGCGGTCCGCTATGGTCGCATGGCAGCCCAACAGGCCCTGGCGCGACCTGCCTATGCTGAGGCGATTGCCCATCTCGACAAAACAATTGCATTGCTCGATCAACAGGAAACCAGCGACGAGGTTCTTGAACAACGCAAACAATTGCTGCTGCTTTCCGGTCAGGCCCGCATAGCCCATTTCGGCTATGCAGCGGAAACCACGATCAAGACCTATGCCGAAATCGAAAAAATCGCCAAGGACACCGATGACGCGGTGATGTTGGTTGATGGCCTCTACGGGCGCTGGACTGGCCAATATGTCCCGGGCCGCATTAAGCAGGCGTTGGAAATCGCCGACACGATTTGCGACATCAGCGGTCAAACCAATGACGATCTGTCAGTTGCCCTCGGCCTGAGGCTGCGGGGAACGGTGTTGACCATGATGGGTGAGATTGAGCCCGCGCTGGAAGCCCTGTCGCAGGTTGACGATCATTACGATCAGTCACGCCATAAACAACTCGCCTCGCGATTTGGTCAGGATGTGAGCATCGCTGGCAAATGCTACAAAATTGGTGTCTTGACGCTGAATGGCCATCTGGACGCTGCAGCTGACCTGGCCGATAAGGTGCTGCACGATCTGGAAATTGTTCAGCATCCCCATACATCGGGATACGCGTTAGGCCATCTGGCCTGTTTCCTGTGTGCCGCCAAGATATTCCCGCTGGGCGAACAGATTGCTCAAAAATGCATCGAAATCAGCGAGTTGGAAGAGACCCCTCTTTGGGCAGCCCTTGGCCATGCCTCGCTTGCCGTCAGCATGGTTCACAAGAACCAGGCCAAGGAGGCCTTGCCGGAGCTGGGCCACGCTCTGGAGACCCTTAAAACTCTGAAGTTTTCGGTCTTCAGACCCGTCTTGCTGCCGATATATGCCCGGGCGCTGGCATTGAATGGCGAATTGTCCACCGCCAAAAACAAACTGGCCGAAGCCGTCGAACTCATCGAGGAAAACGATGCCCGCTATTACGAGGTCGACATCATTTGCACCGAAGGACGCATCCATCTGATGGAAGGGGACCGGGATCAGGCCCAGGCCCGCTTTGAACGGGGCGTGGCGCTGGCTCAGGAACGTGGCCATCTCACCGCAGAACTGAACGCCGCCAACCTGTTATTTGACCTGCTGCAGGAAAATGGCCAGTCCGATGCGGGCCGCGTAGCCCTGCAAACAGCCTATGACAAATTCGAGGAAGGTCATTCCTGGCCGGACCTGAAGGAAGCGGCCGCCAAACTCGGATCATCCGGCTAATAGCTCTTGGGCCGATCTGATTTTCACCGGGAGTTTGCGTTGGCTCGCAATACTTACGATTGCCGATTGTGGAAAGCCGGATTCTAAGGACATGGTCGCCAGGTGCCATGGAGAATCTGCGGCCAATGACCCGGTCAATTCGAAGGCATGCCATTCGGTGAACCCGGTCCTATCGCTGCCGTCGGTAAGGGTGATGTGAGGCAGTTGGTTCAGATCCAAGCCAATTCCAAGTGCCTTTATCAACGCTTCCTTGGCCGTCCAGAATTTGAACAGTGCGGGCAATTGTTGCTCAGCCGTGAGACTGGAAAAGCTGATACGCTCCTTGGGAGACAGGATTTTTTGAGCAAAACCCGCCACGTCAATGCTTCGGCTGAGTTCAATATCGACCCCCAGGGGACCGATTTCGCAGATGGCAATGATGCCCACATTCCCGGACTGCGATGTGTTGAAATGAATAGAGCTGCTGTTTCCTGCAAGGGATGGTTTGCCGTTCGGGCCGATGTCAAACACCAACTCCTTTGCGGGTAAGTCACAATGCAGTGACAAAAGTTGTCGCAACAGCCCGTGACGATAGGCAAAGTGATTTGCCCTGGCCGGCTGTTTAATTGCGGCGTGTTGGGCCATTTCCACATCGTCAAGCAGATCGAAATTCAATGGTGATTCAACTCGGTCGTCATCAAAATAATACCAATACAGGTGGATCACTTCTGCCCTGGTCATCAGCCACGTTTCCCCAATGCCCGCCTGGCCAGCTTTGTCAGCAGAGCAAGTATCTGCGGTTCGGTCTCCTTGAATGGAAAATGGTGTCCTCCATCATATCGGTGATGGGATACCGGACCATCGAAATGAACACGCCATTTCGCGACCGCTTCAAACGCCACAACCGGGTCGCCATTACCGCTGAGCAAATGGGTGTCGACATCCGGCAGGCTGCAGCTTGGGTCAATCACATGGCTTCGCAGCAGTTGAAAGTCACTGCGCAAAACCGGCGCGAGGGAAGCAAACAATTCGTCATTTGCAACCATCGATTGATTGTCAACATCATAGGCCAGCAGCATCCGCTTCAGCATTGGCTCACTGAGGGTCGAAGAATGCACATTGGGCCTTGGCGGGGTGGTAGCCGACATGACAAGCCCACTCACCGGGCAATCCCTGCGACGCAATTCTCTCGCCAGTTCAAAGGCGATCACGCCTCCCATACTGTGTCCAAATATGATCAGGGGACGGCTTGTCGAGTGATGCCCGAGATAGGACGAGGTCAGATGTTGGACCACTTGCGCAAGGTCCGTTTCCGCCGCTTCGTCAATTCGATTTTCCCGCCCCGGCAACTGTCCTGCATAAAGGGCGAAGAAACCAGGAAGACTGCGATGCCAGGACCTGAATGTTGAAGCCCCCGCTCCGGCCCCCGGCAGGCAGATCAGATCAACAAGGGGTGTCAGGCGATTGGGCCATGCTTCAAGCCACAGCTTGTTGTTTGACTCTGGCTGGCCATTCATGCGCTGACCGCGTCAGCCTGCAACAGACGCGCTTCGATATTCGAGCGGATGAAATCAAAGTCTTCAACAATGGCAAAGTGGCCGGTGTCGCGCTCAAACATTTCAAAGTGGCCGGTGGTGAATTTGCGCCAGATTGAAGCATGGATGCGCTTGAAATAATCATCCCGCAGGCCGCGAAAGCAGGTGATCGGCACTGCAAACGGTCGCTCGGGCAGATAGACATAGCGGCTTGTCATTTCGAATTCTGCACGCACCGTTGGCAGAACCAGTTGGCGAAGCTCTTCTTCTTCGAGCATTTTGGAGCTTTCCGAAATGCCAAATGCCCGCACGATTTCTGCAAAAACTTCGTCCGGCTGTTGATAGCCAAGTCGGCCCGATTTGTAGCTGACATAAGACTTCAGCCGCTCGTTCAGCTCCTCCTCAAAACTGCCGGGAGCCCTTAACACGCTGGGAGGTCTCGCGCCCGAAACAAAAATGTGCCGGGGCATTGCATCGTTGTTCATCTGAAAATGTCGCAGGGTCTCATAAAGGGTCAGGCCACCCAGACAATGGCCGAGCAGGGCATAGGGACGGTCGAGTTTTTCCCGCAGTTCAGGATATAATCCGCGGGCAAATTCCTCAATCGTGCGCACCGGTTCTTCATCAATCCGGCCCAGTCGCCCCGGCGCCTCAACAGATACAATTTCGATGTCGGGATGAAAGGCATCCCCCCAATTGTCGAACACCGCCGATCCGCCCCCGGCAAAGGGAAAGCAAATCAGCCGGAACCGGGCATTGGGCCGTGGGCGTTGAATTACCAGCCAGGAACCCGGCTTTTTGTGGGAGGTGTTTTCTTTGGTATCGGGGGACGACTCGTTACCTACGCTTGCCTCACGCTGCTCCACATCCGCCGCATTCTCAACGACAGTTCCAAGAGCTTCCGCCACGAGGTCGGATAGCTCGTTGACCGAAGGTCCACGCAGCAATTCGCGGGCCGGCAAACGCACGCCAAAGATGCTTTCAATATCGTTGATCACGGTTATCGACATCAGGGAATCCAGTCCCAATTCGCGCAGCGAAAGGGTGCGGTCCGGCATTTCGTCCAGCTCAAGATTGGAGCAACAGATCTGTTCAACGGCAGTGATCAGGATGGAGCTTCGATTTTCAGCTGGTGCGGCGTTCAACCTGTCCAATGTGCCGGCCAGATCTTCCAGCAACTGACGACCGGTTCCTACGCCACCCTGGCTGAGTTCAGCATAGAGTTTTGGTGGATTGGCGAATTGAGAGACAAAGCGATTCCAGTCCGTATGGGTGACCACCATGTGTTCCTGCTGGTGAGACAGGGTCACATTCATCGCCTGCAGACCGATGTCAGCAGGGATGAATTTGGTGCCCCGAGCCCGCCAGATGGCTTCGCCGCGTTCGCCTGATTCTACCGCCAGCCCGGCGTTTTCCCAGGGTCCCCAATTCATGGCGGTGGCGGCCAATCCCATTCGTCGCCGATAGCTCACCAGACCGTCTTCAAATGAATTACCGGAAACATAGTTCAGCTGCCCCATTGAGCCAATAACGCTGAGGATCGATGAAAACAGGACAAAATGGCCCAGCGGCAGATCTTCCACCGCAAGATGCAGCGCCCAGCTTCCTTCGATTTTTGCCCCTGTGACCTTGTGATAGCGCTGCCAATCCATCTCCATCATGATGCCGTCATCAAGCAGGCCGGCGCAGTGGAAGATGCCATCCAGGGCTGGACTTTGCGCTCCAATGGTATCGATCAGGTTCTGCACTTGGTGCTGGTCGGTAATATCCGCCGATGCGACCTGAATATTGGCGCCCAGCGCTTCCAGTTCGCTGATGATCGCCTGCTGTTCCTGCGAAGGTTGGCGGCGACTAACCAGCCAGAGGTTGCGGGCACCCTGCTCGACTGCCAGCCATTGTGCCACCTTCAGGCCCAATGCACCCAGGCCGCCGGTTATCAGATAGCTGGCATCCGGGCGGATTGGGGGATCAATCGGTGCTGCATAATCGTCGAAGGTCCGGCGCACCAGTCTTGGGGCAAATCTCTTGCCGTCCCGCAGGGCAATCTGGTCTTCGCCGTCTGTGGCATGCAGTTCCCGCAGCACGGCTTCGCCGGATTCGTGACCGTCCAGATCAATCAGCCCACCCCAAAGATTGGGGTGTTCCTGTGCAATAGCCCGGCCATGACCCCAGACAATTGATTGGGCAGCTTCACCGCCCAGATGGTCGTCCAAGGGAGCCTGGGCACCGCGGGTCAGATACCAGATTTTTGGCTGGACATCGCTGATTTCGCCAATCTGAGTTGCCAGTTTCAATGCCGCCTGGGACAGGTCAAATTGGTTCTTTGTTTGTCCGGTCAGATCATCGGCGCTTTGCAGAGCCAAAGGTGGACTGGACAGGGATGCGGCAAGGACAATGCCGCTTATGGACTGCTCCAGCATAGACGAGAATTCAGAGTTCACAGCTGTCCGCAACAGGTCGTTGGGTGTTATCAATTGCCAATCGTTTCCAGCCGCATCCATGGCCCCGGCGAGCGACGCCACGTCGCTTTCTGCTTCGGCGATAATTAGCCAGCGAGATGCTGGTTTGTCGGATTGCTCTGTCGGGTCGGGAAGCGCCCGCCAGTCGACGCCATAGAGCCAGTCCTTCACTTGTGCCTGGCCAGCCGGCATGAATTCTTCGCGGGTCAGGATCTTGATCGTCAGCCCGGTCATCGAGGCAACAGGTGACCCGTCTTCAGCATAGATCTCGATATCGACCGTGTGACGCCCATCGCTTGAAAGCTCGTCTTTTCGCAGTTGGCAATGAGACCACAGGCTTTCGGGCACCTGTTTGTGGATTGCAAATCTCTCCACCGTGATGGGCAGGTAGGTTGTGTCCAGGTCCGCGGGAACCTCAGAAAAGTCGCCGTAATCTCCGGTGGCAGCAGGAAACAGATGCAAACAGGCATCAAGAATGGCCGGGTGCATGGGTGCGTCAGTATCTGCGACTGTTTCCTCCAAGCTTACATGGGCAAGGGCGCTGTGATCCCCAAGCGACAATTGCCGGACATTTCTGAAACCCGGACCGTAGTTCAGCCCCAGCTGGTCCAGCACTGCGTAGTAAGTTGCCACGGGCACATCTTGCTGATGGTGCTTGTGCAAGGCTTCAAGATTGGCCACTGGCTTTGGTTCCGCCGAAAGGGCGCTGATCGAGGCTTCGCAGTGAAGCCGCCAGTCAGCGGCTTGATCAGAGATTTCCTGCAGGCTGTGAAGCCTGGCCAGGCCACCTCCGGTCATGTCTTTCGGCAGATCGAAATGCAACCGGCGGGTTTCCCCGCTTCCGCCGTCTCTGCCGTCCTCGTCGCCGCCGCCGCCGCCGCCGCCGCCGCCAATCAGGCAAGCCTCCCGGTAAGTCAGATTGCCCACCTGCACAGAATCGCTAGTGACCTGTTCTGCTGCCTCGATGAATCCAAGCAGAGCGGCGGCTACCGGTAATGTTACTTCGTCATAGACTCGATGATCGCTAAGCCAGCCGGGTTGGGAGGCGGAATAGCTGGCCTGAAAACAATGGTTTTCGCCGGGAAGTTTAATTTGTTCCCCGCACAGGGAGTTGCCTGCGGAAGCCTTTGGTGATCGTGCCTCATCAAGCCAATAGGTTTGATGGTCGAACCGATATTTTGGAATGTCGATTCGCACGGCTGCGTCGACCCCGTAAAAGCGCTTGAAGTCGATGGCATAACCACGCTCCCACAGGCGCCCTAGCGTGTCAGTGGCGGTCGACCAGTCATCGCCCTGCACATCAAGCAGCCCATGTAACTGGAAGGAAGCACCGTCATCGGCGGCGACGGAGGCGGCGGCGGCGAAGCTGCGCAGGGCGGTTCCCGGACCAACTTCGATAAAGTCGGTACAGCCCATTCCGATCAGGCTGCCAAGCCCATCTGCAAAGCGCACGGGATTGAGAATATGCTGCGCCAGGTAGGAACCCTGTGGCGCGGTGGTCAGATGTTCGCCGGTCATATCGGAGATAAAGACGATGTCGGGATCTGCGGCCTCGATCTGTGAAGCGATTTGTTCAAATGCCTTGGCTGCCGGCTCCATCATTGGCGAGTGAAAGGCATGTGAAACCGGCAGTCGACGGCAGGCAATATCGTCGGCTTCAGCCAGTTTCATTGCTTCGGCGATGGCGGCTTCTTCGCCTGCAATGACTGTGCTTGCAGGACTGTTCAGCGTGGCGATGGAGACGCCTTTGACTTTTTGGCAAATCTCCAGTGCAGTTGGTTCGTCTGCAAACAGGGCACACATGGCGCCGCCGTCGGGCAGTTCACCCATCAAGCGGGCACGATGGGCAATCAGATCGGCCGCAGCCTCGGCGGTGTAGATGCCAGACGTCACCGCCGCTGCATATGCGCCGACACTGTGTCCCAGCACGGCGTCGGGCCGAATGCCCCAATGTCTCAGCATGTCGGACAGGGCCAGTTCGACAGCAAACAAGGCCGGTTGCAACAAGCTTGTATGGGTCAGCGCATCAATGTCGTCGCTGTCATAAATGGCCGAAAGGATGTCCAGGTCAAAATGCTTCTCCAACCGTGCGGCGACTGAATCAAAACTGGCGCGAAAGACGGGTTCGGACTCGTAAAAGTCGCGCCCCATGCCCAGGGTCTGTGCGCCTTGTCCTGGAAACAGAAAGGCAAGTTTTCGCGGGCCGGCTACTGGTTTGGGCTCTGAATTGGCGGCGTTCAGCGAGGCAATCAGGTCGGTGGCGGCGGAGCCCCTTGCAACGAACCGGTATTTCATGGCCTTGCGGGTGGTCGCAGCAGCCAGGCAGATTTCCGGGAGTTGGTCAGCAGGCTTGGATGAAAGATAGTCACGCCATTCTGCCACACTATTTTTCAGAGCCTCGGCAGAGTTGGCGCTGAGCGGCAACATATTGATCTTGTGCTGGGTCGATGGCTGAGTCCGGGATAATTCAGGAGGTTGCTGCAGCACCGCAAATGCATTGGTGCCTCCCAGTCCAAGCGAATTGACTGCGGCCCGCCTTGGTGCGTCGCCGGACTGCCAGTCGACGGTTTTCGTCGGCACGACAAACGGCCCATTGGCCAGATCCATGCGGGGATTGGGCTCCGAAAAATTCAGCGTTGGTGGAATTTCACCGTGATACAGGCTCAGGCAGGTCTTGATCAGCGAAGCTATGCCGGCCGCCTGTTCCAGGTGACCGATATTGGTCTTCACCGAGCCAAGGTAACAAGAGCCTGTACCGGTATGCGGGTCGCTGGTGAAATTTCGACGCAGCGCCTCCACTTCCAGCGGGTCACCGACGACGGTTCCCGTGCCGTGGCCTTCAACATAGCCGATCGTGGACTGCGGCACGTCGGCGGCGGCGAAGGCGGACGCCATGGCCTGTTCCTGACCATCGGTACTGGAGGCCGTGTAGCTCATTTTCTGGGCCCCGTCATTGTTGACGGCAGAGCCCAGAATGACCGCGTAAATGCGATCGCCGTCGGCCAGGGCATCTTCCACATGTTTGAGAATAACAACCCCGGCACCGCTGCCAAACACGGTCCCCTGCGCCGACGCATCATAGGCACGGCATTTTCCGTCGGGAGACAAAATATCTCCGGCACGATGGGTATAGCCGGTGACATGGGGCACACGCACCACCGAGCTTCCCGCAACAGCCATCTCGCATTCTCCATCAAGAATACTTTGGCAGGCCAGATGCACAGCCACCATGGCGGTTGAGCAGGCAGTTTGCACATTCACCGACGGGCCGGTCAGGCCCAGCTTGTAGGACAATTTGGTACTCAAAAAGTCCTTGTCATTGGCCAGGTGTTCGACACCGCCCGTGGTGCCGCCATGCAGTGCTGCCTGGGCCAGCAGATAGCTGGTCACCACGCCGCCGGAACCGGCAAAGGCACCAACCCGATGGGTCAGTTCACCCGGCACATAGCCAGCATCTTCAAAGCCGTGCCACGCAACCTCCAGCAACAGGCGTTGTTGCGGATCCATCAGACGGGCTTCGCGCGGCGAATATTCGAAAAACCCGGCATCGAACTGGTCAATGCCATCGATGACGGGTGAGGCTTTCACATAGTCCTTGCGCTTCAGATCGCGCGGGGAAACACCCCCTTTGAGTAATTCCTCGTCGCTGAAATGGTGGATTGAATCCACCCCATTGATCAGATTCTGCCAGAATTCCTCAGGACTGTTGGCCCCGGGAAACCGACATGCCATTCCGATAATGGCAACGCCCCGATGTTCATCGCTGTGATCCATCGGCGACCCCAAACACTATCTGCGCCGGTTGGCGCGGCGGGAGGTGCCTGTCGCCACCGGTTGTGATGCCGATGCATCATCTGATGCTGCGGCGTTCAGATCGGCAGCAAGGCTGGGGTCAAGGGTAACCCGATAGGCGTTGATCAGATCACCAACCGTGCGTATCGACGTGATGGGGATTTCTTGGAACGGGTCGGCATCGAGTTCATCCTCGAGCATCAGCACAACCTGTGCGATGTCCATGGATTTCAGCCCCAGCGTATCAACAAGCTTCGCCTGTTCATCAAAGCCGTTACTCTCCAGCCCCTGTTCTTCCAGCAGATCGGTAATCGTGTCGAAAACCGTTTTTGCCACCTGATCTGCCGCATCATTTTTCGCTAGCATGTCAATCCTCCGTCAACCACCAGTACCTGTCCCGTTATGAATGAGCCCTGCCCGGACGCAAGGAAATAAACCGCCTCGGTTATTTCCCTTGTATCAGCCAGACGGCCCAACGGGGTGCGCCGCTGGATGCGCTTTTTTGCCTCATCTGAAAGCTCCCCTACCATTTCGCTTTCAAAATAGCCCGGCGCCACGGAATTGACCCTGATATTGCGGGGGCCGAGCTCCCGGGCGAGGCTGCGGGTGAGCCCATCCAGTGCCGCCTTTGTCGCACTATAGACCGCCACGCCGCTGTGTCCGCGGACACTGTTTACAGAAGAAATATTGACGATGCTGCCAGAACTGTTGCGGATCATGCTCTTGCTGCACAATTGGGTCAGCAGAATCGCGCTGCGCAGGTTCACGTCAATCAACTGATCCACGTCCTGCATGCGCTGCAGCGCCAACAGGCCGTCATTGCCGGTGCCGGCATTGTTGATCAACGTGTCGATCCTGCCCCAGCTTTTGACAATTGTTTTGACGGCCTGACGAATCTGATCTTCGTCGGACCCGTCAACTGCAAGCCAGATGAAGCGACCAGCTTCGGAGGAACCATGCTCCTGTTCCCGCTTTTCAACTTCCGAAGTCCTGCTGCGGCTGAAGGTTGCGACCCGCCAACCCTGGTCAAGAAATCTGTCGACAAGCGACAGACCCAGCCCACGGCTGCCACCGCTGATCAATACGACCGGTGCCTCTGGCGTTGATAGTGGGTCGGCTTGCGATGATGTCACGAATGGGATTCCCGGGTTTTCTTAAAGCGGTCAGAATAGAGCGGTGTGTCTGCGATTTTGAACATCATCGGCACCTTGTGCGGTTCCAAACGTTCGCGGCAATATTGGTCGAGCCGCGACTTTAGGCTCCGGCTGTCTTCCTGTGACTGGAGACTGACCGTTGCCGTCAGCACCGAGCCAGTTACCGGATTGGGGCGGGAATTGACCGTCACGTCGACAATATTGGGGGCTTCCAGCAGAACATTTTCAACCTCTGCCGGATGAACCTTCTCGCCGCCAATATTGATCAGCTCCGAATCGCGCCCAAGAATGCGCAGATATTTGCCGTCAACCTCGACGCGATCCCCGGTGTTCAACCATCCATCCCTGTCAAACGGACTGGGCGCATTGAGATAGCCGATCATGGCTGTCGGTGCCCGCAGCCACAGGATATCTTCGCGTACCTGATACTCGACATCTTTGCCGCCGATTTCCACCCACAGCGAGCCGGCGGATTTTGAGCGGGTCGGCACGATGCCGATTTCCGACAGACCATAGGTCTGTTTCAATCGTACATCGGGAAATGCTGCCTCCAATGCCTTCAACGTCGAGACCGGCATCACTTCGGTACCGTAAGTAATCAGTTCCAGGCTGGACAAATCATATTTTTCCGCCGCAGACGACATCAGCAGCATTTTCAGAAATGTCGGGCTGGTTGGCAGCAGGCTGATACGGTGGGCCTCAATCAGCGACGCAGTTGCCGCGATCGTCCGGTCCCTGGGGACAACGATTGTGCCGCCCTGGCCAAGAATGTTGATCATCGTATTGATGCCGCCGATATGGTCGAACAGCAGAAAGGCCAGTGTGGTGAAGCTTTTGCGTTCCCTGCGGGTTGTTTCCAGCAGCTGATCGAGATCCAGCAGGCAGGATTTGGGCACGCCTGATGAGCCCGAACTGAACAGGATCAGACCAGAGCGATTGCTGTCCTTCAACTTGTCGAGATAAGGATGACGGCTATCAGTCGAACACTTTTCGAACCCGGCATCGCCGTCGCCGCTGTTGATGATGAGCCAATCGGCGCTGGCCATGTCGCAGCGGGTTTTGAGGACCTCCTCCGGCAATTGGGTCAGTGGCACCACCACGGCTTTTTGGATAGAAAGGGCCAGCAGCAGGGCAAAATTGGCCGGTGAATGATCGCCCTGGACAACAACCACATCGCCCCTGGCAATGCCGGAACAGTCCAGTTCTTTGAGCCAGGCAAGGGTCCTTGCCGCCAGTTGGTCATAGGAAATCGATCCGCCTTGCCACAGGAAGGCGGGTTTGTCTCCGCGAGAGCCAATTCTCTCCAGATACCAATTGTCAGGGACGGAACTCATTTTACACCGAACATTGTTACCCTTCGCGGCACGCAAGCATGCCAATCAAAGGGGTGTTCACTTCGGTCTTTTTTTCACGGCGTTTGCGAGATCCTGCATGTTTTTCGATGCCATATCGAAAGATGTCTGCGGATCTTCCAGACCGGCGCGCATCATTTGGAGATAGCTCATCCGCATGTCGACAAATGACTGCATCATCTTAGTGCTGGCGCTCATCATGGTTGCCATAGCATCCTGCATTTCCGCCATTGTCTGTTCGCCGGCTTCCAGCAACCGGTCCTCGGCATCCTTTTTGGTGCCGTCTTTATTTTCATCGTTCTGAGTCATTTAATTTCCCTCCCAGCGGCGCCTCAGCGCATCGATTTAGTTGCCAATCAGAGCTTATAGTGACGTGATTCTACAATAGCCATGATGCCGTCACATTCAACCATGGGTTTTATTTGCAGCCCGCTGGTTGCGCACAGCAACCGACAGACCATCAGCGATTTCGGCAAGCGTCAGGCGTGCATCGTCGAGAACCAGCATCTGCATGCGCACTGAAGCTGCCATCAGTTCGGTGGCATGTTCTGAAAACTCCGTCGATGCGGCATGAAACCTGGCAATGTTCATCAATGTCTCTTTTCCCTCAGGCGTCGACCTGTCGATACTGCTGAAGTCAGGACGTTCCGATACTGGCATGCACTTCCTTGGTGGGCTTGTATTTTAGTGGTTTCAGCTTGGGCTTTTTCTTCAGACCAAGCTCCTCATAATGTTCCTGAACGAACATCTGCGCCGTATCATAGCCAATATCAAACAGGCTGGACATATTCGAATGGGACCAATCCAAAACCGTATCCCAACGGTCTTCGGGAATGAAATCCCTGAACGGCATGCGCAGCATTCTTGGCAGGTCAGCGTGAATTGTCTCGCCGCCTGAACTGGAGATTTTTTCCAGTTCATGAAGGGTGAAGCCGGCATAGCGCAGCCAGTTTTTGCGACGTTTCTGCAATTGCAGTTCGGCCTCCGTCATATTGGGATTTTCGTCGATATCCATCACCCAAGATGGCATCAGGGACTTTTCATCGTCTGATGGCGCGTCTTTCTTGTCGTCGCCGTCCGAGTCATCTTCAGCAAAGCTTTTGTTGAGACCCTTCAGCCTGGTTTCTGTCTCATTGAGAATGTCGACGCGGCCAGACCGGGCATCGGCAATGATTTTTTTAAGCTCGGCGATCAGATCGTTGCGCTTGTCGTCCTTGCCGGTTTTCAGATTGTTCATCAGGTCTTCGATCATGCCGGTCATCTCATCGTAATTGGCGATGATTTCCATATTGGAATTCATCACGCTGTAGGAGAACCGCTTCAGGTCGACCAATTGTTCCTGCAAGTAGGCAAGTTGCGTCAGGGGGGCGACAATCGACTTGCCCCAGGCATCAATGATGTTCTTTGGTTCCGCCAATAAGTGGCGATTACCCATCAGGTCGAAATAGATCAGCGTGTCGATATTCTTGTCGGCCATGATGTCATCGGGGTTGAACTGCATGGTGCGAATGGCAGAGCCTTCCAGATAGGTTTTCACCTCGCCGTTCTCATCTTCCAACTTGTAGGGCGCATAGAGGAATGGCATGGCGAGCCCGGCCTTGAAATGATCCTCCGTAATCTCCCACTTTCTAAAGGTCCGCTCCTTCTTGTCCTCGATACAATAGGCTGACAGAGCAAAGGCCCTGTCACCTTTCTTCAGATTCGACTGAAGTTCGTCGAAATTGACCATCAGGCTGATCCACGGCGGCGGTTGGCACAGACCTTGGCTGTTGGAAGACATGCTGGACGGCTGCATGGCGGCTGCAAACAGGCCAAGCGTATCTCCCAAAAGCCGCTGGCGGCGGGTTTCTCGTGGGATGCCCCAGACCGTCGGGTTTACCGCGTGGGCATAGGCTTCCGCCAGTTTACCGGGTTTTTGAAAAATCTTATAGTTCACCGGAAACTGGTTATAGATCAGGTCGTCAATGCCCATTTCCCGGGTCGATTTCAGGCTGCGTCGGCGAGCTTGTCGCCAGGTTTCGTCTTCAGATTCCCGTCGCGGAGCCGCGTAGAGCAGGCCAGCGACCATGCCGGCTCCCGTCGTGGTAATGACCTTGTATTCGACACCAGCATCATCCAGAGCCAGCAAGGCGCCTGTCATCAATGTCAGATTTGGCGCTCCGCCTCCTAATGCAATTGCAACGGACATAGTTCCCCTCCAAAGTATCGCCCGCATCTGCCTAATCAGTCATAGCGGGCCCGCACAGACCCAATCATTTGCACAGCTTGCCGAGCTTGGCAATTCGATCTGACCTGCCCTGCCTCTAAACAGTCGGGTTGATTGGAGAAATTCGGGCTGGGTCTGTTGGTTTTAGACGGTCTAGATGACAGTTTGGAACCAAGATGTAAGACTGGCTGCGTCAGACAAATCACGGGAGCGAGACATGGCGGCACACGAACATTCATTTGATGTGGATTACCTGGTCTCCCAGCTCAAGAGTGCAGTGGAAGCAGAATCTCCAGGCGCCCGTGTGAAATCGATACTGCAAGAGGAAATGCGCGATCCTGACCGTGTCAGGGCAGGTATGCCGGACTTTGAAGAGGATGATGTCATCCTGTTTGAAGACGATGAGATTTCAATCTGGTTTTGCCGCTTCATGCCGGGCAAAAACGTACCGCCCCATGACCATCAGATGATGGCAACAATCGGGGTATATAGCGGCGCGGAGAGCAATCGGTTTTTTGAAAATGACCCTCAGGGCACCATTCGCGAAAGCAGCGAAGTTGTGGTTTCTGCCGGCGAGGTGCTGCAGATCGGCCCCAGTGCCATTCATGCGGTGAGTTGTGCAAGCGCCGAACCCTGTTGCGGAATTCATGTCTATCTGGGTCGACTAACCAAGGTCGAAAGGTCGCTGTTTGACGTTCCCAATGGCCAGCGCTTGAAATTTACCGATGAAAACTATCAGCAACTGATCAGCCAGAGTGAAGTCTGATCAGGCATTCACTCTTCTGATGGCAGCGGTTGCAATCCCCATCGAGACCAGGGCGGCGCCACCAAAGCGGGTCAGCCAACCGAGTACCGATGGTTTAGAAATCTTGCGGCGTAATCTGTCGGCCAGCAAGGCATAGGCCAGGGCATTGATCGCCGCCATGCCGACAAAGGTTGCAATCAGAATGACAAATTGCGGCGTCAGCGGTTGGTCTGGAGTGATGAATTGCGGCACGAAGGCGATAAAAAAGACGATTGATTTGGGGTTCAGCGCGGTTACTGCGGCAGCATGGCCAAACACGCCCTTGGAGGGGGTGGCCAGCAGATCCTCGCCGCCGCCGTCGCCGCTGCCGTCGCCGCTGTCCAAACGCGCTGTTGGTGCGCTGCGAAACAGTTTGATGCCCAGATAGATCAGATAGATGGCCCCGGCCCATTTTAACAAGATAAACAATTGTGCAGATGCCAGCACCAGGGCACCGAGACCAGCCAGCGAAGCGGTCATGGCGATGAGATCACCCAGCGCCACGCCGGCTGCGGTGGCCAGTGCCACCCGGCGCCCCTGACTCAGCGCGTAGCTCATCACCAATAAGACCGTCGGTCCGGGGATCAGCAGCAGCGCGGTTGAAGCCACAACAAAGGCTAACCAGAGTTCAAACGTCATTGTCATCACCTGTCATTTATGCGGTTCACCAAGCAATTGATTAGTCAAATTGTAAAGGAAAAACGCACACAGCATGATTTTTGGAATAGCGGCTGGCGACAGTGTAACCCTTTTCAGGACCAATTGTTCATTGTCGCCCGCCGTCGCCGCTCGCCGCCCGCGACCCCCCGCGCGTTTCTTGCCTGTCAGTTCGACAGGGCGTCGGCGATACGCACCAGTTGGAGGAACTCGCTTCGGTAACCGAAATTGTCATCGCCCCGGTAGGCGCGGGCAAGAGCGCCAATTTGCTGATAGGAAAAGTCTTGCAGAGCTGGATTGCCACGCAGTTTCTGAGCAAAGGCTGCCACCGCGGTGGAAAAGCCGGTGTCGAGTTTTGCCTGCCCGGCGCTGTTACCTGGTTCGGGATAAGAAATTGCCTGTTGCAACAGGCGGCTGCGAGATTCGTCTGGCAATTTGTATCGCAGCTTCAGGAAACCGATTTCGCCGTTAGGGTTGTCGGCAGCAACAGACGCTGACTTGTTCTTTCCATAGCGCAGCGGTTCAATAAGCACTGCCGGACTGCCGACAGGCGTGATTTCGTAAATTGCCGTAACGCTGTGGCCTGCACCGACTTCGCCAGCATCCACCCTGTCATTGTTAAAGTCCTGATTTCTCAGCGCCCGGGTTTCGTAACCAATCAGGCGATACTCGGCGATTCTGGCCGGGTTGAACTCCAGTTGAATTTTGACGTCCTTGGCAATCGTGAACATGGTGCCGTTGGCTTCTTCCACCAGGGTTTTCTGCGCTTCCGCCAGGGTATCGATATAGGCCGCCTGTCCGTTGCCGTTCTGGGCCAGTTTCTGCATCAAGGCATCATTGTAATTGCCCTGGCCAAATCCAAATACAGACAGGAAAACCCCGGATTTACGTTTCTTGGCGATCAGATCCTTCAACTGTACCGGATCAGATATGCCAACATTGAAGTCGCCATCGGTAGCCAGCATCACCCGGTTGACGCCGCCATCAACAAAGTTCTTTTCTGCCAGTCTGTAGGCCTGTTCGATGCCTCCCGCGCCGGCAGTCGAGCCGCCGGCCTGAAGGTTTTGCAACGCCGCACGAATGGTGGCCCGGTCAGAAGCGTTGACCGAATCCAGTAACGTGGCGGAGCGACCGGCATAGGTGACAATCGACACCTTGTCGGTTGGTTTGAGCTTTTGCAGCAGCAGCTGGAAGCTGTTGATCAGCAGCGGCAACTTGTTGGCCTGGTTCATTGAACCGGAAACATCGAGCAAAAACACCAGATTACTGTCCGGTTGGTCCTGATCGACGATGTCATAGCCTTTTATTCCCACCGTCATCAGCTGGGTGCCGGCATTCCAGGGGGTTGGAGTAATGGTGACCGTCGGTTTGAAGGGTTGCGCAGGATCTTCCGGCAGCGGGTAGGCGTAGTCGAAATAATTGATCATTTCTTCCACCCGGACCATGTCCCTGGGGGGCAGGTTGCCGCCTTTCAGCGCCGCCCGCACCCGCGCATAGGAAGCGGTATCCACATCGATTGAGAAGGTTGAGACGGGACTGGTGGCCACATTGGTCACCCCACGATCTTCGAACTTTGTGTAACGCTCAGATTGATCAGGCATGGCCTGAGGCTTTGGGACAGGCAGCACTGGCCGGGCCTGAACGCTGTAGAGGGGCCGGGATGATGGGGCCGCCGGTTTGGCCAGTATCAGACCATTCGAGCGCGCCATACCTTTGAGCTGCCGCTGGTTGGAAAACTTGCGGGTTGCGACCGCCCGCTGTCTTTGCGGGGCGGCTGCGGCAAAATCGGCCTGGTTGGGACTTTCGGCCTCTGCCACTGGCAATGCGCTTGATGATTCCGACACCGCATCCGCCGCCGGTGCTTGCACTGCGACGGGGCTTGTCTCGGGTTTAAACTGTTGATCCATCACGTTCCAGGCAACCATTGCCACCACGGGCAAGGCGGCAACGCCGGTCACTGCGGCAAGGTTGGCCGGTTTCAAGGTCCAGACCGGTTTAAATACAGAATTCATGATTAGGCTCCACATTTGGGTGAGTGTGGAAGTGTTACGCAGCGGCGGGGTTGATCCTTGGGTCTGTCGGTCAATTTCTGGCTGGTGCTGGTCGAATGCGGCCATCGCAGCATCAATCGTGGCCACGCGGGCATGGATATCCGGAGCGGGCGTGGAAAGCTTGGATAGCGCTCTTAATTCGTCATCGGTCATGTCAAACACTTGCCTCCTTCACCAATAGCTGCTTCAGCCGTTTCTTTGCGTCGTGAATATTGGATGACACGGTACCCTCCGCACATCCCATCACCAGGGCCGCCTCGCCGTGGGTCAGTTCCTCGCCAAAAACCAGCATCACCGCATCGCATTGCCTGGTCGGCAGTTGCCGTACTGCGTGCCAGAGTTCGCTCGCCTGTTCATCCTTATGATCACTCGATGGAGCTTGGACCAGAGGCCGGGTTGGTTCGTTGGCGAATGCCGCCAGCTTTTTGGCACTGGCCTGACGTCGGCGGTGATGGTCGCGGGTGGCGTTGAGCACGACCTGATAGAGCCAGGTGGTAAACGACGATGTGCCGTTATAGCTGGCAATCGAGCGCCCGAGGCGAATACAGACATCCTGGGTAATATCTTCGGCATCTTCCCGTTGACCGCTCCATTTCCAGGCGACGCGGAATATCAGGTCATAGTGGCGCGATAACAGCGCGGCGAAGCCCGCCCGGTCTCCTGAGACCGCGCGCTGCACCAAATGATCATCGCTTTCATTCATGGCGTCCATTGATTATCAGACGCAGCTCATCGGGCAGTCCTTGGGTCATGCCGAAAAAAATTTTGAGGAGCGCGGGGCGGCCTGTCCTTCGATTCAATCAAACATAGTCAATTTGAACCCGGTTTGGGGCGAAAATGCCGATCGGGCGTCAAAACGGTGTTTGTTTCGCGATAATAACGGCGCAGCAGAAAAGTGACGACCGATCAGCGCGCAGAGGCGTTTGCATTTCGTTAAGTATTTCTTCCATTTGACCACACCCGTTAAGTCATTCGCCATCCAGAGGCTCCAAACTGCTTCGATGGGGTGCCGTAAAATACACGAGGGACGGCAAGGGGCTGCGGACGAATGGGTTTTAAAATCAGGATAAGAACGGCCTTTATCATTGCGCTGTTGGCGATTGGACTGATTCCACTGTCAGTTTTCGCCTGGTATTCCTACGAACGGACCGTGTCGCGCGAATTCGAGGATGTAAAAGACAGACACCTGTTGTTGGCGCAAAATCTGTCATCCACATTGGCGCGTTATGAAAAGGACGTGCGGGCAACAATACGCTCGGTTGCAACCTCTCTGCACAATACCACTGACTATCCAGGTTCAATTGAACTTCTGAAAACATTGCAAATTCAACAAGTTATGCTGGTTGACCCCAAAAATGGTCGCGTGATCGCTTCAATGAATGTTGATAAACGGGCAGGCTTGCCGCTTGTTGAGCAGAATTTGTTGGCCGATGCGCTGAAGGTGGCCAATCACAATAAGCTTCAATTCCTGCCGGTGCGCAAAACCCGCACAGGAAACAGCATTGATGTGGTCGGTCTTTATCAAGATGCCCTGGTGATTGCCTGCATGGGTACCGGCTATTTTGTTGAACTTGGCAAACAGATTGCCTTTGGCGAGAAGGGTCATGCGGCGATTGTCGATCAGCAGGGCAATGTGCTGGCCCATCCGCTGCCTTCCTGGATAGCGATGGCCAAGAACATCTCAAAGGTTTCCGCTGTCAAACGGATGATGAATGGTGAAACGGGAATTCAGCAATTCTACTCCCCTGCCCTGAAAGGCGACATGATTGCCGGGCTGACGTCGGTTGATGGTCCTGGATGGGGGGTGATGATCCCACAGCCAGTTGAGGAATTGTATTCCAAGGCATTTGAGAACCTACAACCCATCTTCATTGGTCTGGTCCTGTCATTTTTTGCCACCTTGCTGCTGGTCAAAACCTCAATCAACTGGCTGGCCCGCCCGCTGGAAAACCTGACAGTAGACTTGAAGCAACAGTCGTTAAAGGGCGAACCAGCCGCGGTTCCACCCAATCGAACGCCAACAAATATCTTTGAATTACAAGGAATTATTGATTCCTACAACGATCTGGCCATGATTGTGCAAAACAGTGCCAACGAGCTGGCCGAGCGGGCGTTTCAGGATGCAGTCACCGGCATCGGTAACCGCAGCTACTTCACCAAGCGCGGCCAGACCCAGATCAACCGACGCACGCCTTTGGGCAAGCGTGGGGTATTAATATTCAGCGATCTGGACGGGTTTAAGGAAATTAATGACATAAGGGGGCATGCCGTCGGTGACCAGGTGCTTCAGGCCTTTGCCAGGGATCTTTATCCGGTAACCAAGCAGTTTATGGATCGCGAGTTCCGCGGCGTTGCCGGGGCGCATCCGATCATCGGCCGGATTGGCGGCGACGAATTCGCCATCCTGCTGCCGATTCCAGACGATGTGACCGAGATGGAAGACGTCGCTGATTTGTGTTCACGGCTTCGCCGGTCTTTACCCAAGTCGGTCGATATCGATGGTGTAACCGTACCGTGTGAATTGTCGGCAGGCGGTGCCGTCTATCCCGACCATGGCGACCAGATCGAAGACTTGATCAGACGGGCCGACGTGGCCCTCTACAGGGCCAAACTTGGCGGCAAGAGCCGGCTTGAAATCTATAGCAAGACGAATGCGTTGGGCGGTAAGAGCGAAATTTTATCGGCTGTCATGCATGCGATTGAAAACGATGAATTGCTGCTTGAATACCAGCCCAAATATTGCGTCGCAGAGCAAAAGGTCACCGGTGTAGAGGCCCTATTGCGCTGGATGCACCCCAAACACGGGCGTATTCCGCCAAATCTGTTCCTGCCGGCCGTGCAACAGACCCATGTGATGTTTAAACTGGGCGAATGGGTGATCGATCGGGCGATCAGGGACATCAAGGCACTGGACGAGACCGGACACCGTCTTGGAGTGGCGGTCAATATCGGTGCAGAACATTTTACCGAGGCGGGTTTTGCCACCAAACTTGTCGATCAGTGCAAGAGTGCAGGCTTTGATCCGCGACGGTTGCAGATTGAAGTGACCGAGGATGTGATGGACACGTCGCGGGATGATTTCAGGCAAACCGTGAACCAGATCCAGCAGCATGGCTTCACGCTGGCGATTGACGATTTCGGCAAGGGCTTTTCCAATCTGTCACGTCTGGCGTCTGTGCCGGTTGATGTCATCAAGCTTGACCGGTCCCTGGTCAACGAAGCGGTCAGTGATTCCCGTATTCAAGTGATCGCCGAAGCGGCCATCGACATGGCCCATGCCCTGGGTTCAGAAGTTGTCGTTGAAGGGGTTGAAACCCTGGAGGAAGTGACGATGGCAGAAAAGGCCGGCGCTGATAGCTTGCAGGGTTTCTATTTTTCCAAAAGCCTTGCGGTCGATGATCTGGTGGACTGGCTTAATGAACGTGAAAACAGCGGTCAGCGCCACCAGTTGAGTCACCTGAAACAGGCACTGGCGGCGTCCTAGACCTGAAAGGGTCTGATCAGCGGATGCGTTCGCCGTTTGTCTGGTCGAAGATAAACAGGTTCTCCGGTGGTAGCACCACCCCGACACCGTCTCCCTGCTTGCCATCGAAGTCCTTGTGCGCCTTGACGACAATCTGATCCGACCCCCAGGCGACGGTCACCAGGGTGTGATCACCGATCAGCTCGGTGGTGTAGATCTTGCCGTTCAGTGTTCCTTCGGATGGCGAAGTCACGCTGCAATCTTCTGGTCGCACACCAGCAATGGCCTTGGCCACCTGCCCCTTGACTTTGGTTTTGACCTTGGTGCCCTGGGTCAGGAACTGGTCGTTTTCCAGACTGCCGTGAATGACATTCATCGCCGGAGAGCCGATGAATTGGGCGACAAACAGATTGGCTGGATTGTTGTAGATTTCAGCAGGTGTTGCCAATTGCTGCAGGATTCCCTTTTCCAACACGGCGACCCGGTGCGCCAGGGTCATTGCCTCGATCTGGTCGTGGGTGACATAGATTGTGGTAATGCCCAATGTTCCCTGCATATGTTTCAGTTCGGCGCGCATGTGGCCGCGCAATTTGGCATCGAGATTTGACAGGGGTTCGTCCATCAAAAAGACCGAGGGGCGCCGGATGATGGCGCGGGCCAGCGCCACGCGCTGGCGCTGGCCGCCCGACAGCTCGCGGGGATAGCGCTCCAGCAGATTTTCCAGTTGCACCTGTTTGGCCGATTCAATGATGGCAGAGTCGATTGCCGCCTTGTCCAGCTTGCGCACCTTTAGCGGGAAGCCGATATTCTCTGCCACCGTTTTGTGCGGGTAAAGCGCATAGGATTGAAACACCATTGAAATGTCGCGGTATTTTGGCAGGATTTCCGTTACATCCCGATCGCCGATATAGACCCGGCCAGCAGACGGGGTTTCCAGTCCTGACAGGATGCGCAGGGCGGTTGTCTTGCCAGAGCCTGAAGCGCCCAGCAACACAAGGAATTCGCCTGGCTCGACCTCCAGATCGAACTCTTCCAGCACCTTTACGTCGCCGAAGCTTTTCTGCACTGCGTCAAATTTGACCGAGGCTCGTGAACCACCGTCTGTCATATCTTACCCCTTCACCGCACCCAGCAGAACACCTCTGGAAATGAACCGTGTTAACAGAACTGCCATGATGATCACGGGTATGATCATCACCACAATGATTGCGCACATCTCCCACCAGAAGACGCCTTTTTCGCCGGCATTCTTGGCCGCCACCATGATCGGCATGGTCTGCACTTTAACCGTCGCAAGAAACACCGCGAACAGATATTCGTTCCAGTTGAGAACCAAGATCAACAAGGTGGTCGCCGCCAGACCCGGCCGGGTCAGCGGCATGACGATATCCCAGAAAATGCCGAATCGTGTTGCCCCGTCCAGTTGAGCGGACTCTTCCAACTCGATTGGCAGATTAGCGAAAAAGTCGTGCATCAGCCAAACGACGATCGGCAGATTGGCCACCGCATAGAGCAATATCAGCGCCAGGTGGGTATCCAGCATGCCAACGGCCTGGAACATCACATAGATGGGAATAACCACGACAATGGGCGGCAGAATACGCTGGGAAATAATCCAGAAGAGAATGTCGCCGTTTTTCAGCGACATCTTGAAGTGGCGGCCAAATGCCCTTGCCATGAAAAAGAACAGCGCCAGGGCGACAGTAGAAGAGGCCCACCATGGAACGCCGGCATAGGTCGTCACCACGATTACCGCGATGATCAGCAGCACGAAAATCATGATATTGCCGAATTTCGGCTTGTATTGGATACGCGCCAGAGCATAGGCGGCCATAGATCCCACAGCGACACAGAAAAGTGTCGATGCAATGGAGATGACGATGGAGTTCGTGAAGGCCAGATAGATTTTACAGATCTGCGGTTCCATCGGTTGCAGCGACACGATCGGCGACACGACAAAGACGAAGGAGTTGTGAACTAGTAGGTAAAGCTGCCTTGCGATGGAGGAAAAATCACAGAACGGGTCGAGGTTAAACTGCGCCCGCCAGGCATCCAGATTGGGTTGGAAGTCGATGAAGGGGATAAAATATGGCCCCTGATTAACCGCTGCTGCATCCTTGAACGAGGTGATGATCACCCAGTAGATGGGAAACAGCACGAACAGTGACCAGATGGCCAGAAATGTATAGGCCACTACCTTTGCGACAGGTGCCATCTTGCCGACGGAGGGCGGCTCGAACAGCCGTTGCATTATGGTTCGGTTCTGCTTTTCAAATTTGAAGGACGCATCGCTCATGCTTTTGCCTTCCGCAACTGACCCAGGACCACATAATTGAAGAAAGAGGCACAGACCACGACCGTCAATATCAGCAGCAGATAGGCGATTGCCGCCGATGTGCCCATGTCATTGGCACGCCAGACATAGACTGAATGCAGGGTCATCGATTCCGTTGATGAGCCCGGGCCACCGCCGGTCATGATATTGGGCAGATCCATGATCTTGAAGGCCTCAATGGCGCGGATCAGCAGCACCGTCACGGCCACGGGCACAACCTGCGGCCAGGTGACTTCACGGAAAATGTGAACACTCGACGCGCCATCCACCTGCGCTGCCTCCACATGATCGCGGGGCACGTTTTCCAGTGCCGCCAGCATGCAGATGAAGATGAAGGGAATCCATTGCCACGAGTCACAAATCATCATGACGAAACGAGCTGACCAGGCGTCCGCCGACCAGACCCAATTGGTCAATCCCATCAACGCCAGGATAGGCTCGAACGGACCCTTGGTGATATCGGCCACCATCTTCATCGCATAACCAACGCCGAGCGGCGTGACCATCAGCGGAATGAAGAAGATGACCCGGAAAAAATTCTTGCCGCGGATCGGCTGGGAGCACAAAAAGGCCAGTCCCGTACCGATGATGAACTGCAGAAAGCAGCCAACGAGCACATAAAACAGCGTGGTGTAGAGCGTGCCGATCGAGTTGCCGGACAGCAGTGATGCGGTCAGAAGCCAGGAGAGAAAAATCGCCATGGCGGCAGAAATCGTCCGGCCAATCATGCCCACCCAGGTGGTCTTCTTGTAGGACCTGAACAGCCACCACAGCACAGCCACAACAATGGCGATGAACACGATGGTGCCGAAAATGCTGATCGGTTCCGTGCGGCCCAGGAAATGCACCTGATCGCTGCCGAAAAACTGTTTGGCGAAATTGCGCAAACCGACATAACGGAACTTCAACCCGTCACCGGTGAACCGTACCCGGCTCAGCGCAAAGATCATCGAATAGACAGTTGGAAAAATCGCGAATATCAGAATCAGCGTCACCGCAGGAGCGATGAAAAAAGTACCCGAATGACGGTCGACCCATTCGCGCCAGCGGTCGCCGCGGGTAGGACCAGCCGGGGCGAACCCCGACTGGTTATCGTAAGTGTTGTATGACATTGATCCGGCGTTTAGTTACCGGAACCCAATGCCAGGCCCTGAGCTTCAATCTGCTCATCGCGGCCGAAGTCTTCGGTGATTTCTTCCCAGCCGGCTTCAATATTGGCCAGGGCTTCATCCACCGAAATTTCTCCAGCAAGATAACGGGCAAGCTCTGTATCCAGAACAACACCGGTATATTTCTGGGCTCCCGGAATCTTCATGTCTGAGGCCATGTTGAGGCTGTTCAGAGCACCATTGATCGCACCGATATAGTTTTCGGCAAGATCCTGAGGCATGCCAGCCTTGACGAAGAGGTCAGGGCTTGCCAGTTGCGACAGGCGGTACGGGTTATACCCGGTTGCACCGATGGTCACGTCAACACTCGATTGAGCAGCCTGGTTCATGTAGGAGAGAAATGCATAAGCTGCATCTTTCTTCTTCTGGTCAGCACGCTTGTTGATTGCACCGGCCCAGCCACCAAAGGCTGCAAACGGAGCATAGTTGATGCCATCAATCGAATGCGGTGCGTTTTCCTTGGTCACAGGTACCAGTTTGCCGGTAGCGCGGTCCAGTACTTCTCTGGAACCAACAGCCGACACCGCATAAAGCAGGCCTTTGATCGACGTTGCGTCATCATCCAGCTGAAGCGGGCCCGGATCGCCCCATTCGACCAGCAGGCCGCAGCGTCCGGCTTTGAAGATCGCACGGGTATCACCGATATCCATGTTCAGCTCTTCAGGTGGACCGTATTTGCCGGTTTCCTTGTAGAGTTCAAACGCCTTCTTCCAACCTTCATTATTGATGACCGGTTTCATTGTGGCGTTGTCGAAGTGGAATCCCTGGCCAGTGCCCTGTGTCTGGACAATTGGCGCGGCAAAGGTCTGAACCGCAAAATAGGATTGCGCATTACGCTTCTTAAAGATGCAGGAACCAAAATCGGCGTCCCCATCGCCATTCATGTCCTGGCCATGAATCTTTGATGCCACGTCGAGATAGTCTTCCCAGGTCTTGGGCGGCTCAAGTCCGGCCTTTTCCAGGATATCCTTGCGGTAATAGACCATCTGGAAGTCGCCATCGACCATCAGCAATTTTGTCTTGCCGCCAACCTTCTGACCGAATTCGCGGAAATAGGGAGCGATATCTGCCATGTCGATCTTGTCGTCTTTGGCAATATACGGATCGAGGTCTTCCAACAGGCCGGAAGCATCGAGCTCAACACCCCAACCGGCGGCGAATACGCCCACGTCAATAGAGTTAGTGCCGGTTGACCAGTCGTTTTGAATTTTTGGGAAGATTTCGGCAAATGGCACTTCGGTTACAACAACCTTACCACCGGTTGCTTCCTGAAATTCCACACCGCGCTCGGCCAGACGACCGGCAATCACGTAACCCGGGCGTGTCAGGATGTTAATGGTAACCCCGTCAAATTCGCCGGCAAAGGCAGCGGGCGATAGTCCGGCCAGCGCTCCGGCGGCAACCGACAAATTCAGTAATTTCTTGCGTAACATGTATATTCCTCCACTGTTTTTCGCAACGCGAAACCCATTGATTTCATTGGCACAATAGGTTGTTCGCCGCCAATAATCTTGGCGTGCACCTGAGTAGCGATACACGGACCTGGGATTCCGCCAATTTGCAGCACTTCCCGCGGGCACCATTTACCACAGCCTAAAAACTACTTGTACTAACATTTTGTGTCAACTAACATGTTAGATGAAATTGGATCTCGCCTAAATGCCTGAAGCTGACGTAACCAAACTGCCGAATATGGACGATCTCGACGGTCCGTTGGCCAATCGTGTCTATACGGCAGTGAAGTCAGCGATCCTTCATCTTGACTTTCCGCCGGGTGCTTTGATCCGCAAAACAGCAGTTTGCGATCAGCTTGGTCTTTCCCGTTCCCCGGTGTCGGACGCGCTGACAAAATTGTCGAACGAAGGACTGGTCGATGTTGTGCCCCAATCCGGCACACGGGTATCGCGCCTGTCGATGGCGGCAATCCGGGAGGATTCCTTTCTGCGCGAGGCACTGGAAGTTGCAGCGGCGCGCCACGCCGCCATGCATCGTTCTGAAGAGACCCTGGGGCGCCTGGTTCGCAGCATTGAGATGCAAAAACTGCTGATCGAAGATGTCGACAAAGAAGATTTCATGCGCACCGACTTTGAGTTTCACAACACGATAATGGCAACAACCAAGGTTAAGCGACTGCCGGCAGCCGTGCGCATGGTATCGCAGCATGTGGATCGGGCGCGCCTGTTGCGCATCGCCGAACCGGGTCGCTTATCTGAAACCGTCAGCGAGCACATCGAAATCGTTGAGGCCATTCGCCAGAAAAACGTCACCGGCGCGGAAGAAGCCATGCGCCGCCACGTCCGACAACTTTACAAACGGTTGGAACCGCTGGAAGCCGCGCGGCCAGACCTGTTTTCAACCTAACACCATGCCAGCCCGCAATTCAGGCCGCCTGTAGATGACTAAGATAACAAACATACGCAGTTATGATCTGAGATTCCCAACATCCGACCAACTTGATGGTTCGGACGCGATGAATCCCGATCCGGATTATTCTGCAGCCTATATTGTGATGGAAACCGACGGCGTCCATGAAGGCCACGGCCTGACCTTCACCATCGGTCGCGGAAACGAGATTTGTGTTGCCGCACTCGATGCTCTGGCTGATCTGGTACGCGGTCTGGACCTCGATTGGATCACTGCCGATATGGGACGCTTCTGGCGTCATATTACTGGCGACAGCCAATTGCGCTGGATCGGTCCCGACAAGGGCGCCATCCATATGGCCGCCGGAGCCGTGATCAATGCAGCCTGGGATCTCTGGGCCAAGGTTGAGGGCAAACCGGTCTGGCTGCTGGTATCTGAAATGACGCCAGAGGAGATCGTCGGCCTGATCGACTTCCGCTACATCACCGACACGCTGACACCCGTCGAGGCACTGGCGATTCTGGAAGAATCCGCGCCGCATCGGGCGTCCCGCATCGAAACTCTGCGCCGCGAGGGTTATCCCTGCTACACCACTTCTGCGGGATGGCTCGGTTATCCCGACGACAAACTGCGTCGGCTATGCCGGGAGGCGCGCGCTGAAGGTTTCACCCACACAAAACTGAAGGTCGGACGCGATCTCGACGACGACATTCGCCGTTTGACCATTGCCCGCGAAGAGCTGGGCGACGACATGACGATCATGATTGATGCCAATCAGGTTTGGGAGGTGGATCAGGCAATAGACTGGGTGCAAAAACTGGCATTCGCCAGGCCTTTCTTCATTGAGGAGCCCACCAGTCCCGACGATGTTCTGGGCCACAAGGCGATCCGCGACAGCGTAGCGCCGATCAAGGTGGCCACCGGTGAAATGTGTCAGAACCGGATAATGTTCAAACAGTTCATTGCCGCAGGCGCCATTGATATTGTCCAGATCGATTCCTGTCGCATGGGCGGACTGAACGAGGTGATCGCTGTAATGTTGATGGCCGCGAAACATGATCTGGCGATCTGGCCCCATGCGGGGGGTGTTGGCCTGTGCGAATATGTTCAGCACATGTCGATGATCGATTTTGTCGCCATCAGTGGACAAAAGGATGACCGGCGCATTGAATTTGTCGATCACCTGCACGAGCATTTCATCAATCCATGCCGCGTCGAAGGTGGAGCCTATCTGGCCCCGGAGGAGCCGGGATTTTCGATTGAAATGAAACCGGAAACTCTGGCCAACTACCAGTTTCACCCATCCCAAGGCAAACTGGCAGGCTAATGGTAGTGATCGCTGACTGGGCGCAGGCATGGCCAGAGCAGAGGGTCACAAGGACCGAGAAAGAGAGGGAGTGATGGACGATTCAAAATTTGGAACCGAAGATTCCCGTGGTTATTGGAAGCCAAACAAGCGCATCAGTTATGGGCCGGCCTTCGCTTGGCCACCGCAACCGCGCGCCCTGCTGAAATGGTTCTTTGGCATTCCCGGTTATCTGCTGCCGTGGAACATTCCCTACGCCCTCGCGGCGGTGGCCATCTGGGTCTATCTCACACCGCCGCTGGAAACATTTCAAACATTTTCATTTTCATGGGCGGGATTGATATTGCTGCGCAATCTGGTGCTGGCTGTCTGCGTCTATGGTGCCTGGCACCTTTGGCTCTATGTCTGGCGCAAGCAAAAAACGGATTTCAAATATAATCGCAATTGGCCAAGCGAAAAATCGACTGCATTCACCTTCAACAACCAGACCTATGACAATATGTTCTGGACGCTGGCCAGCGGAGTGCCGATCTGGACCGCCTATGAGGGCTTGATGCTCTGGTCCTATGCCAATGGCTATGCGCCGATGATCAGCACGGTCGAAAATCCGATTGGTTTCATTGCATTGTTCTTTCTGGTGCCGTTTGTTCACGAGGTCGGCTTTTATTTTGCCCACAGGACGCTGCACTGGCCACCACTGTACCGGATCGCCCACGCACTTCATCACCGCAATATCAATCCGGGCCCCTGGTCTGGACTGTCGATGCATCCGATTGAACATGTGATCTATTTTTCATCGATTTTGATCTTCTTCATCGTGCCTTCCCATCCAATCCACATGATCAATCTGGCTTCTCGCCTGGGTGTCGCTCCGGCACAGGGGCATACCGGGTTTGATCAGGTGGTGATTGGAGAGGACAAGGTATTCGATGCCTCCTACTACGCCCACTATCTGCATCATCGATATTTTGAGGTGAACTACGCCGACGGCATGGTTCCCCTCGATAAGTGGTTTGGGTCATTCCATGACGGATCGCCGGAAGCTGATGAAGCCATGAAGGCGCGGCGGCAGCGACAAAAATGGCCACAGCGAAGGGCCTAGAGCAACAGGGTGCAGACGTCTTGGCGATGTTAGCTGCAGGCGTCTGACATGTAAGGAATGTAGAAATGGAACTAAGACGCGTCGGACGCACCGACTTGAAGATTGCGACGCTGGGGCTTGGCTGTGCGCCACTTGGCGGAAATTTTGTCGACCTGGACTACGGGCAGGCGGCCGGGCTGATCGACGCTGCCAAGTCGGCCGGCATTGGCTATTTTGACACGGCACCCTGGTACGGTTTTGGCCGCTCCGAACGTGTTGTTGGCGACCTGCTGAGGGGCACCGATTATGTGCTTTCCGACAAGGTTGGGCGCCTGTTGCGACCCGGTCCGGTGGCAGACCCGTCTGAATATGGCATGGTGGATCCGCTGCCGTTTCATGTTGTCTATGACTACGGATATGACGGCGTCATGCGCGCTTTTGAAGACAGTCTGCAGCGCCTGGGACTTGACCGGATCGATATCTTGCTCGCCCATGACATTGGGGTTTTCCAGCATGGTGAAGAAAATCAGCGACATTTCAAAGATCTTGCCGACGGCGGCTACAGGGCCATGGATGAATTGCGCAGGTCAGGACAGGTCAAGGCGATTGGTCTTGGGGTGAATGAAAAGCAGGTCTGCATGGACGCCTTGCAAATCGGTGACTGGGACGCATTCTTGTTGGCCGGCCGTTACACCCTGCTTGAACAGACGCCTTTAAACGACCTGTTTCCCGCCTGTCGCGCGGCGGGCACGTCAATCATCTGCGGTGGCCCATTTAACTCAGGCATTCTCGTTGGTCGCGACATGTGGAACTACGCCCAGGCTCCCGCTGAAGTCGTAGACAAAGTGCGCAAGCTGGGCGCGGTGGCCGATCGGCACTCAATTCCCCTGGCGGCTGCGGCGCTGCAATTCCCCTTGGCCAATGACCTGATTACTTCTGTTATTCCCGGCCCCCGCGATGCAGCCGAGTTGAAACAGATTATTGCCTGGGCCAACACCGCAATACCCGTTGAATTCTGGTCAGAGCTGAAATCTGAGGGTTTGCTGGAGGACGGTGCACCCGTGCCGGCCGGGGATGACAAGTAGGGCGTTAATTCAGATTTGGAACATAGGTGAAGGTGAGTGAGTTGAAAAAGAATAGTTGGGACCGATTGGGCAATGGTGGCCTGAATTTTACACAATTGGGCATGGGCTCGGCGCCGATCGGCAATCTGGGATCGGCGATCAGTGACGAACTGGCTCACGATACACTTGCCGCCGCCTGGGATGCCGGCATGCGCTATTTCGATACCGCCCCGCAATACGGGTTGGGCAATTCAGAAAGGCGGGTCGGACAATTTTTGCGCGGCAAGAACCGCGATGATTTCGTCCTCTCTACAAAGGTCGGGCGGATTCTGAAACTGTGCCCGGCAGACCAACGCCTCGGGATCGGCAAATGGTTCGAAGTGCCTGCCCGTCAGGAACAGTTCGACTACAGCTATGATGGCGTCATGCGCTCGATTGAGTTTTCGCTGGAACGAACGGGACTGGACCGTTTCGATATTCTCTACGCGCATGATCTGGATGTGTTTTCCCATGGCAGCGAAGAGATCCGTGATCACTATATCAACGAGTTCTTGAAAGGCGGCTATTACGCCTTGATGTCGCTGCGGGATCAGGGGGTTATCAAGGCCTTCGGGGCGGGTGTCAACGAATGGCAGGCCTGCAGAATTCTCGCCGAACGCGGCGATCTGGACCTGTTCCTGCTCGCTGGCCGCTATACCTTGCTTGAACAGGATCCCATAGACGAATTGTTTCCGCTCATCGAAGAGCGCGGGATTGGCATCGTGATTGGTGGCGCGTTCAACTCCGGCATATTGGCGACCGGGGCCGTTGAAGGCGCCTGGTTCAATTATGATCCTGCACCGCCTGAGGTAATGGAGAAGGTCCGGAAGATTGAGGCCGTCTGCGCAAAACATAAGGTACGTCTGATCGAAGCCGCTCTTCAGTTTCCACTGGCTCATCCCGTGGTGAAAACACTCATTCCGGGAGCGAAACAACCAAGCGAAGCTTCCGGCGCTGCAGAATTGCTCAACGCATCAATTCCGGCCAAGCTATGGGCTGATCTGAAATCTGAGGGCCTGTTGCGCGAAGATGCGCCGGTTCCCAGTGGAGACTGAATCATGATTGACGCTCACCACCATCTTTGGAATCCACTGCGTGGCGACTATGGCTGGATGCCCAAAGACAATCCAATCCTGTCGCGCAAATATGGAATTGACGATCTGGTTGCGGTTGCCCGGCAGAATGACATTAGCCGCACGGTACTCGTTCAGGCGGCGCCCAGCGTCAATGAAACCGAATATATGCTGGGCATCGCCGACAGCAGCGAGCTTGTCGGCGGCGTGGTCGGCTGGGTTGATTTTGAGGACCAGGCCGATCGCCGACAGCTGGAACGCTTGTGCAATCATCCCAAACTGAAGTCGATCCGACCGATGGTGCAGGATATTGAAGATGATCTTTGGGTATTGCGAAAAGACATTCGCTGGGCGTTCGACGCCATTGTCGATCTTGGTCTGCGATTTGATGCCTTGGGGTTCCCGCGCCACTCGGCCCCCTTTCTTGAGGTGTTCCAGCTCTATCCGGGTATGAAAGTGGTGATCGATCATTGCATGAAACCGCAAATCGCCGATGACGGTTTTGATGACTGGGCGGGCGATATCGAAAAGCTGGCAAGCCAGACCGGTGCGCTGATCAAACTGTCCGGCCTGGTGACCGAAGCGGGAAACAAGGCGAACCAGCCGACCATGCAGCCCTATGTCGATCACGTTGTCTCCTGTTTTGGAGCGGACCGCATCATGTGGGGTTCCGACTGGCCGGTGTCCCGCTTGTCGATGGAATATGGTGACTGGCTGGGACTTGCCCGCCAACTGACGGATCACCTCAGCGAGACAGACAACAAAGCCATCTTTACCGACACGGCGGCTGGGTTTTACGGATTGACGTGACCGGGATCCCGTGTCTGATAGGCTTCAAGCCTTGCGACTGACCTGTCGCAGCTTTGATCTGTCCCTCATCAGGAGCCAGCATGCCCGGTTTTGAATTGATGTTATCCTTTCTCGTGGCTTCGGCGATATTTGCTTACATCCCCGGACCAGCCATGCTCTATGCAACAGCGCAAACGATTGGCGGCGGCAAACGAGCCGGCTGGATGGCGGCGCTGGGAATTCATTTGGGCGGATATGTGCATGTCATCGCTGCGGCATTTGGCCTGGCGGTACTGTTCAAGGCGGTGCCGACGGTCTATCTGGTGCTCAAATTTGTAGGCGCTGCTTATCTGGTCTGGTTGGGCATCAGCCTGTTCCGTACAGGCCTTCCTTCGGCGGACGGTTCGCAGGCACCGGTCCGCAAGTCTCCGACCAAAGCCTTTGTCGAAAGCGCCATGGTCGAAATTTTCAATCCGAAAACCGCGCTGTTCTTCCTGGCCTTCCTGCCGCAGTTCACCGATGTTTCGGCCAGCCTGCCGATCTGGGCTCAGCTGCTGATTTTGGGAACCATCGTTAACATCATGTTTTCCAGCGCAGATGTTGTTTGCGTCTTGCTGTCCACTCAGATGATGAATTTTCTGAATCGCTCGAAGCGTGCCAACAGGTGGGCGCAGCGCATCGGGGGAAGCTTGTTGGTGGCACTTGGTGTCAACCTGGCGGTAAGCCGGAGCTAGCCTCGCTCCTAGAGTTCGGCACATTAGGTTCGACCGGCGCCACCACTTGCAGCGCCGGTCGGAGACTTGATCAGGCCAGATCGAAACGATCGAGGTTCATCACCTTGGTCCAGGCGGCAACGAAGTCTGCGACGAATTTTTCCTTCGCATCACTGCTTGCATAGACTTCGGCCACGGCCCGCAACTGGGAGTTGGATCCGAAAATCAGATCCACTTCCGTGGCCGTCCATTTAACTTCGCCGGAGCCGCGCTTCTGGCCTTCATAGGTACCATCGGCGGACTTATTCCACTCCAGACCGAGATCCAGCAAGTTGACAAAGAAGTCCTGGCTCAGCGTGTCAGTCTGATCGGTAAACACACCGTGGTTTGAACCATCTGCATTGGTGCCCAGCATACGCAGGCCACCGATGAGAACGGTCAGTTCCGGTGCGGTCAGGGTCAGCAGTTGAGCCCGGTCGATCAGCAATTCGGCTGACGAACGTGGATCACCTTTGATCGCGTAGTTGCGGAAACCGTCTGTTGTTGGTTCCAGCACCGCAAAGGATTCAACATCTGTCTCCTCCTGCGATGCATCGGTGCGTCCGGCAACGAAGGGTACTTCAACATCATGGCCGGCATTCTTTGCAGCCTGTTCAACGGCTGCAGAACCCGCCAGAACGATCGTGTCAGCTAGCGAGATTTTCTTGCCGCCAGACTGTGCGCTGTTGAATTCCTGCTGGATCGCTTCCAGACCTTGCAGCACATCGGCCAGTGCAGCCGGATTGTTGACAGCCCAATCTTTCTGTGGCGCCAGACGAATGCGGGCACCATTGGCACCACCACGCATGTCACTTCCCCGGAAGGTTGAAGCCGAGGCCCATGCGGTGGAAACCAGCTGTGAAACCGACAGGCCACTGGCCAGGATTTTCGATTTCAGCTCAGCGATATCCTGATGGCTGACCAATTCATGGTCGACCGCCGGAACTGGGTCCTGCCACAATTCAGGCTTGGCAGGTACCAACGGACCAAGGCCGCGCACATAGGGGCCCATGTCACGGTGAGTGAGCTTGTACCAGGCCTTGGCAAAGGCTTCTGCAAATACGTCCGGGTTCTCATAGAAGTGTCTGGAGATCGGCTCATAGATCGGGTCTTCGCGCAGTGCCAGATCAGAAGTCAGCATAACCGGCGGATGGCTTTTGTTGGGATCATGGGCGTCAGGAACCGTGCCGGCGCCAGCGGCATCTTTTGGTGTCCACTGGGTGGCACCGGCCGGGCTTTTGGTCTGCACCCAGTCATAGCCAAACAGGTTTTCAAAGAAGTTGTTGTCCCACTTGGCAGGCTCTGTTGTCCAGGCGCCTTCCAGGCCACTGCCGATTGTATCGCCACCTGCACCGGTGCCGTAGGTGTTTTTCCAGCCCAGGCCCTGCATTTCCACGCCGGCCGCTTCCGGCTCAGGGCCAACATATTTGTCAGGATCAGCTGCACCATGGGCCTTGCCAAATGTGTGGCCACCGGCGATCAGCGCAACGGTTTCCTCATCATTCATCGCCATCCGGCCAAAGGTATCGCGAATGTCGCGGGCCGAGGCCAGCGGATCGGGATTGCCGTTTGGTCCTTCGGGATTGACATAGATCAGGCCCATCTGCACGGCCCCGAGATTACCTTCCAGCTCGCGGTCACCGCTATAGCGTTCATCAGCCAGCCACTCGCCCTCCGGACCCCAATAGACATCTTCCTCGGGCTCCCAGATGTCCTCGCGTCCACCGGCAAAGCCGTAGGTTTTCAGGCCCATGGATTCCAGGGCCACATCACCGGTCAGGATCAGCAGGTCGGCCCAGGAAATCTTGCGGCCATATTTCTGTTTGATCGGCCATAGCAATTGGCGGGCCTTATCCAGATTGACATTGTCTGGCCAGCTGTTGAGCGGGGCGAAACGCTGGGAACCGGATCCGGCACCGCCGCGGCCATCGCCGATGCGATAGGTGCCGGCACTGTGCCAGGCCATGCGCACAAAGAAGGGGCCATAATGCCCATAGTCGGCTGGCCACCAATCCTGCGAATCCGTCATCAGATCTGTCAGATCTTTGCGGATTGCGTCGAGGTCGAGACTTTTGAATTCTTCGGCATAGTCAAAATCCTCACCCATCGGATCGGTAAGGTTTGAATTCTGATGCAGAATATTCAGATTCAGCTGGTTTGGCCACCAGTGCAGGTTGGCCGTGGTGCCGGTGCCCGCGTGGCTATGGGCACCGCCCAGAACCGGGCATTTGCTTTCAGGGGAGTCGCTCATTTAATTCTCCAATCTCGGTCAAATTCTTGTTTGCTTCGGATTTCGGTTTCGCCATCCACCCTTGGCCGTCAGCCTGAGATGGGTGTCTGCATTTATGATGCTTGTAAATTGGTATAGGCCTGCAATTGACCTCCCGCCAGCCTCACTTTGCCAAACATAGCAAAAAATTGCGATTAGATTAAGTTGAATTTTCTGATCAAAGCAATAAGCTTGACTTATGACAAATCTGACTTTCAAACAGCTGCGCTATTTCGAAGCACTGGCCCAACATCGCCATTTCGGCAGGGCGGCCAATGCCTGTGCCATCTCCCAGCCGGCGCTGTCTCTGCAGATTAAGGAGTTGGAAACTCAACTCGGCATTATCTTGTTTGAGCGGAGCGCTAAACAGGCCCGACTGACCGCATTTGGCGAAGATTTTGCCCTGCGGGTGGGGCAGATTTTGCGGTCAGTGGAAGAACTTGAAGACCTGGCGCGCGCCTCCCGCGATCGGCTGTCCGGTCGCCTGAGAATTGGGGTGATACCCACTATTGCGCCCTATCTGTTGCCATCGATCATTGGTGGTCTGAACCGGGTCAGCGCTGATCTTGACATCCATGTTCGAGAAACCATGACACCCAGGCTGATCCAGGAATTGATAGAGGGTCGTCTTGATACTGCGATCGTTGCCCTGCCTGTTTCAGAATCATCCTTTTCCGAAGTGGCTCTGTTCGATGAAAATTTTGTGCTGGTACGGCCAGGTGCTGATGAAGGTGAACCAATACCCGACCGGGATTCTCTGAGGGATATGCGACTGTTGCTTCTTGAAGAGGGCCATTGTTTCAGGGATCAGGCTCTGTCCTTTTGCAGTATTCCCTCATCCCAACCGACACAGGGGCTCGATGGCACCTCGCTTTCCACCCTGGTTCAGATGGTCAGTGCCGGCATAGGTGTTACGTTGATACCAGAAATGGCGGTAGCGGTTGAAACCGGTTCGGCCGCGGTGTCGCTTGCCCGGTTCAACGAGCCTCAGCCATCGCGGACAATTGGCATGGTCTGGCGCAAGACCAGTCCTTTGGTCGAGCAATTGGAGCAAATATCGCAAATCGTGAGACAGTCCGCACTGACCCTGCGGGCAGAACATGGCCAGATCTGAGACTAAATCTATCGCAGAGGAGCGTCGCCGCCTCTCGCCGCGCCGCTGCCCCTCGCCGCGCCGCGCGCTATGCGGCTACCTGACTGTAGCGATCGATGCATTTCCATTCATCAAGTGAGCCAAACATCTGGCGCATTTCCAGATAATTGGTCTTCCAGAACGGGAAGCGTTTCAACACACTGCTGCGGACATCATCGACACTGCCGCACATCAACAGCAAGTCGGACTGCAGTGGTTCACACCAAACCGGATCGGAAATAGGCTTGGAGTTAAACACCCGGCGGTAAAACGGGGCATGACGGACAGCTACCAGAGAGAGGCAGGAATGGGCCTCAAAATACTGGCAGGCCAGAATCGGAATCTTGATCAACAGATAGGGAAGTTCAGGAAATTCCCGCGTCGCATCCGGATCAGCCACCAAACGGCCCGGATCAATGAATACGCCGCCGGTTTTCAACATTTCGTCGACGGCGTCAGGCGCATATTTGCGGCTTTGGCAATCGGGATAGGCCTGGGTTGCGACGGTCACTTTGACCGAGCCCACAAGACGTCCGTCTATAAACAGACCAATGGTTTCGGAATTGTCTTCATGCGGATCGTCGATGGCTTCCGCCGCCCATTCTTCCGCATTGGCATTGTTCTTGGCGTAAGCCTTGCGACGCAGGTGGTAGACCGCTTCTCGGTCTTCGAAATCCACCATTCGGCGATATTCTGTTCGATGCGCAATCGCCTTGATGCGCTCGTCCAGCGTTAGATTTTTAGCATCTTCGGTCGAAGAATTAATCGCCCGAACCCGTTGTAGACTTTTCATTTTGCCCCAAGCACTACCCAAACTCGTGTGAATTTAGGTTAACAAAATGTTAATTGTTGTAAAGAGGTTAGAGGGGCTGTTTGGTAAATTGGTTAACGAATTCGACTGAAGTGGATTAAGAAAAACTTAAGCGGCGATGCGGGTGCACTTGACCAGTTTGGACATCATCGCCTTATGGGCATTGTGGCGTTTGTCCAGCAAAGTGCGCACTGTTTCACCGTTGACGGGCTTGCTGAACAGATATCCCTGAATCTCATCAATTGGTGTCTGTGCCAACAGGGTCTGCAGCTGTTCGGTGGTTTCAATTCCTTCCAGCACAACAGTCAGCCCGAGTTTCTGACCGAGCGCGGTCACCGCCTGTACCAGGGTCAGGCTGTTGGAATTTTGGTGCAGATCGAGAATGAAGGAGCGGTCGATTTTAACCTTGTCGAGGGGCAGTTCATTCATATAGCTCAAGCTGGAATAGCCGGTGCCAAAATCGTCCAGAGAAATGCGAACGCCCATCCGCTTGAACTGATTGAGGAGATCAACGGTCTGTTCGACATTTTCCAGCATCAAGGATTCGGTGATCTCCAGTTCCAGTCGTTCCGGCTCAAGCCCGCTGCTTGCCAGAGCTTCCTTGACGGTATGGACCAGATCGCCCTGTTTAAACTGAATTGGCGACAGGTTGACCGCCACCCTTGTATTGCCAGGCCAGGAGGCACAGGCGGTGCAGGCTTCAAACAGCATCCAGGAACCGATTTCGGAGATCAGGCCCAGTTCCTCGGCGATCGGCACGAAACTGGCCGGTGAGATATAACCTGTAGTGGGGTGCTTCCACCGCAGCAGCGCCTCGCAGACGGTGACCCGGCTTTCCTTGACATTGACGATGGGCTGGAAATGGGCTTCGAACTGGTCGTTGGCCAGGGCGATTCTCAGATCGCTTTCCAGCTTATGGCGCCGTTGCATTTCGCGACTCATTTCTGAGTTGAATACACGCCAGTCACCACGCCCGGTTTTCTTGGCACTCATCAGCGCCAGGTCGGCATTTTTCAGCAATTGTTCAGCAGAACTGCTTTCCTCACCGCTGAGAACAATGCCGATACTGCATTCCAGCACCACCTGGCGGCCACCTAGGCGGAACGGTTTGTCAAAGGAATCACAAATTGAATCGGCCAAGTGAGCGGCGACGTCGAGACTGTGCTGTTCGCGCACCACAATGGCAAATTCGTCGCCGCCGTAACGGGCGCAGACACCCATGCCGCCGGCCAGCTTTACCAGACGCTCGGCAACATTGCGCAACAGGATATCGCCCTTGCTGTGCCCCAGGGCATCATTAACCTGTTTGAACCGGTCCAGATTGACCAGCAAGACAGCACATTTTTCGTTGTTGCCCAGCTCTTTCATCTGGGTGTCGATATGCATTGGCAATTGGTTGCGGTTCATCAGGCCGGTCAATCGGTCAAAACGCGCCAGGTGATCGATCTTAGACGCAGCATCCACTTCCCGTGAAATATCCTCAAACGTCATGACGATACCGCCATTTTCCATCCGTGAGGCGCGGAATTTAATGCTGACTTTCTTCTTCATTCCCAATTCGAAAAAGAAGGCCACCGAATCTTGTTTTGGATCGGCCATCCAGTCACGCATTTCGGCGACATGTTCATTGGTCAGCCCGTAATCTGCATTCAGCAGGCGGATAAGATCATCCATCGGCATGCCGCGCAGGGATTTCAGGGGTTTGCCAATAAATTTGCCAATATGCTTGTTGGCAACTTCCAGAAGACCGCGGTGGTCAAACATGCAAATGCCCTGGGGCACATTTTCCAAGGCATTATTGAACTGGGTGGCGAGTTGTTCGGCTTTTCGTCGGTTGACGACGTTGTTCAACAGGTTCTCACGCTGCCGCGCCGCCAGTTTTCTCAAGCCGAAAATGTACGGCATCAACATCAAGGCGAGAGCCAGATAGGCGTCACCCTTGTAAAGCAAACCACCAATCAGCGGAAATCCGACCGCCAGAATCTGGCCATTGACCAGCCGCGCAATTGGAAAACAACGCCCGCAGACACCAATCAGATTGCCGAAGATGAAGGCGATACTGACAAATTCCGAAAATGAATTGCCGGTAAGCACGCATACCGGAAACCAGGCCCCCAGAATGAATGTGTGCAGCACGGCAACCAGCGTGTAGCGGGTTTCCCACTGCTGATAGTCATTCAGACCGAATTCACGGGCTTTTTGAGCATGCTGAAAGGCTCTTGTGAGCAAATAGCGCAGGCAGCCGATAATGAACATGGCAGCGGCAACGCCATAAAGCGGCATTGAATCAGACATATAGCCGGTCAAAGCCACGGCAAATGCTGTTGTTGGCACGCCAAGCAGCAGCAATTTGTCGTCGGAATAGATAGACAGCACGAATGACTGATAGACAGGACCGTCCGATCCCTTGTCAACTTTCAGCTGTGATATCATTTTTCGCCACCCCCAGGTCGAGTAGAGGCAGATTACGGCGTGATCCTAAACTTTTATATAAAATCCGCTAAATGGATTGATCTTATGGCTAAACGAAGGTTAATCCCATGGGATCGCTACCGTTCGGGGCGCTCAATCTGCCAGAAAACAGGTGTCAGTAATGAAAATTGCCATGATCGGAACCGGATATGTTGGCCTTGTTACAGGCGCCTGCCTGGCCAAGATCGGTCATCAGATCATCTGCGTCGATCAGGACGAGGCAAAAATCGCATCATTGCGTGATGGTGAGATTCCCATCTACGAGCCGGGCCTGGAAGAAATTGTTGCCGAAAGCGTCGACAAGGGCAATCTGTCATTCACCACTGACCTCACCCAAGCCGTTGAATCTGTTGATGTAATATTCATTGCTGTTGGCACGCCTCAGGCGTCTGATGGTCGCTCTGACCTTAGCCAGATCGAAAATGCTGCCCGGCAGATCGCCAAGTCGGCAAATGGCGACAAGGTGGTGGTGGTAAAGTCTACAGTCCCCGTCGGCACGTGCCGCCGGGTGGGCCGCATCCTCGGTAAGCATGGTGATGACCACGCCTTCCAGGTAACGTCCAACCCGGAATTTCTTCGTGAAGGCAATGCGGTATCCGATTTCATGCAACCTGACCGCATCGTCTACGGCACCAATGCTGCTGAGGCTGAAGCCGTGATGGACGAAATCTATGCTCATTTTGAAAAATCCGAGGTGCCGGTTGTCAAAACCTCACTGGAAACATCCGAACTGATCAAGTATTCCGCTAATGCTTTTCTGGCGGCGA
Organism: Rhizobiaceae bacterium; assembly: GCA_039977975.1. Classification (GTDB taxonomy): domain Bacteria; phylum Pseudomonadota; class Alphaproteobacteria; order Rhizobiales; family Rhizobiaceae; genus Pseudahrensia. Next base: position 84,309 of record JBDWCD010000014.1, read on the forward strand.
AAGTGGCCTTTATCAATGAGATGGCCAATTTGTGCGACGCCACCGGTGCCGACGTTGGCGAACTGTCCAAGGGAATTGGACTCGATTCGCGAATCGGCGCGGCCTTTTTGAAGCCCGGCCCCGGATATGGCGGCTCATGTTTCCCCAAGGATACGCTGGCCCTGACGATTCTGGCTCAGGAGGCCGATTCGCCCTCCCGTATTATTGAAAGCGTGGTTGATTCAAACTCCAACCACATTCGCCGTTTGGGACGAAAAATCGCCGAATTCTGCGCTGATTCCTGGTCAGAAGATCGTAAAAATCCATTGATTGACAAACGCTTGGCCATATTGGGCCTGGCATTTAAGGCCAATACAGACGACATCCGCTCAGCCGCCAGCACGGTTATTGCCCCGCTGTTGATCAAGCAGGGTGCCAGTGTCATTGGCTTTGACCCCGAAGCCGCCGTCGCGGCGCGTGACAACATCGATCACCTGGAGACCACGACCGATATTGATGAAGCTCTCACCGGCGCAGACGCGGTGGTGGTTCTCACTGAATGGGATGTCATAAAATTGATCGACTGGGCCGAAAAAAGACCACTATTGAATGCTCCGGTGGTGGTCGATTTAAGAAATCTCTATTCGCCCGCGCAAATGGCTGAGTTGGGCTATAACTATATGTCGCTAGGGCGCCCTGCTTCCAGATAGTTGCAGTCCGGATTAAATGGAACCACCACGGAAAGACACCATGTCTAGTCAACCGTTGCAGTTATCGGCCGAGCAATCTAAGGTCGCGCCGGGTGCAGACAGGGTAGCGCAATCACAGACAATGAAACGCCTCAACGACGCCCGAGTGTTAATGTATAGTCACGACACGTTTGGCCTGGGGCATCTGCGCCGCTGCCGGGCCATCGCCCATGCGCTGGTTGACCGCTTTAAGGGTCTGACAGTGCTGATCATTTCCGGTTCCCAGATCGCCGGTGCGTTTGATTTCAAGGCGCGGGTGGACTTCGTCAAAATTCCCAGCGTCATCAAGCTCTACTCCGGTGATTATACCTCCATCAACGATCATATTGACATTCGTGACACGCTGGCGATCCGCGAGGCGTTGATTCTCGAAACGGCCGAGTTTTTTGATCCCGACGTCTTCATCGTCGACAAGGAGCCGATGGGGCTGCGCGGCGAAGTGGAAAAGACCCTTGTTGCGCTGCAAATGAAGGGTTGCACCACTGTACTGGGCCTGCGTGATGTGATGGATTCCGCCGAACTGCTGGAAGAAGAGTGGCGCAAAAAAGAAGTGATGGAAAAAATCGCCAGTCTCTACGATGAGATCTGGATGTATGGACCGGAAGACTTCTGGGACCCGCTGCAAGGAATGGATATCCCCAAACGCATCGAGCAAAAGCGGCGGTATACGGGGTTCCTGGAACGCGATACCCCATCAACCGAACATCATCGGATGCAGCAACCCCTGCCCAATAATTACATCCTGGTGACGGCCGGTGGCGGTGGTGACGGGGCGGACATTATGTCAATGGTGCTGGCGGCCCGCGAACATGACCGCAATCTGATCTACCCGCTGGTGCTTATTCCCGGGCCCTTCATGAAGCATGAACAGCGCGAGGAAATTCACCAACGCGCCAATAATCTTATCGACGTCATTGTTATCGATTTTGACAACGAACTTGAAACCATCATGGATGGCGCAACCGCGGTGGTCGGCATGTGCGGTTACAATACGTTTTGTGAAATATTGTCCTTCGACAAGCCGGCGCTGTTTGTGCCGCGGACACGACCGCGCAAGGAGCAGTTGATCCGGGCCACAAGGGCCAGCGAACTGGGTCTTGCCAATGTGTTGGACACCGACAATGCCATTGATCCGGCCAAAATGGCCGATGCTCTGCATGCCTTGCCGCATATGCCAGCGCCATCACAATCGGAATACAAGCTGCGGATGGACGGTCTACAGGTTATTTGTGATCGCATCGAATCCATGCAAACCAGCGACCAGGGGCAGATTTCCGATGAGGCACCTGAGCCCACCCAGCCGGCCCCGGCTGGTCATCACGAGCACATAGTTCCTTGAAGACGTCAAAATCCAGGGTCGCTGTTGTCCTGAAGGGATATCCCCGGCTTTCTGAAACCTTCATTGCCCAGGAAATCCTGGGTCTTCAGCGGGCCGGCCTGGATATGGAACTGGTGTCGCTGCGCCATCCCACGGACAGCAAACGCCATCCCGTACATGAGGAAATCACCGCGCCGGTGCGCTACCTGCCTGAATATATTCACCATGAGCCGCGCCGCTGTTTTGCCGCATGGCTGAAAGCCCGACGCCTTGGGGGTTACAAGAAGGCCCGTTCAATCTGGCTGAAGGACTTGTGGCGGGATCGCACCCGCAATCGCGTCCGCCGGTTTTTTCAGGCTTTGGTTGCCGCCGCTGAACTGGATGAGGAAATCGGCTGGCTCTACGGACATTTCATCCACACTCCGGGCTCGGTCACCCGCTACACCGCACTTATGCGGGAGCTACCCTATTCGATCAGCGCCCATGCCAAGGATATCTGGACCTCGCCCGATTGGGAATTGTCGGAAAAGCTTAACGACGCCCAATGGACAGTGACCTGCACAAAGGGAGGAGCTGATCACCTGGCCTCTCTGGCGGTCAATGATAAGGCAGTCAAATTGCTTTATCATGGGCTTGATCTGGAGCGCTTTCCCCCGCCGCAGACAACTGGCGCAGAGCGTGACGGCTCGGATTCCTCTGACCCGGTGCAATTTCTGAGCGTCGGCAGGGCAGTTGAGAAAAAAGGCCTCGACACATTGCTGAAAGCACTTGCCATGCTGCCTGCCAATTTGCACTGGCGCTGGAGTCATATAGCCGGGGGGCCATTGCTGGCTCAACTGAAACAGCAAAGTAGCGACCTCGGCCTGTCCGGCAAGGTCGAGTTCCTCGGCAGTCAGGCCCAGTCGCGCGTGTTGCAGGCCTATCGTGATTGCGACGCCTTTGTTCTGCCCTGCCGTATTGCCGGAGATGGCGACAGAGATGGCCTGCCGAATGTCATCGTCGAAGCCCAAAGTCAGATGGTGCCGGTCATTTCTACACCCATTTCGGGCATCCCCGAACTGATTGAGGATGGCCACAATGGAGTTCTGGTGGAGCCCGACATTCCTGAAAAACTGGCGGCCGCTTTGGAAGCACTGGCCCGCGATCCAAAAATACGAAAAGATATGGGCAAAAAGGGCATGGCAATCGTCCATGAGAAGTTCAATGCAGCCAATGAGATTAACCAGCTGATTGATCTCATGGAACAGGTGTGAAGACGTTGCCGGTGAGGTTGAATGGACCGTAAGCCACGAATTTTATTTTATTTTTTACACCTGCTGGGTGTCGGTCACGTGTTTCGGGCGAAACGTTTGATCGACGGGTTTTCCCGCCATGGATTTGCTGTTGACGTTATCTATGGTGGAAAGGCTCTCGAGGAGATTGAATTCGCCGCAGACAGCATCCACACCCTGTCACCGATAAGCGCCGCCGACAGCACCTATGCGACCTATCTGGATGCAGATGGCCAGCCGCTGACAAAGGAATTTCAGCTCAAAAGAGCCGAAGAGCTGGGTCAGATTATTAAAGGGCTGGACCCGGATATCGTGTTGACAGAAGCCTTTCCCTTTGGCCGTCGCATGGTGCGATATGAGCTGGACATTCTGCTGTCAGAAATGCACAAGCGGCGTCCGAAGCCCCTGATTATCTCGTCCGTGCGCGACATACTTCAGGAGCGTAAAAAACCGGGCCGGGTGGAAGAAACCTGCCAGTGGATTGACCAATATTATGACCGGATCCTGGTCCATTCTGATGAATCGGTCATTCCACTGGATGCCACATTTCCGCTGATCGACCGGATTCGGGACAAAATCAGCTATACGGGATTTGTCATACCGCCAGCATCGGCGGTGTCGGCTGTGCAAAAGTTCGATATTGTTGTTTCTGCGGGCGGGGGCGCATTCGGGGGGGATCTTTTTGCTACGGCGCTGGCAGCAGCGGAGCAGCGCCCCGATTGGTCCTGGAGCCTGTCTACCGGGCCGAACCTTGCCGAGGATCAATATCGATTGCTGGCCGAGAAGTGCCCTCAGCATGTGGAACTCACCCGCTATATCCCAAATCTGGCCGAACAGTTGAAACAGGCGCGTGTGTCGGTTTCCCAATGTGGCTACAACACGGCCATGGATGTACTGGCTGCCCATCGAGACAGCGCTTGCCGTGCGGTTTTCGTGCCCTTTGATACGCAGGGGCAAAGCGAACAATTGCGCCGCGCCGAATTGCTGCAACAGGGTGGATACGCGGTCTGTCTGCCGCAGTCGCAGTTGAACCAACAGCGCTTGCTGGCGGCGTGTGATCAGGCGCTTAATCTGGATCGCGTGGATCATCAGGTGAATTTCGATGGCGTCGACAATTCTGCCAGATTACTGCTTTCCTGGCTGGAGATACGATGACCCGCATTGCCTTTTACGCCACGATCAAACCGCCCGATCATCCCATCGCCTCCGGGGATCGGCTGATCGCCCGCAATCTTATGGCGGCCCTGACACTGGCCGGCTACGACGTCGAACTGGCCAGCAAATTCATTGCTTACTCCAAACGTGAAGCGGCGGACATTTTGCAGCAACGCAAGGCGGATGCTCTCGAAGAAGCCGACAGGTTGATTGCCGCAATGGCGGCAAAGCCGCCGGATATCTGGATCACCTACCACCCCTATTGCAAGGCGCCGGACTGGATCGGCGCGAAGGTCAGCGCGGCTCTGAACATCCCCTATGTCACTGTCGAAGCAGCCCGCACCGGACAAGGCTTTGAAAACGGCGGCGACCGTTGGGCAGCCTGGCGGCAGGAGGCACAATCGGGCATTCGCCAGGCGGATCTGCACCTGGCGTTTAAACCAACAGACCGGACCTATCTGACAGAATTGCTGGGTTCGGACGCGCCGATTTCGATGATCCCACCATTCATCGATGCCACTGTTCCTGAATCATTGCCGGAAATTCAGCTGCCCACCCACTGGCGGGCCAATGCGCCTCGCCTTTTAACCGTGGGCATGATGCGTCCCGGCAAGAAGGTTGAAAATTTCAAGCGCATTGCTGCCGCGCTGCAGCAATTGCAGGCCCTGCACTGGAATCTGGTTCTGGTCGGCGGCGGGCCGGAAGAAGAGAATATTCGGGCCATGTTTGCCGGCATTGATCAGCAAAGGCTGCACTTTGCCGGCACACTGACCCATGATGAGGTTCTGGCGACGATGGCGGCAACTGATCTGTTCGTCTGGCCGGGCTGGAAGGAGCCCATCGGCATGGTTTATCTGGAGGCCCAGATGATGGGGCTTCCTGTTGCAGCGCTCGACTCCATGGGCGTTTACCTGTCAGTGCGCCATGGAGAAACAGGGCTACTGGCCGCTGAAGACGATGGCCAGGGTTTTGTAGACAACCTGTCGACGCTGATATCCCACCCGGCGCTGCGCCGCGATTTTGGCCAGGCGGCGCGTGACAACATTCAGCACAACCATTCCATGCAGGCAGCCTCTGCCATTTTGACAAAAGCGCTGAACAAGCTTGTGCAACATTAATCACGCCACAATCTGGGTGTTTAATTTCCGGCAATCAGTGTCTAGAACGATCTCAACAAAGTCTGCCGGAATCGATTAACGCCGTGGTTAAATTTCTTCTGCTCCTTGTCAGCATGTTTGTCGTGTCGCCACTCTATGCGGCACCGCATATCGTCGTCGATCTGGACAGCGGAAAGGTGCTGTCCCGTCAGCAGGCTTTTGATCCCTGGCATCCCGCTTCTTTGACCAAATTGATGACCGCCTATTCTGCCTTCAAGGCTATTGAATCCGGATATGCGCGTTCCGACCAGCCGGTTCGCATCAGCCGCAATGCAGCCAAGCAACCACCAAGCCGCATGGGCTATCGGGTCGGCACGACAATTTCACTGGAAGATGCGCTGAAGCTTCTGGTCATCAAATCGGCCAATGACGTGGCCGTGGCGATTGCTGAAAGCATATCTGGTTCGGTTGCAGCTTTCTCCCAGAGGATGATGGGTGACGCGGGTGAACTGGGGATGACCGGATCCAGCTTCGTCAATCCGCACGGACTGCACGACCGACGCCAGATCACCACGGCCCGCGACATGGGCCTGTTGGTGCGTGCGCTTCATAAAAACTATCCGCAATATAAGTCACTGTTTGAAACGCCCTCCGTTATGGCGCCCAACCGCACCAAGAACGGTAAGGTGATTCAACGGATATATTATTCCTACAACCTGCTGCTGGAGCGCTATCGTGGTGCCGATGGATTCAAGACCGGTTTTGTCTGCGCCTCTGGCTATAATTATATCGGTGCTGCCACGCGCTCCGGACGGCGCGTTGCCGCCGTTGTTCTGGGGCGGGATTCCCAGACCAGCCGGGCAGTGGATGCAGCGAAACTGATCACCGAAGGATTTCAATTGCCGCTTCAGGCGGGCGAGTCACTGGCGGAGTTGAAACCACAAGGAGCGCTGCCCACCGGTCCACGCAACATGCGCAACGTATTGTGCACTCAGGAAGCCCGAGCCGGCCGCTATGAACCGGGTGCCGGCCAGGCCGTCATTGAGTCGCCCTGGCTGTTGCCGCGCTCCATCAAACGGTCGCCGCTGACGGTCAAATTGCTGGGTCGCGGTACCAAGCTTGCCGCATTGCGTCGCGTTCCCCGACCGACTTTCCGGCCCTTCACCCCGGCGCGCGTTTTCGTTGAAAAGGTCAGCACAGAACCGACCGTCAGCACAAAAGCAGTTGTCAGCCCGGAAGCGGTTGTCAGCTCTGCTGCAAAGCAGGTCCCGCTCCCCACCTTCAGGCCAAATATCTGATGGCCAATCCGGTCCCGGTCAGTCTGATCACCGGCTTTCTTGGTGCGGGAAAAACCACCTTGCTCAATCGCCTGCTGAAATCGGGTGAGTTGAAGGACACCGCGCTGATCATCAATGAATTTGGCGATGTGGGAATCGATCACTTGCTGGTGGAGTCTGCCGATGAGGGCATAGTCGAACTGTCCGATGGCTGCCTGTGCTGCACCATCAGGGGCGACCTCGTTGATACATTGTCTCGATTGATTCACCGCCCGACAGCACCGCGCCGTATCATCATTGAATCAACCGGCCTGGCCGATCCGGCGCCCATCCTGCAGGCGATTATGGGTCATCCTGTACTGAGCGATCTGTTGCGCCTGGATGGGGTCATCACCGTTGTCGATTGCATCAATGGCACCAGCACGTTGGATTCCCACGAAGAGGCGGTCAAACAGGTTGCTGTTGCCGACCGGCTTGTCCTGACCAAATCTGAAAATTCTGAAACTGATGCAGACTTGGTCAAGCGGGTGACGGACCTCAATCCGACGGCTCAAATGTTTGATGACAATCAGCAGCGGCCCGGATTTGCTGAACTGTTCAGTTGCGGTCTGTATGATCCCGACACCAAGACTGCCGATGTCGCCCTGTGGCTCAACGACGCTGCCCTGGCCGACCATCACCACCATCATCACGATGTAAACCGCCATGATTCCCGCATCCGGGCCTTCACCCTGTTGCACGACGCACCGATATCAGCCGCGACTTTGGCGAATTTTATCGACCTGCTGCGGTCGGCCCATGGTCCAAACCTGCTGCGGGTCAAGGGCATTGTCCAGATCGTCGAAGACCCTGACCGACCGGTGGTCATTCACGGGGTCCAGCAGGTGTTTCATCCTCCGGCGACGCTGCCCGCATGGCCGGACGACGACCACCGCACCAGACTGGTGATGATCACCAAAGATCTGTCAGAAGAATTCGTCGCTAAGCTGTTCAACGCCTTTACCGGCAGACCGACCATCGACACCGCCGATAAGCAAGCGCTGGAAGACAATCCGCTGGCCATTCCGGGCCACCAGATTTCTTAGTAACTAAAGTTTTTCGTCCTGACGTTCGAGCAGGAAACGATGGCTGGCCCCTTCGCCGAGAGACTGTTCAATCAATAATTGTCCGGTTTCATTGCAGAAATTTGGGATGTCGATGACGGCCAGCGGATCATCAGTGAGCACCAGGATGCGGTCGCCCGAATTAAGTTTGCGCATGGCATGGCGTGTCTTCAGCACCGGCAACGGGCATTGATAGCCCCTCAGATCGAGTACCGTTTCCATGGTCAACTGGCATTTCCTAACATTCTGCGACGTCCCGAAGGGTGCCAAATCAAGCATTCTCGATTGTACAGGCAATCGGACCAGATGGCTGATTACCGCGAACTTGCTTTTATGTAAAACTGACCGTTCGAGAATCAATTTGAAAGAGGGTTCACTATGAGCGATGCCGGCGCCATGGAAGTGGTAAAATTCTGGATCGAAGCCGGTCCGGAGAAGTGGTGGATAAAGAATGCGGATTTCGATGCTGAAATCGAAAACAGATTTGGCGCGATCCACCGGCAGGCATGTAAAGGGGAACTGGATCACTGGGCCGAAACAGCGCAGGGCGCCATGGCGTTGATCCTGATACTGGACCAGTTTTCCCGGCATCTGCACCGCAACAGCCCGAAGGCCTATGATCAGGATTCCCGCGGAGCAGTACTTGCAAGGGCGCTTTCTGACTCCGGCCAGGATCAAGAAATACCTCATGAAATCAGGTATTTCATCTATATGCCGCTGATGCACTCGGAAGCATTGGAAGATCAGGAACACTGCATTGAAATGATGCGCCGCTACGGGGAAGAACGGCCCCTGAATTCCGCCATCCAACACCGGGACATTATCGCCCAATTCGGTCGTTTTCCCCATCGCAACAAGGTGCTGGGCCGTGAAACCACTGCCGAAGAACAGGCCTTTCTCGACGCAGGTGGATTTGCCGGTTAATCAGCCCTTAACCCAATTGCCAATCAGCTGGGGTCCTATCCAATAAAATCTTAAACGAATTGTGGGCAAATTGACGGTGAATTTTCACGGGCAATGTCGGGACTGCTTGCAATAATGGTTGATCATTTCAGACCTTCGCGCTTGTTGCGGCCATTTGTGCCGGCATTTGCGCATGCGCGCTGGGGGGACCACCTGGATATGGGATTGGCCATGGCCGATGCCATTTTCGATGGCCGGGACGAAAGGTCCCAGTCCCTGCGCACTGCCGTGATCGCCTTTTCCATCCGCATTGTCAGTGCCTTTATCGCCTTTATTTCCCAGGTTCTGATGGCCCGTTGGTTGGGCAGCCACGAATACGGGCTTTTTGTCTGGGTCTGGGTAGCAGCGATTATTCTCGGTGGCCTGTCCTGCATCGGGTTCCCGTCGGCGGTTGTTAAGTTCATCCCGCAATATCTGGTCGAAGAAGACAGCGATTCGTTGCGCGGACTAATTTTCGGGTCGCGATTGGTCTCCACCGCAGTGGCAACACTGATTGCTATCATCGGCATTGCGGCCGCCTATGGCCTGGATGGACAATTGTCATCGATCTACACGGTGCCACTGATCATGGCAGCGATTTGCCTGCCGCTTCTGGCCCTGTCGGATGTCCAGAACGGCATGGCGAGGGCGTTCAGCTGGGCCGATCTGGCCTTTTCGCCCACCTATCTCGTGCGCCCGGTGCTGATCCTGATCTTCATGATTGCTGCCCTCGCTTTCGGCATGGCGGCAACTGCCGCCACCGCGTTGACGGCAGCCATAATTGCCACCTGGCTGACCACCATCATCCAGACCTGGATTATCAATCGCCGGTTGAAGCGGACCATTCCCCAGGGTCGTCGGTCGATCACCATGGGCAACTGGATCCTCGTTGCCCTGCCGATCTTTCTGGTCGAAGGTTTTTTCGCCCTGCTGACCAATGTTGATATCATGATCGCCGGTCTCTATCTGCCGCCCCATGAAGTGGGCATTTATTTTGCCGCGGTTAAAACCCTGGCGCTGGTGCATTTTGTCTATTTCGCGGTAAAGGCCGGCGCGGCCCATCACTTTTCCCGCTATTTCACCGCCGGTGACACTCACCGCTTCGACGCATTCGTGCGCGATACGGTGAAATGGACCTTCTGGCCATCACTGGCCATGGCAGTGGTCATATTGCTGACAGGCAATTTCCTGCTTTCACTGTTTGGCAGCGAATTTACCGCAGGCTATCCGCTGATGTTCATCCTGGCCGTCGGTATCATCGCCCGGGCGTCCGTTGGTCCCGCGGAAAGCGTGCTGACCATGTCCGGCAATCAAAATGTATGTGCGGCAATTTATGGCTTGGCGCTGGCGATAAATATTCTGCTGAACATCTCGCTGATCCCCCATTACGGCCTGTTCGGTGCCGCCATTGCCACCACCATCACCATGCTTTTTGAAGCCACGGCTCTCTATGCCATCACCCTGCGGCGGCTCGGCATCCATATGTTCGTCTTCAGCAAGTCAGAAGCCCTGAACGTGCCGACTTCCAAGGTGGAGTTATAGACATGGGCATTTTCGAGACCATTCTGGCTCAGTCTGCGCGTAAGCCGGCAGGACTTCCCCGTGTCCTGGAGCGCCGCGCGGTCAAGCGCGATCCAATGCTGCGCACCAGCACGACGGGGCTGACCTCCCATTTGTGGGAATTGGAGCTGGTGCCGGCATTTGGCCTGATCCGCCTGTGTGATGAAATCGATCTTTTGTCCAAACGCAGCTTGGAACAGAACATATTCTTCGAATCGCCCATTTTGCGCTCTGCCTGGCCGCGCCTGACCTCGCTTTTGGCGCCGCGCGGCGCGTGGATGCTGTGCTTGTGGGAATCAACCGGCAAGGGCCGCAGTCTGCGGCTTTTCATGCCGGTGCGCATTCACAAGGTTGGAATGCCGGCCCAGAAAGTGCTGCAGCCCCTGGCCAATCATTTCATGCCTGTGGGCACGCCGATGCTGGACCGGGATTGCGGCGATGAGGCTTGCGAAATTCTTCTGCGCCTGCTGGCAGACCCGGATCTGAACTTGCCGCAGATCGTGGACTTCGCCTATCAGCGGGACGGTGGCGCGACATTTGAGGCGCTGCAGCGGGCCGCTGAAAATCTGGGCCTGGCAGCAGATCGCAACACCGCCCACGCGCGCGCCGCTCTTTTTCCGGACCCGCAGTCAACGGCTGATCCCAAACCAACATTGAGCAAAAAGCGGATGCGGGAACTGGCGCGGCAAATGCGCAAGCTGGATGAAATCGGGCCGACCGAGTTTCACTGTGCCCGGTCCAGTGATGCAGTGATCGACGAAATTGAAGGCTTTATGACGCTGGAATTGCGGGGTTGGAAGGGGCGCAAGGGCACAGCCCTGTACAATCACAAGAAAATTGCCGCATTTTCCCGACAGATCGTGTTTGAACTGGCCGCAAAAAATCAATGTGAAATATTCTCGCTGCACCAGGGCGGCAAACCCATCGCATCGCTCATAATGCTTGGCCGCAATGGCCGCCTGGTCCCCTGGAAAATGGCATTTGACGAGACGCTTTCTGCCTATTCTCCCGGCATGCAGGTGATGGTCAAGGCGACACAGATACTCAGGCAACGTGGAAATTTCGTCGAGGCCGACAGCCTGGCAGTGGCGGATCATATGATGATGAATCGAGTCTGGCCCGACAGGGTACAGATCGCCGATCTGACCATCGCCCTGCATCCCGGCGGCGAGGCTGATCTGCAAAAACTGGTGAAGGCAAAGCAGCGCCTTGATGATCTCAAATCCTCTGCCAAGGCCTGGCTGGCTAAACTACCCCCCCGCTGAGCCAATTTTGGATTTTATTTGCGATGGCAGTTTTTAAAGTTTCTGCCTAGTCTGCCCGAATTGTCCTGTTCTTCAGCGCCTTGGGGAGATGAATGCCAGAAAATCTATTGTTCTCGGAATCAGAATATCATGAGCGGCTAAGCCGCGTCCGCAGCTCTATGGAAAAGGGCGGGCATGAAGTGCTGATCATCAGTGATCCATCCAATATGAACTGGCTGACCGGCTATGACGGCTGGTCCTTCTATGTTCATCAGGCAGTGATCCTGCCGCTTGAAGGCGAGCCCATCTGGTGGGGCCGGGGCATGGATGCCAAGGGCGCGCTTCGCACGGTCTGGATGGCCCAGGAACAGGTCGTTGGCTATGCCGACCACTATGTGCAGAACCCGCAGGCCCATCCGATGGAAACGCTCATTGACCTGCTGCAGGAACGGGGAATGGGCGGTGCGAAAATTGGCGTGGAACTGGACAATTATTATTATTCCGCCAAGGCCCATGCGGTTCTTGCCGGGCATTTTGCGCATATCGCTGACGTGACCGGACTGGTCAATCGGTGCCGGGCGATCAAAAGTCCGACGGAAATCGAGTTCATGCGCCGCGCCGCACGCATTGTCGAACACATGCACCGGATTATTCAGGAAACCGCTGAACCGGGATTGCAAAAGCACAAGCTCGTTGCACAGATCTACAAGGCCGGCATTGAAGGTGCCGACGGCCATTGGGGAGATTATCCTGCTATCGTGCCAATGGCTCCGTCAGGCATGGATGCCACCGCGCCGCATCTGACGTGGGACGACAAACCGATGCTTGCCGGCGAAGCAACCTTCTTTGAAATTGCCGGTGCCCATCACCGCTATCAATGTCCGCAGTCGCGCACCCTGTTTCTTGGCACACCACCAGACAAATATCTTGAGGCGGAAAAGGCTGTATTGGAGGCGACCGATGCCGGACTGGCAATGGCCCGCCCCGGCAATACATGTGGCCAGGTGGCGGATGCGTTTAATTCGACCCTCAATCGACTGGGCTTTGAAAAGGACAGTCGCTGTGGATATGCCATTGGTGTTTCCTATCCGCCCGACTGGGGGGAACGCACCATGTCGCTGCGCGGCAATGACACAAGCATATTGCAGCCCGGCATGACCTTCCACTTCATGCCGGCCCTATGGCTGGATGATGGCGGCATTGAAATTACCGAGCCGATTGTCATCACTGAGCAAGGCGCCGAATGCCTTTGTGCGACACCCAGGCAGTTATTCGTCAAATAACTGCCTGTCGAAGCCCGTCGCAGCCGCCAAAATAATTTTGCATTGCAAACGCTTGCAAGGCACCGCCGCATCTGGACGAGCCAACAGATTGCTGGCAGCATCTATTTTTGCTTTGTGCATTTTGGGAGAATAACCATGAAATTATTGAAAACTTTGCTGGCTACCACCATTCTGGTCGGGGCGAGCGGCATCGCGCAGGCTGAGACACTGCGCTGGGCGCGCGCTGGCGATTCACTGACCCTTGACCCCCATGCCCAGAACGAGGGGCCAACATCCGCTCTTGCCCACCAGATCATGGAACCACTGGTTATGCGCGACATGACCGGCAAGATCGTACCGGCTCTGGCCACAGAATGGGGGCCGTCGGCTGACAATCCAAATGAATGGCACTTCAAGCTGCGTGAGGGTGTTAAGTTCCATGACGGCGCAGATTTCGACAGCGAAGATGCCGTCTTCTCGCTTGAGCGGGCGATGACCAAAGATTCCGACTACAAGGAACTGCTGGCCTCCGTGAAAGGCGTTCGCGCCGATGGCAAATATGGTCTGATCATCGAGACCAATGGCCCCAACCCGATCATGGCCAACAACCTGACCAACATGTTCATGATGGACAAGGGCTGGGCCGAGGCGAACAACGCCGTGAAAGTGCAGGATTACGAAGGCGGTGAAGAAACCTTCGCTGCACGCAACGCCAACGGTACAGGTCCTTACAAGCTGGTCAGCCGTGAGCCAGACGTCAAAACCGTCATGTCGATCAACGACAATTATTGGGGCAAAGGTGAGTTCCCGATGGAAGTGACGGAAATTATCTACACACCAATTCAGAACCAGGCGACCCGCGTGGCTGCCTTGCTGTCCGGTGAGGTGGACTTCATCCAGGACGTGCCGGTGCAGGATCTGGCACGGGTGGATGGTGCTGATGGTCTGAAAGTGCAGACAGCTCCGCAGAACCGCGTCATTTTCCTCGGCATGAACCAGGGCGATGCAGACCTGAAAGCTGACGACGTTGACGGCAAAAACCCGCTGGCTGACCTGCGCGTGCGCCAGGCGATGAACATGGCGATCAATCGTGACGCGATCAAAAAGATCGTGATGCGTGAGCAGTCAATTCCGGCTGGCATGATCTCACCACCATTCGTCAATGGCTGGACCGCAGATCTGGACGCCGTTCCGGCAACCGATCTCGCCAAGGCCAAGGGTCTGATGGCCGACGCCGGTTATGGCGATGGTTTTTCCATCCGCCTCGACTGCCCGAACGATCGCTACATCAATGATGAAGCCATCTGTCAGGCAACCGTTGGCATGCTGGCGCAGATCGGTGTGAAAGTTCAGTTGGATGCCAAGCCGAAGGCTCAGCACTTCCCGCTGATCAACAATCTGGAGACAGATTTCTATATGCTGGGTTGGGGTGTTCCGACCTATGATTCGGAATATATCTTCAACTTCCTGGTTCACACCAAGGGTGAGAAATATGGCTCCTGGAACGGCACACGCTTCTCCAATACCGATCTCGACAAGTCCATCGAAGCGCTGGCCGCCGAGACCGACCTGCCGAAGCGTAACGGCATGATTGCCGATATCTGGAAAGTCGTTCAGGACGAACAGCTGTACCTGCCAATTCATCACCAGGTTTTGAATTGGGGCATGGCTGATAAGGTTGATACGGTGGTTGCACCGGACGACACTGCAAAATTCAAATACTTCAAACTGAAGTAATCTGATCTGGCCCCGATGGGTCAAAAGCCGGCGGGAATCTCTTCCCGCCGGTTTGCTAATTTTTACGATGGTGACGGCCTTGCCGTGCCTGGACCAGGGAGATTGTCATGACATTTAAGAAATCCGCGCTGCTGGCGCTGGGTGTGATGCTGAGTTGCAGCGTTGCCCAGGCCAATACGTTCAAATGGGCGTCCAACACGGACCCACAGACGATGGATCCTCACGCCGTCAATTCCGCCCCGGTCCTGGGCTTTTTGAACAACGTCTATGAAGGCCTGGTGCGTCGCAACAAAACCATGGCGGTTGAAGGCGCTCTGGCGGAAAGCTGGGAGCCACTCGGCGACAAGGGCTGGCGTTTCAACCTGCGCAAGGGCGTCAAGTTCCACGATGGCTCGGAGTTCAATTCCGAAGACGTCATGTTCTCCTATCAACGCGCCTCAAGCGAAGCTGCCGATACGGCCTCCTGGTTTGCACCTGTATCCGAAGTCAAAGTGGTCGACGATTACACCATCGACTTCATGACCAAGGTTCCAAACCCGCTGTTCCCAAGCTCCATTGCCAACTTCATGATCATGGACAAGGGCTGGGCTGAAGGTAATGGCGCGGCACTGCCGTCGAAGGAAACGGAAAACCACGCGACGCTAAACGCCAACGGTACCGGTGCGTTCCAGCTGGCCGAGCGTCAGCCGGGTCTGAAAACTGTTCTCACCCCCTATTCGGGATGGTGGGGTCAGGTTGAGCACAATATCACCCGTGCCGAATTCACCCCGATCCAGAATTCAGCCACGGCGGTCGCCGCCCTGCTTTCTGCCAATGTTGACATGGTCAATCCCGTGCCGATCCAGGACGCGGCTCGGCTAAAGCAATCCAATGGCGTCAAGGTCATTGAAGGCATTGAAGCCCGTGTCATCATGCTGGGCTTTCCCCATCAGGCGGCAGAGCTGAAATATGGTGTCGATGCAGGCAAGCCGAACCCGTTTAAAGATGTACGGGTGCGCAAGGCGGTGGCCCACGCGGTCAATGTTGATGCGATCCTGAAAACCATCATGCGCGGCAATGCACAGCCGGCCTCGCAATTGGTCAGTCCGGCGATGAGCGGCTATTCGACCGCCAATGCTGCCCGCCCCGCCTTTGATGTGGCCGGTGCCAAGGCTTTGCTGGCGGAAGCCGGATATGCAGACGGTTTCTCCTTCGGATTGAAATGCCCCAATGACCGCTATCTCAATGATGAGGCGGTCTGTCAGGCCGTTGTTTCGATGCTGGCGCAGATCGGTGTGAAAGCCGAGCTCGACGCCATGCCGGTTCGCACCTATTGGCCGGAGCTGCGTAAGGACGCCTATGACATGTATCTGTTGGGCTGGTCCCCGGGCACGTTCGACGCCGAACATCCAATCCGCTTCCTGGCCCATACGCCAAATGCTGAAAAGAAGCTGGGCAGCTGGAACTTTGGTGATTTCTCCAATTCCCGCATTGATGAAATGCTGGCACCGATCCAGTCGGAAATCGACCCAGGCAAACGTCAGGCAATGTTGGATGAAGCTGCAAAAATTCTGCAGGATGAAGTCGCCTATGTACCGCTCTACGTGCAGCCGCTGGTCTGGGGTGCCCGGGACAATATTGAGCTCACTCAACGTCCGGATAACTTCTTTATTCTGCGCTGGGTGACAGTGAAGTAACTCGATAAACCTTTCGGCAGCGGGTTCCCCCGCTGCCGAATATTACGGCGGCGGCGCTCGCCGCACGGCGAGCGACGGAGATGAAATGTTAGCCTATTCCATTCGACGGATATTTCAGTCGATCGTCGTGCTGCTGGTCGTCGGACTGGTGGCGTTTTCGATGTTTCGCTTTGTTGGCGATCCCATCGACAACATGCTGGGGCAGGAACGCACTGACGCTGATATTGAGCGGCTGCGCGGAGAACTGGGCCTCGACCAGCCGTTTGTTGTCCAATACGGAAAGTTTCTGACCAACGCTGCCAGTGGCAATTTTGGCGTCAGCTATCGGCAGGGCCGACCGGTTGCGACGATCCTGATCGAGCGGGCACCGGCAACGCTGGAACTGGCGGCAGTCTCCGGTCTGTTTGCCATTCTGATCGGCGTGGCTTTGGGGGTTTTCACGGCTATTCGACGCAATGGGATTGCCGCCAATGTGATCATGACAGTCTCACTGATCGGCGTGTCATTACCCACCTTTCTGATCGGCATATTGCTGATCTACCTGTTCGCGGTGGAGCTGGGCTGGCTGCCCAGTTTTGGCCGCGGCGACACGGTGATGATTGGCGGTTGGAGCACCGGCTTTTTGACTGCCACCGGGTTGAAGGCGCTGATCCTGCCATCGATCACGCTGGGGCTCTACCAGATGACCCTGATCATGCGATTGGTACGCTCGGAAATGCTGGAAGTCTTGCGGGCTGAATATATCCGCTTTGCCCGTGCCCGGGGCCTGCGTGACCGGGCGATCAATTTCCATCATGCGCTGAAGAACACACTGGTACCCGTGATCACCGTCACCGGACTGCAGCTTGGGTCGATCATCGCCTTTGCCATTATCACCGAGACGGTGTTTCAGTGGCCGGGCGTTGGCCTGTTGTTTATCAATGCGATTCAATTCGTCGATATCCCGGTGATGGCCGCCTATCTGATGCTGATTTCGGTGATGTTTGTCGGCATCAATCTGATCGTCGATCTGCTGTATTTTGCCATTGATCCGCGCCTGCGGGTCGATCGCACCGTGGCGGAGGGCTGATTATGGAACGTTTGCACACGGCCTGGAATTCCGACTTTATCTGGTCATTCCGTCACTCACCCGTGGCTGTGGTCTCCCTTGCCATCGTAATGATATTGGTTCTGGCGGCTGTATTTGCGCCGCTGGTGGCACCTTACAATCCGTTTGATCCGGCAACCCTGAACCTGATGAACGGCTTTTCCAAGCCGATGGAACCCAATGCCTTTACCGGTGACACGTTCTGGCTGGGCACCGATGATCAGGGACGCGATGTGTTCTCCACCATTCTGTACGGCATGCGGGTATCCCTGTTTGTCGGTTTCACCGCCGTGCTGTTTGCCCTCATTCTGGGGGTTAGCCTTGGGTTGATCGCCGGCTATGTCGGTGGCTGGACGGAAACCGCCATCATGCGTGTTGCCGATGTCCAGCTGACCTTTCCAGCTATTCTGGTGGCCATGTTGATCTTCGGCATAGCCAAGGGGATCACGCCGGTTCACATGCGCGATGAAATGGCCATCTGGGTGCTGATCATCGCCATTGGCTTGTCCGACTGGGTGCAATTTGCCCGTGTGGTGCGCGGTGCGACCCTGGTTGAAAAGAACAAGGAATATGTCCAGGCTGCCAAGCTGATTGGCCGTCGCCCCGGCGCAATCATGCTCAAACATATTCTGCCCAATGTGTTGTCGCCGGTTCTGGTCATTGCGACGATCTCCCTGGCGCTGGCGATCATCGCCGAAGCGACGCTGTCTTTCCTCGGTGTCGGCGCCCCGCCGACCCAGCCGTCACTGGGCACCCTGATCCGTATTGGCCAGGGCTATTTGTTCTCCGGTGAGTGGTGGATCATTCTGTTCCCGGCGATCACCCTGTTGGTCCTCGCCCTGTCGGTCAATCTCCTGGGAGATTGGCTGCGTGATGCTCTCAATCCGAAGTTACGCTGATGGCTGATCCGGTTCTTTCTGTTCGCGACCTGATGGTCGAAATTCCCACCAGGCACGCCGTTTTGCGGCCCGTCAATGGTGTTACTTTTGATCTCGCTCCGGGCGAAATTCTCGGCATGGTCGGCGAGTCCGGTGCTGGTAAGTCGATGACCGGCAATGCCGTCATTGGCCTGCTCGACCGTCCGGCGCGCATTGCTGGTGGTGAAATTCTGCTGCACGGCAAGCGCATTGATCAGCTCAGCGGCGAAGCACTGCGCAAACTGCGCGGCAAACATATCGGCATGGTGTTTCAGGACCCGCTGACCTCGTTGAATCCTCTATTGACCATTGGCGAGCAGCTGACCGAAACCATTCTGGAACATCTCGATGTCTCCCAGACAGAAGCCAGGCAACGGGCGGTCGATGGTCTCAATGAAGTTGGCATTCCGGCGGCTGAACAGCGCATGGATGCCTATCCCCATCAATTTTCCGGTGGCATGCGGCAGCGGGTGGTGATTGCCCTTGCGCTTTGTGCAGAGCCATCACTGATCATTGCAGACGAACCCACAACGGCGCTGGATGTGTCAGTGCAGGCGCAGATCATCGCTTTGCTGAAACGGCTATGTCGGGAACGGGGCACGTCGGTGATGCTGATTACCCATGATATGGGTGTGATTGCCGAAACGGCGGATCGTGTGGCGGTACTTTATGCCGGGCGCATGGCCGAACTCGGCTCAGCCCGCGATGTGCTCACCCATCCTCAGCACCCCTATACGATCGGCTTGATGGGCTCCACACCATTGGCCTCGGCTGGCCGGGAGCGGCTGTACCAGATCAATGGATCCATGCCACGTCTTGATGCACTGCCGATCGGCTGTGCCTTCAATCCGCGCTGTTCGCGGGCTCAGGCGCAATGCGGTCAGGAGCCGCCGCCAACACTTGCAGCGCATAATGACCGGGCGGCCTGCTGGTTTGCGGGGGAACAGACATGAGCAAGCTGCTTGTCACTGTCGAAAACCTGACACGCATTTTTGACGTGTCAAAACCCTGGCTCAACCGGCTCATCGAACGCTTACCCCGGGCGCTGCTGACTGCGGTGTCGGATGTCAGCTTGAATATCGAAGAGAAGTCCGTCTACGCCCTGGTGGGTGAAAGCGGTTCCGGCAAGTCCACCATTGGCAAAATGGTGGTCGGCCTGTTGCCGCCGTCTGCCGGCAAGGTTGAGATCGAGGGTGTCGACCTTTTCAACGAATCCGATGACGCGCGGGTCGATCAGGTCCGGTCCGACATTCAGATGATCTTTCAGGATCCGTTTGCCAGCCTCAATCCGCGCTGGCGGGTGAGCGACATCATCGCAGAGCCCGTCGCTTCCCGCGGTGGCAATGTTGATGGTTTGGCCGAACGGCTGCTGGAACAGGTGGGCCTGTCTTCCAAGGATGCCAACAAGTTTCCGCATGAATTTTCCGGCGGCCAGAGACAACGTATCTGTATCGCCCGGGCTCTGGCCTCTGAGCCACGTCTGATCGTTTGCGATGAGCCGACATCGGCGCTGGATGTGTCGGTGCAGGCGCAGGTGCTGAACCTGATGAGCGATCTGAAGGACGAGTTCGGCCTGACCTATCTGTTCATCAGCCATGACCTGACCGTGGTGCGCCACATGGCAGATCGAGTCGGCGTGCTCTATCTGGGTCGTCTGGTGGAAGAAGCGTCGCGTGATGACTTGTTCGACGCCCCCAAGCATCCCTATACCAAGATGTTGCTGGAAGCGGCACCGAAGCTCGATGGTTTCGACCGGACGCCGGAATTGCCGGAAGGGGAAATCCCTGACCCGATCAATCCGCCCTCGGGCTGCGTTTTTCATCCCCGCTGCCCGCTGGCCATAGACCAATGCAAGGTCGAGGCGCCGCAGCCGCGCCAACTGGGCGAGACACGGGTGGCTTGTCACCTGGCCGAGTGATGACGAGAAACTGGCGGACAAAATGCCCGGACTCGTTGATTGACAGATGAATCCGAATTCAGTCTGTGTTAAACCTTCGCGGCGTTGGCATGGCCCCATAGCTCAGCCGGATAGAGCGCAGGATTCCTAATTTGAGTCCGTTCCGAAAAAAGCCATTTAAACACAGTTATTTCAATGACTTAATCGATTGATCTATTTGGCTCATATCTATCACGCTTTAGCACGCAGATTTTCTAAGTGTAAGAAATATTTGTAGATTTGGCACAATTCGTTTTGCACAACAGCACAAGATTAGCGCGCATATCGACCACCAAACATTTTGGGTGCATTGGCTTTGAGCAACGAATACGTCACAGATTTCATTCTCTATCGCCGCAAGGATAGTCCAAATTACTGCATGCGATTTACGGTGCGTGGCCATGGTCAGGTTAGAATGAGTCTGCAGACGGATGATCCGGTTGAAGCTGAGCGTAAAGCAAGAAGAGAGCATCTGAGGTATCAAATACGGGCGGAAGACGGCACATATTCCCCACCCAAGCGATTTGCTGCAGTTGCCGATGAGTATATAAGGGAGTTGGAGAAGCGAGTTCGGTTAGGGCTGATCAAGCCGTACCGAGCCACCAACGAGCCAGCTATCATTTCTCGCTACATCAGTGGATATTTCGGCAATCACCAAATCGACACGATAACTGAAGCAATGGTCCAACAGTTTATTTCCTGGCGATTCTCCTATTGGGTAGATGGTCCAGGAAAGGACATCGAGAAAATTGAGTATCGACGTGGGGGACTTCGTCTTTTTAACAGGGCTCGTCACACAATAGCATCAACCAGTACCGTGCGAGGGAATTGCGCTGTACTCAACAATGTTTTCAAGTTCGCGTCCGCCAACGGATATATACGCAGTGGCGATATACCGCGAATAAAGATGCCGCCACAAAAGCCAAATCCACGCCCATCTTTTAATCTCACCGAAATTAATCAACTATTTTTTGTAGCTGAGCAGCGAATCGCTGATGTACCTAAACATGCAAAAATTAGGCACGAAAGATTGATGGTATACTGTTATGTCAACATAGCCGCTTACACTGGGTTGAGACCGGTTGAACTTGGAAATCTACGTTGGAAGCACATCATAGGTTTCAAGGAACAACGGCACCTTCCACTGAAAGATCGCGAAATACTCATTTACGCGTTTGGTAAAACCCAACCTCGGGAAGTTGTTCCCATGGAACATGCGCGATCCTCGTTTGACCTGCTCTGGGATGCGTTCATCAAAGTAGAAAATCGCGAGCCCTACGATGATGACCCCGTGTTTTTCAACTACTATGGAAAATCAGTGAGGTCGTTCAAGCGCAGCCTGAATTCGCTGTTGGAGGCCGCCAATCTAAAGACACACAAATTTGGTGGTGTTCGTGTGGCTTACAGTTTCCGGCACTTCTATATTAGTCAACAGCTCATAGCAGGCGTTGGCGTGTTTCAAATCGCTAAGAACGCTGGAACTTCGGTTGAGATGGTCGAGAAATTTTATGCTCGACTTGGTCCATCTGTTTTTCGCGATGAACTGCGTGCCAAATGGAGCAGCTAGATTCTGTAGAAATGGCCTTGTGGGACAGCAACAAATTTGCACCCATTAGTTTGGTATCGGAAAAGTTTGCTGGCCGGTCTGGAGTCTCTGATGCTCAACGACTGAAGGTCAGTCGCAGCACTGCATTGGTAGCAACGAATGCAGCGATCTCGCTCGTTGATGCTCTGTGTTTATCGTTGACACGAATGGCCGCTATTGGAGCAACCAACTTGTGGCTTCAGAGCAATATTTAAGGCTCAACATCAGCGTGAACGCGGCGATTATTCTGACGATCCAATTTGTATGGAACAAACCAATCCACAGTAATCGCCAATTCAATCTCAGGTAGATGATCAGCACAAAGACGAACATCGTGCTGATCAAAAACGTCATAGTGTTGACCAAAGTCGACCCGAGTTAATCAACGTGCTGGCATCACCGTAACAACGCTGCCTCTGCCGTATTGGGCTTCCAATCGTTGCTTGGCATCCGTTGTGTTGGTGGCTTCAATGTGCACGAGACGAACAACGCCGTCGATTTTTACGCGTGCTTCAAATGGTTTCAATTGCATTGCATATGCTCCTAATGGGAATTGGAAAAGTTGGGAAAAATTGCCTGCTGACTAGGCAGCGGCTTTGGATTTTCTGCTCGGTGGCATTTTTCGCTGCGCCACTAGAGTTTCCAACTGTGGATCTAGTTCACCCGCAGCAACTGCATCACGCAGGGTTTCCAACGTTTGGACCATTTGGTCGATGGAACCGACTTCAACGGATGATTGGTTCTTGCCCAATGGCACAATTCGATTGCCATCGCGTAGCGAGATCATCCAAACGCCATGTTGGTTCTGCCACCACCACTTACGGACTGGGCGATCGAATGAAATGGGTTTTCGTTGGCCTGTTTCGTCATCGTTGACCCAACGACGGATCTCTTCGACGAACTCTTCATCACGGGCTTCTGCTTGCGCAGCTTGGATTTGCTGATCCAGCTTCCCCAACAGCTTTATTCGTTTGCGGGCGAGGGGAGTGGTTGGCGTGCGCGGTGACGCATCCGTAAGTTTCAGTTTTTCTAATAGTGTCATTGTTGACCTCCAGTTTCGTTAGAGGTCTCGATCAGTTAATGCCATCTGTTCGAGAAAGCGACTGGTTTTTGGAAAAGTTTGGCTCACAAGAACTTTTCAAAAGTTGCTTTCCAAAAAAAGGAATGGATTTTTTCTAATCCTACCTGGTGACACCAGTTGGCCATTTCACCGAATCCAACCAATTGCAAATATTGGGTTCTGCAAATCTCCAGAAACGTGAATTCACACTTCGAGCCCAAATTGCAATGTACGCGCCGCTTTGTTTGGTCAATTCGCGACAGTGGTTTCGCACCGCATTTGTGCACCATCAACAATCCAATAGTTTCAGGCAATTCACCATCGGTGGATAAGTCATGATATTTGCGCCAAATACCAACTAGAACCAATTTAGGTCGTTCGAGTGACGGGTTGTCGATTGCTATTCGCGGATTCGGCATTGGTCAATTAAGTACCACCTAAATGACGACCGTCCGAGCTGCGGACGCTCGGGATCTGATGCAAATCGTCTCTCAAATGGAACTTTGAATTTGACATTGCAAAATCAGAATCACGTTTTCCAACGATATATCAATCGACCTAGCTCAAACAAAAAGTGTATTGATTCAATTCGATAAGATAAGTTTAGATTTGGAAGTTCGGAGAAAAAACAAAAAATCGAGAAATGGGTTGACGAGTTAAACGTTTAACAGTTAAACGTTTAACAGCCGGATTGGTGTCTGGGGAGAGGAACAATGGCAAAGCAAAAAGTATCGATTAAGCAAGTCGCAGATGCGGCTGGAGTGTCGATTGCCACAGTTTCAAACGTGTTTTCCGGAAAGAAACCAGTTAAATCGGAATTGGCGAATCAAGTTCGGATGGAAGCCGAGCGACTGGGCTATCGTGTTAACCGAGCAGCATCTAACCTCCGTTCCGGTGAGAGCAAAATAGTTCCAATTCTAGTGCCCGACATGTCGGACCCTTTCTTCACTTCCTTAATTATGGAAATAGAAAAACAGGCGCATACCGACGGCTTTGAAATCATCGTTGCAAACACTAAAGACGATGTGAAGGTCGAACACGGTAGGATCTCGGCCCTGATGTCTTGGCAACCAGCTGGTATGATCGTGGTGCCGGTTTCTGACGATGTTCCAGAGCAATTCTACAAGCTACGAAATGAGTTGCCGATTGTGTTGGTTGACCGCGGAACTGAAATTGAGGGTTTTGACACTATTCGCGTGAACAACGCGCGGGCTGGTGCGCAATCTGCGGAACATCTTGCCCAGTTGGGTCACAGGCGGCTTCTGATTGTGGCATCTGACTTGAGATTGCACGGTGTTCGGGAGCGTTGCCGTGGAGCCGTTGAACAGTTTGAAGCCAATGGAGGTTCTGCAGAGATTGTCGAAGTAGGGCCGGTACCCCAACAAGGAGCAGAGCATATTGGTCGTTGGTTGGACGCGCATCAGATACCAACAGCAATTTTTGCGGTAACTGATATGACTACTCTTGCTGCTTTGACCTGTCTTGCGGAGCGCAAACTAGAGGTAAGCAAGGACGTCGCTCTAGTGGGATTTGATGACTATCCGTGGATGTCCGCGCGACGGACTCCAATAACGGCGGTCAGGCAGCCCATCGAAAAAATTGCCGCCGCTGCTTGGATGAAACTAAAGAACGGTATGAGTGGAAAGGACAATGCAGCTATTTCGCGGCCGCTGTGTTGTACCATGGAAATTCGGGCGTCAACGCTGGACGCTCCAGATTCTAGCCTTTCCGATGGGATGGCACCAAAGATACCAATTAAAAAATTGCGACAGAATATTGAGCCCGAATAGTTTTACGGGTCGGAATTAAGTCAAAAATCGATTTCGCGAACGAATTGTTCGAACACGGCTTTCGTCGCGAACGGTACCGGCTTGCCTCGTGCAGGTTAAAATCAAAATTACGGTTCAACAATGGAGGAAACCCAATGAGCCAATTCAAAACAAAAATGGCGAAGGCATCGCTTTTTGCTATGTCACTCTCTCTCGCCGCTAGTGCAGCTGCAGCCCAGGATTGGAGTGCAGAGCTCGGAAACCACGCCGGAAAAACCTTACGTGTGCAGTCGATCGCAGACCCTTTTATAGGTGCCTTCAAAGAAATTAGCCCCGGATTTACTGCGCTTGCCGGTGCTGAAGTCACTCTGGATTCTTTCGGTTATGATCCGCTCCACGAAAAACAGATTTTGGCCTGTTCACAAAAGAGCGATGACTACGACGTCCTGTTTGTTGACGGTATCTGGCTTGGCGAGTTCGTTGAAGCTGGTTGTGTTGATCCGGTAGAGGGCAGAGTTGCCGCAGCCAATTCAAAGACAATGGCCATGGACGACTATATTGAGTCTTTTGCTGGTCAAGCAACCTGGGACGGAAAACTACAATGTCTACCAATCGCTGGTTACTGGCATATGTTGCACTACCGTAAAGACCTGTTCGAAAAGCACGGCCTTGAAGTGCCGAAAACATTTGACGAACTGATGGCCGTGGCGAAATTTTTTGCTGAAGAAGACGGCGATCCCGACGTAGCGGGAATGGCGATGAATTTTCAACGCGGCTCTGCTGCGGGACAACAGTTCTTTGAGTGGATTTATTCTGCTGGAGGCAAACCTTGGGAGTCAAACTATCCGGGCTCACCCGATGCCTACGCTGACCAGACACCGCTCTTCAATGCCGAAGCGTCTGTCAACATGATCCAATTCTTCAAGAATATGGTTCCCTATGGTCCACCTGGAGTTGAGCAATTTGCTTGGGATGAGCGGGCAAATGCCTTTACGCAGGGCAAGGTTGCCATGATCAATAACTGGTCGGTGCGGACACCTCTTTTTAAAGATCCTAAAATTTCCAAGGTGACGGATAAATTCGCTGTGGCGATGTTCCCGCACGCGAAGGGTGCCAAAGCAGTCCCACCCGTTGGTGGTTGGGTGATGTGCCTCAATGCTCATTCAAAACAAAAGGATGCCGCTTGGGACTTCATGAAGTGGTTTGCCAGCCCGGAAACTCACAAGAAGTTCGTTCTTGCTGGTGGACCACCAAGTCGCCATTCTGCAATGAAAGACGCTGACATCAATGCGGCGCAATTCTGGGTTTCAACTCTGTACGATTCAGCAAAGGCTTCCTGGTCTGAGTTGCGCCCACGTCATCCATTGACTTTCGAGATGATCGACGCCCTCGGCTTGCAGGTAAACCGGGCAATTGTTGGTGATGCGTCGCCTCAGGCTGCGATGGACGAGGCCAATGCGAACATCACAAAAATACTTACGAGAGCCGGCTATCTTAAATGAGGCTTTTCCAGCGTGACCGAACTTCGGGTCACGCATCCTCCCGAGGGGAGCCGGGTATCTCGGCTCCTCTTCCAACGAACATAAGTCCGCCCACCTAAAAATTGGCAATGAAGGTACCATCATGGTTGCGACATTCAACATACCGTTCACTAAGGCAGTACCGTCCGACAGCGAACGTGCGATAAAACTGCTTTTTATCGTGCCAGCCGTTGTTTACTTACTTCTATTGAGTGTCTTCCCTTTTATCTACTCAGTCTATCTGAGTTTGTTCGATGCCAAGCTGACACGAATGGATCGCAAATGGTTCGTTGGCCTTGAAAACTACCAAAACTTGTTGGCCGACCCACTTTTTCTCAAAGCTATTCAAAACACTGCGGTGCTGACTCTTTCCTCAATAATATTGGAAATCGTCTTCGGGTTTTTGTGTGCAAAAGTCTTCCTGAGCCTCCGCGAAATGCGCACTGGGCAAGTTCTTCGCTCATTGGCGATTTTGCCAATGATGATCACGCCAATCTGTGTTGGGCTAATGTTCAGCTACATTCTGAACCCTACCCTCGGCATAGCTAACCACCTGCTGAGCGAAATTGGTGTTCAAGGCCCATCGTGGTTTGGACACCCGTGGATTGCACTGCCAACCGTCATATTCATTAACGCATGGCAATGGACGCCGTTCATGATGCTTCTGATGTTGGCTGGGCTAGTTTCAGTGCCGTCGTCGCAATATGAAGCGGCCGAGCTGGAAGGTGCAAAGTGGCACCATGTGGCGCGCTGGATCGAAATTCCGGCAATTCGAGATGTAATACTCATCGGTGTCATTCTTAGAGTTATTGATAATCTGAAGCTGTTCGACCTCGTTTATGTCACGACCCGAGGCGGTCCGGGCGATGCCACCGAACTGGTGACATTTTTTGCATACCGCCAGGACTTTCGATTCTTTCAAGTTGGATATGGTTCGGCGGCGGCGGTCATCATTTTGCTCCTCTCCATTGTCGTAACAACGGTAGCGGTCGCTTATTTGCGAAAGGCACAACGATGAATAACGAAAATACAGGCTGGAAACTTGCAGCCGCATTTGTAATCACATTTATCTTTATTTCACCGATCATCTGGATGGTCTTGGCAGCGTTCAAGACGATCAATGATATCTACGCAATTCCACCCGTTTGGGTGCCAGATTTCTCATATCTTGAAAACTTCAAGCTCCTTTTAAGTGAAAACTGGCAATTTTTGTTGAACTCGACAATCGTGACGCTCTGCGCAACTTTGTTGTGCCTGATTTTCGCATTACCGGCAGCCTTTGCATTGGTTTATTTCCAATTCCGCAGGCAAGACTTTTTAGCTGACTGGATTTTGTCGACTCGAATGATGCCTCCAATTGCAGCTGCAGTGCCGCTCTACATGGTGTTTAACGGCATGGGCATGCTCGACACACTGCCGACGCTAGTCCTGGTTTATGCCGGATTTAATTTACCGTTTGCGGTTTGGGTGGCGATGTCATTTTTTCGAAATATCCCAAAGGAGATCATCGAAGCGGCTCGAGTTGAAGGTTGTACATGGGTTCAAACTTTTCGCCTCGTGGCTTTGCCGCTTGCCAAAAGTGGTATCGCAACCGTTTCGACCTTCGTATTCATATTCGCATGGAATGAGCTCTTGTTGTCATTGTTCCTAACCACTCGGGAGGCCAAGACGTTTCCGGTTGTGATCTCATCCTTCTCCACGGTTACCAAGACCTACTGGGAACTGATTTCAGCTGCGACCATTATTCAAATCCTACCGCCAGTCATTTTTACGATCTTGATGCAAAAACACATCGTCTCAGGTCTGACGATGGGTGCGGTCAAGAATTAGTACGAGGAGAAAGTTATGAATTTCGTTTCTAATAGTGTGGATGGGCGGATTTAAGATGGGTGAAATTACTTTAAACAGAATCTACAAAGATTTTGGGGATGTTTCGGTTCTCAAAGACATCAATCTCGATATTGATGATGGTGAGTTTGTGGTCTTTGTCGGGCCCTCTGGCTGCGGAAAATCTACTCTACTGCGCATGATTACGGGACTAGAGACCGTTACTTCGGGACAGGTTTTGATTGACAGCGAAGATGTTACGGAGTCCAAGCCCTCTTCCCGTGGGCTTGCTATGGTTTTCCAGTCCTATGCTTTATTTCCTCATCTTACCGTACGCGAAAATGTCGGGTTTGGTCTTCGCATCGCTGGACTACCAGCTGAAGAGATTGCGCAAAAAGTTGGACACGCCTCCAGCATCCTTGGGCTTGACCCATTGTTGGATCGCAAGCCGCGAGAGTTGTCCGGCGGCCAGCAGCAGCGAGTAGCGATAGGTCGAGCGATTGTGCGGGAACCGGCTGCTTTTCTTTTTGACGAGCCCCTTTCCAACCTCGATGCTGCTTTACGCGTTCAAATGCGGATCGAATTGGTGCGCCTTCATGAACGCCTGAAGACGACGATGGTGTATGTAACACACGACCAAGTTGAAGCTATGACAATGGCTAATCGGATTGTTGTCTTAGAAGGTGGGGATGTGCAGCAATTTGCTACACCCATTGAACTTTATGATCGACCGGTAAACAAATTTGTCGCCGGATTCATTGGGTCTCCAAAAATGAATTTTTTAAAATCTGTCCCGACCGCAGATCATGCGATCATGATAAAAAATGGTCCGCAGCTGTCTATCCCCACCGTTGATCAGACCAAGTTGACGGAAGAGCTGACTGTGGGCATCAGGCCGGAGCACATCACCTATTCACACGACAAGGGCGACTTGAAGGGTGAAATTATTGTTGAAGAGCAGCTTGGTAGCGACGCATTTCTTTATGTTGAAGTTGAGAACATTGGAATGATTACCGTCCGCGCGGTCGGCGAACGCAATTTCCACAACCGTGACACTGTGTATCTCAGTTTTCCACCTGAGAGATGTCATGTGTTTGATGCAAGTGATCAGCGTATCAGTACCAAGTAGAGCTGCTGCTTTCCGGCCAAACGACGGTTGGTGTCAAGACGATAGAAGGAGAACAGCATGAGGGAAAGCCTCGCAGGAAAGATTGCAGCAATCACGGGCGCTGCGTCTGGAATTGGCTTGGCCGGCACCAAATCAATGCTCGACGCCGGAATGAGTGTTGTGATGATCGACAACAATTCCGATGTACTTTTGCCGTTGTCCGAGGAACTTGGCCCCAAAGCACATCCACTGGAGATTGATCTCCTGGATGGAGCAGCGGTTTCAGCCATGTTGCCACAAATACTGGATCTTGCAGGCGGATTGAATGTTTTTTATGCCAATGCGGGCGCTTACGTGGGCGGCACTGTCGCAGATGGCAATCCCGACACCTGGGATCGAGTCATGAACCTCAACACAAACTCAGTTTTCCGCTCCATTCATGCTGTGTTACCCCACATGATAGAGCAAGAAAGTGGCGATATCATCGTTACCTCATCCGTCGCCGGGGTTATACCGGTCATCTGGGAGCCTGTTTATACGGCCTCAAAATTTGCGGTGCAGGCTTTCGTGCATTCCACCCGCCGTCAGTTGATTGAACATGGTGTGCGGGTGGGGGCCGTACTTCCGGGGCCGGTGATCAGCGCCTTGTTGGATGACTGGCCTGAGGCCAAAATGAAGGAAGCCATCGCTGCCCAGTCACTAATGGAGCCCACCGAAGTGGCCGACGCCGTCATGTTCATGCTCACACGACAGCGTGGAGTAGTGATCCGCGACATTACGATTTTGCCGCACGGGCTGGATATGTAGCCCACTGCGGAGCAACAGAACATGCCAGACTATTTTATGGGAATAGATGTTGGAACCGGCAGCGCACGGGCGGGCATTTTTGACGCGGCTGGCCAGCTGGTAGGAACTGACAAGTGCGACATCACTTTGTATCGTGAGCCTGGCGGTTTGGTGGAGCAATCTTCAAGAGAGATTTGGCAGGCCATTGGTGCTGCTTCAAAAGGGGCACTTAAATCAGCAGATGTTCATCCCACCACTGTGCGTGGTGTCGGCTTCGACGCAACCTGTTCACTTGTTGTGGTTGGTGAAGCTGGGAACCCGTTATCCGTTAGCCCGAGCGAAGATCCAAATCGCAATATCATCGTATGGATGGATCACCGAGCCGTTAAGCAAGCCGAAAAGATCAACAACCAGGGCCATCCTGTATTACGCTATGTAGGAGGTAAAATATCGCCTGAGATGGAAACGCCAAAACTGCTTTGGCTGAAAGAAAACTTGCCAGAAACCTTTGAGATAGCCTGGCAGTTTTTCGACTTGGTTGATTTCCTGACGTGGCGGGCGACGGATTCCCTTGATCGATCTGTCTGTACGTTGACATGCAAGTGGACCTATCTGAGTCACGAGTACCAGTGGGATGATTCATATTTTGAGAGCGTCGGCCTGGGATCGCTCGCTCGAGAAGGATACAAGCGTATCGGCATCAACGTTGTTGAACCCGGAACACCACTTGCAAACGGATTGACGAGCCAAGCGGCAGATCACCTTGGACTTACTAAAGGCACTTCAGTTGGCGCAGGCTTGATCGATGCTCATGCCGGTGGTTTGGGAACTGTAGGAGCATCGGGAAACAACGCGATTGTCGATACACTGGCATATGTGTTTGGCACCTCGTCTTGCACCATGACCACGACCAAGGAACCAGTTTTTGTACCGGGTGTATGGGGCCCATACTATTCGGCGATGACACCTGGCACATGGCTACTGGAGGGCGGACAATCCGCCACCGGAGCCGCGATCGAACAATTGCTGCAATATCATCCCGCATCGGTTGAGGCGGCCGATGCCGCCGCCAAGGAAGGCCGTTCGTTACCAATGTGGTTGGCAGACCGTGCGGCGACTCAGGTAATGACATTATCTGATGTAGCACTGCTGGCGAACGGAACGCATGTCGTACCTGAGTTTCTAGGCAATCGCGCGCCACATTCCGATCCGAATACCCGTGCCGTTATTGCAGGGCTTAGCATGGATACCAATGTGGAGAATCTAGTCCGGCTCTACGTCGCCGGTATATGCGGGATCGGCTACGGGCTTAAGCAGATTATTAAAGCCCAGGCGGATTCCTGTGCACACATAAAGACCATCACAATTAGTGGGGGGGCGGGGCGCAGCCAACTTGTTCGGCAGCTTTTAGCCGACACAACGGGCGTGCCCGTGGCCACGCCGGCAACGCAAGAGCCTGTGCTTTTGGGATCTGCTATTCTCGGAGCAGTTGCTGCTGGCGCTTTTTCAGATGTTGGTGACGCTATGACAGCAATGTCCAAAAATTCTGAACGTTTGGAGCCCGCAAAGGACGCGTTGCGTGGATACCACGACGCACGGTTCGAATTGTTTGTCAAATTTCAAAACCTGGCGCGTGAAGCTGCCACCCAAACATGAAACTGCCCAGAAGGAGTAAATAATATGCAAGGATTTGGCGTTCACACCAGCATGTGGACTATGAATTGGAATCGCAAAGGAGCAGAGCGTGCTGTACAGGCCGCTGTCAAATACAAGATGGATTTTCTTGAGATAGCCCTGCTGGATGCGCCATCGGTAGATGCAGCCCATACCCGCGCGCTTCTCGAGAAACACGAGATGAGGGCTGTATGCTCGCTTGGTCTGCCACAGCCTGTGTGGCCGTCGCATAATCCTGAGGGTGCGATCGAACATCTCAAAGTTGTCTTTGATACAGCCAAGGCAATGGGAGCAGAGGCTGTCTCGGGAGTGACTTTCGGAGGTATAGGAGAACAAACCGGCATGCCGCCCACAGAGGCGGAACTTTCCAATGTCGCACGCGCTCTAGGGGCATCGGCCAAATACGCTAAGTCGCTCGACCTTTTGTTCGGCATTGAGCCGGTAAATCGCTATGAAACACATTTGATCAATACGGGATGGCAGGCCCGCGATATGATCGAGCGCATCGGGTCGGACAATATCTTCATCCATTTGGACACCTATCACATGAACATTGAGGAAAAGGGCGTCGCCAATGGTATACTCGATGCGCGAGAACACTTGAAATATATCCACCTCTCCGAAAGCGACCGCGGAACACCGGGTGAGGGTTGTTGCGATTGGGATGAAGTTTTTGCAGCATTGGCTGCCATTGACTTCAAAGGTGGCCTAGCAATGGAAAGCTTCATCAACATGCCCCCTGAATTGGCTCATGGTTTGTCTGTTTGGCGGCCAGTTGCTGACAACTTTCAGGAGGTCATGGAAAAGGGATTGCCATTTCTTCGCAACAAGGCAGCTCAGTATCGGCTTGTTTAATCCACTTCCCGAGAATTACCCCCGCCACGTCTTCCAGATGGGATGCCTCAGTGCGAACAGAAAGAAGTATATGAGTGTGGAATTGTGGTTCTGACGCGTCTCAGTCTGTCTCATATCAATCTTATCACAACAGTTGTTACCTGAAGATGTTGGGAGCATACCTATCATTTAAGTCTTTGAAAATGTTCCATAATGAAAACTATGACTCCGAAAATCGGCTTTCCATACTCTGATTGCGCCACGATACGAAGGTCTCAAAGGTCCGCTCGACGGACGTTCGGAGTTATTTGTTATGGTCAATTTGTATGTCCGCTTTCGTGCGCTGCGTTCGACGGCCCAGCAGCGGATTGAGACGCCAAACTTGATTTGATCCCAGCTAACCCCACCGGTTCATATTGCATTATGATCGCGGTATTGTGACCGGAAACCAAGTTTGAGTTCCAGTTTTCAATTCAAATGCGCAAAAGCGGTTTGCAGGAGGTTGTAGCGAGCCTGCGCTAGCCAAAGTTCATGGATATCCGCGGCATCCGCCACTTCTTGCGCCAGCACTTCGTGAACAAAGCTCAGTTTATCCCGCAGATGTCGAACCGTTCCCAGTTGGATCATTTGAAGGTTTCCACGGACAAACCAATCAACGTGTTGTTGGTCCAAACCAAGGTGGAACTCTGCGAAATACCTCGGCGTATGAAGAAAACCCAACAGCGTGAGGATCTCTGCAATACGGAGAAGATTTTCCCTGGCGACTGTTTGAACATTGGCCAAGTTGATTTCTAAATGGGATGGGTTATTTGGTTCGCCAATGCAGTCGCTGTACCTCATGCTGTGGTCTCGATCCGCGTGGATTGGCGCTCAGCAACACGTTGAAGGCTTGCCTCAAAGAGTTGGTCGGCAATCACATCTGCCTCTTCATCCAGCATGCGGGAGAGTTGCCCCATCGAAGCATTGGTTCTGGGGGTTCCACTCTCGCGCAACCGATTGTTGTAACTGCGCAACCGACTTAACAGTGCCAACGCGGCGTCTGACCCAGGTTCAACGTCTCTGGCTTTCATACTGCTGAAATAACTGCGGCATTGGCCCAACCAACGGGTTGAGAAATCGAATTGGTTGGTGACCAATCCCCAAAACAGCAATTGTCTGTAAATTCTGGTAATATCTTCTTGCATCGCGCCTCCTTAAATAATGACGCCGCAAGGGCATCTATTATAACATAAATACAAACGTATTTAGTCAGCTAGACGATTAGCTGAGACCATAATGGCACTGATGAAGAACGGGGTTGGGACATAGACCAACACTATGAGGCAGCCATAGCCAAATGGAATGTTAACACCATGATGAGCCCGGCAGGATTTCTCACATGGGGACGCGCCAAAACCGAATGTTCGATCTGTGGACTTGGTTTAAAAGGGTCACCCTCGGGGAACCCGTGAACACATGGAGAAATGAATTCACGATGTAGTCGAGGAAAATAGTTCGTATTGGGTCTGAGACTTGAGCCAATATGAGGTTCATCATTGTCGGCTTATGGGCATGATGGATTGAGGGCTGCGAAGCCCAACCGCATCTGAAGCAATTCAGGATTTCGGGAATGAGAACGTAGATCGGGATGCCGCCGTTCCAACTGCACCAAGCAGTACATTCCTCATAAGCAAAGCGATCAAAACAACCAAATTGATGAATTCAAATCCCACTTCGGTGAGTTGGATTTCTCATTTCCTTGTGCCAACTCAACGAGGGGGGAGAAAAAGCTCTGAGTTGATTGAGTGCCAATGAATGATAATCGCATCGCATCAATTATTGATATGACAAAAGCCAAAGCAGGTTGTTTGGCATGGATTTGGCGAAGACAAAGACATGAACAAACAGGCCAAGCTTTGGATAGCAGATGCCATAGGCATCGGCTTCCCCAGAAGAAGTGCTAATTGGATTGCACGTGGAAAACCCAACCCTAGTTGATTGAGGAATTTCCGTTGGTATTGGTGTAGCTGGCTTTATGGATGCCTGTGAGTATTCGGCACTCACCGGTATTTTGTTCCCTTTGGGAACAAGCCGTTGCTGCTGCGCAGCACCAGCTAATCAAGCCACTTCGTTTCTTTGGCCTTTGGCTGTCGCCAAACACCGCAGAAACAAGTCGCTTGTTTCTTTTTCAATTGATATTTCTATTGGGAATGGCTCGTTTCCATTAGGTTCGTTGGTAATTGCCAACCAGAAAGAACGGCGTGAGCTCAGCATGAACTTGCGATCAGATGCCGGGGGAATACGTAGGGTGTCGCGAATAAAATGCAGTGTTTTTGCAAATTATACCCAATATTTTCAATGAGCTATCATGTGAAATTCCAATGCACTAACATGTGCAAGGGTTTCGCAGATTATCCTGCGGTGGTTAGAATCAGCTACATTCCGAATGACTGTGAGTGATCGAAATCGACGGCATTGGTGATGGCCTTGCCCAATGGGTCTAATTATCCCTCAGGAAGATACCAATTGGAAATCCAACTTTGGCGTACAAGAAATTTTCAAAAGTTGCTTAAGCAAGTTTTTCAGCAATCCAGTTTGACGCTCTTACCGCAAATAAAACTTCTCAGCCGTACTCTGCTACGGGGGTAGCATCGTGGGATGACCCATTTCAAACCCATCGTTTTCTTCGCTATATCCGCTCAACATTTCATACCCACAGGTGGAATTGGTTCTTTCTTCCGTGGTTTCCAACGCATGGCCACAGAGATTGACTGGGACGTCGTTTGTGTGTTGGACAAGAAGCCAATCGGGCAGGGGCGCCATATGATGGAGGCTCACGCGAATGTACAATTCGTTTGGCCCGAAACGCCTCAATCTTATGCCAAGCATGGTACTCGGTTTGATCCCGAAACGGTCAATCAGTTTAAGGTGGCGAATTTCTTTGAATCCCTCGGCATGGCGTTGAAAACGCATAAACCGGATTTGGTGCTCATCAACACGTTGGAAGCCTCGCTAGCCCAGCAGCAGTTGGTTAAATCGGGCGCCATTGAAAGCCCTGTTCGAACCATATTCTACACGCACCACGAGAATTTTGTTGTGCCTGAAGCCAAGCGATCAAAAGTGTTTGCTCCCAGCTACAACCAAACTCTGTTGGACCAAGCCAACACGCTGGGAATTGAGATCGGTACGCAAAGCCAGTTCAACGTTGAGCGGATGAAGAAGATTGGATTTCCATTCGTGCAAGATCCGCTGGTGCTGCCTATGCCATTACCGGATTTACAACTGCTGGCCCCATTCCATGGTACAAAGGACGGCGTCCTATTCATTGGTCGTCATGAACCACGCAAAAACCCCAAGCTGTTTGCCAAGGCGGTGGCTCAAGCGGGCCTTCCTGCGAAGGTGTTAACGAATAAGCGCGGTGTGCCCAAGTTCGAAAAGACCCTAGTCGATGCCGGTGTTACGGACTTTGATATTCGCTACGAACTAACTGGCCAAGCGAAAGCCGACTTTATTCACTCAGCCAGGATTGCGTTTCATCCGGCAGGTTTGGAATCCTATGGTTTCTCCGCAATGGAAACACTCGCTGCTGGACTGCCAACGCTGCTGATCGAAGAGTTTGAATGGTGGAGAGCATTTGAACAGCAGGGTGTTTTGACCAGTCCACGCAAAGACGTGGTCGCCCAACTGCAATCAACTTACGGCACTGCGCAAACGACGGACTCGCAACGTTGGCTACAAGCTGAACGCGAAACCGAATCCAGATGGGCCGCCCTGATCTAGCGAACGCGCGCTGTTACCGCAGTCATTCGCAATCACCTGGTAGGTTTCAACGGGGTACTCGCATCCATTTTCACGGATAGTTCAGCGGTGATCAATGACCGAGAAGCGGACTTCGCCGTCCTTTAATGTCGGCGCGACTTGTTTGTCAGCGACGGCATATGAAGGTCCGGGAATGTGCCAGTTCCGGACCTCCTGAAGCATGGCAGCAAGACGGATCAGAGCCTATTGGTGTCATATTGGGCCAAGCCTGTTTGGCAAAAATCATGACGTATTGTGCAAATTGGAGGCCCACAAGAGCACAAAAGTATCAGCGAATTGTCCGATATTCAGTGGAGTGACCGCATCATAATCGGTAGCTTGATCTGGTGCTAAAGAATAAAGCAAATGGCACGCGGCCTTAAAATGAGGTCTAACGGGAGGAAGATCTATGCAACCTGATCTCGAGGTTATTAGGTTCGGCGAGGGTGAATCATTCAGGGTTTGGTCACATGGTTACCCATATTCTACAGTCCGTTGGCACTTTCATCCGGAGTACGAACTTCATCATGTTGTCGCGACATCAGGCCGGTATTTCGTCGGAGACTTCATTGGTGCATTCGAGCCAGGTAATCTGGTTCTGACCGGTCCTAATTTGCCGCATAATTGGATCAGTGAAATTCGCGACCAAGAGGTTGTTCCAATACGGAACCAAGTGCTTCAGTTCACTGACGAGGCTGTTTGCGGCATGATGGAAGCAATTCCTGAACTTGAGAAACTGTCTGATCTACTCGAACGCAGTCGAAGTGGTGTCCTGTTTTCAAAGAAGGCGGCCGCGACAGTCGGGCCCATGTTGAGCGAACTTCAGAGCTCGCATGGGCTGCGCCGCATCGAGCTTTTCTTCGGGATCTTTGGTGTACTTGGAACTGATACGGATGCCCGGCTGCTTACCAGTCAGGAATACTATCCTGACCCCAAGTCATACATGTCCGCACGGTTGAATTCAGTGTTGGCTTATATCAACGATAATCTGACTGAGCCATTCAGCGAGGGTGAATTGGCTAGCGTTGCCGGATTGAGCAGATCCGCATTCAGCCGAACTTTCAGCAAACATACTGGTTTGTCATTTGTAAAATACATCAACCGACTTCGCATTAACCTCGCTTGCAGCATGCTTTTGTCGAACGAAAACCTGAAGGTGGCGGATGTCTGCTTCGCAGCCGGTTTTAACAATCTGTCGAACTTCAACCGCCAGTTCGTAGAAAGCAAAGGTATGTCGCCGACGAAGTTTCGTTCAACGATGCTGTCCCAGATTGATGCTGTTGATAGTCGATGTTGCGCAGTGGCTTAATCCAACAGGCTGCTGAGAATACCTAGGTAATTCAATGCCTAACAAACCAATTGGTATCCTAAACCGCAGAGAACTCTCTGACGGCCCGGATGCACTATGGCCGGAAACAATTGATATCCGGCGTCCATGGCAATCAACAAGGAGGAAGAAGCCATGAAATTGACGATCAAAAAGTTTGCCGCGGTGATCGCTGCATTGATGATAACGGGCGGAGTCGCATCTGCCCAAACGGTCGGGTTTATGATGCCTGATCAGGGATCAACACGCTACGATGAACGCGATTGGCCTGGTTTCCGAGCTGCCATGGCTAAACTCTGTCCGGATTGTACGCCAGTTTACCAGAATGGAAACGGTGACATCGCGCTGCAGCAGCAGCAATTCAATTCGCTGATCGCGCAGGGGGCTAAAATCATTGTGCTCGATCCGGTAGATTCTGGTGCCGCAGCCGCACTTGTCGAACTAGGGCAGTCCCAAGGGGTGACGGTAATCGCGTATGACCGCCCAATCCCCGACAGGGCGCCAGATTTCTATGTTTCCTTTGACAACGAGGGGATTGGATATGCAATCGCGCAAAGCCTCGTCGAGCATCTGAGGGCAAAAGGCGTATCGGCCGAGGATGGTGGGCTCTTGCAGGTAAACGGCTCTCCAACCGATGCCGCCGCACGTCTGATCGCTGCAGGCTCTCGTCGTGCCGTGGAAGAGTCGGAATACTCCCATCTTGCCGAATTCGACACACCAAATTGGGCGCCGCCTAAAGCACAAGAATGGGTTGCTGGGCAGATCACGCGCTTTGGTGACAAGATTTTAGGAGTCGTCGCGGCCAACGATGGGACTGGTGGCGGATCTGTCGCCGCGCTAATGGCAGCCGGAGTTGACCCGATAGTTCCTGTAACTGGCAACGACGCGGAGATCTCTGCACTGCAACTGATTATTGCAGGTCATCAGTATAATACGATCTCAAAGCCCAGTGAGATCGTTGCTGAAGCCGCTGCACGCGTGGTTGTGACCTTCTTGAATGGTGAGAAGCCAAAAGCCACCACCACGCTCTACGACGCGCCGTCCCAGCTCTTTGTTCCCGAAGTGGTGACGCGCGATAATCTGAAAGCAGTTGTTCTCGATACCGGCATTAACACGACTGATCAGTTGTGTGTTGGTGAGTTCGTCGAATCGTGCCGTGAGATGGGTTTGATCGACTAAGCCTTGTGTTCGTGCGTTTCCTCTCAAACGTGCGAAAATGCAACGGACTGGCAGCAAAATGTTGCTGCCAGTCCGGTCACAACCGCAGGATAAACTGTCATGACTAAAGTCGAAGAAAGAAAAAGTCGCGGTGAGTTGCTGTTGCGATTGAGCGAAATATCGAAGCAATTCGGTGCAGTTACGGCACTTGAGGATATTCAATTAGAAGTTTACGCCGGTGAAGTTGTTGCGCTGGTTGGCGATAATGGCGCGGGCAAGTCGACCTTAATAAAGGTGCTTTCAGGCGTTCATCAAGCCACAACAGGCAAGATTGAATACCTGGGTAAAGAGGTCGCGATAGACAGTCCCGCCAAGGCGCTAGATATGGGGATCGCGACGGTCTTTCAGGATCTAGCCCTCTGCGAGAATCTTGATGTGGTAGCCAACCTTTTTCTCGGGCACGAGCTCAACCCTTGGCGTCTTGACGAAGTCCAGATGGAAGTACGCGCATGGACGCTTCTCCAGGAGTTAGCAGCTCGTATCCCCTCTGTTCGTGAACCGATTGCATCGTTGTCCGGAGGGCAACGCCAAACTGTAGCAATTGCGCGATCACTTCTTCTCGATCCCAAGATCATCATGCTCGATGAACCCACAGCGGCGCTTGGTGTCGCGCAGACAGCAGAGGTGTTGAACCTCGTTGAGCGCGTTCGAGACCGCGGACACGGCGTGATTTTTATCTCGCACAACATGGACGATGTACGCGCTGTTGCGGACCGCATCGTTGTGCTTCGCCTTGGCCGCAACAATGGCGTGCTAACCGCAGAAAATAGCCATGAAGAACTTGTCGCTGCGATTACGGGGGCCACCGACAATTCCGTTACACGCCGAGCGGCAAGACAAACCATTCCCCCGAGCGAGTGAGAAGGAAAGCAAGAATGGCTGACAAACAGAACTCTGAGTTCGATCGAGAAGACAGCAGAGTCCGGATTGACGCAGGTGTCGGTGGCGCGCTTCGCGCATTCATTGATCGCATCAAATCCGGCGACCTCGGGATGCTGCCGGTCGCCGTCGGATTAATGCTCATTTCCGTGGTGTTCACCTCGTTGAATCCGGTGTTCCTCGCTCCGATCAACCTGGCTAACCTTTTATTCGATGCCGCGGCCGTGGGGCTGATCGCACTCGGCGTGGTTTGCGTTCTGCTGCTTGGAGAAATCGATCTTTCGATTGGGTCTATGAGTGGGCTATCTTCGGCGATTGTCGGTGTACTCTGGGTCAATACCGAAGTGCCGATCGTTTTTGCCATATGCGGGGCCGTTACGGCCGGCATTTTGGTTGGTCTCTTGTACGGTTTTCTAAGAAATCGGTTCGAGATGCCGAGCTTCGTAGCGACGCTTGCCGGCCTATTGGCGCTGCTTGGAATGCAACTCTATATTCTTGGGTCAACTGGTTCGATCAACTTACCCTTCACTTCGAATATGGTCCGGTTCGGGCAGTTGATGATCATGCCAGCATGGATTTCGTATTCTCTCGCACTTTTGCCTGGCATTGCCATGATTTACTTGGGGCTTGTTCGGACGCGGCGTAGGGTAGCAGCGAATCTCTCGCCACCGAGCACCAGAGTCCTCTGCACCAAAGCAATTGTGCTCACCACCGCCTTGGTATTCGCGGTTTATTACCTCGAGCAGGGTCGCGGAGTTCCTTGGATGTTTGGAGTTTTTGTCTTGTTGGTCGCAATGATGGACTACGCGCTAACTCGCACGCAGTGGGGGCGGTCGATGTTTGCTGTCGGAGGAAACGTTGAGGCGGCACGCCGTTCAGGCATCAACGTTCGCCGCATTCGAATGTCGGCATTTGTACTCTGTTCTGCATTTGCGGCACTGGGTGGCGTTTTTGCTGCTGCAAGGTTGGCCTCATCCAGTATCCAGGCCGGTACAGGAGATGTGAACCTCAATGCTATAGCTGCCGCAGTCATTGGAGGCACTTCGCTGTTCGGTGGTCGCGGTTCTGCGTGGTCAGCCTTGCTGGGTGTTCTTGTAATTGTGGCAATTTCAAACGGGC
Organism: Rhizobiaceae bacterium; assembly: GCA_039977975.1. Lineage (GTDB taxonomy): Bacteria > Pseudomonadota > Alphaproteobacteria > Rhizobiales > Rhizobiaceae > Pseudahrensia. Next base: position 125,102 of record JBDWCD010000014.1, read on the forward strand.
TGACACTTCTAAACCTGAGCTCTTCTCTCCGATTCATGATCACGGGTGCCGTTTTGGCAATCGCGGTGATCGTTGACTCGCTCGCACGGCGTTCGCGCGCCAGCGCCGGCCGTGCATAAACCGCTGATTGGAAAATCTTGTCATGTCCAAAAAACTTTCGGGAAAAACTGCAGCCGTCACCGGCGCTGCCTCCGGGATAGGCTTGGAGTGTGCCAAGCACATGCTGGCGGAAGGTGCCAAGGTCGTTCTGATCGACCACGCCGCAGATCGCTTGAACACAATTTGCGATGAGTTGGGGTCCGACGCGTACCCCTTGGTCGTGGACTTACTTGACGGCGCTCAAACCTCTGAGATCATGAATGAGATCTGCAATCTCGTCGGCTCGCTCGATATTTTTCACGTGAATGCCGGGGCCTATGTCGGTGGTAACGTGGTCGACGGCGACCCCGATCAGTGGGACAAAGTGCTGAACCTCAATATTAATTCGGCTTTCCGTTGTGCCCACGCTGTTCTACCTCACATGATCGAACGAAAAACCGGGGACATCGTGGTTACAAGCTCTGTGGCTGGAATGATCCCGGTTGTGTGGGAGCCAATTTACACCGCTTCTAAGCATGCTGTTCAGGCCTTTGTGCACACGCTAAGGCGCCAAGTCGCACCACACGGTTTGCGCGTAGGATCGGTCGCGCCTGGTCCTGTGGTGACGGCGCTTCTGGACGATTGGCCGAGGGCGAAGATGGACGAAGCCTTGGCGACCGGGAGTCTCATGCAGCCAACCGAGGTTGCCGATGCTGTGATCTACATGCTGAGCCGGCCTCGGACGATTTGCATCCGAGACATTGTGATCTTGCCGCAGAACATCGACATTTGAGGTTTGCAACTTGTTCTTCTGATTTTTACCTGAAGGGAATAAAGGAATGAATTATGGCCTGGACTTGTTAGGACGCTTTCGTCTTGACGGCAAAGTTGCTCTGGTAACCGGTGGCACGCGGGGCATCGGCCTCTCGATTGCTCATGCACTCGGACAAGCGGGCGCACGGATTTTCATCAGCGGTCGAAAGGATGGTGAGGAAGCTGCTGAGACGCTTCGTGCCTCAGGCCATGAGTCTAGCTTTCTTGCCGCAGACCTGAGAGAGCCGGCCGCGTCAGATCGAATGATTGCTGATGTTGTGGATGAGGCCGGGCGGCTTGACATCTTGGTCAACAATGCAGGTATCGCCATTCACGGGGACACAGTCAAATTCAGCGATGAAGATCTGGACCGGTTGATGTCGCTAAATGTCGATGCCGTATTTCGGTGCTGCCGCGCTGCCATTCCAGCCATGCGGTCCGCCGGTGGTGGTGCAATCGTCAATGTCGGCTCCATGTCCGGGATCGCATCGAACATTCCGCAGAACCAGGTGGCTTACAACAGCTCCAAGGCAGCGGTGCATATGATGACCAAGAGCCTCGCCAGCGAACTCGCGCACGAAGATATTCGCGTCAACGCTCTGGCACCCGGTTACATCCAAACGGACATGTCACAAGGCGGGATCGACAATCCCGAATGGTTTCCGATCTGGCGCGACATGACTCCGATGCAGCGGGTTGGTCAGCCCGATGAGGTCGCGACCGCTGCACTTTTTCTGGCATCGCCGGCCGCCAGTTACGTCACCGGAGCTGTGCTCGTCATCGACGGCGGATACACCACACGTTAGCGCCGACACGGCAAGAAAGAGAAACAGATGGAAAGACTTGCAGGAAAGACTGCGCTCATTACCGGAGCCGCGCGCGGCATCGGAAGGGGTTTTGCTGAACGATATGTACAGGAAGGCGCACGAGTTGCTATTGCAGATGTTAATGTCGAAGCTGCCAAGAAGACCGCTGCAGAAATTGGGGACAGTGCACTCCCATTTCACATCGATGTAGCCGACCAATCCAGCATCGATGACTGCGTTGATAGTGTAGCCGCAGAAATGGGTAGCATCGACATCCTGATCAACAACGCCGCCTTGTTCGATGCTGCGCCTATCGCAGACATTACACGGGAAAGTTTTGAGAGGATCTACTCTGTGAACGTGTCGGGCGCTTTGTTCACCATGCAAGCAGTTGCACGGAAAATGATTGCGCATGGGAAGGGTGGCAAAATCATCAACATGGCATCGCAGGCAGGACGTCGTGGAGAGGCGCTTGTTGCTGTCTATTGTTCGACCAAGGCCGCGGTGATTTCACTCACCCAATCGGCAGGGCTGGATCTCATTCAGTACGGCATCAACGTCAATGCTATCGCACCAGGCGTCGTCGACGGTGAGCACTGGGACCATGTTGACGCCATGTTTGCGAAACTTGAAGGCAAGAAACTCGGGCAAAAAAAGAAAGAGGTCGCAGCTGGGGTCCCTTTCGGTCGGTTTGCCAAACCAGAGGACCTTACTGGAATGGCGGTCTTTCTGGCGTCAGATGAGGCAAAATACATTCTTGCGCAATGCTACAACGTCGATGGTGGACAGTGGATGAACTGACCGCACCGCATGTGCCTATGAATTCTCCACCGGGCCATGACCAACATATCACGAACAATATAGGGATATTTCGATGAAGAAAGTCATCGTCATTGGCGAGATCCTAGTCGAAATCATGGCCGATTCCGTTGGAGCGGGTTTCCAAGAACCGATCGCTATGACGGGCCCTTTTCCATCCGGCGCGCCAGCGATTTTCATCGATCAGGTCGCACGAATGGGACAGCCCTGCGCGATCTTGTCCACTGTGGGTAACGATGATTTCGGTACATTGAATCTATCAAGACTTAAGGCAGATGGTGTCGATATTTCTGGAGTTCGAGTAGATCAGCAGTTACCAACAGGCACAGCCTTCGTCAGGTACCGCCAGGGCGGAACACGCGACTTCATCTACAATATTCGTCATAGCGCGTGTGGATTGCCGCCCAACCATGAACTGGCCGAAGGCGCCGTTTCTGCGGCTGATCATATCCATGTGATGGGATCCTCACTGGCGAGTCCGGATCTGATCGCCCTCAATCTTCGTGCTGTGCAAGACGTCCGTGGGCGGGGTGGCACCGTTTCCCTCGATCCAAATCTCCGGAAGGAAATACTTGAAACGCCGGGGCTGCGCGCCGCCATGACCCAGATCCTCGCAATGACCGATCTCTTTCTTCCCAGCGGCCAGGAATTGATGCTTCTGACTGACGCCAATGAGCACAAGGGTGCGATCGAAGAACTACTAAAACGCGGCATCAAAGCAGTGGTGCATAAACTGGGCGACGGTGGTGCCCGGTATCATGACACCGCGGAATCATTATTCCTCCCCGCTTTCAATGTCGATGAAGTCGACCCCACTGGTGCAGGCGATTGTTTCGGGGGTGCCTTCACAGCCCTTTGGCTTCGCGGAACGGACACACTAGAAGCCCTGTCACTCGCCGCCGCTGCAGGGGCTCTCGCCGTCACCAAACGTGGCCCGATGGAAGGGGCAGCGACAATCGATGAGCTGCGCGCTTTTGTGGTCCAACAATCTGGAGGTAAGTTATGAACCATCCCCTCTTGGAGATCCCAAAGGCATATCATAGTGGCAATGCCAAGGGCATTGCCTCGGTTTGCTCTGCCCACCCTGTGGTGATCGAAGCGGCCTTACGGCTTGCCAAGGAAACTGGGCGCTGTGCATTGATCGAAGCAACCTGCAACCAGGTCAACCAATGCGGTGGCTATACCGGGATGACACCAATGGACTTTCGCTCTTTGGCCGAAAGAATTGGCGCCAAAGTCGGATTGGCGATGGATCAGATCATTTTGGGTGGCGACCACCTTGGACCCAATCCATGGAAAGGCCTGTCTGCCGAAAAAGCCATGGCGAAGGCCGAGGCAATGATTGCTGCATATGCTGCAGCAGGATTCACAAAGCTTCATCTCGATACTTCGATGGGTTGTGCAAACGAACCGATTGCATTGGATGATGAAATCACTGCTGAGCGGGCTGCTCAGTTAGCTGTCGTGGCCGAGGCGAATAAGAGTGCAATCGACCCCGTCTATGTCATAGGAACGGAAGTTCCGGTGCCGGGGGGAGCGTTAGAGGATCTAGATGAGCTCGTTATCACGTCACCAGATGCGGTCTCTATAACTTACAAAACGCATCGGCTGCCCAAATCGGCAAAAGAGTTTCCAACCAACTATTGCTTCACGAGTTGATTTTCTCCAACTCCGCGAACAGATCATATCCTAATTGGAGAAGCACATGAGGGATATCCAACATACACCAATTCTCGACGATCTTGCCGTTCTTGCAGCGCCACCAGTCGCAGTCGCGCATAAAGACGCGACGGTTTGTGGGTTCCAGACCCAGGAATGGCCTCACGTGAACACCCGTAATCTGACGCCAACCATGTAGAAATGCATAGTCGCCGTCTCCGGCTTTGCAGTTGGATCCAACACCTGTGATGCCCTGTTCCTGTCCATCACCCCAGCCGTCAAA
>JBDWCD010000015.1:0-664500 GCA_039977975.1 Rhizobiaceae bacterium
TGATGCCAATTCAGGAAACATCCTGAATTGGTGGGAAGGGCGCTTTTGCGCCAATCTCGGCGCAAAGGCTCTTGGACGTATGCCCGATACGACCGGCGATCCTTTACTTGATCTTGTCACAAAAGCGCTCCTTCAGAATGGTTCCATTTAACTGTTAAAGGCTCTAATCTTCCAGAATGTCCTGGGTCTCGGTGCTGATCGCCTCTCCCTGATGACGGGGCTGGATCAGCGGTTCAGGAACCGGTGCGGCGTGGAGATTTTCAGTCCCGGCCAGCAAGCCGTCTTTCATCTGAGTTTTCAGTCTTTCGCTGTCGCGGTGGCGCACGTCTCGGATGATTTCATCGGCCTCTTCCTGCGACATGCCAATGCCCTCAAGCAGCGCGCGCCCCATGACCAGCGCCGATTCGAAGGTTTCGCGGATTTCCCAGACGCCGGGCCTCTGCAACAGATCAAGTGAATGGCCACGGTCATAGGAACGCACATAAAGTTTCGCCTTGGGATATTCGCGGGCGATCATGTCAACGATGTTGTTGGTGATTTCCTGATTGTGAGTGCACACGGCAATGATATTGGCCTTTTGAATGCCCGCAGCGCGCAAGACGTCCATGCGTGTGCCATCTCCGAAATAGATGCGAAAACCAAATCTTTGCGCCTGTCTGATGCGGTTGGCGCTTTTGTCGAGCACCGTGACATTGCACCCGCCTGCCAAAAGTGTCTGGGCAGCAATCTGGCCGAGACGGGAAAAGCCGATCATCATTACAGTCGCTCCGGCGCCCTCAAAATCCTCTTCCATATGCTCCTCGTCATCACCCTTGACCAACAGTCCCCCCAGCTTCACCGAGATCGGGGTCAGCGCCATGGAAAGGGTGACACAGGCAATCAGGAAAGAGGCTTCCTGGGGGGTGAGCAGAGCGACGGCGATGGCTGCCGAAAACAGCACAAAGGCAAATTCTCCGTGCTGCGGCAAGACAAAGGCAACACGGATGGAATCGTTGTGGCCGGTGTCGAACATCCGGCAAAGGCCGTAAATAATTACCGCCTTGATGGCCATGGCTGCCGGCACGATGGCCAGGATCAGCCACAGATTGTTCCAGACGATCTGCAGATTGACGGCCAGGCCGACGGCAACGAAAAACAGGCCAAGCAGGATGCCGCGAAACGGTTCGATATCGGCTTCCAACTCGTGGCGATAGCTGGATTCTGCCAGCATCACCCCGGCAACAAAGGCTCCCATCGCCATGGACAAGCCAGCAAACTGCATCAAAACGGCCGACGCAATGACGATAAACAGCGCAGCGGCAATCATCGCCTCGCGGGCGCCGGTGTCGGCGATGATGCCGAACAGCGGGTTGAGCGCGTAGCGGCCGGCGGCAATCAGCGCCACCAGACAGAAGATGGCAATGGCCAGTTGGGTCATGCCCTCGCTGGTGAATTCCATGGTTCCTGCAGCGAGCAGGGGGACGGCGACCAGCAATGGCGCAATGGCGAGGTCCTGAAACAGCAATATGGAGAATGCCTTCTTGCCATGGGGCAGGCGGTCTTCATTTGAATCTTCCAGCAATTGCAGGGCAAAAGCGGTGGAGGAGAGCGCCAGGCCAAAGCCAACCACAATCGCTGCGTTCCAGGGGAAGTAGGCAGCCCAGGCGATGGCGGTGAGGACAATACCGCTGAGGATGACCTGGGAAGCACCGAGACCGAATATCTGTCGACGCATGTCCCAAAGCCGCGACGGATTGAGTTCCAGCCCGACGATAAATAACAGCAATACAACGCCCAGTTCAGCGACATGCAAAATCTGTTCGCCGTCGGAAATGTAATTGAGAATCGGCCCCAGCAGAATGCCGACTGACAGGTAACCAAGAACGGTTCCCAGCCCCACCTTTTTGAACAGGGGGGCGGCAATGGCCGCAGAACCCAAAATGACCACTGCATCGAGGATAAAGTTTGATCCGTCGGCCATAGAGAATCCCGTTATTGTGAACACTCTTTTGATAGCACAAATTGGCGTGCAGTTAGAAGCGCAGATAGCGGCTCAGCTAGAAGCACTGACGGCAAGTTGTTACTTGCCCCTTGAAGCGGCGCAGCGCAGTGCGTAAACGGAAGACTATCCGATGTGAGTGGACCTGTTTTGTCTGATTCTTTTGACATGTTGATGCTGCAGGACCGGGCCGCCGCCCTGGTCGAAGCGGCCAACCGCGCCGGTGCGGATGCCTGTGATGCGGTGGTCGCCGCCAGCCGTTCGACCGGCGTTGAAGTGCGTGACGGTGAACTGGAAGAAACCGAAGGGGCAGAAAACAACGCGTTTTCACTGCGCGCCTTTGTGGGCCAGCGCTCGGCTTCCGTGTCAGCCAATATGACCGGCGATCCGGCGGCTTTGGCCGAACGGGTTGTAGCGATGGCCAAAGCGTCGCCGGAAAACAAATTTGCCGGCCTTGCAGGCGCCGACATGCTGGCTACCGAACTCGTCGATCTTGATCTGTATGATGACACCGCCCCCGACTTTGACGCCATGCAGGATATGGCGCTGGCTTGCGAGGCTGCGGCGCTGGAGATTGACGGCGTGTCGAAGTCTTCAGGTGCCTCATTTGGTCGCACGCTGGGTGGCAGTGTGCTGGCGACCAGTGAAGGTTTTGTTGGCAGCTACCGGGCCAGCCGTTTTGGCCTGTCAGTCTCTGTGGTTGCCGGTGATGGTACCGCCATGGAACGAGACTACGATTTCGACAGCCAACGGCATCTGAAAGATCTGCGCTCGGCGCAGGATATTGGAGCTATTGCCGGTCAAAGAGCTGCCCGTCGGGTCAATCCGCGCCAGGTGGATACCCAGACCGCAAGCGTCGTGTTCGATCCCCGCATTGCCCGGGGCCTGGTGAGCCATTTTGCCGGGGCCATTAACGGGTCGGCCATTGTCCGTGGCACATCGATGCTGAAGGATTCGATGGACCAGTCGGTTTTTGCAACTGGCGTGACGATAGTTGACGAGCCCCATGTTATACGCGGCATGTCATCGCGACCATTTGATGCCGAAGGCGTGTGTGGGGCGTCGCTGAAACTGGCTGATGACGGGGTGTTGAAAAGCTGGCTGCTTGATTCAACCACTGGTCGGGAACTGGGACTGGCGTCCAACGGTCGGGCCGGTCGTGCAGGCAGCGGTACGTCGCCGGGCAGCACCAACCTGACCATGCTGGCGGGGAATCGTTCGCCGAAGGAGATGATTTCCAACATTAAATCAGGGTTTTATGCAACCGAGCTGATCGGTCAGGGGGTCAATCTGATCACTGGCGATTATTCCCGTGGTGCCAGCGGATTCTGGATTGAAGACGGCGAGCTGACTTTCCCCGTCAGCGAAATCACCATTGCCGGCAATCTCAAGGAGATGTTTGCAGCTATCGAACCGGCCAATGATTTGGATCGACGGTTCGGCACCAATGCACCGAGCATTTTGATTGAGGGACTGACCATTGCCGGACGCTGATCAGGATAGTGCCGATCTGGAACTGCTGGGCGAGTTGGGCAAGGCGGCCGGAAAGATTGCGCTTAAATGGTTCGGCCAGGACCCACAGGTGTGGATGAAAGAAGGGCAGTCTCCGGTATCGGAAGCGGATTTTGCCATCGACCAGTTTCTGCAGAAGAAATTGCTGGCAGCCCGGCCTGATTATGGTTGGTTGTCGGAAGAAACCGACGACAATTTAGAGCGCCTGGAGGCGAAGCGGCTCTTCGTTGTCGACCCGATCGATGGCACGCGGGGATTTATCGCCGGCTCGCAGCAATGGTGCATATCCATTGCAGTTGTGGAAAAAGGACGCCCGACTGTCGGGGTCTTGGAGTGTCCGGCATTGCAGCAGTCGCTCTCCGCTCGGCAGGGGCACGGCGCCTGGTGCAATCAGCAAAGAATGGCGCCTCGCCCTTCGTCACGTCAATCGACCATTCGCGCCACTGGCCCGCGCAGTTTTCAACGGGAGGCCGACCAGCAATTACCACGGCGGGTGGAAAAGTTGCCCTTTGTGCCCTCTCTGGCCTATCGTATAGCTATGATTGGTCTGGGCAGCGCCGACTTGTCGCTGGCGCGGGCGAGTGCCAAGGACTGGGACCTGGCGGCGGCCGATTTGATTGCCCATGAAGCAGGCGCCTGCCTGACGGATCTTCAGGGAAAAAGGCCGCGTTATAATTGTGAAGATGTGCGCCACGGGGCGTTGGTCGCCTGTGCCGCAAATGATCATAAGGAAATGCTTGATCTTGCCATCAAGGCAATGAATAAGAGCCCCCAATGACAAATGCTGGTAATGCCAACCAGCGGACAGAATAACCGGAGCGAATCATGAGCACCTCACCCGAAAAGAAACAATTGCTGCACCTCGTATTCGGTGGAGAACTTGATCACCTTGACGGGGTGACTTTCCGAGATCTTGATGGACTTGATATCGTCGGAATCTATCCTGACTTTGCTTCCGCTAAAGCAGCCTGGAAAGCCAAGGCGCAGTCGACCGTTGACAATGCCCATATGCGTTACTTCGTCGTCCATCTGCACCGTTTTCTTGATCCAGAAAATGCCTGAATTATTGACTAGAATGTTTGCACTCAACCGCCATTGGACCGGGAGCTGAATTGACCGACATCTGGGCCAATACGACGCTGAAACTCTACCGTGGATTCGGATCGCTGATTTATCCGTTTTCCGGGGCGATTCTGCGCGCCCGCGCCCGCAAGGGCAAGGAAGACCATACAAGGCGGGCGGAACGCTATGGCTATGCAAGCTGGGGTCGTCCCGAGGGGCCGCTGGTCTGGCTGCATGCGGCGAGCGTGGGTGAGTCCCTGGCTATCATGCCGATGATCAAGCGGATGGAGAGCTTTGGTATTTCTCTGGTATTGACCACCGGAACCGTGACCTCAGCCAATATTGCCCGCGACCGCATCTCGGAGCGAACCATCCACCAATATGTGCCGATGGACATGAAACGGGCCGTCGGTCGCTTTTTGGATCACTGGCAGCCTGATATGGCGATCTTTGCCGAATCGGAGATCTGGCCAACGACCATTCAGGAACTGGCCAAACGCAATGTACCGCAGATTCTGGTCAATGCCCGCATGTCGGATCGTTCCAACAAGCGCTGGTCGAAACGACCTTCTCTGGCTCAGGCGATTTTTGGCAATCTTTCACAGGTATTGGCGCAGTCGGAGCTGGATGGCGAACGCTTCCGCGACCTTGGTGCCCCCAGGGTGTCGGTGGTTGGTAATCTGAAGATCGATGTTGGCCTGCCGCCAGTGGATCAAAAGGCTCTGGCCAGCTTGAAAGCCTCGATTGGCAATCGGCCTAATTGGATCGCGGTGAGCACCCATCAGGGAGAGGAAGTCAGCGTTGCCAAAGTGCATAAATTGCTGGCCAAGCAGGTTCCCGGTATCCTGACAGTGCTGGTGCCGCGCCATCCCGACAGGGCCGCTGATATTCAACGCAGCCTGCAAAAGCGCAAGCTGAAAGTGGTCACCCGCAGCTCGGGTGAAAAAATAACCCCTGAAACGGATGTCTTCCTGGGCGATTCCATTGGCGAAATGGGACTTTACCTGTCGCTGTCGGATATTGCCTTCATGGGCAAATCGCTGAAATCGCAGGGCGGCCAAAATCCGATCGAACCGGTGATGACCAATACGGCCATTCTGTCGGGTCGGTATGTGCAGAATTTCCGCGATACCTATCAGGCGCTGCTAAAAAATGGCGGTGCGCGGCTGGTAAAAGATGAGAAAATGCTGGCGGAACAGGTTCATCGACTGCTCAGCAACCGTCAGGACCTCGAGGCGATGCAGCAAGCGGCGCAATATACGGTCAAACAGATGACCGGGGCGCTGGACAGATCGATTCAGTCCCTTGATGCCTATATCATGCCGCTGCGGGTCAAAGCCGGCCTGGACCGGCGACAGCGCGATGCGGAAGCACGTTTGGCACAGAAAGCCGCCGCCGCCGCCGCCGACTCATCCTCGGACGACGGCCGATAAATCCGTTGAGAGATGCGCCAACATTCTGGTTTGGCAAGCCCGGTCCATTGGCATGGCTGTTGTGGCCCGCCTCCGTTGCCTATGGGTGGGCAACGGCCCGGCGGATGAAGCAGCCCGCCCTGGCAATTTCAGACGTACCGGTTTTATGCATCGGCAATCTGATCGCCGGTGGTGCCGGCAAAACGCCCACCGCGATAGCGATTGCCAAAATCGCCCGCAAAAAGGGTCTGCGGCCAGGTTTTTTAAGCCGTGGATATGGCGCCATCAACGAAATTGCAGAACCGACACTGGTCGATGTCCAGCAACACAGTTCGCTGGATGTCGGAGATGAGCCGTTGATATTGGCACAATATGCCGATTCTGTTGTCAGCCCCGATCGTCCTGCAGGTGCCGCCTTGCTGCATAAGCGGGCGGTTGATCTGATCATCATGGATGACGGGTTTCAAAATCCATCCCTGCACAAGGACTACAATCTGATCGTGGTTGATGCGCGGCGTGGTATTGGCAATGGTTTCTGCATTCCTGCAGGTCCATTGCGGGTCGACCTGCGCACCCAATTGGCGGCTGCCAATTCGGTCCTGGTGGTTGGTCAGTCACCGGCGGGAACCGAAATGGTGCGCCATTGCGCCCGTGTCGCCAAACCGGTTCACAGTGCCGAGATAAAACTGCGTCAGTCAGAAAAATTCAGAGATATGAACCTGCTGGCCTATTGTGGCATTGCCGACCCGGCAAAATTCTATGCCAGCCTCGAACAGGCAGGGGCCAATGTGGAGGCCACCAGAGATTTCAGCGATCACCATCCATTCACCGTAGAGGACTGCCGTGAATTGATGGCAGAGGCCGCCGCCAAACGGTTGAAACTGGCGACCACCGAAAAGGACCATGTGCGGCTGATCCGAACTGGATCGGTGCAGCAGGAATTGGGCAATGCAAGCCATGTTCTGCCGATCGAACTGGAGTTTGAAAATCCAAAACTGATCGACAGATTGATCGATGAGACCCTGAAACGGGCCGAGCAGACACGAATTTCCAAACCTGAAAGGGTCTAAGAATTGACCGGGATCATTGTTCCCTGAAGAGCGGCGACCTGCACACGTTCGCCGTCATGAGACTGCGACCAGACGTCGGATGCAACGACCACCAGTCGCCGACCCGGTTTGAGAACCCGTCCTTCGGCGATCAGCATGCTGCTGGCGGGAGCCGGGGACATCAGGTTGATCTTCATCTCCACCGTCAATACTTCCGCCTCGACGGGCATGACGCTGAGAGCCGCATAGCCGGCGGCGCTGTCACCGATAGAAAATATCAATCCGCCATGGGCGAAATCCTGCTGTTGCCGCAATCCTTCAAGCACCGGGGCGGTGACGGTCACATTTCCCGATGCCACCTCCTTCAGTTCGGCACCAAAAGTTTCCATCATTGACTGGGCTGCAAAACTGCTTCTGATTTTGGCTTCAATGTCTTGACTGATCTTGGTCATGCGACCTGGCCCGTCCTATCCGTCGCCAAAGACCCGACTCCAGCGAGTTCTCGACTCATCCGGCCAGGCATCAGGCATAGGGTAGAAATTTTCATGAACGGGGACTTCATCTGACAAGGTGACCCAGGGTAATTTCGATGAGGTGAAAATATGCACGTCCGGCGGGCATTGCGCCGGATCATCCAGCGTCCCCACTCGCACATAAAGCAACTTGCCCTTGCGGGACAAATAGGCGCTGTAAACGGTGACGCCACATTGGGCGCAGCGGGTGATGGTCTGACCGTGGCCGCTGGGGGTGGGCAGGGTGATCTGAGAAGTGGCACCATCAACTTCCACCAGATCGGTTTCGATAATTGCATTCAGCACGAAGGCCGAGCCGGTCAGGTTCTGGCATTCGCTGCAGTGGCAGCAATGAACAAACATTGGCTTTTGCGTCATTTTGTAGCTCAGTGACCCACACTTGCAGCGTCCTTGCAGCATGATCATTCCCTTCCCGTCGTCATTGTCGTTCTGGCATAGCATAATTTTGCGTGGACCGGGCCTTGTCGATGGTCACCACGCGATTTGTTGGCGTGGTCATCGCCACATAGTGACTTTCCCAATTCCATGCCCGCTCCCCAGCGGACATCTCAATGATGTCTGATTGACCGGAAAAATCAACCGGTTACCGGGGAAAAGGGCATTCACTGACTGGACGCCCTTGAGGTTTCTGAACTGGGCCGTTTTGATTGACGCTGTTTGCCGCCGCTCCTATCGTGGCGGCAGACCTGCCCAGAAATGGTGAGAATTGCGCATTGGCCGACAGCGACACGACAATTGACGAGCACGGGCAGGAGCGTGACCGTCGTGGCGAGTGGCGCTCTGGCAGGCCGGTCTATCTTGAGCCTTTGCTGGATTTTCCGACAACGCCAGCGCGGATATTCAAATGGTTATTTGGCATTCCAGGATTTTTCGTGCCCTGGTTCGCCATCTATATGGTGCTGATCACCGTCGCCTATCTCTATTTCACCCCCGACAGTCAACGCATGGAGACCCTGCAAGTCGACTGGATGCTGGAAATTGCCCTGCGTAATGTGGTGCTGCTGGTCCTGTGGACCGGCAGTTTTCACCTGTGGCTGTATGGCTGGAAGAAGCAGGGGCGGTTGAAAAAGTACAATGGCAATTGGATGGCCCGCAACAAAGGTGTCTTTCTGTTCAAGGACCAGGTGAAGGACAATGTGTTCTGGTCGATTGTCTCGGGAGCAAGCGTCTGGAGCCTGTATGAATGCGGGTTGTGGTGGGCCTATGCCAATGACTGGCTGCCCTATGTCGACATTCATTCAAATCCGATCTGGTTCCTGCTGGCAATGTTCATCGTGCCGCTCTGGCGTAATTTCCATTTCTATTGGATTCACCGGTTGATCCACTGGAAACCGCTTTATGACCACGTCCATTACCTGCACCACAAGAATATCAATGTCGGTCCATGGTCCGGTCTCGCCATGCATCCGGTGGAACACATCCTCTATTTCAGTTGCATGCTGATCCATGTTGTGGTGCCCAGCCATCCGCTGCACATGATGTTCAACGGATTTCAAACGGCACTGGGTCCGGCGCTGAGCCATTCAGGCTTCGATGAGATCATGTTGGGCGGTGAGCGGGCGCTGAAAAACGACCGGCTATTGCACTATCTGCATCACCGTTATCACACGGTAAATTTTGGCGAGAGCAATGTGCCGCTGGATAAGTGGTTCGGCAGTCTGCATGACGGAACACCGGAGGCGGACGCCCATTTTCGCAAACTGAGAAGTGAGCGGCTCAAGTCGCAATAATATGCGGTGGTCCCGTCAGCCGAGATTGCCGGCGTCCTGTTCGGCTTTCAGCGATGCATGGGCGTCGATATAGGCTTCCTGGCGCGGGAAGCTCCAATATTTAAGTTCGTCCAGCGGAATGATATTGCCGGTAACGGCACAGATGACATGGGTGCCCGGCGTCAGTACCTGAAAATCCGCCTCGGTGTAGCGGATGGTCGCGGCCGGACCGGCAGGTGGGTCAATTCTGTTGAGCATTCATGATCTCCGACAACGTGGCTGGCCCGCATAGGCCGACCCATCCTCTACCTGCGGCCGAACAATTTTTCAATATCTGACAGCTTCAACTCGATATAAGTCGGACGGCCATGATTGCATTGGCCGGAATTGGGGGTCGATTCCATGTCGCGCAGCAATTGGTTCATTTCGGCTGGCAGCAGCTTGCGCCCCGACCGCACCGAGCCATGGCAGGACATGGTCGCGGCGACATAGTCAATTTTCTCGCCAACCAGTGAGGCGGTGCCCCACTGGGATATTTCATCGACCAGATCGCGCAGCAATTGCTGGCAATCCACTTCTCCCAACAGGGCAGGGGTTTCACGGACTGCAATGGCGCCGGGGCCAAATCCCTCAATGGAAAGCCCGAGTTTGGCCAGCTCTTCTGCATGGTCGAGCAGGCGGTTGACATCCTCTTCGGCCATCTCAACCACTTCGGGAATCAATAGCAATTGTCCGGCGACGCCGTTTTCGGCAATCTGGGCCTTCATATGCTCATAGACCAGCCGCTCGTGGGCAGCGTGCTGATCGACGATAACGAGGCCGTCATCGGTCTGGGCGACGATGTAATTGGCGTGCAGTTGGGCGCGGGCGGCCCCCAGTGGCAGATGCTCACTTTCCGATGGCATTTGTGCCTCAGTGCGCAAATCTCCTGAAGGCGCGGCGGTTGCGTCGAATCCGGTTTGTGGCGTGTCTGAAAACCCACCCGATTGTGACGGTGAATCGGAATTTGGTCGGTTGGGGGAAGCCGTCCAGTCGTGATTGCGCGGATGGTTGGGAGCATATCCGGCCATGCCCAATGCCTGGGCCGCCAGACCGCCGCCGCCCTCGCCGCCGTCGCCGCCGGGCTTGAAGGAGGCCAGCATGGCGCTGGCACCGTCGGTGGAGGCGCGAGGTCCCGTGCCACTTATTGCCTGGCGCAGGGCACCAACAATCAGGCCACGCACCAGACCGGCGTCGCGAAAACGCACTTCGGCCTTGGCCGGATGGACATTGACGTCGACCTGGGACGGATCGATGGAAATGAACAGGGCCAGAATCGGGTGACGGTGACGCGACAGGAAATCCATATAGGCTCCGCGAATGGCGCCGGTAAGCTGTTTGTCGCGCACCGGACGGCCATTGACATAGACAAATTGATGCAGGGCATTGCCGCGGTTGAAGGTCGGTAGGGAGGCGTAGCCGGACAGCAGAACCCCCTCGCGTTCTGCGTCGATCAACAGGGCGTTTTGTGGAAAATCCTTGCCTAGAATCTGTTCGCAGCGGCGCAGAAGGGCGTTTTCGCCGCTGACAATGGCATATTCTGCGGCCTGGCGATCATCGCCGCCGACGGAGAAATGGATTTCCGGATGGGCCAAAACCGTGCGTTTGATAATGTCGCCAATGGCGGTTGCTTCGGCCCGGTCGGTCTTGAGAAATTTCAACCGTGCCGGGGTAGCATAGAAAAGATCGGCCACTTCCACCACGGTGCCTTCATTCAAGGCTGTCGGTTTGACCGGGCTGACCTTGCCGCCATCGACTCGGATCTGCCAGCCATTGGCCTCGCCGTCAGCGCGGGTGCTGATGGTCAGACGGGAAACCGAGCCGATGGAGGGCAGGGCCTCACCGCGAAAGCCGAGGCTTTGGATATTGTTGAGATCATCGGACAGTTTGGAGGTGCAATGGCGCTCAACGGAGCGCTGCAGGTCTTCGCGGTCCATGCCGCAGCCATTGTCGGTGACGCGGATCAGGTTTTTGCCACCGCCTGCGGTGAGGATCGAAATGCGGGTGGCGCCGGAATCAATGGCGTTGTCGAGCAGTTCACGCACCACGCTGGCTGGCCGCTCGACAACTTCGCCGGCGGCAATCTGATTGACTATGGTGTCGGTGAGCCGACGGATGGTCATTATTGCTCTAAACCTAAGTTTTGCGAGGAATCACCCTTGATTGGTGACTCCATTGCCCCGAAAATGGGCCTCAACAGCCTTCGGTGCAAGAGCAGGTCATGACTCCCATCAAAAGTGAACACCTATCCTTCATCGGACACGGTCTGTCGCGGCCCGAATGCGCCTTGGCGCATCAGTCCGGCATTGTATTTGTACCAGACTGGACCGGCGATGGTGGTGTTTCGGTGATTTTTCCCGACGGCACGGTAAAACGCCACTTGGCCACCAATTGGCCCGAGATTGCCGGTCGGCTTGGACTGGATGAGCCTTTGCGTCCCAATGGTATTTGCCTGCTTGAGGGTGGACACTTCCTGCTGGCCCATCTGGGGGCGGAACGGGGCGGGGTCTATGGGTTGGCACCGGACGGCACCGTTTCGGTGTATTTGAGCGAAGTTGCGGGCGACCCGTTGCCGCCGAGCAATTTTGTTACTGTCGACAAAAATGGGCGGGTATGGATCACCGTTTCAACCCGGCAGACGCCCCGGGCGCTGGCCTATCGCTCGGATGTGGCTGATGGATTTGTCGTGCTGGTCGAGGATGGAAAGGCGCGCATCGTCGCTGATGATCTGGGTTATACCAATGAATGCCTGGTTCATCCCGACGGCAAGCGGTTGTTCGTCAACGAGACCTTTTCCCGCCGCCTGACGAGTTTTGACATCGGCGCCGATGGCAGTCTGAGCAATCGCACCACTATCGCCACGCTCGGGGCGGGCATTTACCCGGACGGGCTGGCCTTTGATGAAAGGGGAGATGCCTGGCTGACCTCGATCGTTTCCAACCGGGTGCTGCGGGTTTCCGGCGATGGCGTGGTGGAGATCTATTTGGAAGATGTTGATCCCGATCATCTTGAATGGGTGGAACAGGCCTGGCGGGATCATGCCATGGGGCGGCCGCATCTGGATAAGGCGGCGGGCAAGGTTCTGCGCAATGTCTCCAACCTGGCCTTTTGCGGCGATAATCTCGATCAGGCCGTGCTGGGGTGCCTGCTGGGGGATCAACTGGCGACGTTCGAGATGTCTGTAAGAGGCTATCAGCCGGTTCAGTGGACATTTGATATTAAGCCCTTATTACAGGCACTGTCCGACGTGAACTCAATCTGACTGGTACGAATATGGCATCTCCTGAAAACGGCAAATTGCGTGTTGCGGTTGTCGGAACCGGCTATTTCAGCCAGTTTCATTATGACGCCTGGTCGCGCTGTGATCACGTTGAACTGGTGGGTGTCGCTGATCTCAATCTGCAGGCGGCCGAAAAAGTGACAGCCGAATTTGGCGGCAGGGCATTTGCCGATGTCGCCGCAATGCTCGATGCGGTGAAGCCGGACCTGTTTGACATCATCACCCCGCCGCCGACACATATGGGAATGATTAAACTCGCCGCCGTGCGGGGCATTAATGTGATCTGCCAGAAACCCTTTTGCGGTGGTTTGGCAGACGCCGAAAAGGCTGTTGAACTGGCCGACAGCGCCGGCATTGAAATCACGGTTCATGAGAATTTTCGCTTCCAACCGTGGTATCTGGCAATCAAGCAGCAGCTGAATGCGGGCCGGTTGGGGCAGCTCTATCGCGCCACTTTCCGCATCCGACCGGGTGACGGGCAGGGGCCGGATGCCTATCTGGCGCGGCAGCCCTATTTCCAGCAGATGGAACGGTTTTTGATCCACGAAACGGCGATTCACAATATCGACGTGTTTCGGTTTTTGTTTGGTGAAGTCAACAGTTTGTGGGCTGATCTTGTGAAACTGAATCCGGTGATCAAAGGGGAGGATTCCTGTCTTCTGGTGATGGATTTTGACAACGGTTTCCGCGCTCTGCTGGATGGCAATCGCCTGTCGGACCATGTAGCTGAAAACTGCCGGCTGACCATGGGCGAAATGCTGATCGAAGGGGAAAAGGGTGAACTGACCCTGTCTGGAGATGGCGCCGTTCATTTCCGTGCCCATGGCAGCAGCGCCTTAGAGCCGGTTGAATTTGCCTGGCAGGATAAGGGCTTTGGTGGCGACTGTGTTTATCTGTTCACCCGTCACGTGATTGACCACTATCTCTCGGGTTCCGAGTTGCAGAATACCGGGCGCAACTATCTGACTAATCTGCGCATCGAAGAGGCCGTTTATGCCTCTGCTGAAGACGGCAGTCGGAGGGATCTCTAAACCTCTTTGAATACCAATTCGTCAGGTGAGGCCAGCCAGATGGCCAGCGCGCACAACGCCGTGGTCAACACCATGCCAACCCCCCAATGCAGAATGCTGATGCCGACAAGGCCGACCGTGGTGGCAATGAAAACAGCGCCGCTGGTATTGGTGATACAGCCATAGAAAGCCGACGCCACGCCCGCCAGTGTGGGGTGGGGATCCAGGCACAGGGTGGCGGTGTTGGAGACCACCACCAGGAACGATGTGTTGAAACAAAACATCAAGGCGGTGAAGCCGAAGACGTTCAACATGTCGAGCCAGGCAAACAGGGTGATTGCGGCGCTGGCGGTCAGCAGGATGGTGCTGGCAATGCGCAACACGATCAATATGCCCAGCCGGGGCAGCAAGGTGCGGTTGACGGCCTGACCCAATACGATGCCAAGGCCGGTCGTGGCAAACAGGGCGGCAAATCCGAAACCGGTGATGCCAAAACTTGCCGCATAGATGCGCGGCGCGTTGGAAATGTAGGTGAACAGGGCGCAATAGGCGAGGCAACCGCATGCCAGGAAATAGGTGGACTGACGATTGGAGACAATTGTCCTGACTGCCGCCCAAAGATTGCCGGCCCGCAAGGCATCGGGATTTGGGCAGGCATTGGTTTCGCGAAAGCGCAACCAGTTGAACATCAACAGACCCAAGGCCAGAAGCCCGGTGCAGCC
Source organism: Rhizobiaceae bacterium (assembly GCA_039977975.1). Classification (GTDB taxonomy): domain Bacteria; phylum Pseudomonadota; class Alphaproteobacteria; order Rhizobiales; family Rhizobiaceae; genus Pseudahrensia. The sequence goes on from JBDWCD010000015.1 coordinate 14,307, forward strand.
AAAAGTGCTGCGCCAGCCGAGATACTCCACCACGATATATCCCAAAAGCGGGGCGATGATCGGGCCAATGGCAAAGATTGCCATCGACAAGGCCATTGCCCGGGCCAGGGCGGTGCCGCTGTGGGTATCGCGCAAAATGGCCCGCGCCAGAACCGGTGCCGCTCCGCCGCCAAGCCCCTGCAGGGCACGCCCGATCAGCACGGTCTCGATATTCGGCCCGAAGGTTGCAAACAAAGAACCAGCCAGGAAGATGGTCAGGCCAACGGCGATGGCCGGGCGGCGGCCAAACCTGTCGGAAGCGGGGCCGTAAAAGAACTGACCGATGCCGAAGGAGAAGGCGAAGGCGGCAAGCGTCCCCTGTACCAGGTCGAGCGTCGTATCCAGATCCGTCACCATGGTGGTGAAGGCCGGCAGCATGATGTCTGTTGTGAAACCGGACAGGGTCATCAACAGGCCGCAAAAGACCACCAGAACTGCCACCGGCGTGCCGGCAGCAGGCGTGTTTTGATTTTTGACAGATTGCGCGTTGGACAAGTGTGACAGGGCCGGGGGACAAGGATAATTTAATGCTTAATGGGAGAGCCAGCGTGACAAGTCAAATTGGACGATTATTCAACCCTCTGGGCAGCATTGTGTTGTCTAATCCCGTTGAATTTTGCTAGCCTTGCTGTCCAGATGATGCCGAAAAGGCGTCCCATAGATGGGAATGGAAATATTTGATGAGTTCTTCGCAGACTCTTGAAACATTGCTTGGCGCCACTGCCGATGGCGACCGGGATGCCTTTCGAATTCTTTATGATCGATCTTCAGCGAAACTGTTTGGCGTTGTCCTGCGTATCTTAAAGAACAGGCAGAAGGCGGAAGACGTTTTGCAGGATGTCTATTTGAAAATCTGGCAGAAGGCCGGCAGCTATGATCCGGTTCAGGGCAGGCCGATCACCTGGATGGCGACGATTGCCCGCAATCGGGCTATCGACATCATCCGCGCCAGCCGTCCCGAACAGACGGTGGACGAACCGGGGGACGAAGAAGAGATATTTAGGCTCGGCGGCCAGGACGCCGAAAATGTGGATGTGACGGAATTGGAATCTTTGCGCTTTTGTCTGGGTGAAATGAAGGAAGATGACCGCAATTACGTGTTGCTGGCCTATTACGAGGGCTATTCGCGCGAAGAACTTGCCGAACGCTTCGATTCACCGGTGGGCACAATCAAGACCAGGCTGCGGCGGGGCTTGTTAGCCCTGCGCTCCTGCTTGGAGAGGGATTGAAGCCGCTATGAGTGACCAGGAAAGAAATCTCGACGCCGCCGAATTTGTCATCGGCACCATGTCAGTAGTGGAACGCTCAGCTTTTGAAGCCTCTATCGAAACCGACGCGACAACCCGTGACGATGTGATGTTCTGGGAACGCACATTCGGTGCGCTGAATGCCTCCGTCTCCCCCGAACCCGCGCCGAAAGACCTGTGGGGCCGCATCGAAAAGGCCCTGAGTGACCAAAGCGGCAGCGGCGACAGCGGCGGCGAGGTTGGCGGCGAGGGCGGCGACGGCGATGAGAGCAGCGACAAGGGCGATATACCGACGACCAAACCCGCATCTGTGGCGGTCGCGGCCAATGATAATGTGGCTGACGCGCTGCGACGTTCAGTGCGCCGTTGGCGTCTGGGTGCCATTGCAGCATCGGTCGCCGCCGTGGCCCTAGGTGCCTATATTGTCAACAGCCCGAGCAACCCGCTGGCCCCGCCGGCAGAGCAGGTTGCCGACAAGGGCGGCGACGGCGGCGACGGCGGCGGCGTGGAGGCCGGCAAACAATATATCGCCGTCGTCAATGCCAATGGCGACCAGCCTTCACTGGTTGTCAGCATTGACGGTGCCACCGGTGACGTCACTGTGCGCAGCATCGGTGTACAACGTCCCGACGGCAAGAGCCTGGAAGTCTGGTATGTGCCCGACGCCGAACTGGCCAAGGCGGTGTCCGTCGGTCTTGTGGGTGAAGGGGATATCGACCTGAAGGATATCCGCGCCAAGGATGGCGACTTGCTGGCGATTTCGGTTGAGCCGCCCGGCGGTTCGCCAACCGGCAGCGCAACTGGCGACATCATCTATACCGGCACGCTGATCGAAAACGTCAACGCGAACTAGAGGTGATTTCGCGGGCGGGGCCAGTTGACGCGGCAGTATGAGAAACTGCCGTCAGTCCGTTGTGTAGTGACTTGAGGACAACGATATTCGCCAAATGAACACGCATTCTCAACCACATTGCAGATTTTGCCTCGAGAATGATTTGTTGATTGATCGCCCCTTGTTGGTGATGAAACACCTCTTCATTCTGGGTTCAATCGATGAGCGCAGACCTCACCAGGCGATAATTGTTCCGCATCGACACATTGATACGCCCTTCGAGTTGAACTCCAAAGAGTGGGTGGAAACTGGCGAAGCCCTTGCCTTCATCAAAGCACGCTTGAGCGATGCAGGTGCAGACGGCTTTACCATCGGATGGAATGTTGGGGCTGTGGCCGGGCAAGATGTATTTCATGCACATATGCACGTTATCGGACGTTTCGCGGGAGAACCCTCAGAAGATGTGGGAATTCATGGGTTGTTCAGATCCCGATAGTCAACAATTGGCGACAATCGCCCTTGGCTCGATGGTCCTGGCCAGGCCGTTGATGCAGTGGCAATAATTGGTTGAGGTTTGGGGATCAAAACAACCAAATGAAACGGCGCTCCACTTTCTGTAAATAACGGACGTCGGGCGATCTCGGTCAATAACTGAGAAGCGAACCAAGCCGCCTTTCGTTATTTGCCTCTACTTCGGAGTTTGGTCAAAGCTCACCATCTCTGGTGTGCCACGACCATCATTCCACCAACGATTTGAATTTTCATTTTTGGGCGTGTAATTTGCGCGGCTCGCCCACTCTTCACGAACGTGAATAATCGGTTCTTCGTACTGGTGTGCATTGAGAACGGCTTCCATGATCTTTTGAAGCAACTGGACATCCCGCTCAAAAGAAATCTTGAGTTCGACTGAAGGGTACACTTCAGTGCCATCTGCGCCGAAGTCTTCGTTGTGAATACGGGTAACCGTTTGTTCTCCGGGCCTTCCCGTCTCTGCACCTTGTGCTGTTACAGTGGCATTTCGCTCGTATTCACCGACAGCAAGCGGATGAACTTTGAACGCAGCATCGAGCAGCCGTTCCGCATCATCTGGTCTTGTATTTATCTCCATACGAAAGACAGGGATCAGCTTTCCTGATTTTGAATCGTAGTTCTCAATGTCACTCAATTTCGATATCTCCCGGGCAGTTTCATATCCATATAGCGCAAGCCTCCTGCCAACAGCATGTCAACAGAGGAATGTGACTTGGTGAGATTCGACTAATCAACCATCGTCGGTAAGTTGGGCTCTGAACGGCCATCCGACCGATTGTTTGAATTATCAGGTCGTCGCCAATAATGGACGTTACGACGGTATTTCAAGACCATCGCATCCAATCAACCCCCGAGGTGCCCGATCGTGCTATCGCCTAATTTGCGATGATCGCATCCGGCTTGAAGGTCATGGCCAGGCCGTTGATGCAATGGCGGTTATAGGTTGGGGCCGGGCCGTCGTTGAAAATATGGCCCTGATGGCCCTCGCAGCGGGCGCAATGGACTTCAATGCGGGGCAGGAACAGACCGTAATCGGTCTTCGTGCCCACTGCGCCTCTAATCGCCTCGTAATAGCTCGGCCAGCCGGTGCCGCTGTCGAATTTGGTTTCGCTGCGATAAAGCGGCAGGTCGCAGCCGGCACAATGGAAAGTGCCAACCCGCTTTTCGTCGTTCAGCGGACTGGTAAAAGCCCGCTCCGTGGCTTCTTCGCGCAGCACGGCATATTGGTTGGGGGAGAGTTTTGCCCGCCATTCCTGTTCCGTCATTTTGATCGGCACAATCTTGTCAGGCATTAACTCGGCACCAAAATCTGTCGCCGTTGCCAGGGGGTCGCTTGCCGCATCGGCATTAGAGGCGACGCGCAAACCGGTCAATTGTGATCCGGCAAGGCCGACCATCACGGCGGAAGTTCCAAACAAAAAGGCACGACGGTTCATGAACCAGGCTCCGAAAAAAGTTTATCTCTCTCCCTCATATAGGATTTTTGCTGCCATTTGATGTGCGGAATCTTCAAATTGCAGTGAGCGCCCAGTGATCAGCATGACTCAATCAAACAGGGCTGCACGGGGCATGATATGTGCAGCCCTGTCAAAGTGGGGCCCAAAGGCCCACTATCGGGCCCACCGGGGCCCGAATAGGGCCGCCTTATTTGGGCAGCAGAACCTTGTCGATGACGTGGATGACACCGTTGGAAGTCTTTACGTCGGCAGCAATGACATTGGAAACCCCACCCGATTCATCGAAAATATAGACCTGGCCACCTTCGGTAACGCGGGCGGTGATGGTGTCGCCAGAGGCGGTTGAGATGTTTTTATAGCCGTGGCCCTTCTTGATCAGGCCGACCAGGGTGGCGGCATCAACATTGCCGGCGACAACATGGGCGGTCAGAACTTTCTGCAATGTTGCCTTGTTTTCAGGCTTCAGCAGAGTTTCAACCGTGCCTGCGGGCAGTTTGGCGAATGCGTCATTTGTCGGGGCGAATACGGTGAAAGGACCATCGCCGGCCAGCGTGTCGACAAGACCGGCAGCTTTGACGGCTGCGACGAGGGTGGCGAAATCATTATTGCCAACTGCGGTTTCGACAATGTTCTTGCTGTGACCGTCTGCAAATGCGGCAGCGGAGGAGAATGTGAGGGCCAGAGCAGTTGCACCAGCGACGAAAAGTGATTTGATTTTGGCCATGGGGGCCTCCTGTTGTTTTCATACGCTGGTAATAACGGGAGGCTGCGGCTGAGAGTTTCAGCGCCGGGGTGCGACATTTTGGAAGAGTCGGAAAGTTTTTCGAAACCACTTTGTAAAGCGCTGATTTTAAAACAAATTATCCTGTGATTTTCATTGTTATCCAGGTGCCAACCAACGCCGAAGTGCCGGTAAGCAGGGTGCCCCAGGCCAGATCAACCGCCGCAACAGTGACGGTATAGCCTTTCAAAGTGGCCAGATTGGTCAGGTCATAGGTGGCGTAGCAGAAGAAGCCGAACAGGGCGCCATAGAGAGCCGCGGTCATCAGGCTTTCTGCTTTCAGTGCAGGATTGACGGCAAAGAAGATGACCCCCGCGAGATAAAACAGGTAGAAGCCGAAGGCGACGCCCATGCGGAACTGCTCGAGCAGCAGCGGCCCGATCTGCGCTTGATAAAATCTTTGGGCAATGGTCGTCAGCCAGACGAAATCAATTGCAAAGAAGACAATCATCGTGGCGAAGTAGGCGATGATGAGTTTGGTCATGGTTCGGTCCTGTATCGTGGAGAGTTCGTCGCTGCAGCCGTCGCCGTCGCCGCCTTCGCCGCGCCGCCGCCGCACTATGTGAAGAATTAAGCGAGGAAATTCAACAATGATTGATGTCGATAGTGTCGCAGTCCAAGAAGTTGGCGGTGTGCGGGTGCTCTATGTGATGGCGACACAGGCGGAGTACCTAGCGGAGTTGCGCAAACGGTTTCAACCGCTGATCTGCCAGGTCGGACCGGTGGAAGCGGCTCTGCATGTGGCGGGGTATCTGGCGGTGGACAAGAATGTCGATCTGGTGGTGTCGCTGGGCAGTGCCGGTTCGGCGCGTTTGGAACAGGCCCATGTCTATCAGGTCAGTTCTGTGGCCTATCGGGATATGGATGCTTCGCCCTTTGGGTTCCCCAAGGGGGTGACGCCGTTTTCCAACCTGCCGGCGGTAATTGATCTGGGCATGGCCGTGCCGGGACTTGAACAGGCGTCGATCAGCACAGGGGCCGATATTGTTTCCGGCGAGGCTTATAAGAGCATCGATCAGGATATGGTGGATATGGAGAGCTGGGCCGTGATGCGGACCTGTCATGTTTTTGGCGTTCCGATGATTGGCTTGCGGGGTATATCCGATGGTGCTCATCCGGTGGCGGAATACAGCGACTGGAGCCGCTATCTGGCGGTGATTGATCAACGACTGGCTTTGGCGGTGGATGATGTTGAGGCGGCATTGAAGTCTGGCCAGCTAAGCCCCGCCTTGCCGGACCTCTAGGGGACTTTTTGCAAACATGGTGCGAAAGGCGCGGGAAAAGGCCGATTGGCTGCCAAAGCCGCTGCGCACGGCGATTTCCTGCATGCCGAGGCTTGTGTCGGTGACCAGTTTGCGCGCCAATTGCAGCCGCAGGTTGAGATAGTAGTGACCAGGTGTCACCTGCAGGCTGCGGCGAAACCGGCTCTCCAGGGTTTTGACCGAAATGCCAAGACGCCGGGCTATCGCTGCCGTGGTGACCGGCGCATCGAGATTGCCCTCCATCATGCGGATGGCGGCGGCGAGCAGCGGTTCGTTTTGCTCCAATATGCCCAGTGATGTGGTTGGTTGGCGATCGTGGGCGCTGTGAAGCCGGTCATAAACAAAGACGCTGGCGACTTCGAGCGCTGCCCGGGGCGACTGGCGCGATTCGATCAGGTGCAACATCATGTCAAAGGCCGGTGAAGCTCCGCCGCAGGTCCAGATACGGCCGTCGATCACGTAGCGCGCATCGCTGATATCGGCATTGGGGTAGGCCTGCTGCAGGTTTTCAAGATCCTCCCAATGGGTGGTGACCTGTTTGCCCTCGATCAATCCGGCACGGGCCAACAGCCAGGTGCCGGCCTCAACGCCGCAGATGATGTCAAAATTGCGCGTCGCCCCCCGCAGCCGGGACAGCAGGTCAGGAGTGACATGTTTCTGGTGGTCGAAACTGGCGACCACGATCAGCATTTCTCCGCGATCTGCATTCGAAAATTTCCCGGATACGGGAAAGGCCAGACCGCCTGAAAACTCAACATCTGCGCCATCGGCTGAAAGCAGTTGCCACTGGAACTGGTTTGTGCCGGCCAGCCTGTTGGCGGCGCGTAACGGGTCGATCACCGAGGCGAGGGTCATCATGGTTGACCCGCTGACGGCAAGAACGGTGGCGGAGAAGGGGGTTTGTTCGTTGTTTGGCATGCGTTTTATGTCATGAAATTTACGATATATGTCAAGCGTGCCGCCGCCGACCTGCCAATGTACGGGCCAAATGGGAGGATGCCATGCCACTGACAATGAACCGCGAAGTTTTCATCACCTGCGCCATTACAGGCTCGGGTTCGACCCAGGACCGCAGCCCGCACGTGCCGCGTTCGCCGGAGCAGATCGCCAATAGTGCCATTGCCGCAGCCAAAGCGGGTGCTGCGATTGTCCATTGCCACGTGCGTGATCCCGATACCGGCAGGCCGGCACGGGACCTGAAGCTCTATCGCGAAGTCACCGATCGTATTCGTGAATCGGATACCGACGTTGTGCTGAACCTGACGGCTGGCATGGGGGGTGATCTGGTATTTGGGGGTGTCGAACAGCCGCTGCCACCGGCCAAGGGAACCGATCTGGTGGGGGCCACGGAGCGTGTTGCCCATGTGGCTGAATGTCGGCCGGAAATCTGTACGCTGGATTGCGGCACGATGAATTTCGCCGAAGCCGATTATGTCGCCACCAATACACCTGGCACATTGCGGGCGATGGGGGCGATGATGACCGAGCTGGGTGTGAAGCCGGAGATTGAAGCATTTGACACCGGCCATCTGTGGTTTGCCAAGCAATTGGTGGAAGAGGGCATCTTGAAGCCTGATGCCCTGGTGCAGCTATGCATGGGCGTGCCGTGGGGTGCGCCCGATGACCTCAACACTTTTATGGCTATGGTCAACAATGTGCCGGCAGACTGGAACTGGAGTGGGTTCAGCCTCGGCCGCAACCAGATGCCCTATGTAGCCGCGGCGGTTCTTGCCGGTGGCAATGTGCGCGTCGGGCTGGAAGACAATCTGATGCTCGACCGCGGCGTGCTGGCGACCAACGAACAACTGGTTGAGCGGGCTGTGTCGATTATCGAGAATATGGGAGCCAAGGTTGTTGGTCCCGACGTGGTGCGTGAACGGTTGAACCTGACCAAACAGGCGCCGGTCTGATGGCGGCGATCAGGTCGATCGCCGCGACTGCCGCTGTTGGTGGTGGTGTCATCGGCGGCGCCTGGGCGGCACGATTCGTTTTCAATGGGTTTGACTGCAAGATCTTTGACCCCCACCCGGAAGCCGAACGCATTGTCGGCGAAGTGATGGCCAATGCGGAGCGTGCCTATGGCATGCTCACCGATGCACCCTTTCCAAAGCGCGGCGAGTTGACCTTTGTTCCCAGCATCGAAGAAGCCGTGGAAGGCGCAGACCTCATTCAGGAATCCGTGCCGGAACGGTTGGAACTGAAGCAGAAGGTGCATATGCAGATCGATGCCGCCGCGCCGCAGGACGCGTTGATCGGGTCCTCCACTTCTGGCCTGTTGCCGAGCGACATTCAGGCCAAGATGATGGCGCCCGAACGCATGTTCGTCGCTCACCCCTATAACCCGGTCTATCTGTTGCCGCTGGTCGAAATCGTCGGCGGGCGCAGCACGTCGGCGGAAACCATCGAACGCGCCCATGACGCCTATAAGCAAATCGGCATGAAACCGGTAACGATCCGCAAGGAAATCGACGCCTTTGTCGGTGACCGGTTGTTGGAAGCCGTGTGGCGTGAGGCGCTGTGGCTGATCAAGGATGATGTCACCACCACGGAAGAGCTTGATGACATCATGCGCTATTCCTTCGGCATGCGCTGGGCCCAGATGGGTCTGTTTGAGACCTATCGCATCGCCGGCGGAGAAGCGGGCATGCGCCATTTCATCGAGCAATTCGGCCCGACCATGAGCCTGCCCTGGACCAAGCTGATGGATGTGCCGGAGCTGGACGACGCGCTGATCGACAAGATTGCCGGCCAGTCGGATGACCAGTCCGGTCATCTGGGTATTCGGGATCTGGAACGCATTCGAGACGAGAATCTCGTCGGCATCATGCAGGTGCTGGCCAAGGGCCATGGCGGCAAAGGCTGGGGTGCTGGCAAATTGCTGAAAGATTACGAAACCGACCTGCGTGCCCGTGCGGCGAACGACGCGTAAAAGACCGTTCGCCAGTCATTATATCTAGGGAGAAAAGCATGAATTTTGCCCTGTCTGAGGAACAAGGCCTGATTGTCGACACGACACGCGCCTTTGTTGAAAACGAGCTCTATCCCCACGAGATGGAAATTGAACGCAGCGGCGTGCTTGATCCTGATCTGGTACGTGAGCTGCAGGCCAAGGCGATGGCGGCGGGGCTGTATGCAGCCAATATCCCCGAAGAATTCGGCGGCGGCGGTCTCGATACGCTGACCTGGCTGCTTTACGAAAAAGAGCTCGGTCGCACCAATTACGCCCTGCACTGGACCTGCGTGGCCCGTCCTTCCAATATCCTTTGCGCCGGTACGGCGGAACAGCGTCGGAAATATCTTGAACCGTGCCTGAGAGGCGAGACCTGGGATTGCCTCGCCATGACCGAGCCGGGTGCAGGCTCCGATCTGCGCGGCATGAAAGCTACAGCCAAGCAGGATGGTGATGACTGGATCCTCAACGGCACCAAACATTTCATCAGCCATGCGGATATTGCCGGATTCGCCATCTGTTTCATGAAAACCGGTGTCGAACAGACCCCGCGCGGCGAAAAGGCCCAGATCACTGCCTTTTTCGTCGACAAGGATACGCCCGGCTATACGGTTCGCGACGGTTACAACAATGTTTCCCATCGCGGTTACACCAACGCGATTTTGGAATTTGATAATTGCCGCGTGCCGTCGGAAAACATTCTCGGCGAAGTCGGCAAGGGTTTTGATGTTGCCAACGACTGGCTGGGAGCCACCCGCCTGCAGGTCGCCGCCACCTGTCTGGGGCGCGCCGACCGGGCGTTTCAGCATGCGGTGCAATTTTCCGTTGATCGCAAACAATTCGGCCAGCAGATCGGCAAGTTCCAGGGGGTGAGTTTCAAGCTCGCCGACATGGCCACCGAATTGAAAGCGGCGGAGCTGCTGACCTGGGAGGCGGGATCCAAATTCGACGCCGGCCAATGTACCGACAGCGATATGGCGATGGCCAAGTTGAAAGCGTCTGAAGTGCTAGCCATGGTTGCCGATGAGGCAATCCAGATTCACGGCGGCATGGGGCTGATGGATGAATTGCCGCTGGAACGCATCTGGCGCGATGCCCGCATTGAACGCATCTGGGAAGGTACTTCGGAAATCCAGCGCCACATCATCAGCCGCGCGCTGCTGCGGCCTTTGGGCGGCTGATCCAATATGAAGGGGGAATTGGACAGGCTGCTCAATCCGCGCAGCATTGTGGTGATCGGCGGCAAGGAAGCCGAACGGGTCGTTGAGCAATGCGACAAGTTCGGTTTTGAAGGCACGATCTGGCCGGTGCATCCGACTCGCCAGGAGATGCATGGGCGGCCCTGCCTGCGCTCGCTTGATGAATTGCCTGAAGCTCCCGACGCCGCCTATATCGCGGTCAACCGCGAGACCAGCGTCGACATGGTGCGCCAGCTCGCTGCCATGGGGGCAGGCGGTGCCGTCTGCTATGCCGCAGGCTTTGCCGAAGCCGATGGTGAAAAGGCCGGTTCTGGTGATCTGCAGCGGCAGTTGGTGGAGGCGGCAGGCGACATGCCGATCCTTGGCCCCAATTGCTATGGCCTGATCAATGCACTTGAAGGGGTGGCGCTATGGCCCGACCAGCACGGTGCTAGCCGCTGCGATGGCACCCTCGCCGCCGGCGTGGCGATCATTGCCCAGTCCTCCAATATTGCCATCAATCTCACCATGCAGCGCCGCGGTCTGCCGATCGCCGCCGTCATGACAGTGGGCAATCAGGCGCAACAGGGCCTGTCGAAGCTTGGTCTGGCCTGGTTGGAGGATGAACGCATCACTGCAGTGGGTCTCTATGTGGAGGGGTTGGACGACGTTAACGCTTTCGAAAAACTGGCCCAGCGGGCGCGCGAACTGCGCAAGCCTGTGATCATCCTGAAAGTTGGCCGTTCCGCACAGGCCCGAACGGCGGCTCTCACCCATACGGCTTCGCTTGCCGGATCTGATACAGCTCATGATGCCCTGTTTGACCGGCTTGGCATTGCCCGCGTCGATACTTTGGAGGCATTTCTCGAGACGCTCAAACTGCTGCATGTGGGCGGTGTGACGGCCGGCAATGAAATCCTGTCCCTATCCTGCAGCGGTGGTGAAGCATCTTTGATGGCCGATGCAGCAGCCGGACGTGGGGTCACTTATCGTCCATTCACCGGGGGGCAGGCGGGACAGTTGAAACAGGTGCTTGGCGATCTTGTTACCATCGCCAACCCGCTCGACTACAATACGTTCATCTGGGGCGATTGGGCGGCGATGGAGGATATGTTCACCCGCGCACTTTCCCCACAATTTGATCTGGCCATTCTGGTCAATGATTATCCGCGCGGCGACCGCTGCGACGACGCCGACTGGGCCAACGCCCTTGAGACATTCATCAAGGCGGTCAAGACCACCGGCGCGCGAGCTGCCAATGTTGCCAGTCTCGCCGAGGCGATGCCGGAAGACTATGCCCAACGGCTGATTGAAAACGGCATTGCGCCGCTTTGCGGTCTGGACAATGCAATCCTGGCCGCCGAGGCGGCCGCCAAGATCGCTGCAACCTGGGAAGCGTCATCGCCGCCAGCGCTGTTGCCGGCCCGCGCAAGTGCCATCGAAACGGTTGTGCTGGATGAGCAGCAGTCGAAAGCAGAACTGGCCGTCGCCGGACTGATTGTTCCCAAAAGCGTCGTTGTTGAGGACATGGCGGATTTAGAAAATGCCTTTGCCGAATTGGAATTCCCATTGGCGATAAAAATTCTAGGCATCGCGCACAAGACTGAATTGGGTGCCGTCGAACTCAATTTGAACACCACAGCCGATGCCGTGATGGCCCTGCAGCGGCTGGCGCGCCACGGCGATAGGTTCCTGGTTGAGGAAATGGCCGCCCGGCCGCTGGCGGAATTGCTGGTCGGCGTGTCGCGCGACCCGGTCTGCGGCCTATTATTGACCATTGGGGCAGGCGGTGTATTGACCGAACTGTTGGACGATACGGCGAGCCTATTGCTGCCTGTTACCGAGACGGACATTCGCGAGGCGCTTTCCAGCCTGAAAATCGGCCAAATGCTCGACGGTTTCCGCGATTCAGACGCCGCCGATATCGATGCGCTGATTGCCAATATCCTGTGCATCGCCAATTATGCCGCAAATCATGCCGACACGCTTGAAGAACTCGACGTAAACCCTCTGTTTGCATCTCAATTTGGTAGCGTCGCTGTCGACGCCCTGATCGTGAAAAGGAAACCCAATGACCGATGAACCCATTAAAACCCGCAAGGTCGGGGGCATTCTGGAAGTCACCATTGACCGCCCCAAGGCCAACGCCATTGATCTGGCCACCAGCCGCATCATGGGGGATGTGTTTCAGGAGTTCCGCGATGATCCCGAAATGCGCGTGGCGATCCTGACGGCGGCGTCGGAAAAATTCTTCTGTCCCGGATGGGACCTGAAAGCTGCGTCCAACGTAGACGGCAGCGATGGAGACGCGGTGGACGGTGATTATGGGGTCGGCGGCTTTGGTGGGCTGCAGGAAATGCGCGACATGAACAAGCCGATCATCTGCGCGGTCAACGGCATTTGCTGTGGTGGCGGGTTGGAGATTGCCCTGTCCTGCGACATCATCCTGGCCGCCGATCACGCCACATTCGCTCTGCCGGAAATCCGTTCCGGCACCGTGGCGGATGCAGCATCCGTTAAACTGCCGAAGCGTATTCCCTACCACATCGCCATGGAGTTATTGCTCACCGGCCGCTGGCTGGACGCCGAAGAGGCCCATAAATGGGGCTTTGTGAACCACATCTATCCGTCAGGTGAATTGATGGATCAGGCCTGGGAGATGGCCAGACTGCTGGAAAGCGGCCCGCCGCTGGTCTATGCGGCGATCAAGGAAGTGGTGCGCGATGCGGAGGATTCCAAATTTCAGGACGCCATGAACCGCATCACCCAACGCCAGTTACGCTCTGTCGATACGCTTTATGGCAGCGAAGACATGATGGAAGGTTTCAACGCCTTCACCGAAAAACGCGACCCGGTGTGGAAGGGCAAATAGCGGTGGAGGTGATGTTGGCGGGGATGTAATAGCCAGTTTATAGAGTGCAGGCCTAGTTGTTGCGTTTTCTGAACTTACGGATTTCTTTGGCGATGCGTGCAATGGTCTTTAGCACCTTGCCAGCCTCATATTTAACGTAAATAAGGTCTTCCAGAAGAGGGGCTCTCTGGCGCAGGTCATTTGCATCTATGCCATCGACAACCACATAGACCGGGTAGTTGCCTTTCCTGCGCTTTGACAACATGAACGCACGCTCTTCATTTACCCAACCTTCTGAATTCAAATATTTTTCTGATACAAACAGTATGGCGCTATCAGATTGCTTCATCGCCCTCTCTACGTTTTCCTGTAATCCCAGGCTGAGTTCAAAGTCGCCGTCATACTTCGCTTTGAGTCCTGTATCCGACATTGTCTGCAATATTTCTTTGACCTTGTTTGCGTCATCGTGGACGTAGGATACAAACGTGAAAGGTTGGCCTTGCAACAGGTTGCTAGTACTGCCCATGTGAAGTGTGTGGGCCATGGCGCGCAAAATCTTTATGACCCGATCTGGATGCGAGATGAGTTTTGTTGAAAGTTGGGAGAACTCCGCTAATGCCCGGTTTGGGTCTCCAAATTGCTCGTCTTTTTGCGCTAGCGGAATCAACGCCAACCAATATTCAATTTTGTCGAGCAGACCCTTGTCATCAGATGATTTAGCACTGGCATGGTGGGTTCTTAGATATTCCAGGCAATGCTGAGTTTGCGAGAGGAAACTTGCTGGTAGATGAGGTTTTTGTGAAAGAAGAAATTTCCGCACCGCAAAATACCAGCAATAGCTTCGATAGGTGTCCTTGTCGTAGCCCTCGGGTGCGGTTGAAAATATGTGCTGCACGCTCTGGTTGAGAATTTCAAACTTGTCCAGTAGTTCACCGCGATCGAAAAAATACTCGTACCAGAAGTATTGACTATGACGCATGTAAATTTCGCTTTTCGAGAAGGATTTCGACAGTTCCAGTTCTGTCCAGTCCGTCAGGCCCTCCAGGTTCGAATACTTGAAGATTGCCTCGATCGATTTTCGAGCACCAGCAAATTCTGACTGAAGATACAAGCTGGACGCGTGGCGAATATTGACCAAAGGGTCAAGGAAAATGCAGCTTCGAATTTTGGATTTTGAAAGTTGACATGGGTCCTCATTCTTAATCCAGTTTACCGCGAATTGATCAAATGTTCTGATACGTTCGTATATGCAGGAAGCCAAAAAGGTATTCGCCTTGTCGCCTTTTTTTGCAAAGTCCAAATTTGCATTCCCCACTGTGCGGTGGAGCCGGATTTTTTGAAGGAACCTTTGAAGATTGTTATCTATTCGTGATTTGCGGGAGAACAACAACAGGTAAGCTACAAACAGCAGAAAAACCCGATTGGTACCCCATTTTTCGATGTCGAATACCTGATCGGAGGGCTTCGCGCGGCTGTCCTCATACAACGTAATGTCCTGGTGTAGATTTAATAGGCGGTCGAGAAGGTCATTGTATCTTTCATCGTAGTCCGTGCTGCTGACATCATTATGAAGCGTCAGCGCAAAAAACATCTTATCCAATTCCTCAAACCGCTCTAAAAAATCTCTGCGCGCGGTGTCGTCAAAGTAGATGAAACGCTGGGCCGTAAGGTCTTTGCTTTTGCCTGTGTAGGCGGCGTCGTCCAGTTGGGAAGAAAAATTTATACTTTTTATGACCGACCGTAAGTAGTCGACATGGTGATAGGCAAATTTGAGTCCTACAAACGCTTGTTTTAGGGTTTCAAACTCTTGCTCGCTGAGGTGACTACCACTCTGCTTGACTTGACCATATACAAATTTGTGCTCTTCAGAGGCCCACAAATGTTCAGTGATTGTCCGTATCTGAAATTCAACCGGAAAGGATCCGATTAGGTCCTTGTAGCCGCCATCAAGACTGTTCCATAGGTCCGTAATATACTGCTGCTCGACTTCTTCGCGGCGACGGCGACCTTCATTCCTTATTTCCTCAGGATTTCGATACATCCCACTTGGGATCATGTTTTCTTGAGGGTTCGAAAAACCGGCATAAAAGTGCAGAGATTCGTAGTTAGATTGTTTGGATCCAGCGCGTACGGTTTTCTCAAAACCAAATGGGGTGCCGGCATCGTTACCGTTTGCCGTGTGCTGAAATATCTCCTCAATTTTGTCCTGTCGGCTCGTTTTGAACACGAATTTTCGAAATGGCGAATCGTAGAGTTCAATCCCGTCCGACTGAACTGTTAAGCTGTCGACGCGAAGTATTTGCCTCAAGATACTTTCGAGGACGACATCGTCGTCGCAAACAATTCTGCAACCTACAATGTCCTTGATTATATCGTGCAGGCTGAGCGAGTTTGATCCGAACTCCGTTATCCGCGTAGTTAGTTCCTTTTGCACCTTGTTGTAGGCGGAAAGCGCCGACTTTTTTCTTAGTTCGAACGAAACTTCACCCTTCTTATCAAGGGTGCGGATGATCGAAATGATTTCAAGCCGCATCCGGCTTTCAATGTAATCGAGGAAAGACTGGTAGGAGGAGTTTTCGTATTTCTTTTCGAATTCTTCGTAAGATAACTTGTAGAACTCTGTCGCAGGCAGCTGATTAATCATGCAATCCAAAAGGCAGTTCAACTATTGTACAACCATAGGTTGAATAATAATGAATGGCAAGAGCGCCGGTTGTGGTGACCAGAACTCGACGAGCGCCATGGCCTCTGCTTGTTCTGGCGATGCCAGAAACCGATGTTGGATGTCGGCGCTGGGCGCCTGATTCCGACTGGGACAGTCTCCGTTAGTCGACCGAAAACTCTTTCAGCTTTTGCTGTGCCTTTTTGGTGACCACAATCGTTACCAACAGGGTCGCCAGAAGGCCTACGCCCAGAGCAATGTAGCGCAGCATGCTGGTGTCAGCGTCGCCGCCGACACCTCCTGCCGCCGCCTCGCCGCCGAGGCTGGCGATCCAAATGTAAAGCAGCGTGCCGGGCATGATGCCAAACAGGGTGGCGATCTGGGCGGGCCAGAAACCAACCGGCATCAGGCCGAGAAACCAATTTTGCAATGAAAACGGCAGGGCAGGCGACAGGCGCAACAACAGCACAACCTTCCAGCCTTCGTCGCGGATCGCTTCATTGACCGCCTTGAACCGAGGATATTGGGCGATTTTTTCCTGTACCCGGTCATGAAATACATAGCGGGCGGCGAGGAAGGAGAGGGCAGAGGCGAGTACCGCACCGGCAATCACCAGCGGAAAGGCCCAAAGCCCATAAGCAACGCCTGCACCGATGGTCAGGATCGATCCCGGTATCAGGGCAAAACTGGTCAGGGCATAAACGGCGATGAAGATAGCCCAGCCAAGTGCGCCATAGCCTTGCACCCAGGCCTGAAACGCGGTCAGCCATTCGCTGATCGGCAAATAGACATAGGCGGCAGCAAACAGGGCGATCAACACCGCAATGATGATCCATTTCATATGCCCGTTGCTCCGGGTGGCCTGGTTTGCAGACATAGCGACGTTGCTCATTTTTTGATTCCTGTTGTGAAGCCTAACACGGCCAAAATCACATAGGAGTAAATGTATTGACGCTTCTACCCCCCCTAACGCCACTGTGATCAAAAGTCAGGAAATGGCTAAAATGATCACGCTCAAGTGATGGTCGCGCCTCCATCAATAACGATCTGCTGACCGTTCATATAGGCACCAGCGGCGGATGCCAGGAATACAGCCGCGCCGGCAATCTCGTCCGGCTCGCCAATGCGCTGCATCGGTGTGCGGGCCAGGGCCGCTTTCAGGTTGTCGGGATTCTCCCACAGGGCGCGGGCGAAATCGGTTTTGATCAGCCCGGGGGCAATGCAGTTGACCCGCACATTGTGGCGGCCATATTCGACACACAGATTGCGCGCCAGCTGGAAATCTGCGGCTTTGGAGATGCAATAGGCCCCGATAATCGGTGAGCCCTTCAACCCGCCAATCGACGAGACGATGATGATCGCGCCGTCCTGTCGCTCGATCATCTGCGGCGAGACCATCGAGATCAACCAGTTGTTGGCCACCACATTATTGGTCAGGATCTTCTGGAACCGCTCATCGTCAATCTCGGCCATCGGGCCGTAATAGGGATTGGAGGCGGCGTTGCAGACGAGAACATGAATATCGCCGAAAGCCGCCGTGGTTTCATCCACCAGATGTTGCAGCGCATCCCTGCTGGAAATATTGGCGGCCACGGCAATTGCTGTGCCTGCACCATGCTTTTCGTTGATCGCCGCTGCAACTTCGTCACAAGCCTCCTGCTTGCGAGAGGAAATTACCACCCGGGCACCGTGGGCGGCCATCTGCTCGGCAATTGCCTTTCCGATGCCGCGCGAAGAACCGGTGATAACCGCCGTCTTGCCGGACAGATCAAACAGGTTTTTCACGCATTTTCCTTGTCATAATCGCCAAAATCCTTGCCCTCATCGGCGAGGCTCATGAGCAGGTCTGAGGGAGTCCAGTGAACCCCTGAACTGCCTTCGCTCCACTCCATGATCTTGGCAGCAACGTCCTTCAATCCAACGGTCGAGGCATAGAACATCGGTCCGCCACGCCAGCGGGGATAACCGTAGCCATGATTATAGACCACATCGATGTCACTGGCCCTTTGGGCGACTCCCTCAGCCAGCACATGGGCGCCTTCATTGGCGAGAGCAAACATTGTGCGTTCAACGATCTCTTGATCGCTGATACTGCGCGTATTGATACCCAGTTCGGCGCGCACTTCTTCGATGATCTTTGTCGCCGCCGGGTTTTCCGAGCGGGCGCGGGTGGCCTTGTCGTAAGCATAGAAGCCGGAGCCGGATTTCTGGCCCAGATGTCCGGCCTCCACCAGCCTGTCTGCCACCGTGTAGATGCGCTGTTCGTGTTCATCAAGATCCTGGTCCTTGCGCGACTTGTAGCCGATATCGAGCCCCGCCAGATCGCTCACCGAAATCGGCCCCATGGCCCAGCCAAAGTCGGTCAGTGCCTTATCGACCTGTTCAGGTGATGCACCTTCGAGGATCAGCAGGTTGGCCTGACGCAGATAGGGTGTAAGCATGCGGTTGCCGATAAAGCCATGGCCAACCCGGGCAATGGCCGGGGTCTTGCGGGTTTTCTTGGCCATGTCGAGGGCGGTCAGCAAGACATCATCGGCTGTCTTGTCGGCGCGGACGATCTCCAGCAACGGCATTATGTTGGCTGGTGAGAAATAATGCATGCCCAGCACATCCTGCGGGCGGGATGTTTCTGCGGCGATCTCATTGATATCGAGATAGGAGGTGTTGGTGGCCAATACGGCACCCGGCTTGGCAATTTTGTCGAGCTTGCCAAATACTTCGCGCTTCACGTCCATGGTTTCAAAAACCGCTTCGATGATCAGGTCGCAATCGGCGAGATCGTTAAAATCGGTGGTGCGGGTCAGCCGTGCCATGCGTTCAGCAACGCCTTCTGCGGTGACCCGCCCGGACTTGATGCCACGCGACCAGTTGGCCTCCATCGTTGCCAGCCCCTTGTCGAGGGCGACGTCACTCATTTCCAGCATGGTGACGGGAAAGCCCGCTTCAGCATAAGTCATGGCAATGCCGCCGCCCATGGTGCCGGCCCCCAAAATGCCGACCTCGGCCACTTTGCGCGGCGAGCCGGACACATCGTTTGGCGGTTTTGCAGACTGGCGCTCGGAAAAGAAAATGTGGCGCAGGGCTTTTGACTGATCGCTGACCACCAATTCGCGAAAGGTTTCGCGTTCCTGAGCCATTCCCTCGGCGAAAGGCAGTTCGAAAGCGGCGCGTACAGATTGCAGGGCGCGGATCGGGGCATGGGCGCCGCGGGCCTTTTTGGTAACTTCTGACAGAGCCGCTTCAAATGTGGCCTCAATCTCAGCATTCATCGAGATTGCGACCTTCGACAGGCGGCGGGCTTCGAAATCCGTGCCCGTCACTTCCTGAGCCAGTTGGATGGCGGCGTCGACGGCATCATCGTCAACTTGGTCAACAAGGCCGATCTCCAAAGCCTTGGCTGCCGAGATGGGCCTGCCCGATGTGGCGAGCGTGATGGCGTCGGCAATATTGGGCAACAGGCGCGGCATCCGCTGGGTGCCACCGGCGCCCGGCAATATGCCCAGATTAACTTCCGGCAGGCCAAGCCTGGCCTTGGGGCCAGCCACCCGGTAGTGGCAGGCGAGGGTTGTTTCCAGTCCTCCGCCCAATGTATTGCCTTCGATAACGGCAATTACCGGAATGGCGCTGGCTTCCACATGTTCCAGCACTTCGGGCAGGATGGGGTCGATCATCGGTTTGCCGAATTCGCGGATATCGGCGCCAGCGATGAAGGTGCCGCCGCGACCGGCCAATACAACCGCTTTGGCGGTGGATTGCGCTGCAGCGAGTTCTGCGACAATGCCCTGACGCACATGAAAGGACAGGGCGTTGACCGGCGGATTGTCGATCCAGATGACAGCGATGTCGCCGCGCATTTCGGTGGATACGGAATGGGTCATGTTACTTTCCTCTAAATACGGGGCGGCGCTTTTCGACAAAGGCCTTGGCGGCTTCCACATGGTCTTCACTGCGAAAGGCCAGCACCATGTTGCGGGCTTCCTGATCCAAGGTGTCTGCCAGGCTGCCCTGCACAGCCAGGTTCATATTCTCTTTCATCATTGCCAGCGCGACGTTTGGGCCGTTCGCCAGGCGGCTGGCCCAATCCTGCACCGTTGCGGCGAAGTCTGCACGATCGACGGCCTTGTTGACGACGCCCATTTGCACAGCTTGAGCGCCGGTAAAAGTATCGGCGAAATAATAAAGCTCTCGTGCCTTGGCGGAGCCGATTAATTTCGTCAGGAACCAGGAACCGCCGAAATCGCCCGACCCGGCGACGCGGGCAAAGGCGGTGGTAAATTTCGCCTCCGCATCGGCTATGCGCAGGTCGCAGGAAAGTGCCAGCGAAAAACCTGCCCCGGCGCACGCCCCATTGATTGCAGCAATTGTCGGCTTGGGCATTTCATGCAGCAGTCTTGCGCATTCCATGTAACCACGCAGCAGGGTGGTTTCTTCCTCAACGGTCATCTGGTTGGTGCCGGCAGCCCGCTCCATCATCGCCTTGACATCACCGCCGGCGCAAAAGGCCGGATCGGTGCCGGTCACCACAACGGCTGCGGTGATTTTGTCGGTGGCGACCTCCTGCAACAGGCGCAACAGTGTCAGCCACATGTCGCGGTTCATCGCATTGCGTGCGTCCGGGCGGTTGATGGTTATGGTCGCCACCCGATCCGATTTTGTCAGCTCAAGCAAAGCCATTGTCGGTTACAGCACCTCAAACAGACCTGCAGCCCCCATGCCGCCGCCGATGCACATGGTGCAGACGACATATTTGGCACCGCGCCGTTTGCCCTCAATCAGTGCGTGGCCAACCATGCGCGCACCGCTCATGCCATAGGGATGGCCAACGGAAATCGCCCCACCGTTGACGTTCAACAACTCGTCGGGAATGCCAAGGACATCACGGCTGTGCAGCACCTGCACGGCAAAGGCCTCGTTAAGTTCCCACAGACCGATGTCATCCATCTTCAGATTGTTGCGTTCCAGCAGTTTTGGCACGGCATGGATCGGGCCGATGCCCATTTCGTCGGGCTCAAGCCCCGCAACCGCCATGCCGCGATAGGCGCCGAGTGGGTTGATGCCGCGCTTTTCCGCCTCTTTTGCTTCCATCACCACGGAAGCAGACGCGCCGTCTGAAAGCTGAGATGCATTGCCTGCGGTGATGGTCTTGTCAGGGCCGAGCACCGGATTCAGGCCGGTGAGGCCGTTGAGTGTCGTTGAGGGACGGTTGCCCTCGTCCTTGTCGAGAGTCACCTCATGCTCAGACGTCTCCTTGGTTTCCTTGTTGACCAGGATCATGGTCGAGGGCAGGGGGACGATTTCATCGTCGAACTTTCCCGCTTCCTGAGCCGCTGCGGTGCGCATTTGCGACTGGTAGCCATATTCGTCCATGTGATCGCGGGAAATACCGTAGCGATCGGCAACTACTTCGGCGGTTTCCAGCATCGACATGTAGATATGGGGATGCATGGCGACCAGTGACTTGTCAGCCCCCACCCGCAATTCCGGTGTCTGAACCATGGAGATGCTTTCAACACCGCCACCAACACAGATGGGCATATTGTCCTGAACCACCTGTTTGGCCGCAGTGGCAATGGCCATCATGCCGGAGGCGCATTGGCGGTCCAGCGACATGCCGGATACGGTAACAGGCAGGCCAGCCTTCAGCGCCGCCTGGCGACCGATATTCGACCCCTGAACGCCCTGCTGCAGGGCGGCCCCCATAACCACGTCATCAACTTCCGCCGGATCAATGCCAGCGCGGGCAACGGCGTGCTGAATGGCATGGCCAGCAAGGGTCTGCGACGGGGTGTTGTTGAACGCCCCGCGATAGGCCTTGCCGATGGGGGTGCGGGCTGTGGAGACGATGACGGCTTCACGCATAACTTGATCCTCTAGCTTGAAATGGGCGTCGAACATACCCATGAGTATGTTGACTATGACGCTTGTTCTATGACAGGGCAAGGCAATCAGATATCCGATCCACACATGCATCGGGCAAATGCGAGGACAGAAAATGACATTGGAAGAAATCACCGCTGAGATGACCAAGCGGGTTGCCGAAAAAGGCGCAATCGATGGCAAGACCGTTAAGTTCGATTTTGGCGATGACGGCCAGTTGTCGATAGACGGCGCCGCCGATCCGGCAGTCGTCAGCAATGACGATAGTGAAGCCGACTGCACGGTGGTCGTGGATATGGATGTGTTTGAAGCAATCGCCACTGGCGAAGAAAACGCGCAAATGGCTTTCATGTCCGGCAAGCTGAAGGTGGAAGGCGATATGGGCATCGCTATGCAGCTGGGGTCAATCCTCGGCTGATTGGGCTTGCCCGAACACACCTAAATGGCAGACCGGACGACAACATGGAATTCGGTCTGCTTTCTCCAGGCTCTGCCTGCTTTCCAAATTGATTCAGCGATTGTTGATAAATGACCGTATCTAAACAGCAAATTATGGATGCGCTTGTGGGCGTGAAAATTGCCATCCCTTCAGGTGAAGACACAGATATCGTTTCGCTGGGCATGGTGTCGGATCCCTTTGTCACCACCGGCGATGCCGGGGCCAAGGTGATGTTTTCCCTGACCGTTCCTGCCGAACGGGCGCAGGAACTGGAACCGTTGCGCGAACAGGCGCAAGCGGCCGTTGAAGCCATCGAAGGCGTGGCGTCAGCCATGGTGGCGCTGACCGCCGAACGGAAAATGGGCTCTGCCCCGACCCCGCAACCTGCACCGTCATCCCATCAGGCAGCGCCCACCGCCGCCGGTGCGCCACAAGGTGCAGAGAAGCCCGGTGTCGAAGGAGTCAAGCACATTATCGCCGTTGCCTCGGGCAAGGGCGGTGTTGGCAAATCGACAACGGCGATCAATCTGGCTCTTGGGCTGCAGAATCAGGGTCTCAAGGTCGGAGTCATGGATGCCGATATTTACGGCCCCTCCCTGCCGCGGCTGGTCGGCATTAACGGCAAGCCGGAGGCTGAAGGCCGCGTCTTGAAGCCGATGGACGCCTTTGGACTGAAAGTCATGTCGATCGGCTTTCTGGTGGCTGAAGACACGCCGATGATCTGGCGCGGACCGATGGTTATTTCAGCGCTGACCCAATTGCTGCGTGAAGTCGACTGGGCGCCGTTGGACGTTCTTGTCGTGGACATGCCGCCGGGCACCGGCGATGCCCAACTGACCATGGCTCAGCAGGTGCCCCTGTCCGGGGCAGTGATTGTTTCCACCCCACAGGACCTGTCGCTGATTGATGCGCGCAAGGGATTGAACATGTTCAGGAAGGTCAGCGTGCCGATCCTCGGTATTGTCGAGAATATGAGCACCTTCATCTGCCCCAAATGCGGTGAACGGTCGGACATTTTCGGCCATGGTGGTGCACAGAACGAAGCGGAACGCCTGGGCGTGCCATTTCTAGGCGGCGTGCCGTTGCATATGGATATTCGCGCCAAATCAGATGCCGGCACTCCGGTTGTTGCTGATGCCCCCAACGGACCCCATGCAGAGATCTATAATGGTATTGCCGGGCAGGTCGCCAAGGCGCTGGAGGTTGACCAGCCTGCCGCCCCGTCTATCGTGTTTGAATGAGCCAGATTGCCAATATTACCGCTGAAGACATTCGTACCGTGGCCAACTGGCCGTTGGTGATTGAAGCGATCCGCGCCGGTCATGAACTGCCGAAGGCAGATATCGGCGATACATTCGTCCATGCCCGCGACAATACGATGCTGGTGCGCAGCGCCTATATCGACGGCCTCGCTGCGGGCGTAAAGGCTGCCACCGTGGTGCCGGGCAACCCCAACCGCACACCGCCGCTGCCGAGTATCCATGCGCAGATCATGCTGTTTGATCCAGACAGCGGTGAATTGGCGGCCCTGGTCGATGGCACGGAAGTTACGGCCTGGAAAACCGCCGGTGACAGCGCTCTGGGAAGTGCTTTGCTGTCGCGAAAAGACAGTAAAAACCTGCTGATGGTGGGTGCCGGGTCGATGGCAGAGCCGCTGATCCGGGCGCATATTGCCGCCCGTCCGTCGCTGGAAAAAGTTGTGATCTGGAACCGGACGGTTCACAGGGCGCAATCGGTAGCAGCCGGATTGGCTGACCTGTTGCAATCGGTATCGGTGGTGGAGGATCTGGACGCCAATGTCGGTCTGGCGGATATCATCTGCTGTGCAACGATGTCGAATGATCCGGTTTTGAAAGGGGCGCTGGTGTCGCCGGGTGCCCATGTGGACCTGGTGGGAGCCTATAAGGCGGATATGCGTGAAGTGGATGACGATCTGCACCAATGCGCCACCTGGTTTGTCGACAGTTATGACACAACGCTGGACCATATCGGTGAATTCACCATTCCAATCGCGGCGGGTGTTATCGACAGGGAAGCGGCACAGGGCGACCTGCATACATTGGTCGCAGGATCAGCGGGACGCAGTTCTGAAAACCAGATCACCGTTTTCAAGAATGGTGGCGGTGCGCATCTCGACATTATGGTCAGCGCGGCACTGGTCGCCGCCTGCAAAGCAAAGACCTAGATCAACCGTTGCCCAAAGCCTTTTTGCGAAGCTCCCCCACCGCATTGGCGTGGGCGTCAAAGCCTTCATAGGTCGCAAAAATGGCCGTGCGCGGTGCCATGTCCTGATATCCGGTGCGTTTCAGTTCGCCGATGGAGCAGGATTTCATGAAATTCATCACCCCAAGCGGCGAGCGGGTCTTGGCCGCGCCGGAAGTTGGCAAAACGCAATTGGGTCCCATCATGTAATTGGCTATTGAGCCCGGCGTGTCTTCGCCGAGCAGGATTTCAGATGCGTTGCGGATATGATCGACGTGATCATGGGGTGTTTTCGACAGGATCTGCAGGTGTTCGGGCGCGTAGTCGTTGATGAAGTCATAGGCCTGCTGATTGGATCGGCAGAGCACAATGCCGCCATTGGTGCTGTTGCCGCCAAGTACTGCGGAAGAGTAACCGACGCGCTCAGCGCTCATTTCCTGCCAATATTCCGGGATCTTCGCGGCGGCCTGTTCGGCAATGGCCGGCGATGTAGTGACCAGAAAGACCGAGGAATCATCGCCGTGTTCGGATTCGATGATCGTATCCAGTGCGGCGATATCGGCATTGGCAGACTCATCGGCAAAGACGATGGATTCAGACGGCCCGGCGGGCATGCCGGGGTCAATTTTGTTGGCCAGCAATACTTTTGCGGCAGCCAGCCAGGGACTGCCGGGGCCTTCGATCTTGACGCATTTCGGGATTGTCTCTGTGCCATAGGCGGCTGCGGCAACCGCTTGTGCGCCGCCAGCTTTGTAAACTTTGCGGGTGCCTGAAATGTCAGCGGCAACCAGCGTTGCCGGGTCGATCTCGCCATCCGGCCCTGCAGGTGTGAGCACGATGACTTCGGGCACGCCGGCAACGATAGCGGGAATGATGCTCATCAGTGTGACAGAGGGAAACGAGCCCTTGCCGCGCGGCGAATAGCAGGCGACGGAATCGATTGGTGAAAAGCGTTCACCCACATGGGCGCCTTCGCGGATTTCTATCATCCACTTTTGTTCAGGCATCTGGCGTTCGTGAAAGCGGCGAATATTGTCGGCCGAATAACGCAGAACGTCGACAAATTCCGGATCAAGCGATTTGTAGGCACGGTCGAAATCCGCGTCACTGGCGGCGATGGAGGTCGCGTCGAATTCGGCACCATCAAATTCCCTGGCAAAGCGCACCAGGGCCGCGTCCCCTTCGTCGCGCACGGCGGAGACGATAGGGGCGATTTTCTCCACAAAGGGTGCCAGATCATCTTCCGCGCGCAGCATCAGTTCCTGACGCTGCTGGTCGGTCATTTTTGCCAGATCATGGAGAGCCACCTGAGACATTTTTTTTAAACCTGTTGGTCAATTGCCGAATTACTGCCTTCATGCGTGGCTATCGCACTGAATGGGCAGGAAATCCAGTTCATAAGGCGATGTAATGCGATGTCGAAGCCGACATTGGAACGACTTTGATCGGGGTTATGGATTTTGCCGGGACTTTTGTGCATAACGCCGTCATGCCGCTGTTCGGCGGCCCAATACGACTCTTTTCAGGACACATTAAATGCGCAATCTCGAACTTCCCGGTCGGTCCCCGGTCATGTCCACCAACGGCATGGCAGCTACATCCAACCCGCTGGCAACCCAGGTGGCGATCGATGTGTTGAAAGCTGGTGGCAACGCAATGGATGCTTCGATTGCCGCCTGTGCGGTGCAATGTGTGGTGGAACCGAATTCCACGGGAATTGGCGGCGATTGCTTTGCACTCTATGCGCCACAGGGCAAAGCCAATGTGGTGGCATTCAACGGTTCCGGCCGGGCGCCGGCTGCGGCAAGCCTTGAAAAACTGACCGAGCTCGGCGTCAACGAACTGACAAGAAATTCGGCCCATTCGGTGATCATACCCGGCGCGATAGACGCCTGGACCCAATTGCATGGCGATCATGGCCACATGCCACTGTCGGAGCTTCTGCAGCCAGCAATAGGTTTTGCCCGCAACGGCTATCCGGTCAGCCATCGTGCTGCCGCCGATTTCACCCATCTGAAAGACCACATCAAGACCAATGCGAACCTGTCGGCAATCTTTATCAAGGATGGGGAAGTTCCAGCTTTTGGCAGCCTGCATCACAATCCGGGCCTCGGCAACGCATTGGAAATCATCGCCAGTGAAGGTCGCGACGGATTCTATCAAGGTGAATTGGCTGCCGAGATGGTGAATACGCTGCAGGAATTGGGCGGATTGCACACGCTGGAAGATTTTGCCGAAGCGCGCGGCACTTATGAAACCACCATCACCACGGAATATCGAGGCAATATCGTCCATGAGTGTCCACCGCAGGGGCAGGGAATGATCGCATTGTTGATGCTCAACATGATGCGCGATGTGCCGGTCAATCCAGATTTGCTGAGCGCCGACCGCATACATTGGGAGTTGGAAACCTGTCGTCGCGGCTATGGTTCGCGCAGCAAATATCTAGCCGATCCGGCGCAGGTGGATGTGGCCGTGGAAGAAATTCTGTCGCAGCACTATGCCGACCAGTTGCGGGACGATATTGATCCGGCGAAGTCACGCCATCCCGAAGACGCGCTGAACCTGCCGCCGCACAAGGATACGGTCTATATTTCAGTGGTCGACAAGGACCGCAATGTCTGTTCCTTCATCAACACGGTATTCGATGGTTTCGGCACTGCGATCACAACCCCTAGAAACGCAATTGTCTTCACCAATCGCGGCCAGGGTTTTGTGCTGGAAAAGGGCCATCCCAATTGCATCGCACCACGCAAGCGTCCGCTGCACACGATCATTCCGGGCATGCTGGAAAAGGATGGCAGGATTGTCATGAGCTTCGGCGTGATGGGCGGCGAATATCAGGCAATGGGGCATCTGCAATTCCTGACCCGGGTATTTGATTATGGGCTGGATGTGCAAGGGGCGATGGATGCACCACGCTTCATGGTCGATCCGTTTAGCGGTGAAGTGGAGATTGAGGGAGCCGTCCCGGACGCTGTTGTCGAAGAACTGCGGTCACGCGGTCATGAGATTGCCCGCGCCAAGCGCCCCATTGGCGGTTCGCAGGCCGTGGCGATCAATTGGGACAATGGCGTGCTGACCGGAGGCAGCGATCCGCGCAAGGATGGCTGTGCCATCGGTTACTAAGTCTCTTTTGCCATCCATTCATCGAGGCGGGCGATTTGATCTTCGCTCATAACCAGGCCCAGCTTGCTGCGCCGCCAGACAATGTCGTCGGCACTGTTGGCCCATTCGTTGAGCATCAGATAGCGCACCTCAACCTCATATAGGCCACAGCCGAAATCTTCGCCCAGCTGATCGATGCTTTCCGCATTGCCCAACACCATGGTGACGCGGGTGCCGTAGGCGTGGCAAAGGCGTTCCAGGTCTGATGTGTCCATGAAGGCATAGCGGGCGGCCATGGCCTGTAGCAAATTGTCGAAACCCTGGGCGGGAAAGTCTCCGCCCGGCAGCGCTGCCCTGGCAGTCCAGGGGCGCCCCTTGCGCCCGATCAAATCCTCGACCTCCTCCATCATCATTTCAGCCAGAACCCGATAGGTGGTGATCTTGCCGCCGAAAATATTGATCAGCGGGGCCTCGCCGCCGCCGCCGCCGTCGCCGCGGTCCTGGCGAAAGACGTAGTCGCGGGTGGCTTCCTGGGCGGCGCTGGCGCCGTCGTCATAGAGCGGGCGGACGCCGGAATAGGTCCAGACTATGTCTTCCTGGCGGACAGGGTTTTCAAAATATTCCGATGCGGCGTCGCACAGATAGGTGATTTCTTCCGGCGAGATATCGGCATCTGCCGGATCACCGTCAAAGTCCTTGTCGGTGGTGCCGATCAGCGTGGTGTCGTGGGTGTAGGGAATGGCAAATATGATGCGGTCGTCGGCGTTCTGGAAGATGTAGCAATTGTCGTGGTCATAGAGTTTTGGCACGACGATGTGGCTGCCCTGAACCATGCGGACATTGCGGGCATCGTTTTGACCAAAGGAGTTGCCGAGCACGTGGTCGACCCAGGGGCCCGCTGCGTTGATCACCAAATCTGCGGTGGTTGTGGTGACCTTTCCACTTTTGTTGTCGCGGGTCTGAATTGACCAATTCTGGCCTTCGCGTTTGGCGGAGATACAGGTGCTCTGCACCATGATCTGAGCGCCTTTTTCCTGGGCATCAAGGGCGTTGAGAACCACGAGGCGGGCGTCATCGACCTGACAATCGGAATACTGAAATCCCTTTTTAAACATTGCCTTGAGAGGCTTTCCGAATTTCCCATTGGCCAGATCAACGGTTTTGGTACCCGGCAGGAGCCTGCGGCCGCCAATATGGTCGTAGAGAAACAGACCGAGCCGCAACAGCCAGGCGGGGCGCAGATCCTTGTGGTGAGGCAGGATGAACCGCATCGGGCGGATGATGTGAGGTGCCGCTGACCACAGCACTTCACGTTCGGCCAGGGCCTTGCGCACCAGCATGAATTCATAATGTTCCAGATAACGGACGCCGCCATGCACCAGTTTTGACGACCAGCTTGATGTGCCGCTGGCAAGATCGTTCATTTCGCAAAGCGCCACGCTGTAACCGCGACCCACGGCATCGCGGGCGATGCCAGTGCCGTTAATGCCGCCACCAATGATAAATATGTCTACATGCCCGGTCATTTGCGGATTTCTTTGGAGCGCAGAAGGGAGGTGAAACGGGGATTATCACCAATTGAAAAAAACTGCGAGATGGGAATAGCAAAATGCCGATCACATTTGGTGCAAGGTCGGTGCAAAAAGGAATTTTTTTAATGGCTTCGCCTGTTGCATACCATGGCGCAATCTGGATAGATTGCAGCATTAATTCTGGGAGGAATGAAAATGAAACTCAAAACACTTAGTCTCGCACTCGGCGCTTTTATGGCCTCAACCGCCATCGCAGCTGCTGCTGACTGCGAAACCATTACCCTGGGTTCGGCAATCTCGCTGACCGGTAAATATGCCACCAACGGCGTACACGCCAAAAACGGCTACGAATTCGCAATCAAAAAGATTGATGAAAACGGCGGCGTCAAGTTTGGCGGCAAGTGCTACAACTTCAACGTCATCTATTATGATGATGAGTCCAAAGGTGACCGTGGTGCCACTCTGGCTGAGCGCCTGATCAACCAGGACAAGGTTCAGTATATGCTTGGGCCATATTCTTCCGGTCTGACCAAGGCGATCGCGCCGGTTACCGAGAAGTATCAAATCCCAATGGTTGAAGCGGAAGGCGCATCGCGCTCGCTGTTCAACAAAGGCTACAAGTACCTGTTTGCCGTGCTGTCCACATCGGAGCAGTATCTCGCTTCTGCTGTGACGCTTGCCGGCGAAAAAGCTGCTGAAAAAGGCGGCAAGGCTTCTGACGTTCGTGTGGCAATCGCCGTTGAGAACGATCCGTTCTCACTCGATATCCGCGCTGGTGTGATGGAAGATGCCAAGAAGCTTGGCATGAACATCGTCATCGATGAAAAACTGCCACGCGACCTGTCCGACATGTCCGCTATCCTGACCAAGGTTAAGCTGATCAAGCCTGACCTGCTGGTTGTATCCGGTCACTCGAAAGGTGCCGCTACCGCTGTTCGTCAGATCGGTGAGCAGAAAATCTCCACTCCAATGATCGCGCTGACGCACTGTGAAGCTGCGGACGTCACCGGCAACTTCGGTGCTGCTGCAAACGACATTCTGTGCGCCACCCAGTGGTCTGAGACACTGAGCTATTCGGATCCGATCTTCGGTACCGCTGCCAACTATGAGAAAGAGTTCAAGGCAGCCTATCCAGAATATGCCAGCAAGAAGGTTCCCTACCAGACAGCTCAGGCGACTGCCGCCGTGTATGTCTTTAAGGATGCATTCGAGCGCGCCGCCTCACTGGACAAGGAAAAAGTCCGTGACGCCATTGCGGCCACTGACATGAAGACCTTCTACGGCGACATCCGCTTCTCCGAAGCCGGTAACAACATCGCCAAACCGATGGTTCTGCGTCAGATCCAGGGCGGTGCATACAACGTTGTTGCGCCATCCGCCTTTGCTTCGCACAAGGTCAACTGGCCACGCAAAGCCGACTAAGGCTAATTTAATTGAAGGGCCGGGATTTTCCCGGCCCTTCTTTTTGGTTTTATTTCCTTTTGCTGTATCCGACATTTTGATCAGGGGAATTCAGTCAGTGGGCCGAAAGGTATCTGACCGGTCGGACACGTCATAAGGAAATGTGGTAAAGTCGCTCACAAGAGGCGAAAACCCAGGGGAGGATCCTGATCTCATGGATCAGATTGCAAGTAATATCGGGCTGCTCATCGACTTTCCGGTGGTTAACCTGAAAATTATCATCGACGGGGTTATGATCGGCGCACTGTTCGCGCTGGCAGCTTACGGTCTGGCTTTGGTTTGGGGCGTGATGAACGTCAAAAACCTGGCCCAGGGCGATTTCGTTATTGGCGGCGGCTATGTTTCATGGTGGCTGGTCAAGAATGTCGGCCTGCACCCCCTGTTGGGTGTGCCGGTCGCCTTTGTCGTGATGGCCCTGCTGGGTGGAGCGTTGCATGGCACGCCGATCCACAATTGGGCGCGATCCCAATCGAAGGCGATGATCTGGGTCTCCGCATTGACCTTCGTGGTGTTTGTCATTGCGACCTATATGGGCGAGGCAGCCGGTAGCATCGCTGGATATTGTGGTCTGGTGCTGACCATTTTGCTGATCATCAATGGCGGTATCTACAATCTGGTTATTTCGAGGGTGATTGAACGCGATCTGTTCACCTCTCTGCTGGCCACATTCGGTCTGGCAATCATGGGTGCCCAGATCATGAACCTGTTGTTCGGTTCTGATACGCAAAGCCTCGATCTTGGTTATGACACGCTCTATTTCGCCGATGGCCTGATCGACATTCCAATTGCCAAGCTGATTGGCGTTATCATGGCGGCAACATTGGCGGCTGCAGTCATCCTGTTCATGAAGCGCAGCCGGATGGGGCAGGCCATACGTGCCACGGCTCAGGACGCGCGCGCGGCCCGGGTGTTGGGTATTGATACGGAAAAAGTCTATGCCTTTACGTTTTCTCTGAATGCGGCCATCTGTGGTGCAGCTGGCGCAATTATCGTGATGGTCTGGGTCATCCAGCCTTTCTACGGCATCACCTATTCGGTGCGGGCATTCGTCATCGTGACGGCAGCTGGCCTCGGCAATCTGCCGGGTGTTATTGCGGCGGGTCTGGGCATTGGTGCGCTTGAACAATATGGCAGCCATATCTTCGGTATCGGTTATCAGCAGGCCATTGCGGTGATGTTGTTGCTGGCGGTTCTAGTGTTCCGCCTGATGCAGCAAAAACGCAATCGTCAGGTACTTCAGTAAGGGAGCGGCACAATGGCTATCAACAAACTCGGCCTTTATGCGGCCATCCTAATCTTCACCGTCGCGGCGCCCTTCATATTTCCCAATTACGGGGTTCAGTTGGCGACGCTGTGGCTGATGATCATTGTTGCCATGACCTGGGACATGACCGGCGGCCAGATGGGGTACAACTCACTGGGCAATATCTTCTTCTACGGCACAGGCATGTATGTCGCTGCGGTGATTGCAATTGGTCTCGTCTATGATGTTGGCGAATATACCGGGGCATCTGGCGGGGGTCGCTATGACTTCACCGATGCGCAGTATTTCACCGGGTTTATCCTCGGTTCGCTGGGGGCGGGCGTATTCTGCGCCATCAGCGCTTTTGTCATCGGTTACCTGACATTCGGCCTGCGTGGCCCCTATTTTGCCATTGGCACATTGGGGGTTGCAATTGCGGCCGGTGAACTGGTGTCCAACTGGGACTGGGTTGGCGGTGGTCAGGGCATCGTCCTGCCGGTCTATCCGGGCGATTTGGACGAGGGCAAGGTGTTTATCTACTTTGCCTTTGCGATCACTGGCGTGTTGCTGTTCATCTTCCTCAATTATCTCTACAAGACGCGCTTCGGGGCGGCGATCAATGCGATCCGTGATGATGAGGAAAAGGCGGAAGCCATGGGCATTCACACCATGCGCTACAAGCTAGTGACCTGGGCCATGTCGGCCTTCTTCATCGGTGTCGTCGGTGGCATTTCTGCCTTCCAGTTGATCTCGTTTGAGCCGCTTGAATCAGCCTATCAGACAATCAACCTGGGAATCTTCATGGTGGTCTGTGTGCTGCTCGGCGGCAAGGGAACACTGTGGGGGCCGATCATCGGCGCGATCCTGTTCCAGGTCTTCAAGGAAGTCACCTGGAACTATTTCCTCGGCTGGCAGTGGGTGGCGCTGGGTGCGTTGATCGTTGTCACGGTGGTTTATTTTCAGGACGGCCTGATGGGCTGGCTGCGCACCGTCAGACCTGAATGGTTTGGCCAGACGGTGGACGAAAAAGCCGAGACGGCAACCGGGGAGGCGGCACAATGAGCATTATCGATGTCAGCAATGTGTCGAAAAGCTTCGGAGGGGTGAAGGCGAATTCAGGCGTCTCTATTAAGGTTGAAAAAGGCGGGATCACCGGCCTGATCGGCCCCAATGGGTCGGGCAAGACAACCCTGTTCAACTCGATCGTCGGCTATCACCCAATCGATTCCGGTTCGATCAAATATGACGGTCAGGAAATCTCCAGTATGCTGGTGCCGGAAATCGCCCGGCTGGGCCTGCTCCGGACCTTCCAGCAGACGCGCATTTACGGCGAGATGAATTGCGTGGAAAACATGCTCATTTCATTGCCACACCGCAAAATGAGCCTGTGGGACACATTGCAACGCAATACCCAGGAAGACCGCGATCGGGCAGAGCATTTGCTGGAATTCGTTGGACTTTATGAAAAGCGTTTCCTGCGTTCTGGTTCGTTGTCCTTTGGCCAACAGAAATTGCTCGAATTTGCCATGGCGCTGATGAATGAGCCAACGGTGTTGTTGTTGGACGAGCCCACGGCGGGGATCAATCCGACGCTGATCAACGGTCTGATTGACCGCTTGAAGCGGGCCAATTCTGAATTTGGCATTACCCTGTTCATCATCGAGCACAATATGCGGGTGATCATGAACATGGCCGACACCATCTATTGCCTGGCCCATGGGGAATTGCTGGCATCGGGGTCGTCGGCAGAAATTCAAAACGACCAACGTGTCATTGATGCATATCTGGGAGCGCACTGATGGCCAAATCAAGCGATAAATCTAAAGACGACAAGTCAGATGCAATCAGTGGCTACGGCTCTGGTGGTGTAGAAACCGTTATTTCTGTCGAGGAAGTGACAAGGCAGGTTGCAGCGATTGCCGAAGAGGTGTCGCCGGACAAGCTCGATGAACTGGTCGGTGGTGATCCTTATGTGACCATCGAAAATCTGCATGCCGGCTACGGCAAGATGGAAATTCTCCACGATGTCAGTCTGCGGGTTGGACGCAAGCAGTCGCTTTGCCTGATCGGCCCGAATGGCGCCGGTAAGTCCACCGTGTTGCACGCAATTTTCGGCTTCAACAATATCTTCTCAGGTTCCATCCGCATTGGTGATGGTGACGATAAGCGCGATGTCACCAAGCTCTCCCCGAACCAGAAGCTCGGTGAAGCGGGAATTGCCTATATTCTGCAGGACAAATCGGTATTTCCCGGCATGACCGTGGAAGAGAATCTTTGGATGGGGGGATTCCTGAAAGATCAGCCAACACAGGCCAAGCAGGCAGCTGAGATGATCTTCGACAAATATCCGCGTCTTGCGGCCCGTCGCAAGCATCAGGCGAAGGTGCTGTCGGGCGGCGAGCGCCGATTGCTGGAAATCTCCCGCGCCCTGGTGATGGACCCGGAAGTTTTGCTGGTGGACGAGCCGTCCATTGGTCTCGAACCGCGTTTCATCGACATGGTGTTTGAAATCCTGCACGGTCTGCAGCATGACGATGGCAAGACCATCATCATGGTCGAGCAGAACGCCAAGAAGGGGCTGGAATTCGCCGATATCGGCTATGTGCTGGTCAGTGGTGAGGTGGCGATTGCGGGCAAGGGCGATGAGCTGCTCGCCAATCCCAAGGTTGGTCAGCTGTTCCTCGGCGGATAAGCTGTTCTTTTCGCTACTTCGATGTTGCCAGTCGCAGGATGAACAATCCTGCGACCATCATCGCGGCTGACAGAACCAGCATGCTGGTATAGCCCGATACCCGCCAGATCAGCGAGCCGCCAAAGGGGGCAATGGCGGTGCCGAACATGAACAGACCGCCCATACGGCCTGAAATCTGACCAAAATTGGCGGCCCCAAGCGTTTGCCGCGTCAGCATCGGACGGATGATGCTGGTCACCCCATAGGCCGAGCCGTGCAGCACCACGAAGCTGAGGATCAAAACCTGATTGGCACCGGCCAGTGCCAATGCAGATATGCCCACGGCCATGCCGGCGAAGCAGGCCATGGCCGTGGTCAATGTCGACAGGCGTTTTTCCGTTGCCATCATCAGCAACCGGCCAAATACCTGCATTGGACCGATCATCGATGCTGCAAGGATCGCAAAGGAGGTCGCCACGCCCCGTTCTGCCAGCAAGGGCAGTATGTGGGTAACGATCATGCCATGCACCACCGAGATGAGCATAAAGGCTGAGGCCAGAAGCCAGAACGCTTTGCCGTAAGGCAACTTGGCGGCTTTGCCGGATCGAACCGGCCGGTCCACCGGATAGCGTTGCTGCAAAGATGAAATGGCCAGATAGGTCGGGGGCAGGGTGATCAGCGCCGTGCCGGCGGCAAAACATAAAACCGCCTGTTGCCAGCTCATAAGCGCGGTTAGCGTGTGGGCCGTCGGAAAGGCGACAGTGCCAGCCAGGCCGGCAATCAGTGTGATCCGGGTGATGGCTGGTTTGGCATTGTCACCCAGATGGCGGATCAGATTGGCGAAACAGGGTTCGTACAGGCTGGCTGCCATGCACAGACCAAGCAATAACCAGACCAGGTAGAATTGCCAAAGCTGTCCGACCTGCGACAGGGCAATCAAACAGAGCACAGATGCAGCCGTTCCACCCACCATCAGGGTGCGGCCGTGCCCGCTGTCAATCAAGCGTCCGGCAAGCGGTGATACGACAGCAGCAGCCAGCAGTGACAGGGTGAAGGCGCCGGTCAATTGACTTTTTGACCAGCCGGTTTCGACTTCCCAGGTGGGCAGCAGCGCCGGGAACAGGTAAAAAGTCGCCGCCCAGATAATGGTCTGTCCAATTGCAAGGGGCACGGTAATGAAAGCCATGGCGTCGTGTTGTATCCTGATCAAGCCCGCGCTTATCAAACGCCTGTACATCAGCATCGCCAGAATGAGAAGTCCATCGCCAGGCAATTGGGGCTGGCCAGGCGCTGAACCATCGCTTATTCACTGGAGGGGAATGAGCGGTAAGACTAAGCGGAGTTGATATGTATCTGGGACTGGATTTGGGCACGTCGGGTGTCAAGGCGTTGATAATCGATTCCGAGCAAACGATCATTGCATCTGCCGACGCGCCGCTTACTGTCAGCCGCCCCCATGCGGGATGGTCGGAACAGGAACCGGCCGACTGGATTGCCGCAACTGAAGCTGCCATGGCGTCGCTGAAAGCGTCGCATCCCGGCGAACTTGCCGCCATTTCTGGCATTGGATTTTCCGGTCAGATGCATGGTGCCACCTTGCTCGACAGTTCCGATAAAGTGCTGCGCCCCTGCATGTTGTGGAATGATACGCGCAGTCACGAAGAGGCGGCGAAACTTGATGGCGATCCTAAATTTCGCGCTCTGTCAGGCAATATCGTCTTTCCCGGATTCACCGCGCCGAAGGTGGAATGGGTTCGCAACAATGAACCGGAAATATTCAACCAGACGGCCAAGATACTCCTGCCCAAGGACTATCTGCGCCTGTGGCTGACGGGGGATCATGTATCGGAAATGTCTGATGCCGCCGGAACCAGCTGGCTGGATGTTGAAAAGCGCCAATGGTCTGGCGACTTGCTGGACGCCTGCCATCTGAGTGAAAGCCAAATGCCGTCATTGGTGGAAGGGTCGCAGGTCAGCGGTCAATTGCGAGCAGAACTGGCGCAGCAATGGGGCATGGGCAGTAATGTCGTTGTCGCCGGTGGGGCCGGGGACAATGCGGCATCAGCCATCGGCCTGGGTGTCGTACAGGCTGGATCAGCCTTCGTGTCGCTGGGCACATCCGGTGTGTTGTTTGCCTCAAACGGCTCCTATCTGCCGAACCCTGAAAGCGCGGTTCACACATTCTGTCACGCGGTGCCCGACACCTGGCATCAGATGGGAGTGTTTTTGTCGGCCACGGACTCGCTCAACTGGTGGGCCGGAATTTGTGGAACCGGAGCGGCGGAACTGACCGGCGAATTGGGAGATCAGTTGCAGGCACCAGGCGGCATTACCTTTCTGCCGTATCTGTCGGGAGAGCGCACGCCGCATAATGACGCCAAGATCCGCGGTGCCTTTTTGGGCCTGGATCACGCCCATGACCGTCAGGCGATGACCCGCGCGGTGTTGGAAGGGGTGGCCTTCGCCCTGCGGGATTCACTGGAGGCGCTGGCTGCCGCCGGAACCCATCTCGACCGGGTGATGGCGGTTGGTGGGGGAACCCGATCTGCCTATTGGCTGGAACTGGTGGCCAGCGTGTTGAACGTGCCGCTCGATCTGCCCCAGGACGGGGATTTCGGTGCCGCATTTGGTGCCGCGCGTCTGGGTCTCTTGGCCGCGGAGAATGCTGATCCGGCGGCGATCTGCACGGCACCTGCCATCGCCCGCAGCTTTGAGCCCAATGCATCGCTGAGTGATGAGTTCGCCGCCGCCTATCAGACCTATCGTGCTGCCTTTCCGGCGATTTCGGGCGTCGGCTGATTACATTGGCGGTGATTTCCGTTAAACGGGAACCGCAACTCTTATTCAAATGCAAACGGGGCTGACTTGAGCAAATTTCTGATCGCCACCCGCAAGAGCAAAATGGCGCTGGCTCAGACGGAGCTGGTGTCTGAGCTGTTGCAACAGGCTGTGCCGGGACTGGACGTGGCGCTCGCAGAGAGCAATCCCCGGGGCGACCGGGACCAGATCAGCCGGCTGGACCGCCATGGCGGCAAGGGTGGCGCATTTGTTGCTGAAATCCGTGCCGATGTGGTGGCTGGCCGCAGCCAATGCGCGATGCATTCGCTGAAGGACATGCCCGGCAATGAGGAAACCCCCGGCCTTGTCATCGGTGCCTATCTGAAACGGGATGATCCGTCGGACTCGCTGGCCCTGCGTCCCGATCTGACAATGGAAAAACTGCGTCACAACGGCGGCACGGGTTTTAAGATCGGGACGAATTCGGTGCGCCGAGCCGCCTTTTTACGGGTGTTGTTTCCCGGCGCCGAGATTATTCATTTCCGCGGTGCCGCCGATACGCGCATTGACAAGCTGGACAATGGCATTCCTCAGAAAATGGTCGATGGCAGTGAGGTTGGTCCCGCCGATGCGATTCTGCTGGCAACATCGGGGATGGCACGCGTGGGTCTTGCAGATCGTGCGGCCTACACATTCAGCAGCGAGGAAATGCTGCCGGCGGTCGGACAGGGGATTGTCGCGGTGGAGTGCGCCAGCAATGACTGGCAGACACGAGAATATCTCGCCCGCATAGACGATGCCGACGCCCGCAGTTGCGCAGAAGCCGAGCGCGAGGTGCTGTGGGTGCTGGATGGTCACTGCAATTCGCCCATCGCAGCATTGGCCAGAATCGACGGCGACATGATGGTCATGAGTGCTGCGGTGATGTCGCTCGACGGATCGACAATTCTGCGCACCCAACAGGATGGCCCCAGCCTCTATCCGCGCGAACTGGGCCGCAAAGTGGGCATGGCCCTGCTGGCGCAGGGAGCACAGAAGCTGGTTGAAGAAACGCGGGTTTGAGTTCTGTGCCCAGAGCCCGCGATCGCGAGTAGTGTCTTATGGTCCACCAGGTGTGCCAGTCGACTATTCTGTGACCCATTTATGCCAACCGCTGAGACGGGACCCATCGAGTTCGCGGGTGGATATTATCTGGGTGACCGCCGTCGGGGCTTGGGTCGCAAAGTCGGGATGCAACTGCCGATATTTGCTAAATGTTTTTTCCAGATCAACGTCGAAACCGACATAGGCGGTGCGGGTTTGGTCACCCTTCTTGGGAACCGTAACTCCAAAATTCTTTAGCGACTGGTTGAGGCCTAGCCAGGCGTCGCTTGGTTCTGAGCCGGTGATGGCAACTTTCAGGTTGGAACTGCCTTCATTTAAGCTGAGCCCTTGTCCGGACACAATGCCATCAGCAATCAAAGCCGAGGCGACAGCGGTGGCTACATCGGATGAAGGATCGAGTTCAGATCCCCAAAAGGCGCCACTCATGGTCGTGGCGAAGGCGGAGTTCCATTTGACTGGCACACCCACATATTGGTTTGGCGATGAGGGCGTCACAAGGGTGGCCTTCACATCGGTTTCTTCCAGGACAGCGCGCACATCAGGCCAGATCTTTCCCAGGTCTTCGAGTGAATACAGGTTCATGCGTTCGCGTTGAGCGGCTCTACCAGGGGATACAACGAACTGGACACCGTGCAGCAGATTTTGGCCGACGGTGGACTGACGAAAGTTCAAGGCCGGTCCCAGTTTGATGTTTTTCGGCTTCACACCGGCGCTGGCTTGCAGGGTTATTCCGGTATTTGTCCAGTGTTGACCTTCAACACTTTCTGACTGGGCATTTGCGTTCGACCAACCGAATGCGGTTGCCAGTTCAAAAATCAGCACAAGGCCGCATATGGCG
This sequence comes from Rhizobiaceae bacterium, assembly GCA_039977975.1. Classification (GTDB taxonomy): domain Bacteria; phylum Pseudomonadota; class Alphaproteobacteria; order Rhizobiales; family Rhizobiaceae; genus Pseudahrensia. Next base: position 53,350 of record JBDWCD010000015.1, read on the forward strand.
CCGAGAGCCCTTAACGGCTTTGGCGCTTTTGTCACTCTTCCAATCATAACTTCCTCCCGAATAGGTTGTATTGGTTCGGATTATTGCGGTTTTCAGGTTGCCGCCCAGATTATGGCGTAAACGATGGTCATCACCCACAATGTCGTTCGCGTCCCCAGGCTTGCCGCTTCACAGCTGCTGATTTGTCGGTTGTGGACGACGATGCCCAGCACGACGCACCAAGCCAAAGGCAATAAAATGCAAACCAGGATTATGACAATTTCCGGTTGGGCGAGGAATTTCTCCAAAAAATTGCCAAGCGTAATAGAATTGAGCAGCAGCGACAGCATATAGGCCAGAACAACTATCAGGCAGCTTGTTGCCAGGCAGGATATGTACTTTAGGGGGTAACTTTTCGTCGGTTCCCTGTTGCTACATATCTGCATCATAAACTGATCTATGATGGCATCTATTGGCCCCAGACAGGCTTTGATTGTTGCCAATATCGCCTGGATAATGCCAATCGGTCCGGTGGGTTCATCGCCGTTAACACTGTCGTTCATTCACATTCGTATGCAGGATCTGGATAAATTCTCCTTTCAGAGTGCCCAACCCGTGAAGCTTGAAGTCGCTTTGCAAAGCAATTTGATCCCAAACGATTCCCAAACCTGCATGTCCCCTCATGTTGCGCAAAGTTGAGTCGCCAATCTTACACAACCATAGATTGAATACAACAACTTGCCAAACCGTTAACAGGCCGGTGGCAGATTTTGCCTGCGCGGTGTTGATGATAAAGCCGCAAGGATTACGTTGCGTCGAAGTCGAGAACCAGGTGTTTGCTTGTTGGCCTTGACTGGCAGGCGAGGGTGAAACCAGCTTCAATCTCCCAGTCCTGCAGAGAATAATTGACGTCCATTGATGCTTCGCCCTCGACAATGCGGCAGCGGCAGGTGCAGCACATGCCGCCAGCGCAGGAAAAGGGCAGGTCGAGACCAGCGCCCCGTGCAGCGGCCAGCACGGTGTGTTGTTCCGGGTCCATGTGCAGCGAATTGCGCTTGCCGTCGAGAATGTATTCAACCTCAATATCGGCGGCGACGGCGGCGGCTCCATTGCTGGCGGCCTCCTTGGCGGCGGCAGGGGCGGCTCCTTTGGGGGGCAATTGAGTGCCGAACAATTCGGTTTTCACCTGTTCTGGCGCCATGCCCAAATCCTGAAGGGTGGATCGCAATTCGTCGGTCATCGCTTGCGGGCCGCAAATATAGGCGGCGTCAAAATCAGCCATTTTTATCAGACCCTTACTGCACAGAGTATCGATCATACCGGCGCTCAACCGACCATTGAGGAAATCAATATCTGACTGCTCGCGACTCAGGGCATGAAATATCTGCAGTCGCTGGGTATAGCGGTCTTTCAGCGCGTTTATATCATCGAGAAACATCACCGTTTTGGTGGATTGATTTCCATAGACCAGGGTGAGTGTGCTGTCGGGCTCCGCTTTCAGCACCGATTTTGCAATCGACAGACACGGCGTGATGCCCGATCCGGCTGCGATCAACAGATAGTCATGTTTGCCGCCAAGGCTGGCGGTGAAACGACCCATTGGCGGCATGATCTGTAGTTCATCGCCGACTTTCAAAGTGCGTGCATAGTTGGAAAAGCGTCCGTCCGGGACCTGTTTGATACCGACTTCCAATTGGTCCGCAAGCGCCATCGCCGTCGACGCCACCGTCGTCGTCGACCTCGCCGTTGCCGCCGAGCAGATTGAGTAGGAGCGGCGAATGTCTTCGCCATCAACGGTGGCGCGCAAGGTGAGATATTGACCCGGAATAAAGGCGAAACGCTCGGCGAGGTCCTCCGGAACATCAAACAGCAGCGCCGTTGATCCTTTTGACGGATGGCGAATGGACTTGATGGTCAGCGGGTGAAATTGTGGATTAGTCATGTTCTACAGACACTTGAAATAGTCGAAAGGTTCCGCGCAGCTTTTGCATTGATAATGCGCCTTGCAGGGGGTGGAGCCGAATTCGGAGATTTTGGAGGTTTCTGATGAACCGCAGCGCGGGCAGGTGACGATGGTTTCACCAAACAACGCCATTTTCGAATTGCTGGTTTTGTGCGGCGGCGCGATGCCATAGACGCGCAGTTTTTCGCGCCCCTGATCGGTAATCCAGTCGGTCGTCCAGGCAGGCGAGAAGACCCGCTCGATCCTGGCTTCAAAGCCGGCATCCAGCAGGGCAGCTTCGACGGCCATTTCAATCGCCAGAACCGCCGGGCAACCTGAATAGGTGGGGGTGACCTTGGCGACTGCCACGCCGTCGATCAGGTCCACCTCACGCAATATGCCCAGATCGGCGACGGTGACGCAGGGAATTTCCGGGTCCGGCACATCAGCCGCCACAGCCCAGGCGCGGGCGGCGCGGGCGGCGCGGGCGGCGAGCGACCGGTCAAGACCAGTGATTTTTGCAGCCTCTACCATGTCATGCCCGGATAGGTGCGCTGCATATATTGCAGCTCGCTCAGCAGATGGCCGAATGCCTCCGTATGACGCCCGTCGCGGCCACCTTCCTGAGGAAAGGGGATTTCGGGAATGGTCAGCAGGGCCTCGTTAAAGACATGCGCGATTGTCTGATTCCAGGTGTCGCGCAAAAGCCGTGGGTCGGGCAGCAGGTCAGCATCTATGCAGGCCTGCATGTCATCGGTCACGGTGAACAACTCGTCCGTATAGCCGTGCAGAGCCGTCACCGCCTCGCTCATGCGGCGGGCGCTTTCGTCGGTGCCATCGCCGAGGCGGATGATCCATTCGCCGCTGTGGCGGACATGATAGGCGATTTCCTTGACTGCCTTTTCAGCAAATCCGCGCAGCTTGTCGTCACTGGTTCGGGTTGCCGCCTGCCAGAATGGCTGCATGAAGGCGGCGAAATAGAACTGCCGCAACATGGTGTGGGCGAAATCACCATTGGGGCGTTCCACCAACAGGCAGTTTTTGTAGTCACGGTCGGTGCGCAGATAGGCCAGATCGTCCTCGCTGCGGCCCTTGTTCTCCAGCTCACCGGCATAGGTGTAGAGATTGCGCGCCTGACCCATCAGGTCGAGGGCCATATTCGGCATCGACAGGTCTTCTTCCAGCATTGGTGCATGACCACACCATTCAGACAGGCGATGGCCGAGGATCAGATGATCATCCCCCAGGGCGATCAGCGCGCTAGCCAGGGTGTCGGACTTGCTCATCACATATGGCCCACTTCGTCGGGAATGTCGTAAAAGCTTGGATGCCGGTAGACCTTGTCACCTGCCGGATCAAAATTCTCCGACGATTTATCCGGATCGGAAGCGACGATGTCGCGTGACTGGACAACCCAGATCGAATTGCCTTCCTCGCGGCGCGTGTAAACGTCGCGGGCGGCCTGCAGGGCCATCTCGCTGTCGGCGGCATGAATGGAACCCACATGTTTGTGGTCAAGGCCGTTGCGGGGGCGGATAAAAACTTCCCAAAGGGGCATGTGTTGATTGCTCATTATTCTGCCGCCTCCAGGGATGCTTCCTCGCGTGCGCGTCGCCGCCGTTTTTCTGCGTGAACCAATGCCGCCTCGCGCACCCAGGCGCCGTCGTCCCAGGCTTTTTGGCGAGCCGCGATGCGGTCGCGGTTCATCGGGCCACCGCCCTTCACGACCCGCCAGAACTCGCTCCAGTCGATTTCACCGAAATCATAGCCGCCCTGGCCCTTGTTTTTTTCGGGATTCCACTTCAGATCGGGATCGGGCATTTTCAGACCAATATGCTCCGCCTGCGGCACGGTGGCATCGACGAATTTCTGCCGCAGCGCGTCATTGCTGAACCGCTTGATCTTCCATTTCATGTTCTGGTCGCTGTGCTGGCTGTCGGAATCGGAGGGGCCGAACATCATCAGCGATGGCCACCACCAGCGATTCAGGGCGTCCTGCGCCATTTCCTTCTGTTCCGGCGTGCCTTGAGCCAAAGCCACGGTCAGTTCATAACCTTGGCGCTGGTGAAAGCTCTCTTCCTTGCAAATGCGCACCATGGCGCGGGCATAGGGGCCGAAAGAGCAGCGGCAAAGCGCCACCTGGTTCATAATCGCCGCCCCGTCAACCAACCAGCCAATGGCACCCATATCGGCCCAGGTCGGGGTCGGATAGTTGAAGATGGAGGAGTATTTGGCTTTGCCCGACAGTAGTTCTTCGGTCATCTGTTCACGAGATACGCCAAGGGTTTCGGCAGCCGAATAGAGATAAAGCCCATGGCCGCCTTCGTCCTGCACCTTGGCCAGCAGCGCCAGCTTGCGCCGCAGGGTCGGGGCCCTGGTGATCCAATTGCCCTCCGGCAACATGCCGACGATTTCAGAATGGGCGTGCTGGCCAATCTGACGGATCAGTGTTTTGCGATAGCCGGCAGGCATCGGGTCGTTGGGTTCGATCTTTTCTTCACGATCAATACGCGCCTGAAAGGCTGCCAGAAATTCTTCCGACTCCTCCGTTTGTGTATCAGCGCCAATCAGTCCCTGTGAATACATGAAATATCCTCCAGTGAATATGATAGGTTACAAGATTTCAGATTTCAACAAATTTCTGTAACATATTAAGTAAATCTGCTGGTCAGATCTGACGCGGGCGGTGGCAGGGGCCCTTCAGGACCGGTTGCTTCTGCGTCCATCCAAGCTTCCGAAGCTGGCAGAACTTGTTGATAAAGCGTTGAAACGAAACGATGACATTGGGCTTCCGGCCAGTCCTGTGTCCAGAATTCCGGCTCCACCTTGTCGAATTGAAACAGAATGCGGCGCCATTCGTGGATCAACAGGCAGCGCACAACCTGGGCGTCGATACCGGCTACATCTACGCCCATAATCGGCTCGAAGGCGGCAATCAGCGCCTCATAGCTTTGCCGGTGGTCCTTCGGACAGGACATGTCCTTCATCCAGTCGGGGATATGCTGGATGTTGCCGGACAGATGAAACGCGTCACCAGCTACAATTGGCTGCCTGTTGTTATCTGCGCCCTTGCGAGTCAGATGCGGCTTTGGAAAATCTTCCTGCCTGAATGACAGGGACCATAGTCCATTCGTCAAATCCGGTACCGGCAGGGGGGCATAGATTCGATCAGTCGCTTCAGCAAAGGGGCGCAGGCCGGTTGGCGACAGGTGGTAAAAGCTTGACCGTCCAAGCTTGTCGCGCACCACCCAGCCATCTGTGGTCAGTCGGGAAAATGCGGTGCGCACGGCACCGGCCTCAATACCCATGCGCTGCAGCAGGTTCTGCACCGTGCGGGCGGACACCGAGCCGCCTCTTGGCACAATCGCATCGCCGAAAAAGGTGATGATAACCGACCAGACGCGCAATTTATTGGTGCCGTTCAAGCGGTCTATGAGCTGTGCAACCGGGTCCATCTTAATAGGCGTTCATTGTGTGTAGCGTGTAGGTGGCAACCGGCTCATCCTGCTGGTTGAACAGCGCGACATGCCAGCGCACTTCGCCGTAATCGTCATTGCGCTTCGTTTTGCGCTTCACCGTCAGTTCAACGCGGATGCTGTCGCCAGCCGAGACCGGCTTTTGAAAGGCAAGATCGGTCAGTCCGGTATTGGCCAGCACCGGGCCGGGATCGGGCTGGACAAACAGTCCGGCGGCGAAGGACAACAACAGATAGCCATGGGCCACTCTTCCCGGAAAGAATGGGTTCGCCTTCGCAGCTTCCTCGTCCATATGGGCGTAAAATGTGTCGCCGGTGAAATGGGCAAAATGTTCGATATCCTCCAACGAGATTTCCCGCGCTTCAGTCTTCAGCGTTTCGCCGAGCTGCAACTGGGTGAAGCTGCGGGTGAAGGGGTGGGCTTCTTCTATGGTCATATCGGCATTAGGCACCCAGGTTTTGCCGACTGCCGAGATCATGTTGGGCGAGCCCTGGATGGCGGTGCGCTGCATATAATGCATGACGCTGCGGATGCCGCCCAGCTCTTCGCCACCGCCAGCCCGGCCCGGCCCGCCATGGGTCATGTGGGGCAGGGGAGAACCATGGCCGGTGCTTTCCTTGGCTGAAGTCCGGTCATTGATGTAGAGCCGCCCATGCCAGGCTGCAGCGCCACCAGCGACGTGGCTGGCAACCTGCGGGTCATGGCTAAACAGCGAAGCGACCAGAGAGCCGCCGCCCCGGTTGAGCAGTTGGCAGGCGTGGTCAAGGTCGCGATAGGGCATGATGGTCGCCGAGGGGCCAAACGCCTCCAATTCGTGCACGCTGGTGGCGGCATCCGGATCGCTGCAGTGAAACAGTGTTGGCGCAACAAAGGCACCCTGATCGCGGTCGGCCCCCTCGACAGACAAGGCACCCACCGGAGTCACGGTCTCGGCCTGATGTCCAAGCCGCCGGTTGATTTTCAGCACGTCGCCTTTTTGCGCCTCCGAGACCAAGGGTCCCATTTGGGTTGCTTCAAGCCGTGGGTCGCCAATTTTCACACTGGCAATTTTGCTGGTCAGTGCATCGATGCAGTCCCTGATCTGATCCTGCGGCACCATGATTCGGCGGATGGCGGTGCATTTCTGACCCGCCTTGGTGGTCATTTCCCTGACCACTTCCTTGACGAAAAGATCAAACTCCGGTGTGCCCGGATTTGCATCGGGGCCGAGCACTGTTCCGTTGAGACTGTCCTGCTCACCAATGAAAGGCACACAATGATACAGCAGGTTGGCATTTGACCGCAGCATAAGCGCCGTCTGGGCAGAGCCGGTAAAGCTGACAACATCCTGTGCCGTCAACTGGTCGAGCAGGTCGCCGGTGCGGCCGGCGATTAACTGGAAAGATCCTTCGGGAAAAATCCCCGAACCGATCATCAAGCGAAAACAGGCTTCGGTGACGTAGCAGGTATCGGTGGCCGGTTTGACGATGGCTGGCACCCCGGCCAGCAGGCTGGCGGCGAGCTTTTCCAACATGCCCCAGACCGGGAAGTTAAATGCATTGATGTGGACTCCGACACCCAGTTTGGGGGTGCAGATATGCTGGCCGATAAAGCTGCCACTGCGTGACAATTGTTCAACGTCACCATCGAGATAGACGGTGGAATCCGGCATTTCCCGCCGCCCACGTGAGGCGTAGGCGAACAGGGTCATGATGCCGCCATCAATGTCGATCCAGGAATCGGCGCGGGTGGCGCCTGTCCCATAGCTCAGCTGATATAATTGTTCCTTGTTCTCATTGAGATGGGTGGCCAGTGCTTTCAACGCCCGGGCACGGTCATGAAAGGTCAAAGCCCGCAGGGCAGGGCCGCCAGATGACCGTGCATGTTGGGGCATCGCGGCCATGTCGATTTTGCCACCACCGGCAAAACCGATTTGCTTGCCCGTGGTGGCGTCGCTAATCGCCCGGCCTTCGGTTGAATGCGACGGCACCCAGGCCCCTGCACAATAGGAATGAACATTGATAAGATCAGCTGACATGACAAAATCCTGCTTCACAGTCTGGATTGACCGGATGGAAAACCCGTGTAAGCGTTACACGAGAATGCAAAAAAGGAAATCCTTGTAACACAACATGCTTGATTTAACCCCGGATCGGGCCTCGCTGGACCCCATAGAAATTGCCTCGCGTGACGAAATTTCTGCTCTTCAACTGCAGCGGATGAGGTGGTCGCTGAAGCATGCCTACGACAATGTGCCCCACTACAAGGCAAGCTTTGATGCAGCCGGGGTGCATCCAGATGACTTAAGATCGCTGGCAGATCTGGCGAAATTTCCCTTCACCACCAAACAGGATCTGCGGGCAAATTATCCGTTCGGCATGTTTGCCGTGCCGCGGGAAGAACTGGCGCGCATTCATGCATCTTCAGGAACCACCGGCAAACCAACCGTGGTGGGCTATACGGCAGCAGATATCGATACCTGGGCGACGGTGGTTGCCCGCTCCATGCGGGCATCGGGGACCCGTCCGGGAGATATCGTTCATGTCGCCTATGGCTATGGTCTTTTCACCGGTGGTCTGGGCGCTCATTACGGGGCGGAAAAACTGGGATGTACAGTGGTGCCCGTGTCCGGGGGGATGACCGCCCGTCAGGTCACCCTGATCAGTGATTTCAAACCAACCACTATCATGGTGACCCCGTCCTATGCCCTGTCGATTCTGGATGCCTGCCGTGATCTGGGCATCGACCCGCGCGAGACATCGCTGCAGGTGGGCATCTTCGGGGCAGAGCCATGGACCAATGCGATGCGGCAGGAAATCGAGCAGGCATTTGATATGCATGCTGTTGATATTTATGGCCTTTCAGAAATCATCGGCCCCGGCGTTGCCAATGAATGTGTGGAAACAAAAGACGGTCCGACCATCTGGGAAGATCACTTTTACCCCGAAATCATCAACCCAAAAACCGGCGAGTCGGTGGCTGATGGGGAAATGGGAGAATTGGTCTTTACGTCGCTGACCAAGGAAGCCTTTCCGATTATCCGCTATCGTACCCGTGACCTGTCGCGTCTTTTGCCGGGCACCGCCCGCTCGATGCGGCGGATGGAGAAGATCACCGGACGAAGCGACGACATGATCATTCTGCGCGGGGTCAATGTATTCCCCACCCAGATCGAAGAACAGCTGATGACGGTCACCGAACTGGCACCACATTTTCAGATTGAACTGAAAAGTGTCGGCCGCATGGACGCCATGGTGATTCATGTGGAGGCCAGCGGGGCGATGGATGAGGCGGGCAAACAACAGGCCGCCAGTCAGTTGGCCAAGCGGATCAAGGACGTGGTTGGCATTTCAGCTGAAGTCAATGTCCGCGACACCGGCGCCGTTGCGCGCAGTGAAGGAAAAGCGGTACGATTGGTGGACAATCGCCAAAAGGATTAGGCCTGGTGCAATCCGCAATCGAATTTGACAACAGCTATGGCCGGTTGCCGGAGCGCTTTTTTGCGCGCCTCGATCCCAAGCCCGTGCGCCAACCGGAACTGATTAAGTTGAATGAAGAGCTCGCCGACGAGCTGGGGCTGGATGCGGCTTACCTGCGCTCCGAGCAGGGGGTAGCAGCGCTGGCCGGCAATGCCCGGCTTGAAGGTTCCGACCCACTGGCCATGGCCTATGCGGGCCAGCAATTCGGCAATTGGGTGCCGCAACTTGGGGATGGAAGGGCACTGCTGTTGGGCGAAGTCATCGACAGGGCAGGCATCCGCCGGGATATTCAGCTGAAAGGTTCCGGACCGACACCGTTTTCGCGCATGGGTGATGGCCGCGCCTGGCTGGGGCCGGTTTTGCGGGAATATATCGTCAGTGAAGCCATGTTTGCTCTGGGTGTGCCAACAACCCGGGCGCTTGCCGCTGTGGCCACCGGTGAATCCGTGGTGCGCGAAGAGGTCTTGCCCGGTGCCATCCTCACCCGTGTATCAAAGGCCCATATCCGGGTGGGTACGTTCCAATATTTTGCCGCCCGGCGCGATGATGAGGGGCTGAAACAACTGGCTGATTATGCCATTGACCGGCTCTATCCCGACTTGAAGGATATTGAAAACCCATATCCCGGACTGCTGGACAGGGTTATTGAGGCACAGGCTTCACTCGTTGCAAAGTGGATGAATCTTGGCTTCATTCATGGGGTTATGAACACCGATAATGTGTCGATTGCCGGGGAAACCATCGATTACGGCCCCTGTGCCTTCATGGATGATTTCCATCCCGACCGGGTGTTCAGTTCGATTGATCAGCATGGGCGCTATGCCTATTCCAACCAACCGCGCATTGCCCATTGGAATCTGGTGCAATTTGCCCAGGCGCTGCTGCCATTGTTCGGCAATGACGAAAAGCACTCCGTCGAACAGGCGCAATTGTCGATCAACGCCTATCCTGGTGTCTATCAAAAGGCCTATCAGTCTGGATTAAACGCCAAATTGGGATTGGCCGAAATACGCGACGGAGACGCCGATCTGAGCAATGAACTGCTCAAGCTGATGGCCGAAAACAAGGCGGACTTCACCCTGGCCTTTCGCCTGTTGAGCAGGCAGGACCTGTCCGAGTTCAAGGGCCTTTTTGAAGATCAGGCTGGCCTGACGGCGTGGCTTGATCAATGGCAGCCCCGCTTGGACAGCGCAGATGCGTCCATCGAGCAAAGCCGCGACCTGATGGTCAAATCCAATCCGGCCTTCATTCCCCGCAATCATCGCATTGAACAGGCGATAAGAGCCGCATTGGAAGATGATATTGATCCCTTTCACCGGCTTTGCCGCGTCCTGGCGACTCCCTTTGAGGATCAGGCCGAAGAGATTGACCTGACTCTGCCGCCTCAGCCAAAAGAAATTGTGCCTTACACGTTTTGTGGCACGTGACAGCCAATTTTTACCGCTGGTGGGTTGCAAGGCAGACAATCTCCATGCAGCCTTATAATGAAATGAAATCTATCCGCTGCAAACGCAGGTGAATATTCTACATGCGATTTTTTACCGATAAGGATCGTCCGGTCCATATGGGACCCTACCCCTTGGAAAGATTGTCCCGTCGGGATGCAGCGGATCTGGATCAGGTTCCGCCATTTCAACAATTGAGCTTTCGCCGACCCGAAGCCCCGCAGAGTATCGTCAATGCCATGGGCGAATATCAGGCGATGATGGATGCCATCCGTGACGGTCTGGTCAACAAGGCGAAAGCCGGCCTGCCCGACGATCCGCAGGAACGAGTCAATCATCTGAAAGGATTTGGTTATTTCAATGATTCCTCAATGGTTGCCGCCTGTGAAATTCCGATCTCTTCACTGCTGAAGGCCCCTTACAAGAACCCGGATATCGACAGGCTGGCGGAAGATTTGCGCACCAAGCAGACGACCACGCTGGCTGCCGGTATCGACATGATCATGGCGGATCTGAAGGAAAGCATGAATGCGCCGCCCACGACCATGGACCACCATACCCATGCGCTGGTGTATTTGTACGAATATCCCCGTGACCCGGAGGCTGATGAAGCCGGTTGCGAGTGGATCCAGGATGCCCAGGCCGGACGCGCATGTCTGCGGGCCACAGAGACGGCAACCGTCATCGCCAATTACATCCGCCTGCTCGGCTATGATGCCCGCGCTCATTCTGCCACCACATCGGAAATTGATCTCAACCAGATGACGGTGGCCAGCGGGTTGGCCAGTGTGGAAAATGGTGTCTTGGTCAATCCCTATTTGGGAGAGCGGTTTGGCGTTGCCGTGGTCACCACGACGCTGGAATTGGTGGCCGACAAGCCGCTGGTGCCCTTGTCAGATCAACCGAAGTCTCACACCCATGGCCTGGCCTGGAAGCTCGGCAAGGGCTTTGCCAAAAATGCCTTCAACCGCGAACCTTTTGCCAAGCGTCGTTTTGTCGACGGCGACCATGCCTTTGAAAAACTTAAGCGCGTGGATACTCCGACCACCTATATCGACGAAGAGCGGGTGGCCCGGGTGCCAAAGCGTGCCGACATGTTCGCCCGTGCCCAGTTTGGCGATATGGGGAAACCCAATCAGGACAATGCAACCGGCGGTTATTATGCCCGCAAGGCGGCGCCGTCGATGGCGCAGCGGCGGGCGCTGGGTTCTTTTGTGCTGCTGCAGAGTGGTGAGCCGGCACCAGACAAGGCAGCGCCCGATCCAGAAAAATATGCGCAGCTGATCAAAGCCACCAGCTACTTCCTGGGCGTCGATGCGGTGGGCATTTCCCGCTGTCCGGCATGGACCTGGTATTCCCACAATGCGCTGGGGCAGGAGATTGATCCGCCCCATGATCAGGCCATTTCGATGATCATCGATCAGGGTTATGAAACCATGGAAGGGGCCTCTGGAGACGACTGGATTTCCGTAGCCCAGTCAATGCGCGCCTATCTGCGCTTTTCCCTGCTGGGTGGTGTCATCAGCAAGCAGATTCGCAATCTTGGCTACAAGGCCAAGGCCCATTCGGTGATGGATGGTGATGTGCTGCAGCCGCCGCTATTGCTGCTGTCGGGTCTGGGTGAAGTCAGCCGTATTGGTGAGGTTATTCTCAACCCCTATCTGGGGCCGCGTCTGAAATCCGGGGTGGTCACCACCGACATGCCTCTGGCCCACGACAAGCCGATCGATTTCGGCCTGCAGAAATTCTGCGAAAGCTGCAATAAATGCGCCCGTGAATGCCCCTCCGGTGCCATCACCGCCGGGCCGAAACTGATGTTCAACGGCTATGAAATCTGGAAGTCGGACAGCCAGAAATGCGCCACCTATCGCATCGGCACCAAGGGCGGTGCGATGTGCGGCCGCTGTATGAAAACCTGCCCGTGGAACCTGGAAGGCCTGTTTGCTGAAAAGCCCTTCCGCTGGGCGGCGATGAACATGCCAGCCACCGCGCCATTGCTGGCAAAGCTCGATGATGTGGTGGAAAATGGTGGCTTGAACCTGACCAAGAAGTGGTGGTGGGACCTGGAACTGTCAGCCGATGGCTCCTATCAGCCGACCGAACATCCGTTGAATGAGCGCGATCTGCAGAAGGATCTTGATCTGAAATATGAAGATCAGACTTTGGCTGTCTATCCGGCGCCTCTGGCGCCTCATCCATGGCCGTTTCCCTTCCCGATGGACCGCGAAAAGGGCATCGAGGCCTATCAGGCAATGGTCACCGCGCGGGAATACAAGGCCCGGTTGGAAAAAGGCGATACGTCGAAAGTCCACGAATACAAAATCGCCGGCGACGCGCCCGTTGTGCGGGTGGAAATCGTCACGGTCGATGCAATGACAGACGATGTTACGCTTTACGAATTCGCCTCGCTTGATGGCGCCCCGCTGCCGGAATGGACGGCTGGCGCCCATCTCGACATTGTCGTGGCACCGGAATTTCTGCGCCAATATTCGATGTCCGGCGACCCGGCAGATCGGTCGAAATACCAGATCGGCGTATTGCGAGAAGATGAGGGCAGGGGCGGTTCCGCCCTGTTGCACCGCATTTTCTCCAAGGGCCGCAAGATCTTCATTTCCAAGCCGATCAACCATTTCCCGCTGGAGCATAAGGCGCCAAAATCCTTGCTGATGGGCGGGGGTATCGGCATTACGCCGATGATCGCCATGGCCCATGAGGCCCATGCCGCCGGGCTGGATTTTGCCATGCATTATTCGGTGAAGTCGCGCAAAACGGCAGGCTATCTCGACATGCTTGAACAAGTGCCGTGGGCCGACAAGGTGCATCTGCATGTATCGGATGAAAAGACCCGCGCAGACCTTGATGAGATCATGGCACAGGTCAACGAGGGCGCGCATGTCTATACCTGCGGCCCGGACATTTACATGCAGTCGGTGATGGAGGCGGCGGAACGGGCCGGTGTGCCGGAAGAGAGCCGCCATCTTGAATATTTCTCGGTGCCGGAATTGCCGGAATATGAAAACTTTGACTTCACCATCAAGCTGGCGAAATCCGGCAAGGAAATCCACGTCCCGGCGGACCGTGTTCCCACCGATGTTCTGGTAGAAAACGGTGTTCATGTGGACGTAAAATGCTCCGACGGTATTTGCGGCGTCTGCAAATGCGGGCTGATATCGGGAGAGGTAGAGCATCGCGATTTTGTACTTTCCAATGCCCAACGTCAGGACAATGTGATCCTGTGCCAGTCGCGCGCCGCCAAGCCGGATGGCGTAATCGAAGTTGACCTATAGGGGAGCTGATGACCACGCAGAAAACACAGGTTGCGATTATTGGTTCCGGACCCTCCGGTCTGTTGCTGGGGCAATTGTTGACGCTGGCCGGCATCGACAACATCATCATTGATCGGGTGAGCAAGGATTACATTTTATCGCGAGTACGGGCGGGTGTGCTGGAAGAAGGCACCGTTGAAATGCTCGACAAGGCACAGATCGGCCCGCGCATTCACACCGAAGGCATGCTGCATGGCGGCTTTACCTATGCTTTTCTCGGCCGGGTTGAACGGGTGGATATGCGTGGCCTGATCGGAAAAAACGTTATGGTCTATGGTCAGACCGAAGTGACCCAGGACCTGATGGATGCGCGCGAAGCCTCGGGAGCGCAGACAATTTACGAAGTGAATGATGCATGTCTCGTCGACTTCGATGGTGAAAAGCCCCATGTGACCTACAGCAAAGACGGGATCGGTCATCGCATCGATTGCGATTTCATCGCCGGCTGTGATGGCTATCACGGCCCCAGTCGCAAATCCGTCCCGTCTTCAGCTCTGACGACGTTTGAAAAGGAATATCCATTTGGCTGGCTCGGCGTTTTGGCAGATGTGCCACCGGTTCGGCATGAAATCATCTATGCCAATCACAGCCGCGGCTTTGGCATGTGTTCCATGCGATCCGCCACGCGGTCGCGCTATTACATCCAATGCGCCCATGACGACCATGTCGATAATTGGAGCGATAATCACTTCTGGGACGAGTTGCGTCGCCGCTTACCCCAGGATGTGGCCGACGATGTGACGACGGGGCCAAGTTTTGAAAAATCCATCGCGCCTTTGCGGTCCTTTGTGGCTGAGCCGATGCGGTTCAACAAGCTATTCCTGGTTGGCGATGCCGCCCATATCGTGCCCCCCACCGGTGCCAAGGGTTTGAACCTGGCAGTCAGCGATGTTCATTATCTCTACGAAGGTCTGTTGGAGTTCTACCAGGAGAATTCTTCTGCCGGAATTGACGCCTATTCGCAAAAGGCGTTGACGCGGGTGTGGAACGCGGTGCGCTTTTCCTGGTGGTTCACCACCTGCATGCATCGCTTTCCGACGACCACGGAATTCGACCAGAAAATTCAGGAGGCCGAGCTGGACTATCTGTCGAAATCAGCAACCGCACAGACTGCCGTCGCTGAAAATTATGTTGGGCTCCCCTTCTAACGGTTTTGGATAATCCCATGAGTAAACACCTGTCAGCGCGCCCTCTCACCAAAGCAGAATTTGCTCGTTTCGGAGAGGTGATCGAAAAGCAGGGCGCTGAATCCTTTCTGATCAATAACGGCAATTGTCGGCGCCACCACGCGCTGGCAACGGCTGATATTACGGGTGATGGCGGCAAAGTCGGCGTCAGCATTTTTTCCGGTCAGCCCTATGATCTGCCGCTGCAATTGTCGCTGGTGGAGCGTCATCCTCTGGGCAGCCAGGCCTTTTATCCGCTGGGCGACAGGAACTGGCTGGTAATCGTTTGCAGCGACGACCACGGCACGCCCGTTGAGCCGCAGGTATTCCTTGCCGGTGCTGATCAGGGCGTCAATCTCAAGCGGGGTGTCTGGCACGGGGTGCTGACCCCGCTGGAAACGGCCAGTGATTTTTTGGTCGTCGACCGGGTCGGTGAGGGCGACAATCTGGAAGAATTTATCTTCTCAGAACCGTTTGTTGTGACTGCTTAGTTCGGGAACTCCAGTCCGCCGCATTTCACAAAGTGGCTGTTTCACGATAGCCTTGCTCACATCCTTCGTCGCAAACCGGGAGGGAGATGAATATGAGCAGTGCAAAACTCGACGTTTTGGTTGGTACGACAAAGGGCGCGTTCCTGCTGTCTGGCGGGGCTGATCGTGCTGGATGGGCGGTGCGCGGGCCGTTTTGCGCTGGCTGGCCAATCAACCACATTATTGGCGACCCTGAGACTGGAATACTCTGGGCAGGAGGCGGCGGAGACTGGCATGGCGCCGGTGTCTGGAAATCAGAAGATAGGGGCGAAAACTGGCAGGTGACCCGCCTTACCAAGGGCATGAGGGACGACTGGGCCGCCAATGATGCCGATTTTGCCGAAATGATCGGCTGGAGCGATGAACCGCTGCCCTTTGGCGATCAATTCGGGCAAATCTGGTCGCTGGGTTACAGCCATGGGGCGCTCTATGCGGGCACCAAACCAGCCCAATTGCTGGTCAGCCGGGACGGCGGCGATCATTGGACAAAAATTGAGTCGCTGACGGATCATCCATCGGCTGAAAGCTGGAACCCCGGGGCGGCAGGTCTGGTGCTGCACACCATCGTTGGCGATCCGGACAATGCCGACAATTTGTGGATCGGCATTTCGGCAGCCGGGGTGTTTGCTTCCGAAGACGGTGGGGTGAGCTGGGAACGACGCAACCGGCTGTCCAACACGACCGCCTGTGAGCCTCACGATCATCCGGCCGCTCCCCGCGACGGCGAGACCGGTCATTGCGTCCATAACATGATGCTGGCACCGGGCTCCGGCGGTGTACTTTACCAGCAGAACCATCATGGAGTTTGGCGCTCGGCAGACGGCGGACGCAGCTGGGATGATATCAATTCCGGCCTGCCGTCGACATTTGGGTTCCCCATTCGGGTCCATCCACGCGACGGTCAAACAATCTGGACCATTCCGCTCAATGGCGACAGTGACGGGCGATATCCACCCGATGCTGCTGCAGCGGTGTGGCGGTCGCGGGATGGGGGGCAGAACTGGCAGGATTTGCGCAAGGGCCTGCCGCAGCAAGCCTGTTTCTTCACCGTGTTGCGTCAGGCCATGGCCGGCGATTTGCGCGATCCGGCCGGCATCTATTTTGGAACCAATACGGGCTCCGTCTTCGCCAGTCTGGACGAGGGGGATAATTGGCAGGAAATTGCTCGCCACCTGCCAACCATTTTGTCCGTCGAAGTGCTTGAGACCAGATAGGCATAAAACCTGATTGGGTCTGGCTGATCAACGTTCGCTGAAGGCCTTGCCAACTGACCGGTAGACCGGCTTGAGCAGATATTTCATCAACGATTTGGTGCCGGTGTAGATTTCGGCCTGGGCAACCATGCCGGGCAGGATTGGTTTTGATCCGGCAAAGGAATCCAACTGCTGACGATCGAGGTTCAGTTTTGCCGTGTAGTAGTACTCGCCCCGGTCATTGCGAGTGGTGGTCGGTGACAGGACGGAGATTTTGCCATTTGCATAGCCATAGGTCTCGTTGTCATAGGCGGTCAGCATGACCCGCGCCTCTGATCCAACGCCGACATGGCCGATATGCTCCGGTGGCACATTGACCTTCACCTCGATGCGGTCGGTGACCGGCACCAGTTGAACCGTGACCTCACCGGGCTTGATGACCTCGCCGGGATGGCGGGCGGCGAGCGTTTGCACGATGCCCGCAGCCGGTGCCAGCACTTCCTGTCGGTTGAGCTTCAGGTTGAGGCTTTCCATTGTCTGGGCGAGATTGGTGATTTTCTTTTCGGTTTCAGACAGCGCCGCGATCCACAGGCTGCGCCGTGTGGCACGGATATTTTCCCGTTGGCTCTGCGCCTCCGACACTTTTCGTCCCGCCACAACAAGCGCCCCTTGGGAGCGCTCATAGCGCAATTCACTGTCCTGTTGCCCCAGCTTGGCGTCGAGCACCTTGTCCTGAGTTGTCAGGCCCTTTTTGAACAGACCTTGCAAGACGCGAAGGCGTGCTTTGCGCAATTCGATTTCGGCCTGATGTTTGAGCGTTTCTGAATGAATCGTACCGAGCTCGGATTGCCTTTGCGCGATAACCAGTTCGGCAGCGGTCATGTCGGCATGATGGGCTTGTTTCTCGGCTTCAAACAGAGCCTGCTGATCCCGCACGGTGGTGGCATGGTTGCGGTCAAAACCGTCAAAATCGGGGCGCTTGCCGTCGATCAGGGCGTTCATTCTCGTGCGCTCAATTTCCAGAGCTACCCGTTGGGCTTTCGATTTGCGCAGGTCGGTTTCCACGTCATGGGCGCTGACTCGCATGAGAACGTCCCCAGATTGGACAAAATCACCCTCATTGACATTGACCGAAGAGACGATGCCGCCGTCCAGATGCTGGGTTTCGATGACATTACCGGAAGGGATGATCTGACCTTCGGCGACAACGATTTCATGAATCGGCGCAAAGCTGGCCAGAGCGATCAGGCTGCTGACCAGGACACTGACCACCAGCAACATGTGGCTGAAGACTTTTGACCATTGGCCGTAGTTGATCTCCAACGGAAGGGATAATTTGTCCGCCGGCAATTCTTGCTTGTTCTTAAATAGGGCCATCTGCGCTTACCAGTTGTGAAAATTGGGAATTTCTGCCTGGTGATGTGGGAAATAATTTTCCGACCGGTGGCACGCGGTGACAACGAAATACAACATGTTGCCCCTTGCTGCGCGCCGCAACAGAAGCCTTGATGGTGGATTACTATGGTTAACAATCCGTTTTTTATGGGTTTTGCTGGTCCTGAATCAGCGGCAGGATTTTCTCAGGTGTACCAGAAGCAATGACGCTGCCCTGGCTGAGATAAACGATGCGATCGCACATATTGAGTTGCTCGACATCATTGGTCGCCATGATAATCGTCGCCGAATTCTTCAACTCGTTGATCTTTTTGGAAAAGCACTCACGGCCTTCCGGATCGAGCAGGGCAAAGGGTTCATCAAACAGATAGACCTTTGACTGTTTGGCATAGGCACGGGCCAGCGAAAGGCGTTGTCTGAGACCCTCCGGCAGGCCCTCCAGAAAACGTCCGCTGAGGCGTGTTTCCACCCCTTCGGGGAAGGTTTCACGGTCCTTGATATCGATGCCGGCATCGACAAGGGCGTTGGCGACCTCGTCATCCGATGCTGTTGGCTGATACAGGCGGATATTCTGCGCCACGGTGCCGTAAAAAAAGATCGGATCCTGCGTGACATAGGCGATGGAAGCGCGTAGCTCGCCGGGGTCGATCTGCTTCAGGTTCAACCCATCAACAAAAACCCCGCCGGCTTGAGGTGTGTACAGGCCAATGATGAATTTCAGCAGGGTGGATTTGCCAGATGAATTCGAGCCGGTCAGGGCGGTTATGGCGCGCGAGCGAAAGTCAATCGACACGCCGCGGGCCACTGGTTCAGATTTCGGCGTATAGCGAAATCCGACATTTTCAAACCTGATTTTGCCGAAATAATTACGGAAAATGCCAGATGACTGACCGACCGGCCGTTCGGTGGCGAGCCGCATTAACTGGTTCACCTGACGCACTGAATCTGACATCTGGGTGATGTTGGAGAAGCTCAAAAACAGGGTCTGAATGGGCGACAGCACCTTCCACACCAGCATCATGATGGCGATCAGCGCACCGGTGCTGAGATCACCAGCCAGCACCAGCAGGGTGCCAATCCAGAGAGTGGCAATGCCGGCGATCATTACCAGACCTTGCGAAATACTGTTCAGCACGCTGTCAAAGAACTGGCTCTTGAATTTCAGATGGGTCAGTTGCGACAGGTATTCTTCATAGCGCCGGTTCCAGATGGCCTCTGCATCCAATTGCCGGACGGTGGTGGAGATCTCCATGGTTTCCAACAGGAAGTTTTGTGATTTGCTGCGCGCCTTGCCGGTCAGGGCGATGTTTCTTTTGGTCAGCGGAACGGTGATCAGGCCGATCACCAGAAAGGCAATCGCCAGACAAACAGGAACCCAGATCAGCGGCCCGCCAATGGCGGCAATGACCAGGCAGAATATGATGATAAAGGGGAAATCGAGTGCAGCATTGGCCACTTTTCCCGAGAAAAAGCCGGATATCGCCTGAAACTGTTTGATCCGCATCAGCTGTGAACTGATCGAGGCGGATTCGGTCATTGAGATCTGAAAGCCAAGAATTTTACCAAAACTCTCGCTCAGCAGGACCGCCGTGAAACGGGCGCCGACAAAGGCCACAAGCTTGCCGCGCACCGAGCGCAGATAGAGTTCTGCACCGATGATCAAACATATGCCAACCGCCAGGTAGATAAGCGTATCGAGGGCGGAAGCGGTAAACACCTTGTCGTATACCGTCATGATGTAGAGCGGCGTCGCCAGTCCCATCAAATTGATCAGCAAGGTAACCAGGCCGACGGCAAAAATCTGCTGTTTGAAGTTGAGAAAGGATTCGTAAAACCAGTTTCCCTTTTTGTCTTGCGGAGCCTCGCTGTCGTCGCGAAATGAAAACAGACAAAAATGATAGCGTCCGTCCGTCAGGTCAATTTCTTCCATCGCCCCGTCGCTGCCACGCAGGATTTGCGCCTTGCCGCCGGGATGGAGTTCAAACACAACGCATGGAAATCCGTCAGGCAGAATGGCCATACAGGGCAATTGCGACTCCTGCAATTTGGTCAGCGAGTCGTTGTAGAGCCGGACATTGAAACCCAGTTTTACCATCAGGGCGGCGAACTGGCAGATGTCGCCGATGGATGATGCGTGGGGATGTGCTTCGATCAAATGACGGGATTCGCCGGACCAGTTGAGCGCAATCAACAGGGGTTTGACACAGCATTCAAAAGCATTTGCCAGCTTCTGGTCGGGTGAATTGGGGTCCGATATCAGGCTGGTAAACGGCGTGGCTGCGGCGGTGAATTCAGAAGTCTCGGGTGAAAAGGCTTCGCGCAGGTCTTCCTGTTGCTGGATGACGGCATTTGATGCTTCATCGGCAACCGGTCCGTCGGAAACGACACCAAGGGGATCTTCGCCGGTATTTTTCAAAAGTCTGGTCATGATGCCTGCTGACCCAATTTGATGTCGGAAGTTGAAATATCCGGTGCGGGGCAGGGGATCGGTTCCAAGGAGTTCCTTGTCACCTGGAAAACCTGGTCACAGATCTGCAAATAAGTGGGACTGCTCGTGACCATCAGGATGGTCATCTGTTTCGACATCTTCTGCAGGCAGGCCAGCAGTTCCGCATCGATCTGGGCATCCAGGAAGGCCTGTGGTTCATCCAGCAGCAACAGCTTTGGCGATTGGGCAAGGGCGCGGGCCAGGACAATTTGTCGAATAGTGCCCTGTGGCAAAGCCTCGGTTACGCCTTCGCGCAGTCGGGTACTGTAGCCGTCGGGCAATTTATCAATGACCTTTCGCAGGCCAATCATCTCGCAGGCCTGGCGTGCCCGGCGAACCGACGCACCGCCACCAAACAGGGTGAGATTGTCGAGAATGGTGCCGCGAAAAACAGATGTTTGGGGCGTGACATAGCCAATCGCCTGTCGCCCGTTGTGACGATAGACGCACGGATCTTCGCCATCGATTCTGGCCTGCAGCCAGGGGGTGTCGGCAATGGCTGAAAAGGATTTCAACACGCTTGATTTTCCGCTGCCGTCACCGCCGGTGAAGCCGATAATGGACCCTCCCTGAATTTCGATGGCGGCATCGCTGCCAAGGTTTTCCGTATGGATAATGTTTAGAGTCGGAAGATTTGAATAATCGATTGATTTTTCAGCAATTTCTTCTGGCCTGTGGGAAACGATACTGTGTGATTCCCTGAGCGCCAGAACGGCAACCTGGATCTCGTTCCAGGATGCGGCGGACCGCACGACGGGCTGAATGGCGCGGGCTGCCAACTGGCTTGCCGCGGCCAACATGCCGATGGTCATGTCGCCAAAAATGGCAATGACGGCGCCGGTGGTGACCATGGTGACGGTTACGGCATTGCCGAAAAAACTGGCAAATGTCTGAGCACGACTGGTGGCGCTGATCAGGTCCCTGTTGAGATGGGCAGAATTTTCCACCAGGCTTTCAAAGCGACGCAGAATGAAGGGTTCCATTGCGGCTGATTTCAGAGTCAGAATTCCGCGCAGTGTTTCGCCGACAAAGTCATACATGCGTGAGCTCTGCACATCGCGGGCTTCCAGCGTATCGCGCATGATCTTGGCGTGTTTGAAAATTCCCCAGCCAAAACCACAAATCAGCAACAGGGGAACCGCCACGAGCGGACCGACGATCAGACCGATAAATACCAGGAACAGGGCGGCGAAGGGCAGGTCGATGAGCAATAGCCTCGAGGTGCCGCCATAAAAGTCGGCCAGTTTGCCAATCGCGTTGACCCGTTCGACCAGCTTACTGGCGTGATCATTGGTGAACTGCCCCTCGTTCATCGACAGAATATTGTTCAATGCCGCGAGGGAGGTGTGGTGACCGAATTTTGACGCGTTATGCCCCACCACATAGGCGCGGGCGATGCGCAGCAGGGATTCCAGCACGACAATGGCAATCAGCCCCATGCATAGCAGATAGAGGGTTGGCAGGGCGTGATTGGGGATGATCCGGTCATAGACCTGAAGAATGGCAATCGGGATGGCCAGGCCGAACAGGTTGATGATGATCGATGCGAAGATCACCCGTGGCGACAGGAGAATGAGGTTGGAATACAAAAAGCCGAGCGACTTCAGATTGCCAGCGGAAAGCTGGCGCAGGGCGAATTTGCTGAGACCTGACGGGCTGTTGGAGCGGTCACCAGCGCTGTTCGGTGCTGGCTGCTTGCCACCTGGCTGTGAATTGGCTCCCGACGATCCCTTGGGCATGTATCTTCCGCTGCCTGTTTCAGATCACGCCAAATCCCGCCGGCAGGCATGGCTGCGGCCCCCGAATCTTGCGATCATGCAAGCAGTAAAGACGTAAACCTACGCGAACCTTGCCGAATGAGAGGTCAGGTAGGTGCGAATTGAGGGATCACCAGAGGATTTCTTCGATGTTGAAGAAGTCGATGCTGGATCCATCTTCGAAGTCGATGGTGCCCGAAGCGCCATCAGAGAGGATCATCTCACCATCCTCCTGGCTTTCAATGGTGCCGGAATCGAGATCAATCGTCCAGTCGCCGCCGGGACCTTCGGCATCAAAACCCTGCAGCGAAATCGAATCGACCCAGCTGCCGCCACCACCCTGAATAACATCTGACCCATCGCCGGATTGGTAGATAAAAATATCGTCGCCGGCGCCACCGTTCATTGTGTCATCGCCAGCTCCGCCGATCAGAATGTCGGTTCCGGCCCCGCCACCCAGAGTGTCCTCTCCGGCTCCACCAACAAGTTTGTCGTCGCCGTCGCCACCTTTCAGCGTATCGTCGCCCTTGCCGCCTTTGAGAACGTCGTTTCCGTCGCCGCCGATGAGTTTATCGTCACCGGAACCGCCGTTCAGCGTGTCATCGCCTTTGCCGCCTTTCAGGACGTCGTCGCCAGCTCCTCCGAAAAGTTTGTCGTCACCCGCGCCGCCATTGAGAACATCGTCGCCTTTGCCGCCTTTCAGGACGTCTTCACCGGCTCCCCCGAAGAGTTTGTCATCACCGGCTCCGCCGTTGAGGACGTCGTTACCCTCACCACCGATGAGTTTATCATCGCCATCTCCGCCGATCAGCTTGTCGTCACCGGCGCCGCCGTTCAGCGTGTCATCGCCTTCGCCTCCTTTGAGGATGTCGTTACCGTCACCACCGATGAGCTTATCGTCTCCATCCCCGCCGAACAGCTTGTCGTCACCGGCGCCGCCGTTCAGCGTGTCATCGCCTTCACCGCCTTTGAGGATGTCGTTACCCTCACCACCGATGAGCTTATCGTCGCCATCCCCGCCGAAAAGCTTGTCGTCTCCGGTGCCGCCGTTCAGCGTGTCATCGCCTTCACCGCCTTTGAGGATGTCGTTACCGTCACCGCCGTTTAGAATGTCGTTACCGTCACCACCGATGAGCTTATCGTCTCCATCCCCGCCGAACAGCTTGTCGTCTCCTGTGCCGCCAATCAGCGTGTCATCGCCTTCGCCGCCTTTGAGGATGTCGTTACCGTCACCGCCGTTGAGGATGTCGTTACCCTCACCACCGATGAGCTTATCGTCTCCATCACCGCCTTTGAGGACGTCGTTACCGTCACCGCCTTTGAGGATGTCGTCACCCTCACCACCGATGAGTTTGTCGTCGCCATCTCCGCCGATAAGTTTATCGTCACCGGTGCCGCCATTCAGGGTGTCATCGCCTTCGCCGCCGTTGAGGACGTCGTTGCCTTCACCACCGAAGAGCTTGTCGTCTCCGGTGCCCCCGTCCAGCGTGTCGTTGCCCTCACCACCGATGAGGACGTCGTCTCCATCCCCGCCGAAAAGCTTGTCGTCACCGGTGCCGCCGTTCAGCGTGTCATCGCCTATACCACCCTTGAGAATGTCATTACCGCTGCCACCGTTGAGAGTATCATTGCCGCCACCGCCCTTGAGGATGTCATTGCCGCCGCGCCCATTGATTGTGTCGTTGCCTCCGCCGCCCGTGATTGTGTCATTGCCAGCGCCACCGGTGAATGGGTCATAGGTCGGACTGCTTCTTTCGCCGAGAAAGGTTTCGGGCTCAGAAAGCCGCGCCGCTGCCGCTGCCGGTGCCGCGTCAGGCTGGATGTTTGATTCTGCCGCAGGGTCGGTTGAGATCTGTTGAACTGTTGGCGCGGGTTGTGACGATTGCGGCTGGGTATCTGCGCGTGCCCGGGTCGGTTCTGTTCCTTCTGTCCGCGCACCGTTACCGTTGCCTGCATGATTGTCGCTTCCACCCTTTGCGGCGGCGGCGCCGCCGCCGTTGTTGTCGACACTGCCTTCGCTGTTTGACCGATCAGCGGGAGTGTCGACGTTTCCGGTCGTTTCTGCCGCTTGAGCTGCCGGTTCAGTTCGTGATTCTCCGCCCATATGGGCATTCGCCAGGTGTCCTTCGGTGGACCCCAGGGACTCGGCCAACAGAAAGTCATGGGCGTCATCGTCCAGTTTGGACTGTTCCCCCGAGTCGAGATTCCAGGTCTCGTCAACGACCTGTTTCGATGCAGGAGTCTTGCTGTTTGGGTTGTTTGTCGGTTCGGTCGCCATGTGAATCTCATCAAGCTGGTTCGTTCTTGTGACATTCCGGACGGCCCGGCGGTGCAGCACTGCATCATGCGGCCGACAAGCACGGGGCTCGTGGGCTGCTGCACAAACTGACTTAACGGTAACTGGTTACTGTATTGTCTTCACAGCCCCGTAGAGATTGGCAAATTCAGGGTTTGGTTAACACTTATTGAGCGAATTGTTGTGGTTTGAAGCCGTCTCGACGAGCCCGAATTCGCTCGTTATCTGTCCGGGAATGTTTCACTTGCCCCGCTGCCCGTGCTAGAAAAGCGGGCTGATTTGGGGTTTCGGGGTGAAACACCGATGCTCCGCGATGATTGGACCCCTGATTGAACACCCGATCTGATCCCGTCTCCTTTCTCACAGCTGCGGCGATTGCCCTGACGGCGATATTTCTTTTCGACGTGATGGGAGCGCTGATCAAGTTTTTGGGGCAAGGCTATCCGCCCCAGCAATTATCGGTCTTTCGAAATCTGTTTGGCCTGCTGCCCACGGTGCTCATTTTGCTGTGGTCCAAGACCTGGATCGAAGCCGGGCGGCCGCTGGTTATCCGGCAGTGGAAGCTTGGGGTGCTGCGTGGGCTGTTTGTTGCTCTGGCTCAGTTGTGTTTTTACCTTGCTTTGTCGAAGCTGGAATTCGCCACTGCCACGTCGATCGCCTTTTCCGGGCCGTTATTTGTCACGGCCCTGTCGATCCCACTGCTGGGCCACCGAGTGGGCCTGTGGCGCTGGCTGGCGGTTCTGATCGGATTTACCGGGGTGTTGCTGGTGATGCGACCTGGCTCTCAAGCCTTTGAATGGTATGCGGTTTTGCCACTATGTGCGGCTTTTAACTATGCCGTCATCAGCGTGACATCGCGTTTGTTCGACGACTCGGTTCCCACCGCGTTGATCAACATCTATTCCAATTGTGGCGCCCTGGTTGGCTCGTTGGTGCTGGTTGTGATGACGGGTGAATTTGTGCCCGTGGCATCGGCCCAGGACTGGTTGTTGCTGATCGCCATGGGCGGCGCTGGAGGCATTGCCGTATTCTGTCTGGTCTCGGCCTATCGATTGGCCGATCCGAGCAGCCTGTCGCCGTTTGAATATTTCGGCATTCCGTTTTCCTTCTTCCTCGGCTGGGTGGTTTTTGCCGAAGCGCCGCTGGACCGGTTGATTCCCGGTGTCTTTTTGATTGTCGGTGGGGGGCTGCTGATCGTCTGGCGCGAGCATGGCCAAAAGAAAAGCCAGTAAACGAACTCAGCCATGGCGGGTCGGGAAGCAGATTGAGTGCTCGGGTCGTGGAAAACTTTGCAGCAGGTGGTGGACCTGCTTCGGCGCGAGGTAAAAGATGCAGAACTGGGAGGTGTATCGTGTCACAGAAGCCAAACGTCATCTTAATTCTTGCCGATGATCTGGGGTTTGCCGATCTTGGTGTTACCGGCTCCGAGATCAGAACTCCCAATATTGATGGTCTTGCTGAGCAAGGCGTGTTGCTGACAGCGATGTATAATTGTGCGCGCTGTTGCCCGACACGCGCCTCGCTGTTGACCGGCCTTTATCCACACAATGCCGGGGTTGGCCATATGGGGGCCAATCTTGGCACCAAGGAATATCAGGGCTTTTTGCGCAATGACAGCGCCACAATTGCCGAACACCTGCGGGCTTCGGGCTATCGCACGTTGATGTCAGGGAAGTGGCATGTCGCTGGTGACTTCATGGCCCGGGAAGTGGATTCCTGGCGCGTCGGGGACGTCGACCACCCGACACCGCGCCAGAGAGGATTTGACCGTTTTTACGGCATTGTTGACGGGGTCACCCATTTTTTCTCTCCCCACTACATGCTGGAAGATGACCGTCGTGTGGATGTCTTGCCGGATGACTTTTATTTCACTGATGCAATAACCGACAAGGCCATTGGAATGGTGGAAGAGGCAGTCGAGGACGAACAGCCCTTCTTTCTTTATCTGGCCCACACGGCCCCCCATTGGCCGCTGCATGCCCATCCAGAGGATATAGCGCGTTATGATGGTGTCTATGCCGGTGGATGGGATGAGACGCGCACTGCGCGTCACGAACAGATGAATTCGATGGATCTGTTCCAGTCCAACTGGGACATATCTCCGCGTGACAGGGATGTGCACCCCTGGTCCAGCGAAGGTAATCGAGACTGGGAAGCGCGGAAAATGGCCACCTATGCGGCCATGGTCGACCGCATGGACCAATCCATCGGCACATTGATTGCCGCATTGAAGCGGCTTGATCAATTTGACGACACGTTGATCCTGTTTCTATCGGACAATGGCGGGTGTGCCGAATTCATGGCGGAGGACGGATGGGCGAAGTTCTTTCCAGACCACACCCATGATGGGCGCCAGATTGTCATGGGCAATCGACCCGATGTCATGCCGGGCGATGCGCTGAGCTATCAAAGCTATGACAAGCCCTGGGCGAATGTTTCAAACGCTCCGTTTCGACTGTTCAAGCACTATGTGCACGAAGGCGGTATTTCGACACCGCTGGTTGCCCATTGGCCGAAGGGCATAAAGCCTGGAAAACCGGCGCACGCTGCCTGCCATGTTGTTGATCTGCTGCCGACCATTCTGGAAGTTACAGGCGGCGATTATCTGACTGAATTGGGCGGCGAGGCGATACAGCCGATGCAGGGAGAGAGTCTGTTGCCGCTTTTCCAGGGCAGCAATTGGCAACGCCAGCAACCAATCTTCTTTGAGCATGAGGGCAATTGCGCCATCAGGCACGGCCAGTTCAAGCTGGTCCGACAATTCGGTCAGGACTGGGAATTGTACGATATGGAGGTCGATCGCACGGAATTGACCAATCTGATCGGCAAGAATCGGCCCGTCGAAGGAGACCTGTTGAGCCAGTATAACGGATGGACAGAGGCGACTGGAGTGATGGACTGGTCAATTGCGCTGCCTCGCCTGCTTGAGGCTTGGAAACTGGATTCAGCTGAAGGGTAGGGACAGGTTTGACTGACTGGCAGTTAGACTTCCATGTCCAGCGAATAGCCGGCGGCCCGCACGGTGCGGATCGGGTCGGACTTGCCGGGCAATTTAATCGCCTTGCGCAGTCGACCGACATGGACATCGACCGTGCGCAGGTCGATGTCGAGATCATGGGGCCAGACACGTTCCAGCAGCTGATCGCGGCTCCACACCCGGCCCGGGCGGCTGATGAACACGCTGAGCAGACGAAATTCGGTCGGCCCCAGTTTGATCAGATTGCCGTCGCGAAACGCTTTATGCTGTTCGGAATCCAAAATGATGTCGCCATAGGTTAATACTTCACCGGAGCTGATGGGGTTGCTGCGCCGGACCATGGCGCGGGCGCGGGCCAGCAATTCCTTCACGGAATAGGGTTTGACAACGAAATCGTCGGCTCCGGTATCCAGTCCACGTATCTTGTCGCTTTCCTCACCACGGGCCGTCAGCATGAGAATGGGGATGGCCTTGGTGGATTCGTTGCGTTTCAGCTGCCGGCACACTTCAATGCCCGACAGTTCCGGCAGCATCCAGTCAAGCACGATCAGGTCGGGTGTCTGTTCTTCTGCCTGCAGCAGGCCTTCTTCGCCGTCCATCGCCACCAGCGCGCGATAACCGCTTTTTTCAAAGTTGAATTTCAGTAGCTCTACCTGTGAGGTTTCGTCTTCAACGATCAGCACTGTGGGTTGCGACAGAGATGACATGATCAGGATCCGTTGGTGTCCGCATCGACAATCATCTGGCTGGTGATGTCGCTTTTCGGGCGATCATCTTCCGGCACCTGCCCGGTGACAACATAGTGGATCTGTTCTGCAACGGCGGTGGTGTGATCGCCCATACGTTCGATGTTCTTGGCGATGAACAACAGGTGCATGCAGGTGGTGATGTAGCGGGGGTCTTCCATCATATACGTCAGCAACTCGCGAAACAGCGTGTTGTGCATATGGTCAACTTCCTCGTCGCGGATGATCAGCTCTTCCGCCATGGCGACATCTTTGCCGACAAATGCATTCAGCGCGTCATTGACCATCTGCTGAACCATGTCACCCATGCGTTTGAGGGTTTTTTCAGATGATCCGACCGAACCCGTATCTTTCAGCGCAACGGTGCGCTTGGCGATGTTTTTGGCGTAGTCGCCGACCCGTTCCAGGTTGGACGCAACTTTCATGGCGCAGACCACGGCACGCAGGTCGCTGGCCATTGGCTGGCGCAGGGCGAGAATTTTCAGCGCCTGCTCGTCGATCTGCGATTCCAGCGTGTCGATGGCCTTGTCGGCCTGACGCACAGAAGTGGCCAGTTCTTCATCGCGGGTAATCAGCGCCCGCACGGAAAGCATGATCTGGTTTTCAACCATGCCGCCCATTTCCAGGATCATGTTTTCGATCTGACCAAGGTCCTGATCGAAGCTCTTTACGATATGCGCGTTTTCCATGGATCCGTCTCCGATCAGCCGATGCGGCCGGTAATGTAGTTTTGAGTGCGCTCTTCTTTGGGCGCGGCAAAAATCTGTTCTGTTGTGCCGAATTCCACCAGTTCGCCGAGGTGGAAAAAGGCAGTCTTCTGTGACACACGCGCAGCCTGCTGCATGGAATGGGTGACGATGACGATGGTGTATTTTTTCCGCAGTTCATCAATCAGTGTTTCAACGGTCGCCGTGGCAATCGGGTCGAGGGCCGAACAGGGCTCGTCCATCAGGATGACCTTTGGCTGCACCGCAATGGCGCGGGCAATGCACAACCGCTGTTGCTGTCCGCCGGACAGGCCGGTGCCGGGTTGGTTCAGGCGGTCTTTCACCTCTTCCCACAGGCCGGCGCGGCGCAGGCTGGTTTCAACGATCTCTTCCAGATCGGTTTTGTTGTCGACAAGGCCGTGAATCTTCGGGCCATAGGCGATGTTGTCAAAGATCGACTTGGGGAAGGGGTTTGGCTTCTGAAACACCATGCCGACCTTCTGGCGCAGCGAAACGACGTCAACTTCCGGCGCATAAATGTCCTGACCAGCCAGCTTAATCGAACCCTCGACGCGGCAGATCGGGATTACATCATTCATCCGGTTGAGGCAGCGCAGCAGAGTGGACTTGCCACAGCCGGAGGGGCCGATAAAGGCGGTGACAGCGTGCTCGTCGATATTCACATCGACGTCGATGATGGCCTGCTTTTCGCCATAATAGACCTGGGCCTGATTGACTTGGATAATCGGGCCGGTTTCGGTTGAATTGGTCACAGCCTGGCTGCCTTCAATGTTCGGGTGAATGTTCATTTTGCCAACTCTCTTACCAACGAATTTCCAATCGACGCCGCAGGATGATAGCGATCAGGTTCATCGCGATGAGGAAGCCGAGCAGCACCATGATAGCCGCGGAGGTCTTTTCAAGGAAGCCGCGCTCCGGGCTGTCGGCCCACAGAAAGATCTGTACCGGCAGAGCCGTTGCGGCATCAGTTATGCCACCCGGGATGTCGACGATGAAGGCGACCATGCCAATCATCAGCAGCGGTGCTGTTTCGCCCAATGCCTGGGCCATGCCGATGATCGCGCCGGTCAACATGCCGGGCATTGCAAGCGGCACCACGTGATGGAAAGTCGCCTGAACCTTGCTGGCACCGAGGCCAAAAGCCGCTTCGCGGATCGATGGCGGTACGGCGCGCAAGGAGGCGCGGGATGCAATAATGATGGTCGGCAGGGTCATCAGCGCCAGCACCATGCCTCCGACAAGAGGGGTGGAGCGGGGCAGACCAAAGACGTTGAGGAAAATGGCCAGACCGAGCAGGCCGAACACGATGGAAGGAACTGCGGCCAGATTGTTGATATTGACTTCGATCAGCCGGTTGACGCGGCCTTTATGAGCAAATTCTTCCAGATAGACCGCGGCGAGAACACCGATGGGGAAGGACAGCAGAAAGCACACCAGCAGGGAGAGGGCGGAACCCATCACAGCACCGAGAATGCCAGCCTGTTCAGGTTCGCGGGAATCGCCACCGGTGAAGAATTGTTTATTGAAACGCTTTTCGATCTGCCCCTTTTCCTGCAAGTCCTTGATCCACGATAGCTGCAGGTCGCTGACGCGGCGCTGGCTTTCGTCGAGACGGGCGTCGATATTGCCCTTGAGAAACATATCGACATCGCTGGAGGCGCGCACAGAGAAGGTGGCTGTGGTGCCGACAAGGGAGGGATTGGCAACTACGGCATCGCGCACCGAATATTCAGCCGTTGAACTGACCAGCTTATAGAGCTGCTTCTTTTCCTTGCGGCTCTTGGCTTCAGGAAAACGCTCACGCAGGGCTTTTTTCAGGATGCTGCCAAAGCGTGACTTCTTGATAACAACCGGATCACCGGTGCCGTCGGGGTCAATCTTCTCTGCAGGCAGTTCAATTGCGATATCGACAAAGGATTGCTGGAACGCGCCGGTGCCTCGAATGGCAATGGAAATGACCATGACGGCCAGAAAGCCAAGCGAAACGGCAATGGCCAGAATGCCATATATGCGGAAGCGACGTTCGGCGCTGTGCCTTGGCGAGTCGGCTGTAGCCAGAATGTTGACGGTATCAGTCATATTGTTCTTTGTACCTGTCGACGATGCGCAGCGCGATGACGTTGAGCACCAGGGTTATAACGAACAGCAGCAGACCCAGCGCAAAGGCAGAAAGGGTTTTGGCGCTGTCAAATTCCTGGTCACCGGTCAGCAGGGTAACGATCTGTACGGTTACAGTGGTTACAGCTTCCAGAGGGTTGAGCGTCAGCTTGGCGGCCAGACCGGCGGCCATCACCACGATCATGGTTTCGCCAATGGCCCGCGACGTGGCGAGCAGCAGGCTGCCGGCAATGCCGGGGATCGCAGCTGGCAGGATCACCTGTTTGATGGTCTCCGCCTGGGTGGCGCCGAGGCCATAGGAGGCGTCACGCAGGGATTGTGGCACGGCGTTGATGACGTCATCGGAAAGGGACGATACAAGGGGGATAATCATCACACCCATTGTGGCACCGGCGGCGAGGGCACTTTCGGACGATATGGCAAATCCGAGACCTTCACCACCATTGCGCAACATGGGGGCAACGATGAGTGCGGCAAAAAACCCGTAAACCACGGTCGGAATACCGGCCAGCAGTTCAAGCAGGGGTTTGATGATGCCGCGGCTTCTGTCGCTGGCGTATTCGGCAAGATAAATGGCTGACATCAGGCCCAGGGGCGTTGCGATAATCATGGCAATCGCGCTGATCAGAAGGGTTCCGACAATCAGCGGGATGGCGCCGAAGGCTCCGGATGCGCCGACCTGATCGGACCGAAGAGCCGTCTGCGGGCTCCATTCGAGGCCGAACAGAAAGTCGAAAATTGAAATCTGTTGGAAGAAACGGAAGGATTCCGTCAATAGCGATGCAACAATGCCGATCGTCGTGGCAACCGCCACAAGGGCACAGAGGATCAGTATGGTGCGGACGATCAGGTCAACACTTTGACCTTTGTTGCCGCGGCGAATGATCGAAATTGAGGTGGCGTCAGACAAAGCAATCACTCGCAATTGGGGTTGATCCGGCGCCACTTGCGGCGCCGGATCGGTATTTGAGCCAAAAGACTTACATGGACAGAGGTGTCAAATTGGCAACAGCGCTGTTAACAGCTGCAGCTTCGTCTTCGGTCATTGGGATCAGGCCTTTTTCAGCCAGGTATCCGTCTTCACCGGCAGCGTCTTCGCTGGTGAACTCAGCCAGATAGGCTTCGATACCAGGGATAACACCGACATGGGCCTTTTTGACGTAGAAGTAGAGCGAACGGGAGACAGGGTAGTCGCCGGCAGCGATCAGTTCGAAAGTTGGCAGATTGCCTTCGATTTCTGAACCCTGAACCTTGTCGGAGTTCTGGTCGAGGAAGCTGTAACCGAAGATGCCGAAAGCAGCTGGGTTGGCTTCAAGTTTCTGAACGATCAGGTTGTCGTTTTCACCAGCTTCAACAAAGGCTCCGTCTTCACGGATCGAATGACAAACGGCTTTGTAGCCCTTGCTGTCAGACTTTTTCATCGCAGCGATCATGTCATACTTCTTACAACCACCTTCCATGGCCAGCTCGACGAAAGCGTCGCGGGTACCGGATGTAGGTGGTGGGCCAAGAACTTCGATCTTGACGTTTGGCAGCGCAGAATTAACTTCGTTCCAGGTTGTGTAAGGGTTGGCAACCAGCTTGCCGTCGACCGGAACGTCTTTGGCCAGGGCGGTGAAGATGTCCTTGCGGGACAGTTTCATCACGTCGGAAGAGCGCGAGTTGGCCAGAACGATACCGTCATAGCCGACTTTGACTTCAACGATATCCTTGATGCCGTTTTTGCCGCACAGCTCAACTTCACTGGCCTTGATGCGGCGCGAAGCGTTGGTGATGTCGGGGGTGTTTGCACCGACGCCGGCGCAGAACAGTTTCAGACCGCCACCGGAACCGGTTGATTCAACAACGGGGGTTTTAAAGTCAGTGTTCTTGCCAAAACGTTCAGCGACTGCCGTGGCAAATGGGAAAACGGTGGATGAACCAACGATGTTGATCTGGTCGCGTGCCTGAGCGGCAGTGGTAGCGAATGAGGCGGCAGCAACGGTTGCAGCCAGAGTGAGAATTGTTGTTCTGAACGACATGCCAGAATCTCCTGTTTGAATATGTTCCATTGAGTGGACAGAACTGCACCTGAACCCGGTGTGTGAACGGGGTATGTCAGTTTTGTTACAGTTTTGTGACAGCGCCCTCATGGGGCCAGTGAACGGCGGGGAGGAGCCGGCTAAGCCATTGGCAGAACAACCGTAAAACGGCTTCCGATGCCTTCAGTGCTGGCGATAGAAAATCGTCCGCGATGCCTGTTGATAATGTGTTTGACGATGGCCAGCCCGAGGCCTGTGCCACCCTTGTTGCGCGAACGGTGGGTGTCGACGCGGTAGAATCTTTCGGTCAGGCGGGGAATATGCTGCTGCGCGATGCCTTCACCCTCGTCAGCAACTTCTATCACGACCGCCGGCTCCTGAAGACCCGGCACTTTGTCTGCCAATTGGGCACTGATGGTGATTGTTGACCCACGTCGTCCATACTTGACGGCGTTTTCGATCAGATTCTGGAAAACCTGTGTCAGTTCATCTTCGCTGCCGGGAATGCTGGCCAAGTCATCGGGAAGCGAAACATCAAAGCTTTTCTCTTCCTTTTCGGCAAATTCGCTGAGCGTTGTGCGTATTCTGTCGATGATCGCCGCGATATCGGCCTTGCCCTGGGGCCGCTGGCGCAGCTGCGATTCAACTTTCGACAATGACAGCAGGTCGGCGATCAGGCGGATCATCCGTTGGGCTTCCAGGTCCATCAGGCCGAGAAAGCGCTTGCGGTTGGCACTGTCGGCGTCGTCGAGATCGGCGACGGTTTCGATGAATCCGGAAAGGGCTGTGAGTGGTGAACGCAGTTCGTGACTGACATTGGCGACAAAGTCAGAGCGCATCTGCTCGGCCTCGTGCATGTCGGTAATGTCTTTCACGCAGACCAGGGCCCGGGCACCGTCTGTATTGTCGGAACCGAGGCTGGTGACATTGATTTGCAGGTTGCGTTTGGCATTGGTGTCGACAATGACCACCTGGCGTGCCTGTTTGGTGTCGGACAAGATATCTGCAATGGCACGCAGACAATCCGGATTGCGGGTTACTTTGACGAAATCCTGGCCCAGATGGCCGGTGCCAAACAGTTTTTCGGATGCCGAATTGGCGGCCACAACCTGACGGTCTTGATCGAGAAGAAAGACAGCTTCCTGCAATCCGTTCAGGAGCAGAGGCAAATAAGATTCAGGCACGATTTCAACCCGGGCTGCAGACCATCTAATGAAACCCCAGTGGCACAGAAAATCAACCACTTGTCAGATTCCCCATCTCGCTCTGCCCGTACAGCGTGTCTCTCGCCGCCGCTCGCTGGCACGGTCACGGCTTGCCGCTTGCACTTTGGCAACTTGGCGATAAAGTGCGGCGAACTGTAATTCCCATCATCTAAAAAGAGAATATTCATGCTTCAGTCCCAGGATGGTCTGCTGGATCAGATCCGCGACCGCTTTGCCTATGTCGACACCTGCCCGGAACAGGGGGAGCGTATTTTCTTTGAAAACGCCGGTGGCGCACTGACGCTGAAATCTGTGGTGGAGCTTTCCGCTTATTATGCCGCAATCCCGGATAATCAGGGTCGGGAGAATTCCGGGTCTAAAGCGCTGGTGGATGCTATTGCCAAAGCAAAGGCCGATGCCATGCTGTTCCTGAACGCGTCATCCGGGCAGGTCTTTGTCGGCGAAAGCGGCACCGAACTGTTGTTTCGCATGATCAGCAATGCGGTGTTGGAATCGCCGGAAGGGGGGGATGTGCTCGGTACAACACTGGAACACCCCGCCTCACGCAGCGCGGCGCAGCGTTGGGCCAAAGTTGCCAGGAAAAACTACATTGCAGTGCCCCACAACAATCAAACCGGATCGGTCACGGCGCAGGACTACGCTGCCCATGTCACGCCTGACACGCGGGTGGCGACCATCATCCACACCTCTCCCGTGACCGGCATGGGCGTTGATGTTAAATTGATCGTCAAGGTGATCCGCGCGGTATCGCCGGATTGCCACATCATCGTTGATGGCATTCAGCACGCCGCCCATGGTGGGTTGGACGTGGACAGCTACAAAATCGATGGCTATGCAATTTCGCCTTACAAGATGTTTTCCCGTCACGGCTATGGGCTGGCCTGGATTTCAGATCGCCTCGCCGCCTTGCCCCATGACAGTCTGATCGGTGGTCCTGAAGGCAATTGGGAACTTGGTACCCGCGATACGGGCTCCTACGCGACCTTTTCGGCGGTTGTTTCCTATTTCGAATGGGTTGGTGCGCATTTCACAAATTCGGAGGATCGCCGGGCACGCATCGAGGCGGCGGGACGGGCCATTCATGACCATGAGCAATCCCTGACCGACGCGATGCTGCATGGCACGGGCAATCTGAAAGGCCTTGCCGCCTATGACGAGGTCAGCGTGATCGGTGGCATTGATAACCCTCAGCGCGAGGGTCTGGTGGCGATGAATATCAACGACATGCCGGCCGGCGATTTGGTGGAGGCGCTCAATCAGCGAGGCATTCGGGTGCATATCCGCAAGGCGGATCACTATAGCGGTAATATTCTCGATCCGCTGGGACTGCCGTCCTGCGTGCGCGTATCCATGTGCCACTATAACAGCGAGGCGGAAGTTGCCCGCTTTCTGGAAGCGATACGCGACATCATTGCCGAGCGTTAGACCCTTTCCGGTTTAGCTGGACCCATTCTGAAGGAGCGCTTTTGCGACAAGATCAAGTAAAGGATCGCCGGTCGTATCGGGCATACGTCCAAGAGCCTTTGCGCCGAGATTGGTGCAAAAGCGCCCTTCCCGAAGGGTTTGCGACTGGCGGACGCCCAGAGCCGAACCGCGCTTGCCCGATGCGAGGGCATCGCGCTGCGCACGTTTCAGCTCTGGATCATCTCGCCAGTCACAAACAGAATCGCGTCCATCTAAACCGGAAAGGGTCTAAGCTGGTGAGACTCAGACCAGTGATTTCATCCAGCCGAGAGTGGCGTCGGTGTCGCCTTTTGGCCTGTATTCCGCACCCAAGGGCGCAGTGTAACCCAATTCCCGAATGCGCTTGAACAAGTAGCGGTAATTGACCTCGCCATCGTCGGGTTCACCCCGGTCGGGAACGGAGGCGAATTGCACATGGCCGATCAGCGGCAGCAATTGTTCAAACCGGTGGGACAAGTCCCCTTCCATCAGTTGCACATGATAGCAGTCGAACATCAGCTTAAGATTGTTGGCGTCAACCTCTTCAATGATGTTGCTGGCCTGCTGGGTTGTGGTCAGAAAATAGCCGGGGGCGGCGTATTTGTTGAGCGGTTCGATTAAAATTGTCTGACCGTTTTTGGCGGCCTGTTGTGTGGCGTAAATCAAGTTGGAGATGAACATTGCGTGGGCCGCCTCGCCGCTGGCCTTGCCAGCCAGTACGTGAATATTGGGCGTGCCAATTTCAGCGGCATAGGAAATCGCTTGATCAATCGCGCGACGGGCGTCATCAATTCGGTCGGGCAGGGCGGCGAGACCATTGTCACCGTTTTCCGGATTGCCCGGAATGGTGTTGAGACCAAGCATTTTCAAGCCGGTTTCCTTCAACGCCTGAATGACCTCGGACGCGGGCGTGTCATAGGGAAAATGACACTCCACTGCGTCAAAACCTGCTGCCTTCGCAGCATAGATCGCCTCCGGCAGTGTGCGGTCAGTCCACATGAAGCCGAGATTTGCAGAAAACCTGGTCATCGAC
The DNA here is from genome assembly GCA_039977975.1 of Rhizobiaceae bacterium. Classification (GTDB taxonomy): domain Bacteria; phylum Pseudomonadota; class Alphaproteobacteria; order Rhizobiales; family Rhizobiaceae; genus Pseudahrensia. The sequence continues at coordinate 90,093 of JBDWCD010000015.1, forward strand.
GTGCCGTCTGGGCTTTACTTAGCCCATCCCCCAAGGCCCGTGATGGGCGCCTTCCTCATCCAGCCGACCGAATGAATGGGCACCAAAAAAGTCGCGCTGACCCTGGATCATATTGGCCGTGCCGCGCGCGGTGCGCATGGTATCGAAATAGGCCACGGCGGTGGCCAGTGCCGGCACGCTGTGGCCGTGGCTGATGGCTGTCGCCACCAATTGCCGTAGACCGTCATGGGTGCGTTTCATGATGTCGGCAAAATAGGGGGCCTGCATCAGGTTCAGTTCGGCATCATCGGAGAGGGCGCTGGCCATGTCATTGAGCATGGTGGAGCGGATTATGCAGCCTTCGCGCCAGACCTCGGCAATCTGCGGCATTGGCAGCGACCATTTATATTCGTTGGAGGCCGCCGACAGCATGGCAAAGCCCTGGGCATAACAGGCGATCTTCCCGGCCAGCAGGGCGTCTTCCATCATCTTCTGGGGCAGGGCATCGGCCGCAATCGGTGCGGGGCTGACGCCGAACAGGGCCTCGCCCGCTTTGCGCTCATCCAAACGCGACGACAGGTTGCGGGCAGCGACCGCGGCATCGATGACCGAGACCGGGGCGGCCAGTTTCAGCGCTTCAATTGCGGTCCAGCGTCCGGTGCCTTTCTGGCCAGCTGAATCGAGAATGATGTCGAGCACGGGTTTGCCGGTCTTGGGATCTTCAGCAGCGGCAACATGGCCGGAAATTTCAATCAGGTAAGATTTCAGCGGGCCTTCGTTCCAGCCATTGAAAACCGGGGCGATATCGCCGGCACCCATTCCAAGGCCGTCGCGCATCAATCCGTAGACTTCAGCGATCATCTGCATGTCGGCATATTCAATGCCGTTATGGACCATTTTGACGAAATGACCGGCACCGCCTTCACCCATCCAGGTGGCACAGGGGGTGTCGTGATATTTTGCTGAAATGGCCTGCAACACCGGTTCCACCCGCTGCCAGGCGGACTGATCGCCTCCACCCATGATCGAGGGGCCGTGGCGTGCTCCTTCCTCACCGCCAGATACGCCGATGCCGAGGAACAATTCGCCCGCGGCGGCCGCCTTTTCGGCGCGCCGGTTGGTGTCTTCAAAATGGGCGTTGCCTGCATCGATGATCAGATCATCGTCTTCCAGCAGCGGGCGCAGAACGTCCATCTGGCTGTCCACTACCGGGCCGGCGGGCACCATCAGGATGATGTTGCGGGGGCGTTCGATGGCGTTGACAAATTCCTCAAGCGAGGACGCGGGCACCACCATGGAAGCCAGTTCGCCGGCCTCTTCATGGAACTCGCCGACGCGCGACACCGTGCGGTTGAAGACAGCGATGGCATTGCCTTTTTCTGCGATATTAAGGGCAAGGTTGGAGCCCATCGTGCCGAGACCGATCAGGCCGTAGGAGGGTTTTGCGGTATCGTTCATGGGAGGCTTGCCTTGTAATCTTGCGGAATTTCAATCGATATAGGGATATTCGCCAATTGCGGTTGTGTCCATGCGCGTTCGACTGTACCCAAGCCTTAATTGATATTGAGCGTGTTGGAGTTGGATTATGAGCGGCTTGGAATTATTTGATCTTGCGGGCAAGCGGGCGCTGGTGACCGGCTCTTCTCAGGGCATTGGATTTGCCTTGGCAAAAGGCCTGCTCAATGCGGGTGCCTCGGTCATCCTCAATGGCCGTGACACCACAAAACTGGCAGCAGCGGCGGCTGAACTCGCCGCAGGCGGTGACGTTCACACCCTCGCCTTTGACGCCACCGACCATGCGGGAGCCAAGTCGGCGGTTGATGGATTTGAAGCCGAGCATGGCGCCATTGATATCCTGGTCAACAATGCCGGCATGCAATTTCGCACGCCGCTGGAAGATTTCCCCGCCGACATGTTTGCCAAGATGCTGGAAACCAATATTTCGACTGTCTTCAATGTCGGACAGGCGGTGGCCAATCACATGATCCGCCGAGGTTCCGGCAAGATCATCAATATTGCCTCCGTGCAGACTGCATTGGCCCGCCCCGGCATCGCTCCCTACACCGCGACCAAGGGTGCCGTGGGCAATCTGACCAAGGGCATGGCCACTGATTGGGCCAAACATGGATTGCAGGTCAATGCCATTGCGCCCGGCTATTTTGACACGCCGCTGAACGAGGCCCTGGTGAAGGATCCCGAATTCAGCGCCTGGCTTGAAAAACGCACGCCAGCGGGCCGCTGGGGCAATGTGGAAGAACTGGTCGGCGCCTGTATTTTCCTGTCGTCAGCCGCCTCAAGCTTCGTCAATGGGCATACGCTGTATGTCGACGGTGGAATTACCGCGTCGCTTTAAGCGGCGCCCGCCGCTCGTCGCCTGTCGCTCGCCGTTCGCCGCTATTTGCCTTTGAACACCGGCTTTCGCTTGTCAAAAAAGGCCTGCACGCCTTCTTTGAAATCATCGCTGTGGGCAAGTGGTGTCTGGGCCTTGCCTTCAGCAGAAATCGCTTCGCCATAGCTCATTGACCCAACGGAACGCAGCAGCTGTTTGGCGGCTGTCATTGACAGCGGTGCGCCAAGCGCAAGGCTTTGCGCCCATTCCATGGTCTTGGCGTCGAGTTGCTCTTCGCTGAAGATTTTGTTGGCAATGCCGCATTCAAGGCATTCCTGGGCGGGAACCTTGCGGCCTTCCAATACTGTCTGAAGCGCCCGGTGATAGCCCATATTCTGCAACAACAATTGGGTATTTCCGCCATCGGGGATCAGCGCAATGGCGGCGAAGGCCATGTAGATGGTGGCATTGTCGGCCATGGTGACAAAGTCACAATTCATCGCATAGGCAGCGCCGATTCCGGCGGCTGTGCCATGCACCTGAGCAATCCAGATTTTCGGGCTTTCGGCAATGCCGAGCAGCGATGGCATATATTCCCGTTCGATATGTGCGTCCAGCGGATGATCCAGACCAGCCCCCAGATCGGCACCGGCACAGAATCCGCGTCCCGTGCCTTTTAAAATGACAATGCGAATGGAGTCGTCGGCATCAACCATGGCGACCACTTGGCGCAGTTTGGCGCGCAACTCGCCATCCAGGGCATTGAATTGTTTGGGGCGATTCAAAGTGATCGTCGCCACCGGTCCATCGGTATCGAGCAAAAGGACGTCATCAGACACGGGCGCGGTCTCCAGCAATGCGGCATCAAAATATGGGCGAAATATTCCATGCCGCAACGCCACTGGCAAACTGCAATTTTGCAATTTTCATTGACAGGCTCGCCATAGTGGCCAATGCAGGCTGACAATCGACCCCAAACCGACCTCAGATGATCAAACCCGAACAGCAAGAATTTTTAAATGCCTGCCGCGCCGCGTTGGAAGACGGATCGTTCAAGCGCGTGGTGTTTGGCCGCAAGGCGGCGACCAAGAACGAGCGCAAGTTTCGGGCGACCTTTGATCTGGTGTTGGGCGGCAAGAAGCGTTTTGTCGATTACACCGACGGCGGCGGCGGGCCACAGCGATCGGAACTGGATGTAGACGGCCTGATCGATCAGATGACGGCAGCTCCAATCATGCCGTTCCAGACGGCGGTGCTGCACACATCGCAACATGATTTCCATTATGCCGAAAACCGGAAAGGGCAACCGAGGGTCTATCGGTCCAAGGCGACGATGAAAGATGTGGTGCAAGACCATAACCGCGCCAAGAACTATGTGCTCGACGCCAAACGACCCTATCTGAAGGGTCTGGGGGTCACCAGTGACAAGGGCGTTGTGATCAAGAAGCACTATGGCAAATTTCGCCAGATCGCCAATTTCGTCGAAATCATTGACCGCGATATCGGTGATTATGTTGCCGCTGCGGAGCAACCCATTTCGATGCTCGATCTTGGCTGCGGCAAGGGGTATCTGACATTTGCAGCTTATGATTATCTGCGGGCCCGGGCGTCGGTTGAACCCCGCGCCACTGGCATCGACATCAAGACCAACGTGATCGACCTGTGCAATGGCCTGTCCGACCGGCTCGGCTTTGAAGGTCTGGCCTTTCAGAACGCCCGTATTGAACAGGATAAACCGTTGGACCTGGATATCCTGATTGCCCTGCATGCCTGCGATACTGCCACCGATGATGCGCTGGCGCTGGGTCTGCGCTCCAATATGCAGTTCTTCTTCTGCGCCCCGTGTTGTCAGGCGCAGATTGCTGCTCAGATTGCCGCGAGGGGGGCTGATAGTGGTTCGGACTTTGATTTGATTGCGCAATTTCCCCTGATGCGCCGTCGTGAGGCGGATGTTGTCACCGATGTGGCGCGCGCATTGCTGCTGCAATCCTTCGGCTACGCGGTGAAGTTTCTCGAATTTACTCCGCTGGAGCACACGCTGAAAAACGTCATGCTGGCCGGCAAGCGGGATGATTCAGTGGATCGTGAAAAGGCCTGGGCTGAATATCAGCAGTTGAAAAAAGCGGTGGGGTTTGACGTTCACGCACTGGAAGAAAACACCAAAGATCTTCGCGAGTTATCCGCTTAGCAGGGGTTTCAAGTCTGCATAATCAGCATCCAATACAATGCCGAAGTGCTGATCGAGGGCTTCCAGATAGGCCCCATTGTCCGGCAATTGAATCTCGGACTGCTGACCATTTTGGCGGATGGTCAAACGATGGTCCGACAGGGTGGTTACGCCGCCCCCTTCGGTCGGCAGGGCTGCGACCCGCCGCTGGACAAAATGGGTACTGGGATGGGTGCAGGTGAAATGATTGCTCTGCTGGATATCCGCTGGGCCAACATATTCTAGGTCGAAACTGTACATTGGCCTCCAGTGGCCGTTGTCTTCCACCTGCAGCAGGGTGCCGAGATGTTGCCCGGCAACCAGCCGCAGATTGAGGCCGTTGCTGATGGTCGTCTGGCCCAGTTTCAGCGGCAGGGGACAATGGGGCGTGTCCTTGCCAAAGCCTGAATCTACGATCCAGTCCTGGCCCTCCAGGTGAACCAGCGACAGCTGGTGATCGCGCCCTCCAACCGTGCCACCGCCATGGACACGGGCCAGCAATGGGCGCGCCTCAAATCCGATGGCTTGCAGGGCAGCCAGAAGCAAGCCGTTGAGTTCAAAACAATAACCGCCCCGGCGGCTGTTGACCAATTTGTCAAACTGGGCAAGTGGATCGAGATCAATCACCTTGCCAAGGCAGATATCGAAGTTTTCGAACGGAATTGTATAGAGCTGGCGGGTCAGCAATTGACGCAAGGTGGTCATGTTGGCGGCGACATCGCCGCCGCCGTCGCCGTTGTAACCGATGCGCCGCAGATAGGCCTGTTTGTCGAATTGAAATTCTGTCATGGGCGGCACTATTCAGACCGCCCGTGGTGATTGTCAATTCAAAGCTTGAATGGGTGGATTTGGCGCCAGAACCGGCCGTCGCATGCTCAGACTTCGCCGCGCTTCGTCTGTCCGACCGAGCTTCATCAGGGCGTTGACCATGGCCAGTTCCAGCAAGTCCCGCTGTGCCCGGCTGCCGCCAAAGCGCTCGTGTGTCGCCATGACCGGAACCAGTTCGTCCACCGCCGTCTGCCATTCCTGACGGGCAATCGCCCCCCAGGCCCGTGCGACCGGCTTCACCAGGTCAGCGGCAAAGCCCTTGGCGGTTTCTACAATATGCGCCAATCGCTCCCCTTCGCCGGCCATGGCATGGCTGAGGGCTGCGTGAATGTCGGCAAAACTCTGACCTGTTTCAGGGAAGTATTGGGCGGCGTAATCGCTCATCTGCGACCACCGCGCGGGATCAACTTCCATGCCGGCAAGTTCGGCCCGATACATAATTGCTGCGGTGTCAGTCAACACATTAAGCGGCAGGCTTCGACTGGTTCCGGGGGCTGCACCGGTATCGATGCGGTTCCACATCGCCTGTGCATCGCCATCATGCAGGGCCCACAGCGCTGAATGCCAGGAAAGATGACCATGCAGAACGCCACGGTTGTCATAATCCTCTAGCCAGTCGTCGAGATATTTGCGGCCCGAGGAGACGTTGCCGGATTCATATTGGGCATGGGCCTTGAAATGCGATCCGTTGGCATTGCGGGGATTGATCGCCAGCGATTGTTCCATAAGATCGAGGGACTTGTCTGCCTGGCCTGTCTCGCAAAGCGAAATGGCGTGCATCGACATCATCCACCAGTCACCTTCGTAATGGGGCAACAGGTCAGATGTATAGGCCAGCAGTTCCGCCTCACGACCCACTTCACCGGAAAAGCCAATCAACCCGAAGACGCTGGCGCACATTTGAGCGGCCATGGCATCGCGGGGAAACTCACGCATATGGGCTTTGACCTTGGCGCGGGCTTCGGCCGCCCGACCCGACAACAGAAGCGCCATTGCCTCAACATGCTGCTGGCATCTTTTGTCTTCGGAAGAGGCCAGCTCCTGGGCGCGGATGATGGCAGATTTGGCCGTGGTCATATCGCCCCCCATCATTGCGGCGCGGGCCAGGCCGGCATGGCCCAAAGCGAAAGAATCGTCTGCCTCAACACTGGCCTGGAACGATTCAACGGCGCCGTAATTTGCGCTTAAGAAAAGGTCCACGCCCTGGTCGTAGGCGGTCACTGCCTGATCAGATGATGTTGATACGGCGTTGCCGTAACCGTCTTTGAGAGACATATTTCCCACTCCTGCAAGTTGCCTGGGACTGATTTGGCCATACTTCTGGGTTCATTGTCGACTCATGAGGCAATCCTCCTTGTCATTCCACCACAGTTCATTTTACTGTTGAGAGGTCAATTCCACGCGAAGTTTCCTGTTTTCGGAGGCTTTGAAAATCCATTATTCTTCGCCTTCCGTCGTCACTGGCGGATTGACATAACCCAAGGGAAATCCATGAACCTGTTTACAAAATCACTGTTGACGGCGGCTTTGACTGCCAGCGTTGCTGTTGGCTCCACCGCTGCGGCATTTGCAGCCGACACAATCAAGATTGCATTTATCGACCCGCTGTCCGGGCCATTTGCCTCGACCGGCAATCAGGGCCTGTCCCACTATAAATTTGCCGCTCAGGAACTGGTCAACAGCCAGGGCGGTGTGTTGGATGGCGCGAAATTCGAGATTGTTCCCTTTGACAATAAAATCTCGGCCAAGGAATCGCTGATCCAGCTGAAAGTGGCAATTGACCAGGGCATTCGTTTTATCGCCCAGGGCAATTCCTCCGGTGTTGCCAATGCGATCACCGATGCGGTGAAAAAGCACAATCGCCGCAATCCCGATCAGCAGGTTCTGTTCCTCAACTATTCTGCGGTCGATCCGGCGCTGACCAACAAAAAATGCAATTTCTGGCATTTCCGTTTCGACGCCAATGCTGACATCAAGATGGACGCGCTGACCGACGTGATGGCCTCCAACCAGGATATCAAGAAGGTCTATCTGATCGGCCAGGATTATTCCTTCGGCAAGGCTGTTGCAGCGGCGGCTGTGCGGTTTTTGAAGGCCAAGCGTCCTGACGTTGAGATTGTTGGCAATGAATTGCATCCAATCGGCAAGGTAAAGGATTTTACCCCATACGCCCGCAAGATCGTATCTTCCGGTGCCGATGCGATGATTACCGGCAATTGGGGGTCCGACATGGTGGGCCTTGGCAAGGCTGTGATCGAAGCCGGTTTTGAAAACCCGATTTATACCTATTACGCGGCCTCAGACGGCATCACCAAGACTTTCGGTGAAGCAGGCGAGGGCAAGTTGAAACTGGTCATGGAAGGTCAGCTCAATCCGCCGGTATCAGATCGTGCAGCTGCCTATACCGCCAAATTCGAAGCTCAGTATCCCGACTATGACATCGGCCAGCCGCGCATTGCCAACGTTATTGAAATGCTGGCCAGAGCCATCAACGATGCGGGCACCGCCACCGATATGGTGAAGGTCGCCAAGGCGCTGGAAGGTATGGAACATGATTCCATCTGGGGCACGAAAGTGGTGATGCGTGCCAAGGACCATCAGGCAATCCAGGATGTCCACATTGCAGCCCATACCGCTAAGGATGTGAAGTTTGATTTCGACAGTTCCGGCTATGGTCTGAAGGTTGAGAGCACGGTTAAAATGGCTTCAGCCGACAGCGAAACCAGTTGCAAGATGCAGCGTCCATAAGGTCGAACCAATCTCAGGGCCGGGCAGGGGTGACCCCCTTGCCCGGTTTTCCGTTTGAACTGAAAATCCGGGCCAGGTGCTTTGTCTCTTTTCATAGTCAATATTCTTGACGGTCTGGTGACCGGCCTGCTGCTGTTCATGCTGTGCAGCGGGTTGACGCTGATCTTTTCGATGATGGGCGTGCTCAATTTCGCCCATGCCAGTTTTTACATGCTGGGAGCCTATTTTGGCTATCAGATCAGTACCTATGTCGGCTTCTGGCCGGGACTGGTGCTGGCGCCTGTCATTGTCGGTGTCATCGGCGCGGCGATTGAGCGCTACGGGCTGCGGCGGGTGCATCAATACGGCCATGTGCCGGAACTGATTTTCACCTTCGGCCTGGCGCTGCTGATCGAAGAAGTGGTGCAGTTTTTCTGGGGCAAGAGCCAGATGGCGTTTGAAGCGCCTGAGGCGCTGAAATTCGCCGCCTTTTCAATCGCCGGCAATGCATTCCCCGCCTACAAGTTATTCATGATTTTCATCGCCATTGGCGTGTTTCTTGTGCTGCTCTACATCCTCACCAAGACGCGCATCGGGATGATCATTCAGGCGGCTCTGTCCTATCCCGAAACGGTGCAGAATCTGGGCCACAACGTGCCGCTTATTTTCATGGGCGTGTTTGGCGTTGGCACTGCCATGGCGGCAATTGCCGGCGTTATTGCCGGGCCGGTGCTGGGGACCTTTCCCGGCATGGCGGTGCTGCTGGGATCGATTGTTTTTGTCACCATTGTCATCGGCGGACTTGGCTCCCTGTGGGGGGCGCTTGCGGCTTCGCTGCTGATTGGCTGGCTGCAGACATTTGCCGCCGCCTACAATCTGCGCATGGCCGATCTGCTCACCGCCATCGGGCTGAGCGAGCCGGTGGATATGGCTGAAAGCATGCTCAGCGACCTGTGGACGCTGACCCTGCCGCAGGTCGGGCCAATCCTGCCCTACCTGTTGATGATCATCGTTCTGGCCCTGCGGCCTCAAGGCCTGTTCGGAAAGCGCGAAACATGAGCGTCGATAATCAATCTCTTGCCCAACGCCGCGCACCATTGGTGCCAATTCGAAGCGCGCTTCCGTGGCTGATCGCCAGCGGATTTTTGCTGTTGCTGCCGCAGGTTTTCCCTTCCGGGGCCGGGCTGACGATTATGAACCAGATGGCGATTACCATCGTTTTTGCGCTGGCCTACAACATGTTGCTGGGACAGGCGGGCATGCTGTCCTTTGGCCACGCGGTCTATATGGGATTGGGCGGGTTTTTCTGCATGCATCTGCTGAACCAGGTGGAATATAACGACCTCTACCTGCCTTTGCCGCTGCTGCCGTTGTTCGGCGGCCTGTTCGGCCTGTTCTTTGCCTTTCTGATCGGTAGTTTTTCAACCCGCCGGGCCGGCACTGTCTTCGCGATGATTTCGCTGGGGGTGGGTGAACTGATTGCCGCCTGCTCGATCATCATCGTGGTGTTTTTTGGTGGCGAAGAGGGGGTCAGCGGTGACCGTACCATGGGGCCGGAGGTTTTAGGTTTCGATTTCGCTTCGCAGCTTGAAGTCTATTACCTGACCGCCATCTGGCTGGTCGTCGCCGCATTGGGCATGTATCTGTTCTCCCGCACACCGATGGGGCGCATTGCCAATGCGGTGCGCGACAACGAAGAGCGGGCTGAATTTCTTGGTTATTCGCAACGCTATGTGCGCTGGATATCGTTTTGTGCCTCGGGATTTTTCTGCGGCATTGCCGGCGCGCTGTTTGCCATCAATTTCGAGATTCTGACGGAAGAAAATCTCAATCTGGCGACTTCCGGGTCAATCCTGTTGATCACCTTTCTGGGCGGCGTCGGCTTCTTCATCGGTCCCGTTATCGGTGCGGTGGTGTTCACGCTGCTGCAGACGGTGCTCAGCCTTTATACGGAAATCTGGCAGCTCTATCTGGGCATCCTTTTCGTGCTGACGGTGATGTTCTTTCCGTTTGGTCTGACCGGCCTCATTGCCATGCATTTCCGTCCCTGGAATCTCGGCAAGTTCGGACTGCTGGTTCGCCCCTATGCGGTCATGGCCGTGCCGGCCCTGGTGTTTGTCTCATCAGCCGTGGCGGTGATGGAGATCCTGTTTCATGCCCGCCATGCGTCGATTGGGGATGAAGAAATGAACCTGTTCGGACTGACCATCAACACCCACAGTCAGGTGCCGCTGCTGGTGGCCTGTGTGGCGGTTGTGGTCAGCTTTTTGGTGATCAAACGGCTGGCACCCGGCCTAAAAGAGGCCTGGGATGAGGCCAATCACCAGGAGCGGGGTGCGCCATGACCGCAGCGGCAATTCAACTGCACGACTTGCAGAAAAGCTTTGGCCTGGCCCGCATCATCCAGGGGGTTGATCTTTCAATCGAGCAGGGCGAACGCCATGCCATTATCGGGCCTAACGGCGCGGGCAAATCGACCCTGTTCAACCTGATCACTGGCAAATATGTGCCAACCGCCGGTCAGGTTTTCATGCATGGACAGGATGTCGGTGGTCTGAAACCCTATCAGATCAACCGGATGGGCCTGTCGCGGTCGTTTCAGATCACCAATATCTTTGCCAAAATGACGGTATTTGAAAATATCCGCTGCGGATTGCTGTGGTCGATGGGCTACAAATATTCCTTCTGGCATTTGATCAATCGTCAGCGGGCAGTCAGTGAGCGGGCCGACGAGATTCTGGAAAATATCAACATGACGGCGCGGCGCGATGAGCTGGCCGGTGTGCTCACCTATGCTGAACAACGGGCGCTGGAAATTGGCATCACTATTGCCGGCGGCGCCGATATCATCATGCTGGACGAGCCAACTGCGGGGATGAGCGCATCGGAGACCAGCTACATGGTCGACCTGATCCGTAAGGTCACCAAGGACAAAACGCTGATCATCGTCGAACACGATATGGGGGTGGTTTTTGACCTGGCCGACCGTATTTCGGTGCTGGTCTATGGCGAGATCATCGCCACCGACACGCCCCAGAAAGTGCGCCAGAGCGCGGCAGTTCAGGAGGCCTATCTTGGTTCTGCCCTTGAGGAGGCGCATTAGATGTTGAAAGTGCGCAATCTCAATGCCTGGTACGGTAAGAGTCACATTCTGCAGGGGGTCGACTTTGAAGTGGGCGAGGGGGAGATCGTGTCGCTGTTAGGGCGCAACGGGGTGGGGCGCTCGACCACCTGCAAGGCGATTATCGGCGAAGTGGAGCCGGTCGGCGAAGTGGAATTTATGGGGCGCAATCTGGTCGGGCACAAGCCTTATGAAATTGCCCAGGCAGGCATCGGTTATGTGCCGGAAAACCGCGATATTTTTCCCGGTCTGACAACCCGGCAGAACCTGCTGCTGGGGCTGAAGCCGGGGCAAAAGGACAATTCTGACGGTCGGTGGTCGATGGAAGACATGTTCGACATGTTCTCCAATCTGCGCGAGCGGGCAGATGTGGATGCGTCGGTTCTGTCAGGTGGTGAAAAGCAAATGCTGACCATGTGCCGGACGCTGATGGGTGACCCGAAAATCATCATGATCGATGAACCGACCGAAGGACTGGCACCAAAGATCGTTCAGCAGGTGGGCACGCTGCTGGAGCAGATTGCCGCGCGTGGCGTATCGATCTTGCTGGTGGAACAAAAGCTCGCTATTGCCATGCGAGTGTCATCGCGGGTCTATGTGATGGGACATGGCCGTATTGTTTTCGAAGGCTCGCCTGCCGAGCTCGAAAATAACCCCGATATTCGCCGGGAATGGTTGGAGGTGTGATGAGCACGGATGCTGCCGCCGCAAAACTGGGTTTTGATCCAACGCGGCTGAAACGCATAGACGACTGGATGCAGCGCGACGTGGAACTGCGTCGACGATATACCGGCTCATCCGTATTGATCGCGCGCCATGGTGAAATCGCCCATTTTGCGGCAACCGGCCTGGCATCTGTGGAGCGTGGTCTGGCCTATCAGCGCGACACGATAGTGCGCATCTATTCAATGACCAAGATGATCACGACAGTCGGCTTGATGATGCTGGTGGAACGCGGGCTTATCCACCTCGATGCACCTCTGTCATCGGTCTTGCCTGAATTTTCTGACTGCCAGGCCTTGGTTGTCGGAGCTAAGTCGGTTGATCAGGTGGAAAAAGCTGACAGTCCAAAACTGTATCAGTTGCTGACCCACACGGCGGGTCTCACCTATGCGTTCAATCCAGGTGTGTTGGCCGAACACTATGGGAAGATCGGGCTTCGCTTTGAGCCGGACCATCGGGGTCTCGACGAAGTCTGCCGGATTGTTGCAGAACAACCATTGGCCTTTCAGCCCGGGTCCAGTTGGGAATATTCCATCGGCATTGATGTGATCGGTCGGGTGATTGAGGTGATCGATGGACGGCCATTGGACCGCTATTTGAAAGAAGAGATTTTTGATCCTCTGGGCATGATCGATACGGGATTTGTATTGCCACCGGAGAAAATCAACCGCTTTGCCGACTGTTATGTCAGAACCGAGGAAAATCCGCTGCTGTGCAGCGACCGGGCAGAAACCAGCACTTATCTGGCACAGGGGAAAACCACTTTTTCTGGCGGTGGCGGTTTGATTTCGACTCTGGACGACTATTTCAAGTTTGGTGAGATGGTGCGCCAGTTTGGCAAGTTTGAAGATGGTCAATTGCTTGGGAAACGAATAATTGAGTTCATGCGGCGCAACCATCTGGCCGGCGATATCGCATCCATGGGTCCCAGTTCGTTTGCTGAAATGCCGATGCAAGGCATGGGTTTCGGACTGGGCGGAGCCGTGGCGCTTGATCCGGCGCTAAACCGTGTGCCGGGATCGGCCGGTGATTATGGTTGGGGAGGCATGGCCAGCACCTATTTTTGGACTGACCCGGTTGAACAACTCACCTGTATCTTCTTCACCCAATTGATCCCTTCGAGTTCTTACCCCAACCGGGCGGAACTGAAGGCATTGGTGCACGCGGCACTGACCGACTGACCCAACAGGAGCTTCCATGGCCTTTCCCCATCCATTTTATTTTCTGCGCCATGGTGAGACCACCTGGAACGCCATTCGAAAAACCCAGGGGCAGCAGGATTCCCCGCTCAGTGATTTGGGCAAGGTGCAGGCCGAAAGGGCCGGGGAAGTCTATGCCAATGAAAAGATCGAGCGCATCGTGGCCAGCCCGCTTTCGCGGGCACGCCATACGGCGGAGGCTGTTGCAAAGCACCATGATGTTGAATTGACCTTCGATGACGGCCTGATGGAGTGTCATCTGGGGGACATGGAATGCCAGCCTAACGGTCCCTGGCTAGTTGATTACTGGATGGGCCAATTTGATCCGCCCAATGGCGAGACCTTTGGCCAGTTCAGCACCCGGGTCTGGGCTGCCATGCGGCGGGCTGTGGATTTAGGGCCTAATACCCTGATCGTTGCCCATGGCGGCTTGTGGACAGCGGCGCATGAATTTGTCCGCATTGAACCGGGATTGCGGCCAATGCCGAACGCCCTGCCGCTGCATGTGACGCCACAAAACAATGTCTGGCGTCACCGGATTTTAGATCAGAAGCGTGCATCCGACCTCGCTTCCTCTACACAACCCCCTGGCGCTTCAGTTTAGCAATCTCGTCTTGCGATTTGCCAAGCAGACGTGACAGAACATCTTCGGTGTCCTCACCCAGCATAGGCGCTGATTTCTTGTATTCGATTTCGGTTTTCGAAAACTTCAGCGGCGTGCCCATGCCCGGCATGGTGCCGGCAACGGGATGCTCGACTTCGATCTGCATGCCACGGGCCTGCACCTGCGGGTCTTCAAAGGCCTGCTGGATATTGTTGATCGGCGAGGCCGGTACATTGTTTTCGGTAAAGCCCTCCAGCCAATGGGCGGCCGGCATTTTTGTCGTGCGGCCGTTGATCAGTTCGACCATGATAGCGCGGTTCTTGTTGCGTGCCGGATTGGTGGAAAAGCGTTCGTCGCCGGCCATTTCCGGCGCGCCGATAACCCGGCACATGTCGGCAAACTGATCGTCATTGCCAACGGCGATAATGATCTGATCGTCAGCGGTGTCGAACGGCTGATAGGGGGCGAGTGCCGGATGCCAGGACCCGGTACGCACAGGCACTTTGCCACTCATAAGATAGTTGAAGCCCTGATTGGCCAGGCCGGCGATCTGAGTGTCGAGCAGGGCTATGTCAATATATTGGCCTTCCCCGGTCAAATGGCGGTGGTGCAGGGCAGAAAGCAGGCCAATGGCGCCCATCAGCCCTGTCTGCAGATCGCATGTGGCGACACCGGCGCGCACCGGCCCGGCACCCGGCGCACCGTCCTCCGGTCCCGTCACGCTCATCAATCCGGACCGGGCCTGAATAAGGTAGTCATAACCGGGCAGGGGGGCGTCCGGCCCGGTCTGGCCAAAGCCGGTGATCGACAGATAGATGATTTGCGGATTGATCTGCTTCAGTGATGCATAGTCGAGGCCGAGCTTGGCCAGTCCACCCACCTTGAAGTTTTCAATGAAAAAGTCAGCTTCCGCGACCAGGTCTTTGACAATCTGCGCCCCTTCCGGCTGGGCGACATCGACGGTCAGGGAGTGTTTGCCGCGATTGGTCGACAGGTAATAGCCAGCTTCGCGCGTATCATTGCCGTCCTCGTCCTTCAGCCACGGTGGTCCCCAATTGCGGGTATCATCGCCACGGCCCGGGCGCTCGATCTTGATCACTTCGGCGCCCAGATCGGCAAAAATCTGGGTCAGACTTGGGCCTGCCAGAACCCGTGACATGTCAACCACGCGAATACCCGTCAATGGACCACTCATGGCAATATCCCTGTTGCAAAAGAGTTTGAATTGAACTGACTACAGCCTCGTGCAAAATTGCGCAAAACAATTCCAAGATGGCAATGATTCAGATGACAGATGCCGATGAAACGGCCAACCAGATGGCCCGCGCCTGTGCCGATAAGATGTGGGCCCAGGACCAGGCTTCCCAACAACTGGGAATGCAGATTGATCAAATCGCTCCCGGGTTTGCCCGGCTTTCGATGACCATCAGGCCAGAGATGACCAACGGTCTTGATATCGCCCACGGGGGGCTGATTTTCACCCTTGCCGACAGCACATTCGCCTTTGCCTGTAACACCTATAATCAATTTGTGGTGGCCCAGAGCTGCACGATTAATTTCATTTCATCAGCACGTGGTGGTGACCGGTTGACGGCAACGGCAGTGGAGCGCAATCGCAGCGGGCGGTCGGGCATTTATGATGTCACCGTGACCAATCAGAACGATGAAGTGGTCGCCGAATTCCGCGGCAATTCACGCACCATCAAGGGACAACATCTGTCGAGTTGACCTGCGTCTATATGGAAAGCTCTCCGCCATGTGATCATGTTCAATCTGGCCAAAAACGCGCGATTGTGATAGGATATTGCCATGAAACAGATAGTTTTAAGTGCAGCCCTTTTTCTGGGTCTGTTGGTTGCGCCACAGATGGCCAGGGCTGATGGGGCCAAATCTGCGCAGACAAAATGGCCGGAATGCTACTGTACCGACCGTTACGGCAAACGTCACGAGCTTGGCGATATCATCTGCCTGACTGTCGACAATCGCTCCTATGAGGCCAAATGCGTGATGGCGCAGAACAATCCATTCTGGCGTGACCTGAACCGGGGCTGTTTGTCGTCATCATTGCCGCCAAATATGTCGCCGCGGTCGAACGAAGTGGCAGTGCTTTACCAATAGGATTTTTGCGTTCAAAAGACGCGCATGAGTTCTAGTCCCGCCGAATCGGCAATACCCATCGACAAACCCGCGAATTCGCCGCTGCAAGGCATTGTCTGGATGATCGTCTCCACACTGATGTTCGTGTCGGTGACCGGAATTGTGCGCTATCTCGGCTCGAACCTGCCGGCCGGAGAGGCGGCGTTTATCCGCTATGCCTTTGGTTTTCTGTTGTTATTGCCGATCTTTATCCGGCTTGCCAAAAAACCTCCCCCCATGGATGTGATCCGCAACGGGGCTATTCGCGGATTTGCCCATACATTTGGTGTTGCGCTTTGGTTTTTTGCCATGGCGCGCATTCCCATCGCCGAAGTCACGGCGATTGGCTATGTGACGCCGATTTTCGTGACCATTGGCGCGGCGATATTTTTAGGCGAGCGGTTGCGGGCCCGGCGCATTATGGGCGTGCTGGCTGGCCTGCTCGGCGCGTTGATAATCCTGCGTCCCGGTTTTAACGAAATTTCCATCGGACAGCTGGCTCAACTGGCAACGGCGCCGCTGTTTGCCACATCGTTTTTGATGACCAAGAGCATGACGGGCAAAAGCGACTCGCAGACAATTGTTGCCCTGCTCACCTTGTTTTGCACCCTGTTCCTGTTTCCGCTGGCCCTGCTGGACTGGCAGACGCCGACCCTCAATGAGCTGTTTTGGCTGTTGATGACCGCCGTTTGCGCCACATTTGGCCATTATGCAATGACAAGGGCGCTGGCAGCAGCGCCAATTTCGGTGACGCAACCGATCACGTTCCTGCAACTTGTCTGGGCAAGTTTATTGGGGATTGTCATGTTCGGAGAGGCGGTTGACCCATTTGTTATTCTGGGAGGGACGGTTATTGTATCTGCGGCAACTTTCATTTCTCACCGGGAAAACAAAATGGCCAAACGGATCATCACGCCGCCAGCGTCGGCGACCAAATTGCAATAGGACCATGCGGAATCTCGCCATCATAGTCAGCCTGCTGCTGCTTGGCCTGTCGACGAAGGCGCAGGCCAATAGCATCGCACCCTTCAAGGATGCGTTGTTTGCCTATCCAAAAATTCTCAGCCAATCCAAAGACGGTTCCTATGTGACGGTTGAATATAACCGTCAACGCGACATGGTGGACCGAGACCGGGTCCTGCGACGCAAGGCCCATTTTCGCTATGTCGATCGGGGAAAAGTGCGCTGGAAACGCGGTGTGCGCAGTTTCCGCTCACCTAATGGCAAGTTCAAACATTTTGTCGTTGGCAGTCCGGGAAGGAATACCAGTTTTGCTGTGGTCTATGTCCACGGCAAGGGGGGCAATCGTCGCCAGGGGGTCAATGACTGGACGTTTGGCGGCAATTTCAACCGGCTGCAAAATCTGGCCGTGCGCAACGACGGAGCATTGTTCACTCCAGACTTTACCGATTTCAAGGATCGTGGCGCCACCGATATCGCGGCTTTGATTTCGAAGATTCGTCAGCAATCGCCGTCGACGCCGATCATTGTTGCCTGCGGATCGATGGGGGGTGGTGTGTGCTGGCGTCTGGCCAATCAACCGGAAACGGCTGCCCAGATCAGCGGTTTGTTCCTTCTTGGCTCGCACTGGAACGATAATTTTTTGAAGTCAGATGTGGTCAGCAAATCGACCCGCAATATTCCCATCTATATAGGCCATGGCAGCGATGATGTGGTTTTCGACCCGTCGGTGCAGCGCAATTTCTTTGAAAAAATCCGATCCAGGAACAAAAATTACCCGATCCGCTTTGTGATGTTTGATACCGGAGTCCATGGAACGCCCATTCGCATGGTCGACTGGCGGCGCGAGCTGAATTGGATGTTGTCGCTCAGGTGAGACCATTTGCCCCGGGCAAATACAAAAATTTGGCTTGCCCAAAACCCAACGCCATCTCACACCGTAGCTAGGTTTACAAAAGAAAATCTAGAAAAAGCAATCACATGCATGGTTTGAATATCGCGGTCGTCGGCTCCGGCATTTCCGGGCTCTCCGCCGCCTGGCTGTTGGGCAAAAAACACAACGTCACCCTGTTCGAGGCGGACAACAGGCTGGGGGGGCACACCAACACGGTCACCATGGATGTGGACGGTGCGGATGTGCCCGTCGATACCGGGTTTATTTGTTTTAACTCAGTTAGTTATCCAAATCTGATCAAGTTGTTTGAACATCTCAACGTGCCGGTTCACGATACCAATATGAGCTTTGCTGCCTCGATGGCCAACGGTGCTTACGAATATTCCGGCGGCACCTATCTGGGCCTGTTTGGGCAGCCATCAAACCTGCTCAGCCGCCAGCATTGGCGCATGATCAAGGACATATTGCGCTTTTTCAAACAGGCACCCGCTTCGCTGCACGACCTGTCGGATGATGAAAGCCTGTCCGACTATCTGAGCCGGGAAGGCTATTCAGCCGATTTTGCCAAATTTCACCTGTTGCCGATGGCGGCGGCGATCTGGTCCAGCAAGCTGGAAGACATGCAGAACTACCCCGCCAAGGCATTTATCCGGTTTTTCCAGAACCACGGATTGCTCCAGGTCTCTGGGCGACCCCAATGGGGCACGGTGAGTGGCGGTGCCAGCGGCTATATCGACAAAATGCTCGCTGACACATCGGTGCGGCTGCGCAGCGGTGCTCCGGTTCTCGGGGTCAAGCGGCAAGATAATGGTGTGGAGATAACCACTGCCAGTGGCACCGAACAATTCGACCAGATTGTCATTGCCAGCCACGCGGACCAGGCGTTGAAGATGCTGGATGATGCAAGTCCTGCTGAGAGCAAATTGCTGGGGGCGTTCAACTACTCCCGCAACCGCGCCGTTCTGCATCGCGACCCGCGTTTTATGCCACGGCGCAGGCTGACATGGGCCAGCTGGAACTATATGGAACTGAGTAGACAGCCGGGCCTTTCTGCCGGGCCGGATTTGTGTCTGACCTATTGGATGAACCGGCTGCAGAATTTGAACACCAAAAAAGATGTGTTCGTCACCCTTAATCCGCCGGAATGGGCCGATATCAACAACGTTGCCGCCAGTTTTGATTACATGCATCCGATTTTTGATGCTGCTGCCATGGGCGCCCAACGGCAATTATGGTCGCTGCAGGGGGTCAACAGAACCTGGTTCTGCGGTGCTCATTTCGGCTCTGGTTTTCACGAGGACGGGTTGCAATCCGGCCTGGCGGTGGCCGAGCAATTGGGCAATCAGCGGCGTCCCTGGACAGTTGAAAATGAATCCGGACGCATTTTTCTACATCCGCAGGCGGAGCAGTTGGAGGCGGCAGAATGAACCAGTGCGACGCAGCCATTTTCCGCGGTGAAGTGGTCCACAAAAGGGTTCGACCCGTGGAGCACAAATTGCGCTATCGGGTGTTTTCCCTGGCCATTGATGTGGATCGCCTGGAGCAGGTCGCATCGCGCCTGAAGCTGTTTTCCCTCAACCGGTTCAACCTTTTTGGCCTGCGCCAGAAGGCCCATGGCAACCGTGACGGTTCGTCGCTTTCGGATTTTGCCTGGCAACAGGTGCGCCGGGCCGGGATGGAGGAGCAGGTGGAACGGGTTGTGGTGCTGTTTTACCCGCAGATATTCGGTTTCGCCTTCAATCCGCTGACCGTCTATTTCTGCCTCGATGCGCAGGGCGCGCCGGCATTGATGATCTACGAAGTGCGCAATACTTTCGGCGAAGACCTGACCTATGTATTGCCTGCAGGAGACAGCCACGACGGCGTCTACAGCCACGGCATTGACAAAAGTTTCTACGTCTCACCGTTCAACAATGTTGACGGACGGTACACTTTTCACGTGGTCACGCCGGATGAGGAATTGACGGTCGGCGTGGCCTTGAAAAACAGCGATGGCCCCTTACTGCGCACCCATTTCAGAGGCCGTCGGACGCCACTCACCGATTGGGCGCTGGTCAAGATGCTGTTTGCCTATCCGCTGATGACCGCCAAGGTTGTCGCGGCAATCCACTGGGAAGCGCTGAAACTGTGGAAAAAGGGGCTGAAGTTGAAAACCCGCCCGCCGGCACCGCCAATGCGGGTGCTGTATGGGGACGATATCAGGTGAAGCGGTTGATCAGCCACAAAGACAACCAATAGGGCAGCAGGCGCAGGGTTTTCAGGATGAAGACCATTTGCCATGGAAAGGCGATCTCAAATTTTTTCTTTTTCAGCCCGGCGACGATTTTTTCTGCCGCTTGTTCCGGTTCCATCAAAAATGGCATGGGAAACTTGTTTTTGTCTGTCAGCTGGGTGCGCACGAAGCCCGGATTGATGACGCTGACTGCGACGCCTTTGCGCTTTAACTCAACATAGAGCGATTCTGCCATGCTGATCAGCGTTGCCTTTGAGGCGCTGTAGGCAGTGGAATTGGGCAGCCCGATATAGCCAGACACCGATGATATCCACGAAACATGTCCGTCACCGCGTTCGACCATCTGCGGCAGGACTGCGTTCAGGGCATTGGTGACGCCCAGAACGTTGACATCGATGGTGCGTTTAAAGTCGCCAATCTTCACATCCCCCATGGAGCCTGGAAACCAGGCGCCGCTGCTGAATATTGCCAGATCGACTGGTCCGTGTTCGGCTTCCATTTGTTCGACAATGTCCTGCATTGCCTGGGGATCGGTAACGTCGGCAGGATAGGCGAAGATATTCGGTTCCTCCCGGGCCATGGCTTCCAACAGCTCAACACGGCGGGCGGAGACGGACACGATGCAGCCCTGACGGGCCAATAGCCGGGCGGTATATTCGCCAAGGCCAGAGCTGGCACCGGTGATCCAGACATGTTTCCAGGGGGCGGATTGGTCACTCATTGATCTCTTCCAGATTTGCTTGTCGCAGTAATTACGTTAAACGCCAGATAAGGTTTCAACCTGCAATACCAAATGGCTGCGTATCGCCGCTTATCGCCGCGCTTGAAGGTTTCTTCAAGCATTGAAAACACGGGAGCCCCCTATGCTCGAAGTTCTTACCATCGAAAACCTGTTCACCCTGATCATGCTTGTAATGATTCAGGCGGTGCTGGGTTTTGACAATCTGTTGTACATCTCCATTGAATCCAAGCGGGTTGAAGCCTCCCAGCAGGCGCGAGTGCGCCGCATGGGCATTCTGCTGGCGATTGCTCTGCGGATCATATTGTTGTTCGTGGTGGTTCAGGCCATTGCCTATTTCCAGGACCCGCTGTTTTCCCTGTCGATCACGGGCGTGTTTGAGGGCACCATCAACGGACACTCGCTGATTGTTTTGTTCGGTGGAGCTTTCATCATCTACACGGCGATGAAGGAAATCATGCATATGCTGGCGGTCTATGACCCGGATGTGAACCATGAACGGGGCAAGAAGTCGGTCGCCAGCGCGGTGTTCTGGATCGTGCTGATGAACCTGGTCTTTTCCTTTGATTCAATCCTCTCTGCCCTGGCTCTCACCGAAGTGTTCCTGGTGATGGCCGCAGCAATCATCATCTCTGGTCTGGGAATGCTGGTTCTCGCCGACCGGGTGTCGGAGTTCCTGGCAGCCAATCGCATGTATGAGGTGCTCGGCCTGTTCATCCTGTTTATCGTCGGCGTCATGCTGGTGTCGGAAGGGGGCCATCTGGCCCATATCAAGATGTTTGGCTATGCGGTTGAGCCTATGGCCAAAAGTACCTTCTATTTCGTGCTGGTTGTGCTGCTGCTGGTGGATGTGGTTCAGGGACGTTACCAGCGCAAATTGCTGGCCCAGAAAGCCCACGAAATCGACGCGCCGGAGATCACCACGGCCAGTATTGATGCCAAACAGGTTTAGGCCACGCGGCCCCGGACGTTTAAGGCAAAGGTATCTGGTCAGTCGTTGTCGGTCAGACCAGCACCGGCATCAGCACGATTGGTGTCATCGGCCGGTACCATGATCTGGCTGGCAAGCGCCAGCAGTCTCGCCCAGTCGTGAGGCGTTGGCTGGGGGAGATTTGTCAGTTTTAGCGGGACCAGATCTCCGCTTGTGGTTTTGCGCAGCCAAATCGGACCGTTGTCGGTCTGGGTGATGCGATTGTGCGCCACAACGCTGACGCTTTGCCAGTCAGTACCGTTGCGGCTGTATTCAAAGCTGATTCCATGGCTGTACAGGCGAGACTGGGCCAGACCGAGCAGCAGTGCCAAATCATCGATTTCGCACGCACAGGCAATGCCTGCCTGAGCCATGTCAACCAGCGATGGGCCATGATGCAAGACCTGCAAGGGGCCCAAGGAAGCCGATTGGGTAGAACCTGGCCATGGCGGTGTTGGTGCCGAGGGTTGAAAACCGTCAAGACGGTCAAGCAGCGATGCCAACGGGTTCTGGTTCAGTTCCAGAAGCGCCAGGGCGGCGTCGGCGATGTCTTCGGCAACACCGCGGGCAACATGGGCGCCGATACAGGCTTTCAATATGGATACCCGCCATTGATTGGCTGAAATATGAAGATTGGACGTCATGGCCGTTCGCCGAAGGCCGGCAGAAAGACGTCGGAAGCGTTGTCCGGTGACAGGTCACGGGCCGTTGGCGCCCCTTGGAACAGGGTAATGCGGGTCCAGCGGTCCGAGCGCGGATCAAATTTCGAGGCGCCGAAAAACGACAATTTGCAACGCAACAGATCAATTGGCCGAATTGTGTCGGCAACCAGATTGTCACGGATTTCCGCATAAGGATGACGGGTAACGGTTTGTGCCCGGCGGACAATATCGCGGTGTTGGGGATGGGCCAGCAGCACTTCGGCGATCAGGGTGTCCGGGGTAAATGCCGTCAATTCCGCGGCCAGGGCCTGAATCTTGTGGGGAATGGCGTGGGGCATTTCCCGGCGCTCTTCATTGTCTGCGCCGCGTTCGCCCAGCCGTGGCTCGGCCTTTTCTTCCGACACATACCAGACCATGGCTGACTGGTCCGGTTGGGCCAGATCGATCTGCATCGCCCAGTCATAATGATCGCTCAGAATCTGCTGCATCTGGGCGACCGACATCAGCGGATCAAGCTTTGGGCCGAAGGAATCCTCCATACATTCGCACAGGCCATCAACCAGATCGCCATTGGGCTCCAACACCAGTGAGACCATCAATTCCTGCAGGCTGGAAGAGCCTGTTTGGCAAGCCCGAAGCAGTTTATCCCATGGATGAACTTGTTGCGTAAGTGATTCAAATTGCGGGATCATTTCATTGAAATCACTGCGCAATTGCTCGATGCGGTTTTGTTCGAATGCATCATCCACCTGCCATTCGTGTAGATGTGCCTGAGTTTGCTTCAGCAATTGCAAAAAGCGCTCTTTGGCAGATTGCGACGGCTGTTTTACCGCCCGGACACGCGCCAGGGCGGTCTCCCGCACCAGCATCCAGTTGTTGATCAGCACCGGATGGCCAATCAGGAAAGGGGCCATGCCAAGGCCGGTGGAATTGCCGATGCCCAATTGTCGGCGGAAACCGTCGGCGAGCTCGACAAACGTTTCGCCACGCCGGCATTTGGCCACATGGTTGATCAGATCGAGAGTGAATTCGCGGATCAGATAGACGGTCAGCATTTCCAACCGAAACGGTTGGGAAAGCGACGGGCGGTCGACGAACTCGGCCCGGTCGGCCATGCCGAACTTGCCGTTGCCGTAAACCGCCGTGGTGCGCATCAAATAGCCGATTTTGCCAATCATCTCAGCGTCGGGTTGTTCGCCGGCAGAGAGCCGTTTCACCACATGGTCAAACAGGCGCACGCTCTTGTTGGCGCGTGACAGGACAAGGACCTTTTCGTCATATTGTCCGGCCTCCTGCTGAGTAGCATGAAACTCGAGACGGGCAATGTCATCTGCGCCCGGCTGTCCGTCATACAGGATGAAACAGGAGTCCCAGGCTTCGGCAATCACCCGGTCGGTGCGATCTTCCGGCGCGAGCGCTTGTGAATAGGCAATCAACGAATAATGCTGACCGTCCAGCACAACATCATAGACGGCATGGCCATAGCCATTGTCGTCCAGTTCAAATACCGAGCGGGTCAATTGCATGCCATCGCAAGCAAGACGGCGCAGCAGCGACCGCAGGAAACTCAACCGGGTCGGGAAAAAACTGCCCATGCGCTCCAGCCGCATCACCGTTGATGGAGGACGAAGCTCAACCTGATCAAATTGTGCAGGGTTAGCGCTGTGGTCAGTGTTCATTTTTGCCTCCCCGGCAACGCCGACGGTGTTTTATGCTTCGGCTGCGGGACCAAATGACTGATCATAGAAATTCAGCCAGTTACGCCCCATAATGCCTTCGATCTCGCTTTGGTTGAATCCGACATTGGCGAGGCCTTGGCTGATATTACCGAAGTCGCGATTGTCGACAAACCAGTCCGGCTGCGGCGGAAAGCCGGCATTGCTGGCCGAGCCTTCGCCATAGTCGAGAACCTTGCTCCAGCGCCCGTTGCGCATCCATTCCACCACGCTGTCTGGCTGATCCTGGCAAAGGTCCGATCCGATGCCCAGATGTTCGGCACCGTATGCCGACGCCGCATTGGCGATGGCCTGGCAAAAACTTTCCAGGGTGCAGTCCGTACCATCCTTGAGATGGTGCGGATAAAGCGAGAAACCAAGCATGCCGCCGGCCTTGGTCAGGGCGTCGAGCACCGCATGGGACTTGTTGCGCAGGGCAGGGTGCCAGACATGGGTATTGGCATGGGTGATGGCGATGGGGCGGCTGGAGATTTCGATCGCCTCAAGCGTTGAGCGTTCGGCCGAATGGCTCATGTCCACCACCATGCCAACCCGGTTCATCTCGGCGATTGCCTGCTTGCCAAAACGGGTAATGCCGGGGTCTTCCTCCTCGTAGCATCCGGTGGCGAGAAACGACTGGTTGTTATAGGACAATTGCATGAACCGCCCGCCGAGACGGTGCAGAATTTCAATCAATCCGATGTCATCTTCCATCGGAGAGGGATTCTGAAAACCAAAAAAAATAGCGGTACGGCCTTCAGCTTGGGCGCGGTGAACATCGGCGGCGGTAAAGCCCTGAAAAATCAGCGCCGGATAGAGTTCAAACCAGCGGTTCCAGGCTTCCATATTAAGAACCGTCTCGCGGAACTGCTCATGATAGGCGATGGTGACATGAACCGCTGACACGCCGCCCTGATTCATCTGTTGGAAGATTTTTTCAGACCAATTTGCATATTGCAGGTTGTCGATGATGAGCGAAGAATGAGCCATATTTCATCGTTAGCACCACCCATGCGGATTGCGAACACTAATTTGCGACATCTGCTATGTCGCGACCTATCGGTTTGGCGAGCAAGGGTGTAAACGATGGGAAAGCATCAAGGAGTTTTTGAATGAGCAAAATTGCATTGGTCACCGGGGCCAGTTCCGGCATTGGACGCAACGCAACCCTTACGCTGGCTGCAGCTGGCTATACTGTGGTCGCCACAGGCCGTCGTCTGGACGCACTACAGGAAACCGCAGATCAGGCGCAGGGCACGGTGGATCCGATTGCCAGCGATGTCACCGATGAAGCATCGGTCGACGCCCTGTTTGCAGCAATTGCCGAAAAGCACGGGCGTTTGGACGTTGTCTTCAACAATGCCGGCAATAATGTTGGAACCATCAACTTTGGCGACCTGACGCTGGATAACTGGAACACGGTCATCGATGTCAATCTCAATGGTGCATTCCTGATTGCCAACCGTGCCTATCGCATGATGCGGGATCAGTCGCCGCAGGGTGGTCGGATCATCAATAACGGCTCGATCTCTGCCCATGTGCCGCGCCCGGGCTCTGCACCTTACACTGCGTCAAAACACGCTATTACCGGTCTGACTCGGACAATCTCGCTGGACGGACGTGAGTTCAATATTGCCTGCGGGCAGATCGATATCGGCAATGCGGCATCCGACATGACCGCCCGGATGAGCGGTGGTGTTCCCCAGGCTGATGGATCGATGAAAGCCGAACCGACCATGGATGTGCAACATGTGGGCGACGCGGTGCGGCATATGGCTGACCTGCCGCTGGACGCCAATATCCTGTTCATGACCGTGATGTCGAACACCATGCCATTTGTCGGGCGGGGCTAAACCATCGTGACCAGCTGCGCCGACATTATTGCCGGTTCAGATGCCCAATTTGGCACGTCCGGGGTGCGCGGCCTGGTGGAAGATCTCGATGATGCGACCTGCTTCGCCTATACCTACGGGTTCCTGCAGCACCTGAAGACTAGTCAGGGGTTGCAGGAAGGCTCGCCCGTTTGGTTGGGCATGGATCTGCGCCCTTCCTCACCAGCCATGGCGCGCGCCTGTCTGGCGGCGATTGAGCATGCGGGCTGCATTCCGGCATGCTGTGAATTCATAGCCACTCCGGCGCTGGCTTATTCGGCGCTGCAGGAGCGCGCGCCGGCAGTGATGATCACCGGCAGCCACATTCCGTTTGACCGCAATGGGATCAAATTCTATCGCGCCGACGGAGAAATGCTGAAGCAGGACGAAGCGCCAATAGTTGGCTGCGCCGATGAATTTCCGGTGACGCTCTTTGATGACAGTTCGTTGAAATCCCGCTCGCCTTTGCCAATGGCCAACCCAACTGCCGAACAAAACTGGCTGACGCGATATCAGGAGGCTTTTGATGGTCTGCTGAAGGGCATGGTGATCGGTCACTACCAACATAGTGCTGCAGGAAGAGACCTGCTCGCCACCCTGCTGAAAAGCCTTGGTGCAGAGGTGGTCCCCCTGGCCCGGTCGCAGAGCTTTGTGCCCATTGACACCGAGGCGGTCTCAGATGCCAACGCGGCACAAGCCCGCAACTGGAGCCGGCAATATGGTCTGGACGCACTGATTTCGACAGATGGGGACGGCGACCGTCCGTTGCTGGCCGATGAGACAGGCACTTATTTCCGTGGCGATACGCTGGGCATATTGGCGGCCAAGGCCCTGAAGGCCAGCCATGTGGTGACGCCGGTATCGTCCAATGGGGCGCTGGAGAAAACCGGCTGGTTCTCATCCGTCCTGCGCACGAAGATCGGTTCGCCACACGTCATCGCGGCGATGCAACAGGTGGATCCTGCAGGCAGTCGGGTCGGTAACCGAATTGTCGGATTTGAGGCCAATGGGGGCTTTCTGAGTCAGACTGGCCTGACGTCACCATGGAACGAGGCAAGATTGAGCCCGCTGCCAACGCGGGATTCTGTGCTGCCGGTGCTGTCGGTCATCGCCCTGGCAAAACAATTGAGAATGGCGCTGTCACAATTGCACCGGATCCTGCCCAGCCGGGTGACGGCAAGCGACCGGCTGGAGAATACGGCGCGGGAAAAATCACTGGCGCTGATTGATCAACTGAAACAGGATTCTGAACAGGCGAGCAGCCTGAACACCGATGGTGCGGCGCTTGTTGATCTTAACCAGTTGGATGGCTTGCGGATGATCTTTGCCAATCAAGACGTTGTCCATATCCGCCCTTCGGGCAATGCGCCGGAATTGCGCATCTATGTGGAGAGCGATAGCGATGAACGGGCAGGGGAACTGCTGCACCATGCGCGCAATGCGATTGCCGCACTGGTATGACAAATTGAATCTTGCGAATTCTGCTGCAGAAATTCGCTGTCGGAAATGGAGTACGGGTTGATGAGCGAATTATGGCAACTGAGCGGTGGTGCGGTGTCGCGAAAAGTTCGCAGCGGCGAGGTGTCTGCGGTTGACGTTGCTAAGAGCGCACTGGCGCGCCTCGATGCGGTTAATCCAAAACTCAATGCGGTGGTTCAGCAATTGCCGGACCAGGCGCTCGCCCAGGCGGCATCCATCGATGCCGAAATTGCCCGGGGCAAGGATCCCGGACCTCTTGCCGGTGTGCCGGTGACCATCAAAGTGAATGTCGATCAACAGGGTTTCGCCACCACCAATGGGCTGAAATTGCAGGAAAATCTGGTCGCTGAGACCGATAGTCCAGTGGTTGCCAATCTGCGCAAGGCTGGTGCGATCGTCGTCGGACGTACCAATACGCCGGCCTTCAGTCTGCGCTGGTTTACCCGCAACAATCTGCACGGGTCCACCTATAATCCCCACAACAAAAGTTTGACGCCCGGCGGTTCTTCCGGCGGGGCAGCATCTGCCACTGCTGCGGGGATTGGCGCCATCGGCCACGGCACCGATATTGCCGGTTCGGTGCGCTATCCCGCCTATGCCTGTGGCCTGCATGGCCTGCGTCCGTCGCTGGGCCGTATTCCAGCGGTCAATCTCAGTGCTGCGGATCGCCATATTGGTGCCCAGTTGATGGCCGTATCGGGTCCGCTGGCCCGCACGGTGGAAGATGTTCGTCTTGGTTTTGAAGCCATGGCGGCAGCCGACACAAGTGACCCCTGGTGGGTTCCGGTGCCGTTGTCCCTGCCAGACCAGCCAAAGCGGGTTGCCCTGTGCCTGGAACCTTCCGACATGAAGGTCGATTCTGCGGTCAAAGACGCGTTGCGCGACGCCGCGCGACGGTTGGCAGATGCCGGCTATCAGGTTGACGAGGTTGAGTGTCCCGATATGCGCGAACCGACCCAGATGCAGTTGATCCTCTGGCTGGCAGAATTCCGCCGCGGGGCGGCGGCAGCGGTGGAGCAGGAAGGCGATCCGGATTCGCAATTTGTCTATGCCCAGTTGCAACGCCATTGTCCCGCCCCCGATCTGGATATGGTCATGGATTGCCTGCAGCGCCGGGTGACATTGGGGCGCCAGTGGAACGCGTTTTTTGAGCAATATCCGCTGATCCTGTGCCCGATCTCCGGCGAACCACCATTTCCCAACAATCTGGATGTTGAATCTGAGGACTCGTTTGATCGGGTGGCCGAGGCACAGGTGCCGCAGATCGGCCCGCCATTCCTTGGTCTGCCGGGCCTTTGTGTGACCACCGGAATTTCAGATCAAAATGTGCCGATGGGCGTGCAGCTCATTGCCGCACGCTATCGCGAAGATACGCTGCTGGCGGCTGGCGCGGCGATTGAGGCGGCCGGCCCGGCGCTGCCGCCAATTGACCCGACATGGTAAACCGGAAAGCTTTGTAATGACCGATATTGTCGCCGAATTGCTGAACCTGCTGGAAATCGAACAGCTGGAAGTCGATCTGTTTCGCGGCATTGGTGGTGGCGGTGAGACGAACGTGCGGATATTTGGCGGCCATGTCATTTCCCAGGCGCTGGCCGCTGCCTATCGCACGGTGGATGCGCGCATGTGTCATTCCCTGCACGCCTATTTCGTCCGGCCCGGCGATCCCTCCATACCCGTCATCTACAGTGTTGACCGCTCCCGGGATGGGCGTTCTTTCACCACCAGACGGGTTATTGCTATTCAGCACGGCAAGCAGATACTCAACCTGTCGGCGTCATTCCATGTGGAGGAAGACAGCTGGCAACACCAACACACCATGCCGGATGTCCCGGGCCCGGAGGGTTTGAAAAGCCGCCAGCAGATCCGTGAGGAAAATGCCCATCGGGTCAGCGAAAAACAACGCGACGATTATCTGCGCCCACGACCCATCGAAATCCGCGAAGTTGACCCGCAGGATCATTTCGATCCCAAACCCCTGTCGGACGTCAATCATCTATGGTTCCGCATGGAGGGGGCGGCGACGGCGGCGGCCAGCCCGCAGCTCCACCAATGCCTGCTGGCCTATGCTTCCGACATGAACCTGCTCGGCTCAGCCATGCGGCCCCACGGTCTCACCTGGTTCAAGCGCGGCGTGATGACCGCCAGTCTGGATCACTCCATGTGGTTTCATGGCCCGGTGGAATTTGACCAATGGCATTTGTACTCCATGGACAGCCCGTTTGGCGGCGGCGCCCGTGGTTTTAACCGGGGTGTCATCTATGCCCGCGATGGCCGTTTGGTTGCCAGCGTCGCCCAGGAAGGGCTTGTTCGACCTTTAAACTAGCCGGAGGCGGACGGGTCTGCAGGGCAGCCATTGCTTGCGGCGTGACCGCTGACGTGGTTCCCGTTTTATTTCCGTTGATTGCAACAAACATATTCATGCAGAGGCGCAACGCGCCTTGGAGCATTAGTATTTCCTCTTGAAATCAGCTGTTTGGCCGAATCTCTCGAAATCGAGGCGGCCACGGAGAGGAAAAACGTGTCAGGTCAGATCGGGATTTTTAAGTTCCTCTCGGTGCTCGGATTATGCCTGTCGGTGTCCGCTTGTGGTGGCGGCGGTGGCAGTGGAGGTAATCCCTTGGACCCTACACCTGTGGATGAAAGCAACTTCGACATCTACCTCGAAGCCGCCAAGCGGGCATGGGCCGAGCATGGCACAGGCGGGTTGGATGCAGTGATTGCCGAACTCGAAAATGAGGCCAACGATCCGCGTTACGACTATGAGCAGGTGCTGGAGGCAGTTCTTGGTCTGGTGGAGTATGAGAACACCAGAGCGACCCACTACTTCGATTGGTACGGTGTGCCCAATGACACCTACACCCATCCCTACACGCTTACCAATGTCTTCAGGGCCTGGGCGGCGGGGCTGACAGGGTTGGGTCAGACAATTGCGATTGCCGAGGCGCCGGCGGGTTCGATCAATGGTGTCATAGTTGAGAACGGGTTCGATCTGACCCATCCTGATTTGGCTGAAAAACTGGAACAAGGCCAAACCATCACTTGTATAGAGCACATCGACTACACTCCTCAGAATTGCCGTATATTGGCCGATTATCCCGACGTTCTGGATGCAGAGGGTAATCCTGGCACCGATAGTGAGCCAGATATGATTGGACACGGAACAGCCGTAGCCGGGATCGCCGCGGGTGCATTTGGAGGTGGCGATATTGTCGGTGTCGCTCCGTCCGCAGACCTTGTTCTCTATCTGGGTATCTGGACTGATGACATATTGGATGCTGGTGCGCGTGGGGCAGTTGCCCTGAGTAACAGTTGGGGAATTGTGTTCGAAGATCCGGGACAGGCGGATTGCGCATATGAAGGCGATTGGAAGTGTCAGTATCTACCTACAGAGACCCACCCCGACGCATACGACCTTGATGATAGTGATGAATTTACGTTCTATCTGGGCGAATTTGCCCCACTTTATGACGCATTTCAGAACTCCGGTGTTGTCATATTTGCTAAGCCCAATGTGGACAGCGGGCTTAGAATGGATATGTATTCTGGACCCGACGATCTTCCTCACTTTTATCCTGAACTGCAAGAAGCCTGGATATCCGTCATCAACGCTCGTTTTGAGACCAACGAAAACGGAGACATATTCTCTGTCATTCGAGACTCGTCACCGTGCAATTTGAGCGCTCGTTGGTGCCTGGTGGGCAATGGGCATCTTTCAACCGCCGAACCCGGTGGTGGGTACGATAGCGGATGGGGTACCTCGTATGTAGCGCCGCAGGTTGCTGGTGGAGTCGCTCTGCTAGCTGAGGCTTTTCCAAGCCTATCCCCTGCTGATCTCACCGCGCGCTTGTTGGCGACAGCTGACAATACATGGTTTTTGAACGCCGGCGATCCCGGATATAGTGCCGCGGCCACATTGACTGAATTCAAATGGAACGAAAACGAAGATAATGAATTCTCGCACTGGTATTCGCAGGAATGGGGTCACGGAATAATGGATCTAGAAGCGGCATTGCGACCAGTCGGCGATCTCTATCTGGTCACCGGTGTCAACTTGGCAGTCGCAGGCCGCACAACTGTTTCTGCCGCCACCCTCACAGCTCCCTCCGGCAGTTTCGCAGCTTTGCAATCTTCCCTTTCCATTCCTCTCACAACCTTCGATGCCCTCAACGGCAATTTTGCTATCAATACTGCAGATCTTGTCTATCAAGCAGAGACTACCTCCGCCGCCGTCGACCTGCTGCGTCGCTTTGAACGGCAGGGGAAGGGTGAGACGCTGGAACGCTCCGTCGGTGGGTTTTCCTATTCTGCCACCTACGACACCAGCGCCGAAGGTCTGCCCAATGAGTTCGGCTTCCAGCACATACTCGGCACCTCGGGCCTCCATTTGGGCTTTGGCTTCACCTCTAGTGAAGTAACAACCAGTTTCGGCGGCCTGTCGGCAAGCCATGCCATCAATTCCATCGGATTTGCAGGACTGCTCGGCGATACGGCCTATGCCACACTTGGCTTCGGCGGCGGCGGCGAGGGCGGCGAGGGCGGCGGCGGCTCTGATGGGTTCGGCGACTTCACCCTGTTCGGTTTCACCGGGGAAAATGCCAATAATGTTGATGGCTCGATATCCGGCGTGGGCGCGCGTTACGGCGTTCATTTTGCCGACACCCAACTGGAATTCTCCGCAAGCCTCGCTGCGGAGGAAGGATCCTATCTCGGCATTTCCGGCGATGCGGATGTCTGGTTCGGTGGCACCACTGCGCTCACGGCGGGCCAGTTTGCCCTGACCCATGATTTTGGCGATGGTCTGTCGTTCACTGCGCGGGCAGAACTTGGCTCCCTGTCAGGCGGTGCCGATGATGGCAAGGTCAGCCTGATCTCAGATATGGAAGAAACGCTGTATTCCGGCATTGAAATCGCGCTGGAACAGCAGGACATGTTCGTCGACGATGACGCGCTGGCCTTCTGGATCAGCCAGCCGATGCGGGTGGAGAAGTCCGGTATGACCCTGACCCTGGCCTCCGGCCGCACCAAGGAAGGCGATATTCTCTACACCGACTATCAGGCCGATCTGACGCCGGAAGAGCGGCAGATCGATGTGGGTGTGAGTTATCGCTTTACCTCAAATGAAGGACGGGCGCAGACCCAGCTCGGCGTGATGCAGAGCTTCAATCAAGGCCACATGGACGGCGAATTTGTTACGTCGGTTGCCCTGCGCCATGCCATGAAGTTATAGCGGCGAGCTGGCTCGTCGCCGGCGGCGTTGGAAAGACTGAAGCGAAACGCTGGAACTTGCTGGTCACTGGCTGTGCAAAACGAGCTCGGATGACCAAACCGAATATTCTCGCCGATGCACCAATGCTTGCTAGCCCGTGTCTCAGACATGAAGCTGGTGGTTGCCGCCACGCGCCCGCAAGGTCTCGATCATTCGATGTGGTTTCATGGCGTGGTGGATTTTGACCAATGACATCTCTAAGCCATGGTCAACCCGTTCAGCGGCGGTACGGGCGGTTTCAACCGTAGTGTCATCTGGGCCCGCGATGCGCGTCTGATCTCCAGCGTGGCCCAGGAACGGCTCGTTTGGCAGTTAACAAAAAACCGCGGCTGATAATCACGCTGTTTACTTGCCGGTCAAAGGGCGCTGCTTTGCCTGATCCTTCAATTATTTCAGTTGATTGCAATAAACATATTCGTGCCGCAGCGCGATGTTGTTCAATTTGCTATTATTATGCTCTTAAATCAGTTGCTTGGCCGTCGAGTAGGAGGCGATGTTAACGCGAAGAGGATAGCTCAGGTGTGGAGTTTGCGCGTTCCTGCCCTGCTCGGACTGTGCTTGTTGATGTCCGCTTGCGGCGGTGGTGGCAGTGGCAGTCCGGTGCCGTTTACAAATATGGAAATGGATCAGATAGACACATACCTGGAACACACCGAGTCTGTTTGGACGAGATTTGGATCATTGGGCTTGGACGCGTTTATCGACGGATTGGAAGATGAAGCCAATGCTGTTCGCTATGAATTTGAGCAGGTTAGAAACAGTATTTTGGCGTCCCGCGAATTTGAAAACGTCTTTGGTCGTGGCAGGCATGCACGTGATAGCGTTTCTCACTACCTCCCTTTTCCTTATGTACTAATGAAACTGGATTATGCTTGGGCAGCAGGGTTAACGGGCGAGGGACAGACTATTGCGATTCACGACACCGCCTATAATTTCGACAGCAGGCACTTTGAGAATTCGAATATTGATTGCGGTGACAATCCCGGCGAATTTGGAGCTTGTGGTCCGCCTGCGGGGCTAGACGATCAGCACGGTACTCACGTGGCTGGTGTTATAGTGGCTGATCTGGACAACAGCGATCTGGTTGGGGTTGCGCCTGATGCGAAATTGATTGCCTATTCCTGGCATGGTGGGTTTAACCATGGACCGGCGCTGGAATCCGCGACGTCGGCAGGCGCAGTGGCGTTTAATCAGAGCTGGGGTTGGGGTGCTCTGAATTTGGAAGATCAGGATTCAGTTGATAACCTTATTGCCAATTCGAGCCAACGCATAGAACAAATGGACGAATTCCAGTCTGTAGGCGTTTTGGTTTGGACCAAGTCGAATGAGTACGAAGGTTCCGGGCCAACGGATGAACGTTACTTCGACAATCCAGCTGACTGGCCACTTTTGTTCCCAGAACTTGAAGAAGCCTGGATTTCTGTTGCCAATGCATATTTTGAACTTGACCGTGAAACTCACGAAATTTTTTATGCTGATCTCTATTCCACTCCATGTGGTCACAGTGGTCCATGGTGTGTGACCGGGTCCGGCTTATTGATGCTGGCGGGAGTCGATGGTTCCGAAGTTGAAGCCACTAATGGGAGCAGGTCATCCTGGGTCGCCCCGCAGGTCAGTGGGGCTATAGCCTTGATTGCACAGGCCTATCCGGACTTGTCGCCTGCCGATTGGAC
The DNA here is from genome assembly GCA_039977975.1 of Rhizobiaceae bacterium. Taxonomy (GTDB): domain Bacteria; phylum Pseudomonadota; class Alphaproteobacteria; order Rhizobiales; family Rhizobiaceae; genus Pseudahrensia. The sequence goes on from JBDWCD010000015.1 coordinate 124,411, forward strand.
TGCCCGCCTGTTGGCGACCGCCAATAATTCCTGGTTTCTGAATCCTGGCGACCCCGGCTATAACGATGAATTTGAGCTTGGAGAACGCTGTTGGAATGAAGGGGCCGACAATCAGTTCTGCCACACCTATTCATGGGAATTCGGGCACGGGCTGATCGATCTGGAAGCAGCACTCAAGCCGGTGGGTAATCTATACGTGGTTTCTGGAGCTGGACTCTCGATGGCAAACCGGGCGACGCTTGAAATGGCCACTCTCACCGTGCCCTTGGGGAGTTTCGGGGCGTTGCAAGATTCGCTCACCCTTCCGCTGACTACATTCGATGCTCTCAACGGCAATTTCACTATCAACACAACCGATCTGCTGTACAAGGAAGACCAGACATCGGCAGCGGCATCCCTGCTTCGCCGATTTGAATATGCTGATGATGCCAAGCCAATCCTGAACAGCCTGGGTGGATATTCCCTTTCAACAACGACCCAGGTTACGAAAGAAGGACTACCCAGCGAGTTCAATCTTCAGCGCATTTCCAGCAAAACGGGAGTACATTTAGGCTTTGGTTTTACATCAATCGATGCCACGGCCAATTTCGGCGGACTTTCGAACGGCAATGCCATCAACTCCATCGGCTTTACCGGTCTGTTGGGTGACACGGTCTATGCCTCGCTGGGCCTGGCGGCCGGCGGCGGCCACGGCGATGGCGGCGGCGGGCTCAGTGCCATCAGGGCAAGTGAACTGACCCTGTTCGGTTTCACCGCCGAGAACGCCAATAATTCAGACGGCTCCATCTCCGGCCTTGGCGCACGCTATGGGGTTCATTTCGATCACACCCAGTTCGAAATATCCGCCAGTCTCGCGGCAGAGCAGGGGTCTTATCTGGGTATATCCGGTGATAAAGATATCTGGTTTGGTGGCACCGCTTCACTCGCGGCTGGGCAGATCGTCTTGCGCCATGATCTCGGCGAGGGATTGAACTTCACTGCCCGGGCAGAACTTGGCTCCCTGTCAGGCGGTGCAGATGATGGCAAGGTCAGCCTGATCTCCCAGATGGACGACACGCTTTATTCTGGCTTCGAAGTGGCGCTGAAACAGCAGGACATGTTCACCGGTGGCGATCAACTGGCACTTTGGGTCAGCCAGCCGATGCGGGTGGAGAAGTCCGGTATGACCCTGACCCTGGCCTCTGGTCGCACCAAGGAGGGGGATATTCTATACACCGACTATCGGGCCGATCTGACGCCGGAAGAACGGCAGATTGATGTGGGCGTGAGCTATAATTTTCTATCGTCCGATGGCTTTGCAAAAACCCAACTGGGCGTCATGCAAAGTTTTAATCTGGGCCATGTGGCCGGCGAGGCTGCCACTTCCGTGGCCTTGCGCCACGTGATGTGGTTCTAGCTTGCGTCTCTCTTCAGACACTGGTCTCGCAATGCTCGCCGATCGGTCTTGTCGGTCGCGCCGCGGGGTAAGTCCTGGCTTTGAAACCAATAATGCTCCGGAATCTTGAAGGCGGCGATGTGGTCGGCCAGAAATTGCGTTAATTCCGGCCCATCCACCGAGTGCCCCCGGCGCAGTTGAATGCCAGCGCCGACCACTTCACCCAGTCGCGCGTCCGGCACGGCAAATACGCCTGCCTCCTGCACGGCCGGATGACGGTGCAAAGCCCCTTCAACATCCAGACAGGCAATATTTTCACCGCCGCGAATAATGATGTTCTTCTTGCGATCGACAATGGTGACGTAGCCTTCATCGTCGACCCAGCCGAGGTCGCCGGTGCTCAGCCAGCCCTGTTGCAGAACTTCGGCGGTTTCCTCTGGCTTGTTAAGATAGCAGCGCATATTGGCCGCGCTTTTGACGGTGATTTCGCCAATCTCTCCATTGGCCACTTCAACTCCGGAATCGTCGAGAATTTTCAGTTGCTGCAAGGGAGGATAAAGACGTCCGGCGGCGGTGGGGCGAGCGACATAATCAGGGCCCAGAATGCCAATGCCGATGGCATTGGTTTCGGTCATGCCCCAGCCAGAGGCAATCGCCGCCTGGGGAAAGCAGTCCTGCAATTCACTCACCTGACTTGGTGGCCGCTTGGCACCGCCGGAACCGACAAACTCCAACGAAGGCAAATCTGCATTGAGCCGTCTGGCGGTTTCCATCAGGTCGGCTGACTGGGTGGGCACGCCCATGAAACGGGTGATCTCCTCGTGCTGGATCAGTCGTACGGCTTCTTCGGCGTCCCATTTATACATCAGTACCAGTTTGGAGCCCATCGGGATGCTCAGCAGAAACATGGCGTGGGTGGCGGTGACGTGAAACAGAGGGGTAATGACAAGGGAAGCCTGGGGGCGGACCGGCCGTTGCGCCAGCACGTCCGGCTCGGTCATCATTGGAATCAGCAATTGGGTGCACCACCAACTGTAAATAGCCGATATGGCGCCACGATGGGTCAATACGACACCCTTGGGGTGGCCGGTGGTGCCGGAGGAATACATGATGGCGAAGTCGTCGTCAGGCAGAATGGGAATTGTTGGCCAGGCATCGCTTTGGGCCCGTGCTATCAGTTCGGAAAGTGGGTGTGTTGCTGCAGCTTCGCCTTCGCGGATGCCGATCAGCTGCAGTCCATATTTGTCGACCAGTGGTGTTAGGCGCTGCAGCCGCTCACCGTCGGCAAAGACCAATTTTGCGTTGCTGTCGCCAAGGGCGTAGTCGAGCTCTTCGGTCGTCCACCAGCCGTTCAGAAACACCACAACTGCACCGATATTGATCGTGGCCATTTTGGCAATCAATATTTCCGGGTAATTGCGCATGGCCAGGGCAATGCGGTCGCCGGGTTTGACATTCAACTGGTTAGCCAAAATGTCCGACAGTCGATTGGCGTCGCGGCAGAATTCATCATAGGTCCAGCGCTCATCGCCATAGACCAGATAATCGTCGCCCCCGCCGTCCTCGCCGCCGCTGCCGCCGCCGTCGCCGCCGCCGTGGGCGGTGCGGTGTTCCTGCAACAGGGCGCGCAGGTTTTGAGGGGCGTTTTTGAGGATTTTGTACTCCACGCCACGGATCGTCTCTGTGCCCAGGGCAAAACGCGGATCGGTGGACGTGAGATGGTCAGCTGCCTGATCCGGTGTCATGACGGTCATTTGTCCGTTTGCTCCCAACATCCACAGTGTAATCACTTCATCGCGGTGGGCTGACATTGAACACCAATCGGTTCCCTCCTGCGCGGATCAGACGTAAGCTGATTTGCAAACCATATTCGGGAGAATCACGATGTCCACCACTATTCCCACCCAGATGCAGCGCATTGTTCTGGCGGCCCGGCCGCAGGGAGCACCGAAGGCAAGTGATTTCCGGTTGGAAACGGTGCCCATGCCAGAGCCGGGGGAGGGGGAGTTTCTGGCGCGGACCATCTGGTTGTCGCTGGACCCCTATATGCGTGGGCGCATGGATGAGAGCAAAAGCTATGCGGCAGCGGTGGAAATCGACGCGCCGATGGAAGGTGGGTGCGTGGCCGAGGTGATCGCCTCAAACAATCCGAAATTTGCAGTTGGTGATATTGTTCAGGATTATTTTGGCTGGCAAAGCCATGCGGTCAGCCGTGGCGAGGGCGCGCGCAAGCTTGACCCGTCTGTGGCGCCGATATCAACCGCGGTTGGCGTGTTGGGCATGCCGGGGATCACCGCCTATGTGGGCCTAAACACCCACGGACGCCCGAAATCGGGTGAGACGCTGGTGGTGGGAGCAGCAACCGGCGCGGTTGGTTCGCTGGTGGGGCAATTGGCCAAGGCTCAGGGCCTGCGGGTTGTTGGTGTCGCCGGGGGTGCCGACAAATGCGCCTATGCGGTCGACGAGTTGGGTTTTGACGCCTGCCTCGATCACCGAGCCGCCGCAGATGCCAAGGCGCTGCGCAAGCAGATGGCAGAAGCCTGTCCGGACGGGGTGGATATCTATTTTGAGAATGTCGGTGGCAAGACGCTGGAGGCCGTGATGCCGTTGATGAATGTTCATGGCCGCATTCCGGTTTGCGGGATGATTGGCTGGTACAATGCTGGCATGCTGGGCGCCGGAATTGTCGACGGACCAAACCTTCTGCCAAAAATCTGGCGCACCATTCTGGTCAATCGCCTGTCGGTGCAGGGATTTATCATCACCGATCACTACGACCAGTTTCCAAACTTCATCAGGGAGGTTTCAGCTCTGGTGGCTGACGGCAAGGTTGTTTACCGGGAGTCCATTGCGGAAGGTCTGGAGAATGCGCCGCAAGCCTTCATGAAACTGCTTGAGGGTGGTAATTTCGGCAAACAATTAGTGGCCGTATCAGATGATCCAACGCGCTGAGATTTAGAAGCGCTTATCAAGCCAGGCAATGAAACTCTGCAGGGTCTCATTGCGGTTGATCTCGTTGAGACTTTCATGGCGGGTGTCGGGCAGAACTTCCAGCGTTACATCATCCATGCCAACGCCCTCCATGCGCCTGGCGATATTGGCGACGGTTTTTCCTCTCTCGCTGCAAGGGTCGTCGCCACCAGCCAGCAAGTGGATGGGCAGGTCTTTGGGAAGCTGCGCGAGGTTTTTATTGTCGGCCGCGAAGTAAATGCCCTCCAACAGGTCCAGCCAGAGCCCGATGGAGACGGGAAATCCGCACAATGGATCAGCGACATATGTGTCGACTTCCGCTTCGTCCCGCGACAGCCAGTCAAAATCCGTACGATTTGGGGCGAACTGTTTGTTCCAGGCTTCGAATGAGGCCTTGTTGGCAAGGCCGCTTGGCACGTCAGACCCCTTGAACATGCGCTGGACTTTGAGGATTATCGAGAAGATGGCCGCCAGAGCACCGGTTTCCACTCCGGAATTCCACAGGGCGGCGGCGTTGATCGTATCCGGGTGCCGCAGTGCGTAGTTGAAGGCGATGATCGACCCCATGGAATGACCGAAGCAGATGATGGGCACATCAGGATGGGCCTGTCTGACATGGGCATTGACCGCAGCGACATCTCCGATTACCGCGTCCCAACCGCCGCGGCGGGCAAATATGCCCGGTGACGCTCCCGGTGCGGTCGTGTGGCCGTGTCCGCGGTGATCATGGGCGTATACTGCATAGCCTGCGGCTGCCAGGCCTTCGGCCATGGGTTGATATCTGGCGGCATGTTCCGCCATGCCGTGATTGACCTGAAGGACAGCCTTGATCTTGCCCTTCGGCAGATGCTGGTAGAGCTGCAGGCTGGCGCCGTCGGATGTCGGGAGCGTTGAAGAGGTCCAGGTCACGTCAGATTCCTAAAATTTCTCGACCCAGGGCCGCAATTCGATTTCCCAGGCCCAGCTCGACCGGGGCTGATCGAGAAAATGCAGATAGCTGTCGGCTATGGCATCCGGGTCGAGCATTGAATCAGGATTGCCGGCGGCATCGATGCGTTCGGGGCGGTTTTGATTGCGAATGCCGCCATCAATGACGAAGTGGCCGATATGGATGCCCTGGGGGTGCAGTTCGCGCGCCATGCTTTGGGCCAGACCACGCAGCGCAAACTTGCCCATCGCAAAGGTCGATGAATTTGGATAACCCTTCACCCCCGCCGAGGCGCCGGTGAACAGGATGGCGCCTGACTGATTGGGTAACATCCGTCGTGCCGCCTGTTGCGCCATCAGGAAAGCGCCATAGGCGGTGACCATCAGCGCGTTTTGCACCGCATCCGGGTCGAGATCGGTTATTGAACCGCGCACCCGGGCGGAAGGGTTATAGATTGCGATTTCCAGCTTTTCCCCCAGTTCATCTGCCCGCTCGAAGACCCGCTCCATGTCTTGTTGTTGGCTTGAATTACAGGCCACGGTGACCGCCCCCGTCTCGCTGGCCAGGGCATCCAATTTGTCAGGATTTCGGGCTGCGAGCACCAATTTGTGCCCCCTTGCGGCGAGTTTGCGGGCCAGGGAGGCCGACAGGCCTTCGCCTGCGCCGATGATAACTGCTGTTCCCATGCTGATATTCCTCCTCTGCTTGTCTTGTTTTCACAGTGGCTAGCCGCTACATGGCTTGCAACAATTTTCATTCAGTTGCGCAGACTTTTTGTCTAACGCCCGTATCGCGGAGACAGTCCCCATGGCTCGTCAATTCATTTACCACATGCAAGGCCTGACCAAGACCTATACCGGTGGCAAGAAAGTGTTGGATAATATCCACCTGCAATTCTATCCCGATGCCAAGATCGGTGTTCTGGGCCCCAACGGCGCTGGTAAGTCATCGCTGCTGAAGATCATGGCCGGCATCGACAAGGAATGGCAGGGCGAGGCCTGGGTCGCGGAAGGCGCCAAGGTTGGTTATCTGGAACAGGAACCACAGCTCGACGAAGACAAGACCGTGCGTGAAAACGTCATGGTGGGTCTCGCTGACAAGACGGCCATCATCGACCGCTATAACGAGCTGATGATGAATTATTCCGACGAAACCGCCGACGAGGGCGCCAAGCTTCAGGACCAGATTGACGCTGAAGGTCTGTGGGACCTGGACGCCAAGGTCGATATGGCGATGGATGCGTTGCGCTGTCCGGCGCCCGATGCCGATGTGAAGCCCCTGTCGGGCGGTGAACGGCGGCGTGTGGCGCTGTGTCGCCTGCTGCTGTCGGAGCCAGACCTGCTGTTGCTCGACGAACCGACCAACCATCTGGACGCTGAAACCGTTTCATGGCTGGAAAAACATCTGCGCGACTTCAAAGGCGCCGTGATGATCGTCACCCATGACCGCTACTTCCTAGACAATGTAACCGGTTGGATTCTGGAACTCGACCGTGGTCGCGGCATCCCTTACGAGGGCAATTACACCGCCTATCTGGAGAAGAAGAAAAAACGCATGATCCAGGAAGGCCGCGAACAGGATTCGCGCATGCGCCAGTTGGATCGTGAACGGGAATGGATGGGCACCAGCCCGAAAGCCCGTCAGGCCAAGTCAAAAGCCCGTATCAATAAATATAACGAACTGGTGGAAGCCGCTGATCAGCGCAAACCCACCGATACACAAATCGTTATTCCCGTGGCCGAGCGCCTCGGCCAGGTGGTCATCGAGGCAGAAGGGCTTTCCAAGGGGTTTGGCGATCGTCAATTGATCGAAAATCTCAACTTCAAACTGCCCGCCGGTGGTATTGTCGGCATTATCGGTCCCAACGGTGCGGGTAAATCTACCCTGTTTAGAATCATCACTGGCCAGGAACAGCCGGACTCCGGCTCCCTGCGCATCGGCGAAACGGTAAAGCTCGGCTATGTTGACCAGAGCCGCGATAGTCTCGACCCGGACAAGACAGTTTGGGAAGAAATTTCCGGTGGTGCTGAAATCGTCAAACTCGGCAAGCACGAGGTCAATTCCCGCGCCTATGTTGGGTCGTTTAACTTCCGCAAGGGCGATCAGCAGCAGAAGGTTGGCACCCTGTCAGGCGGTCAGCGAAACCGGGTCCATCTGGCCAAAATGCTGAAATCTGGCGCTAATGTGCTGCTGCTCGACGAACCGACCAACGATCTGGATACCGAAACCCTGTCAGCGCTGGAAGATGCGCTGGAGGAATTCGGCGGTTGCGCTGTGATCATTTCGCATGACCGCATGTTCCTCGACCGGTTGGCCACACACATGCTGGCCTTTGAAGGCAACAGCCATGTGGAATGGTTTGAAGGCAATTTTGAAGACTATGAAAAAGACAAGATTGCCAGACTGGGCGACAATGCCCTGACCCCAAAACGCATCCACTTCAAACCACTCAGCCGCTAGCGGCGAGCGGCGGCGGCGAACGGCGACGGCGAGTGGCGAGCCGCGAAGCTGTTCACATCTTGCCATTGCCTACCAATCTGAAAAGCCGTCTCAGAAGAGGCGGCTTTTTATTTGCAGGAATGGTTTTTCTATCGTGAAATGCAGCGCCAGCGAGGCGGCCAGCGACAGCACCATGAAGCTGGCGAAGAATATCGCAAACAGTGCCAACCCGTCTGCGCCGGACAATAGGGCAGGGACCATGGCGGCCGGTATCAGCGCCATATGAACGAGATAGAGGCTATAGCTTAGCCGCGCACCAATCAGGCTGAAACGGGACGCGGCCCATCCGGTTTTCGGATTGATAAGAGCCATTGCCAGCAGGATCAGACCAAAGCCAATCGACAGCAGCAATGGTTGCAGCAAAATATCGTAGAGCGTGATCTCGGCCATCAGGTTCACCGGCACCAGGTGGGCGGCGATGATGGCGCTGCCCAGCAGCAACAGAGGTTTGGCGATGCGGCCATAGCGCTGCCGGCAAATCTGGCAAGCAAAGATTTCAGCGCAGATCACCCCAATCAACAGGCCTTCAAAGGTCAGGTGAAACGGGCTCCGGAAAGTCTCAAAATAGGCCCGGTAGCTGGCAAAGTCGAACTCAATGGATTGCAAGGTCAGCCAGCGCAACAGCATCGGCAACACCAACAACACGCCATAAGCGATCATCCGCACGCGCAACCGGCCCAGCCGACCGGTGCCGAGGATCAGCAACGGTGCGATGATGTAAAACTTCTCCTCCACGCCCAGCGACCAGAAGGCGACGATCAGATCTGACGGCAGATAGTCCTGCAGAAACAGCAAGTGCCAGATGACAGATGCCGTCATGTCCTGTGACAGGGGCTTGTAAAGCGGGAAAAACCCGATTGCCACCAGGAAGATGACGGCAAAATAGGTGGGCACGATCCGCAGGGCCCTGGCCCCGAAATAACGGCCCAGCGACGCGGTGGAAAAGTTTTCGCGTCGACGGATCAGATGACTGCCGATCAGGAATCCCGACAGGACAAAAAACAGGTCCACGCCCATCCAGCCATTCAGCAGTGGTGTGGCAAAGTTCCAACTGCCCCAGGGCAGGGCCAGTTCAAAGGCAGAACCAACCTGTGACTCCATGGCCTTCATAGCATGGCGCAGCAGCACCAGGGCGATGGCCAGCATGCGCAGCCCGTCCAGGGCATCAATGCTGCCCTGGGCCCGTTCAAAGGTGAGGTAGGAGCTTCGACCGCTTTGCTCGCCGCCGGAGAGCTTGCTGTCGATGGCGACCGTCAATGGGGCACTTCCTCAATGTCCATTGTCTTCTGGATCGCCGGCTTGCGCATTTTCCAGATATAGCTGTCGACGATGTAGTGGTGGAAATTGATGGCCGAGTAGATGACCAGGGCCATTGGCACTGCGATCTCGGCAAAGGCAGCTGAAAGGCTGACCGAGATCGATGCATAAATGACGGTGGACAGCGCAATGCAGAAGCCGAAATACCAGACGCGGTTTTGTGGCTGGCTCAATTTCGATAACAGGCGGGCCTTGGCGCTCTCGCCGTCCTTGAACTTGTTGGTGTTGAACAACCAGACGAACAGGACATATTGGGCATTGTGCCAGATATTGATGACCAGCCAGCCATAGGTGATGTCTTCGATCAGCAGATAGCCGGCCCCGAAAATCACGAAATGCGACAACATGTAAAGCGTATGGGCGATCGGACCCTCGCCATTCAAAAAGGCTCTCAGACGCATGAAACTCCAGGCGCCGAGTGTCGCAATCGATACCGCAGCAGCGGCGTAGACGACAAATTCAGGAACCGGGATCACCCGCAGTTCCAGGCCGAGAAAGACGCCCGGGTCCTGATAGGAGCGATAGGCAATGCCCCAGGCAGGAAGGCTGTAAAACGCCCATTTGGTCAGGGTTTCGTTTTCACGTACCAGACCGCCCGACTTGCGGCGATAGGCCTGCGACACACCCCAGCTTTGGCGGGTGTAGTGAAACCATTGCCAATAAAGATAAATCGTCCCGATGGTCCAAAGCCCGACACCCAGCGCCAGCGAAACGGTCGCGACCAGTACAATCGGCGGCAATCCGTAGAGAAAAAACTGGTTGGCCTTGCGGCTTTCAGCGTCAAAGGCGAGGCGGGTATAGGTGGAAATCACATGATGGTAGCCGAGCACCCAAAGGTCGAGAAACAGGATAAGCGGAAACATCGACGGGTTTTGAATAACCACCAGACCGGATGCAATCGCCAATGCGGCGATGCCGAGAATGAAGGTGCTGTCAAAACTGGTGCTTCTAAGCCAACCGGCAGAACGGCCTTCGTGAGATACTGCAAGCGTCATAACGCAACCCCTGGTGCCCGAATTAGGTTTGAGCGCAGGGTATAAAACCGGTTTTAAGAATTGGTTTACCTGAGAAGCAGTTTTAGCGCGTGGCGGTTAACTTCAACAGGCGGCCCCCCTGTTTGTCTTCAAGCACCCAAAGATTGCCCTCCGGTCCCTGTTCAACCTCTCGAATGCGCTTGCCCCAGGAAAAGCGTTCAGCCTCTGACGCATTGGTGCCGTCAAGATCAACTCGGATCAACGCGCGGCTGACCAGGCCGCCGATAAGGGCGTCGCCCTTCCAGTCTGGAAACTTGTCGCCGGAATAGATGACCAGCCCGGATGGCGCGATGCTGGGAACCCAATAGGCCTTGGGGGCCGCAAATGCCGGTCTCGTGTCGTGGTTGGGAATTTCAGCGCCGCTATACTGATTACCGTTGGAAACAATCGGCCAACCATAATTCTGCCCCGCTTCGATCAGGTTTAGTTCGTCGCCGTGCCGTGGTCCCATTTCATGAGACCACAGACGGTTTTCAAGGTCGAATGAGATGCCAAGCAGATTGCGATGTCCGGTGCTCCAGAATGTCTTGGCCAGATCGCCCTTGTCCTGAAAGGGATTGTCCTTCGGCACGCTGCCATCGTCGTTCAGGCGGATGATCTTGCCGAGCGCCATGCGCCAGTTCTGCGCCGGTTTTTGAGCCTGGCGGTCCCCCGAGGTGATGAACAATTTGCCTTCCTGCGCAGAGCCTTTGGGACCAAAGGCGATGCGGTGTGAAAAATGGCCTCTTCGACTGGTGCGCGGGGTCTGGTTCCAGATGGTCTCCAGATTGGAAATCTTGGCAGAGCCGGACATTTGCAGCTTGGCTCTCACCACCACCGCGCCGCGTGTGCGATTGTCATTACCCAACTGGACAAAGGACAGATAAATCAAGCCATTGCTTGCAAAGTCCGGATGGGGAACCACGTCTCCCAACCCGCCCTGACCACCAACAGCAATTTTCGGAAGACCTCCAACCGGGCGCTTGCTTCCATCTTGTGAGACCAGCCAGAGCTTGCCCGGCTTGGTGGTAACCAGCATTTCACCACTTGGTAAAAACGTCATGGCCCAGGGGCTGTTGAAATCCGTGATCGCCATGGCGGTCAGTTTGCCGCCGCTTGACCCGTCGATCTGGAAACTTTGAGCCATGGCCGGGGTCGTGGACAGACCGATGGCGGAAAGCAAGGCGATGAATATGGAAGAGGAAAACAATCTCATAGTCGGAATCCCATTGGAACGAGGGGCGATCTTTTGCAGTCTATCTGCAAATGGGATCATTTTTGAGGTCAAATGGTCGCGCTGGCGCAAAATTTACTCAGCTGTGAATGGCGCAGGTGGTGACTTGTCGGAAAAGGTAGCAGGTGCATTATGCACGCCAGAATATTTGCCGCACATGCCCGATTGAATATCCGACGCTTTGGCGCGGTCACAGATGGAATTCGACCATGATGGATCCTTTTGCCAGTCACCGTGAAGAGATGACCGTCTATCCGCCGCAAAAATTGCTCGGCAAGGTCGCGGGCTTGTTCAAGGCAGAAGGCGCAAGCTTTGTCACCACCGAGGTGGATCAGTTGTCGCTGACATTTGAAGGCATTCCGGGCGATTTCCACGCCGGCCACACGCGTAAATCCGGTGCTCGAGAGCCCTGGTACGAACGCGGTACTGAAATGCGCAACGAGCGGCAATTGTCGATCCTGTCGCCGCAGGAGTTGCGGACCATCGCCCGGCGATTGGATATCCCGGAACTGAAGAGCGAATGGATCGGCGGCAATTTGCTGCTGGACGGCATACCGGACCTGACCCGCCTGCCGCCGCGCACTGTGTTGTTCTTTGACAACGGCGCGACCATCCGCATCGATGGAGACAATTTGCCGTGCCGGGAATCGGGACGATCGATCGCGGCCCAGTTTGAAGGACGCGAAGATATTGAAATGTCCTTTGCCAAACAGTCCCGCCACATGCGCGGCCTGGTCGGTTGGGTGGAAAAGGAAGGCACAATTGCCACTGGCGAAGGGTTTGAGGCGCGCATACCGCCGCAATGGATTTACAAGACCTGAACCGGCTCAGTCTTCGATGTCCAGTTCTGCAAATTCACCATCCAGACCGCGGGTGCTGCCCCATTCGCGCAACTTTTCTTCGATGTCGTCAGCCACAAAGAACCGCGCTGAATCGTGATCATAACCTTCGTCGCGCAGGGCGTCGTAATCCGTGTGTTGATGGCGGATATGGGCGACGGTCGCCAGAAAGGCGCCATTGACCGGCGTCAGGTCACGCATGTGTTTGGATCGGGCCGCCTCGGCAATCGGCGCAAAGTCGGCATAGGGCGCCAGCGGGATCAGCTGGCGCAAGGCCTTGTGGATGGCCCGTTGTCTTGGCGTATTGGCCTTCAAGTGCCGCTCCATTTGACCGTGAAAGGCTCTTGCTGTTTGCCCTTTGCGTTTCCTCGTGTAACACGGGGGAAAGACACTGGAAACGTATTTGCCGGATAGCGGAATTGTCGCAGACTCAAAAGAACTCACTTGATGATACCGTGGCTTGGATGCGCGCTGCCGGTGAGCCGACCCGGCTGCGCTTGCTGGCTCTTTTGGACAAACTGGACCTGACGGTCAGCGATCTCATAGCCATTCTGGATCAGAGCCAGCCGCGTATTTCACGCCATCTGAAATTGCTGGTGGAAGCCGGGCTGGCGGAACGGTTTCAGGAAGGGGCCTGGGCCTATTTTCGCACCGTGGACTACGGCCCGGCCCGGCGCTTTCTCGATGGAGTACTGAAACCGATATCCGGCGATGATGCTGTGGTGGTGGAAGATGAGGCAAAGCTCGCCGACATCCGCGCCGCGCGCGCCCAAAGGGCTGCCGACTATTTCGCTGCCAATGCGGAAGACTGGGGCAAGATCCGATCCCTGCATGTGGCCGAAGACCAGGTTGAAGCGGCAATGTTGGAGATGGGCCTGTCCCATCAGCCCGGCAGCTTGCTGGACCTGGGCACTGGCACCGGTCGCATATTGCAGCTGTTTGCCCCCCATGTTGCACGGGGGCTTGGCATTGATACCAGCCGCGACATGCTGTCTGTGGCCCGGTCAACGCTGGCCGGAGACGCGATCCAGCATCTTCAGGTGCGCCACCTGGATGTTTACAAACTGGGCGACGGAGAGCGATTTGATCTGGTGACCCTGCATCAGGTGCTGCATTTTCTTGAAGACCCGTCGCTGGCCCTGCGCCATGCAAAACAGCGTTTGTCAGAAAACGGACGCCTGTTGATCGTCGACTTCGCCCCGCACGACTTTGAATTCCTGCGTGAGCAACATGCCCACCGCCGTCTTGGCATGGCAACGCAGCAGATTGAACGCTGGCTGGCGCTGGCGGGATTGAAACTGGTGGATCAACGCATGCTGAAACCGGCAAGTGGCGATGACACAGCGCTGACGGTTGCCCTGTGGATGGCGGTCCATGCCGATGATGAAGGTTTTCGCGACGGCGACGGCGGTGGCGAGGGCGCGGCGACCTAAATCGGCCGCTGCCCCGAAAATAGATCTGCATCGCGGATAATCTGCCCACACACGTGATCGACCAGCAGACGCATGCGATAGGATGAGCGCAGCTCCGGATGATAGAGGACCCACAGATCAAATTTGCTGTCGATCAGCAATTCGTCTTCCACCCGCCGCAGGCCGGGATCGGCGTCGGCAATGTAACAGGGCAGCAATGTTACCCCCAGGCCAGCGCGGACCATCGACTGCATCGCCGCCATACTGTCCACGTAATGTTTGAATTTGACGGTGGACAGCGCCGCTCCAAACAGCAGGCGGTTATAGGAATCATCGTGAATACCGATCCAATCCCAATTGCTGCGGTTTTCTGCGGTAAATCGGTCGCCATCGCCGCCGCCACTTGAATCGGCGGCGCCATAGATGCCGTAGGCAACGGAGGTCAGTTTTCTGCCGACCAATGTGTCCGGCGGGCTGTCGGTAAATCGAATGGCAATATCTGCATCACCCCTTGTGATGCTGAGCGGTGACTGGGTGCAGATCATGCTGAGTTCAACACCCGGATTGTGATGCAGAAAATCCCAAAGATGCGTGTTCAGATAGCCGTTGAGGAAAAACTCGGTACAGGTCACCCGTAGCGGACCGGTTGCCTGCTGATCGGTACCGTAAATCTTGCGACTGGCGTCGGTGAGCTCTTCCTCCACCCGGACGACTGAATCGAACAATTCCGCCCCCATGGGTGTCAGATCATAACCCTTGTGGGTGCGTTCAAACAGCCGCGCCTTGAAGGCTGTTTCCATGGCTTCCAGGCGGCGCGAAACCGTCGGCTGGCTGACGCCGAGCGACCTGGCAGCCGCCGTCAGCGACCGCTGCCGGGCAATGGCAAGAAAGTAGCGGTGATCATCCCAACTCACAGTCATTCATTTTTGTATAGCTGTTATGTGGACTTGGCTATGGCTATTCAGAAATTTTAGAGCTGTAGTACCGACCACTGCATTTTTGATCAGGCTGGGATCGGATGAGTAGCGATAACAAAGTATTGCAAGCTGACCTGGATGGGTTGCGAGAAGGTTTTGATGGTCAGGTTCTGACCGAGGGCGACGAGGCCTATGAAGAGGCGCGCCGGGTTCATAACGGCATGATTGACCGGCACCCGGCGGTGATTGCCCAATGTCTTTCCAATGGGGATGTGGCGGCGGCGCTGAAATTTGCCATTGAACAAGATCTGGAAATTGCTGTGCGCGGCGGCGGTCACAATGTGGCGGGACGGGCGGTCTGTGATGATGGCATGATGATTGATCTGAGCTTGATGAAGACCATTGAAGTGAATGCTGAAAGCCGTCAGGTGCGCGCCGGGGCAGGGGTCAATTGGGGCGAATTCAATCGGGCAACCCAGAAATTCGGACTGGCAACCACTGGAGGAGCAGTGTCGAGCACCGGCATTGCCGGTCTGACATTGGGCGGTGGCTTTGGATTTCTGATGGGCAAATACGGCTTCACCATCGACAATCTCTACGCCGTTGAAATGGTCACATTGTCCGGCGAAGAAGTGCGGGCGTCTGCAATTGAAAATGCCGAGCTGTTTTGGGGTCTGCGCGGCGGCGGCGGCAATTTCGGGGTCGTGACCAGTTTTGAATTTGATCTTTATCCCGTTGGACCACGTGTGCATGGGGGCATGATTGCCTGGGACAGTGCGGATGCCGCAGACGTGCTGCAAAAGTTCCAGGACTTTACCCTGGAAAGCCAGGATGATTTCACCGTCGTTGCCAGCCTGACTCACGCGCCTGACGGGTCCGGGCGCAAACTGGCCGCGATGTTGGCCTGCCATTGCGGCGAGGCCCTGGCAGCCAATGAGGCTCTGCAGCCCTTAAAGGATTTTGGCGATCCGGTCGTCAATCAACTGGGGCCAATCAACTACTGCAAGTTGAACGAAATGTTGGATGCAGGATTTCCCAAATTGGCGCGCAATTATTGGAAATCCTGTTTCGTTGCCCATTTTGACGAGACGGTTCAGGCCATATTGCTGGATCAGTTCGCCCGCTGCCCGTCTCCCATGTGCAAGTTGATTACCGAACACTTTCACGGCGCTGCTTTGCGCCATGACCCTTCCGATATGGCCTTCCCGCACCGGGCGTCGGGATACAGTATTTTGATCATTGCCCAGTGGCTGGACGAGGCGGCCAGTGACGCCAACATTGCCTGGGCGCGGCAGACCTATGATCGCTTGACGCCCCATATGCGCAGTGCTGCTTACAGCAATTATCTCGATGATGATGAAACGGACGACCGGGTGAAACAGGGCTTTGGGGAAAATTATCCGCGGCTACAGAAGCTCAAACATGTCTATGATCCCGACAACCTTCTCCACCGCAATCAGAATATCAAGCCGTCGGCAAAGGCCTGATTGGCCAATCCCGTTGATCAGTTTTTCTCAGCGCCAGCAACCAACGTTTCCAGCCAATGCGCCGCCTGCAGGGCCCGCTTGTCCTTTCCGAATGGCGCGATGACCTGAAGGCCGATGGGCAGATTATCTGCATCGCGACCGACGCAGACATTGACACAGGGCAGGCCCATCAGTGTCCACAATTGATTAAAAATCGAATTGCCGGTTGATCTCAACGTGCGTGGCGCGGTGCCCGGAGCGGAAGGCAAGAGCAGCACATCACACTTGTCGAACAGACCGTGGCAGGCCTTGCGCCCGCGATTGGCCATGCGCCTGCCATTGTCATAGTCGTCGGGACTGATCGAGCGACTGTCGCGCAGATAGTCGCGCAGATTTTTGCTGAGCTTTTTTGGATGGCGGGCCAGTTCGTCCCCAAGCGACAGACAGGCTTCATAGCCCTGGATCGGTGCATGGGCGGCGCGGGCATTTTCAATCGCCTTTGGTCCGCGGATGGGGGTGACATCGGCCCCGGCAGATTTCGCCAATCTGGCAATCTGTTTCATCGCAGCGGCCATGTCGGGCTCGATCAGGTCGTCGATTGAACTGCGGTAGATGCCAATGGACGGCGCCTTCTTGATGGAATCGCTGACAGCAAGATCGCGACCGGAACAGGCTTCGGCCACATAGGCGACATCAGCTGCGCTGGCGGCGAAAAATCCAATCGTGTCCAACGACCAGGAAAACTGCTTTACGCCGACCGTCGGAAACAGGCGGAAACTTGGCTTATAGCCGCTGACACCACAAAACGCAGCCGGGCGAATGATCGAGCCGCCGGTCTGTGTACCAATGGCGGCTGGAAAAAAGCCCGCAGCAACGCCAGCCGCAGAACCCGATGACGACCCACCTGGCGTAAAGGCCGGATTGTGAGGATTGCGTGTCGGACCCGGGGTGAACCAGGCAAATTCCGTTGTCACCGTCTTGCCGGCAATGGTGGCGCCGGCACTGCGCAACATGGCGACAAGGGCTGCATCGGCAACGGGCCGGTGACCGGGATAGATTTTGGACCCGTAGTCAGTGGGCATGTCATAGGTGTCGAAGACATCCTTGATGCCAACCGCGACGCCGGCTAACGGGCCTTTGCCCGCCGCCAACCTTTTCGGCAGGTGTGAAAAGGCACGCAGGCGCGGTTCATGGGCGGCGATAGCTGTCTGCCCGGCCTGCAAAGCCTGCTTTGGTGATAACCGACCTGCAGCGACCTCCAGGGCAATCGCACGGGCGCTGAGCATCGAATATTTGGTCACATTGGAAATCCTGATTGTCGGCTATCTTTTCAATAGACGACCGTCGATGACAATCAACCCTGCAAGAATGATTCCCAAGCCAACCACGTGGCGCAGTTCAAGCTGTTCTCCCAGGACAACCATGCCAAATATGATCGCCGATGGTGGCACCAGGAAGGTGACCAGCGAGACATTAACGGCACCGGCTTCGGCCAGGATTTTGAAAAACAACAGATAGGCATAGGCTGTACAGACGATCGCCAGGGCGATGACTGACCAGATCGCCGCTTGAGACGGCAGAGCAAGCGTCCAGGGTTGATCAATCAGAACAACCAGCGGCAGGATCAGAATGGAGGACATGGTCAACTGCCCGCGCGCGGTTTCAACCGGTGGAACCGCAGCAAAACGACGGCCAAAAACCCCGGCAACACCATAGGATATTGTCGCACCAAGCACCGCCAGCTGGCCGATGGTCGATGCCTGCAACCCGTCTTTCATCGAACTGCCAATCAGCACCGCCACACCGATGAAGCCCAAAATCACGCCGATGATTTTGGCGGTCGTGAACTTTTCATCACTGGTCCAGAAATTGGCGAATATCACGGTCCAGATCGGAGTCATGGCGTTGATGATGGCCGCCAATCCGGCCCCTATTTCGAGCTGGCCATAGAAAATCAATCCAAAGGGGATGATGTTGTTCAGTGTGCCCATAGCGGCAAAATTGAGCCACATGGTGCGGGAATGAACATAGTCATTTTTGCGAAACAGCAGCAGCAGGTTCAGCGCCAATGCGGCAAGTGCCACGCGCAGAAATACCAGGGTGATTGGTGGTATTTCAAGAACCGCGATACGGGCGAACAAAAAGGAACCACCCCAGACCGTTGCTAGGACGATAATCAGGGTCCAGATACGTGCTGTCAGGCGGGGCGTGCTCATGGGAATTGTCCGAATTTGGTGTCGTGAGACAAGTCATTGGCCAATGATGGTGCAATTGCCACCCGAAACTTGCTCTATTCGCAAATTCGATAGGGATTTTTCCGATCCTTGGCCCGGCCCAGATCAAAATGGAAGTGGCTGGCATGGGCAGCGTTGGCACCAGGGCCTAAAATGGTTGTGAACGTGCCGCAGGCGGCGCTGCGCAGGCTGTTGAGAAAACCAGCTTCGTCAGCGTCCACAAGGCTCGTATCCTGGATAGAAAGCCGGCTTCCGTCGACAAGTTTGAACCCGACCCAGTCGGTAGCATTGCCGACGGCATGTTCGGACAGTTTTCCGGCGGCAGCATTGTTGCGGCGTCGGCAGACGAAGCCTTCGCCAGACAAGACCGTGTCGATGGCGGTGCCAAGATGATGCCGCGCCAGCGCCTGTGCCGTGTCATTGGCAAACCGGGCCAGCGACAGCGCAAAAGGGCAGTCCAGGGTCAGGCCCTTGGTGAATTTGACCGGAAACCGCGAAATAGTGCTGTGCAGGATGACCGGTTCCGGGATCACGCAAGCGGAGTCACTGGTGTCGGGCGAAGATGTGCGGTCTGCCTGGGCGATGGCTTGCAATTGCGCCAGGCAGGCGCTTGCGGCGCTGGGTTCCTCAACCGGCTCTGATATTGCATCCGCCTCCACCACAGGTTTAGGCGCTGAAGGCTCGGACGAACTCCCGTCCAGTCGATTGGGCAGAGCTTGGATATCTGTATTTTTGGACGAGCGTCCTTCGGGACGCTGTATGGGAATGCCAACGTCATCGCCTCGATCAGCAAGTTCTCTGGCGACCGGGCCGGCATGCGACGTCGAACCAACCATGATCGTCAGGCCCGATAACAGGCAAAAGACCAGCAAAACCGATTTCAATTGTTCCATTGCTGCCCGTCATTGTGACACAGTGAATTTCATCCCAGCCGTGATAATGAAGGGCAAGGTCTGTTTTGACAAAGGAAAATTGAGGGCGGCGTGGCGAATAATATGAATGTGGTTTTGGTATTGGGCAGCGCCCCGGACGCCGTTCGGGTGCGTAATTTTGACCTGAGTCAGTTTTCGGCGATTGTCGCGCTCAACAATGCCTGGCAATTGCGCGATGACTGGACGCATATCGTCTATCCGGAGGATTTTGCGGAGGAACGGCGACCCGTCGATACGGCTGGCAGGATTGTGGTTGAATATGACCAGTTCGTCCCTGCCAACAATCAGTTTGGCGGTATCGTCTATGCAGGCGGCACCATGGCCTTTACTGGCGGCTATTGGGCGCTGGCGGCACTGCAACCTGACCTGCTGGCCTTTCTGGGCTGCGATATGGTCTATGAGGGTGATCCGAGCCAGTCTCACTTCTACGGGCAGGGGGAGCCTGACCCCCTGCGGGATGACCCCACCTTGCGCAGTCTGGAAGCGAAATCTGAACGGTTGCGGTGGCTGGCCTATGCCGATGAATGTCTGTGCCTCAATCTGTCCGACAGGCCGCGCTCACGGCTGACTTTTGATCGGCTCGACGCCAATCTTCTGGGATCACCTCTTGAAGAACTGCGACAGGAAGGCCTGCAACACCTCGCCGCTGCTGGCGATCCGGCAAGGGCCGAACTGGCATTGGCGGCAGAGAAGCAAGCCGCTTGTTTTGTTGAAAGCGGTGATTACTGGAACTCTCCAGACAGCTTTGACGACGACAAGCTTTCGCATATCGACTCGCTCTGGATGCGGGTTATCGACAAGTCCTGACAAAGAACTAGACAAGATCAATGCTGAACAGCGATGCTGCGGTGATTGAGGCAAATCTAGACTGCCAGGCAATGCAAGCGACGGGAAACTGCTGATGCAGTACCATTTTGATGGATTTCGTTCCGGTGATCCAGATATTCAGCCATCCAACAAGAAAACGGCGGGTAAGCCCGATAGGGTGGATGTTCTGATCGTCGGTTGCGGACCGGCGGGGCTGACCCTGGCTGCACAGATGGCTGCCTTTCCAGACATCACAACCCGCATTGTTGAACGCAAGCCCGGGCGGCTTGAAATAGGACAGGCAGACGGCATTGCCTGTCGCTCAATGGAAATGTTTGAAGCCTTCGGATTTGCTGAAAAGGTCGCCAGGGAAGCCTATTGGGTCAATGAAACAAGCTTCTGGCAACCGGCGGCCAATGGAACGGATATCGAACGCGGCAGCCGCATTCAGGATGTTGAAGACGACCTGTCAGAAATGCCCCACACGATACTGAGTCAGGCACGGGTGCATGACTTTTATCTCGATGTCATGCGCAATTCCGCCTCCCGGCTTGAACCCTCCTACAATCTGGAGTTTGCTTCATTCGAGCAAATGGACGGCGACCCCGACGGTTACCCGCTGTTGGCAAAATTCCGTGGGCTTAATGGTGCAGCAGATGAAACCATCCGGGCAAAATATATCGTCGGCTGTGACGGTGCGCGCAGTGGCGTGCGCCGTGCCATGGGATATCAGTTGAAGGGCGAGGCCGCCCGGCAACTCTGGGGCGTTATGGATGTCCTTGCGGTCACCGATTTTCCCGATATCCGGTTGAAATGCGCCATCCAGTCAGCGGGTCATGGCAGCCTGATCATAATTCCCCGCGAAGGCGGGTACATGGTGCGCCTTTACATCGAGCTTGATGTTCTTGAGGGAGATGAACGGGCCACAGATCGCGGTGTCACCGCAGAAATGCTGCGGCAAAAGGTAAATGATATCCTCTCCCCCTATACGCTGGACTTGAGAGAAGTTGCCTGGTGCTCGGCCTATGAAATCGGCCAGAGGGTCTGCGATTCCTTTGACGATCTGTCTGCCGACAATTCAGGCGACCAGACACCCCGCATCTTCATCGCCGGGGACGCCTGCCACACCCACAGCCCCAAGGCCGGTCAGGGGATGAATGTTTCCATGGCCGATACATTCAACCTGGGTTGGAAACTGGCATCCGTCATTCGCCGCCAGGCGGCACCCGGCCTGCTCAATACCTATTCGCAGGAACGCCGCGCCAAGGCGCGCGAACTTATTGATTTTGACCGCGAGCTGGCTGGTCTAATCAGCTCGCGAAAAAAGTCGGCTGATGCGGCAAAGAAATTTCAGGACTATTTCCAGAAACATGGACGCTATACGGCAGGCGTTGAAACCCGCTACGATCCGTCGCTGGTGATCGGGAATGACACCCATCAACATCTCGCCGCTGGCCTGAAAATTGGCATGCGATTTCATTCCGCGCCAGTGGTGCGGTTGGCCGACGCCAAGCCCATGCAGCTGGGACATGCGCTGAAGGCCGACGGGCGCTGGCGGCTGATCGCCTTTGCCCCAGCCGGTGATGTCGGTCAGCCAGATGGTGCTATTGCCGGATTGTGCGATTATCTTCAAAATGACGCCGACAGTCCGCTGCGTCGGTGCACACCGGCTGACTCGGACCTCGACAGTGTGATTGACCTGCGTGCGGTATTTCAATTGGCGCATCGCGATTTGCAACTGCAGCAGATGCCGTCGCTGGTGAAGCCGTCCAAGGGGCGGCTTGGGCTGACAGATTATGAAAAGATATTTGCCCCGGATCTGAAGAATGGCCCGGATATCTTTGACCAGCGCCAGATTGACCGTCAGCGGGGGGCGCTGGTCCTGGTGCGTCCAGATCAGTTTGTCGCACAGGTTCTGCCGCTTGAAGATCGGCAGGAACTGGCGGATTTCTTCGCGGCCTTCATGTTGGGAGATGTCCATGGCTAAAAAGGACCAGATCAAGGCGCTTTTGAAGAGCATTGAAACCGGTGATCCGGGGCCAGTCGCGGTGGTCAATGAGGCAAAATATATTCAGCACAATCCGCAGACCCACGAGGGCAGCGAAGGATTGGTTGCCTTGTTTCAGCGCCTGTCCAGGACATCACCACGGGTCAATATCGTGCGGGCTTTTGAAGATGGCGAATTCGTCTTTGCCCACACGGAATATGATTTTTCCACCCGCCGTATCGGGTTTGAGGTCTTTCGCTTTGAAGAAGGTCAGGCGGTCGAACATTGGGACAATATTCAACCACGGCTAGGCCCCAACAAATCGGGGCACAGCATGGTGGACGGGGAAACTGATTCTTCAGACCCGGACCGGACGGAAGCCAACAGGGCACTGGTTGGTCAGTTTGTTGAAACCGTGTTGATCGACGGTGATCTGGATCGACTGGGCAGTTTTATCGATGAAGCGAGATATGTTGAACACAATCCTCGGATGAGTGACGACATTGACGTGCTGCGGGCCGCGCTGGAGGAGCAGGGAAAGCACGGCCGACTGATCGACTACCAGAAAATTCACCGTATCCTGGCAGAAGGCAGCTTTGTGCTTTGCGTCAGCGAAGGCCGTTTCGACGGCACCCGCAGCGCCTTATACGACATGTTTCGCATTGCCGACGGCAAGATTGTTGAACATTGGGACACGCTGGAAAAAATCGCCCCGCGCAGCGAATGGAAAAACACCAACGGCAAGTTCTGATTCTGAAAGGGGCCAGATTGGCTTGCCGTTCAGATCAGCCTCGGCAGATTGATCTGGATTGTCGACTTTGTCGGTCCGTCGTTGAGAATACGAACCGTGCCGTGATGGGCTTCGGCGATCTGACGTACCAGAGCCAGACCAAGACCATAGCCCTCAACGTTCTGCTTGCCGGGAGCCCGGTAAAACGGCTCGAAAACCTGTTCCCGCTGACTTTCATCAATGCCGGGGCCAGCATCGGAGACTTCAATGATCACCCGTGCCGGGCTGGTCTGGATGGCCAGACTGATCGGCGGTTCGCCGTGTTTGTGAGCGTTGTCCAGCAGATTGCGGATAGCGCGACGCAAGAGTTTGGAATTGCCCTTTATCTCGCCCATATCACCCGACAGCGTGCAGTGCTCATAGCGGCTGGCCTCTTCGGCGGCGAGGGCAAGAACATCAATGGTTTCATTAAGTTGGGGAGCTGAATTGGTGTCGAGACGGCTCATCAGCAAGATTTCGTCGATAAGCTGATCCAGTTCGGCAATGTCTTCTTCCAGCGCCTGTTGACGCTTTGCATCGGGCTTGTTTTTGAGCAGTTCAACCCCCATGCGCACCCGTGCCAGAGGGGTGCGCAATTCATGCGAGGCATTGGCCAGCAATTGTCGATTTGAATTGACCAGCCGCTCAATCTGACTGGTGGCATTGTTGAAGCTGGTGGCCAGTCGCGCCACCTCATCCTTGCCCTCAACCTCCACCCGGGCCGACAGGTCTCCGGCACCAAGTTTTTCCACGCCCGCCTGCAGACGCTCCAACCGCCCGGTCAGGCGGCGTACAAATGGATAGGCGGACAGGCCGATGCCGAGAGAGACACAACCGAGCAACAGGATTATCCCGATGATCGGATGGCCATTGCGTCGTTGGCGCAGATCGACGGCAAACCAGCGGCCATCGGGAAACTGGGTCAGCCAGACCGGGCCAAATCCGCGAACTGCCCTGTGGCGATGCCAGCCATGCCCCTTGGCGTCCCGCCGCGGCGGGGGCAGGGGAATGCCGGTTGAGGCGATCAATTGGCGATTGGCATCGTGCAGGGTGACATCCATGTCAAAATTATCGACGAGGTCCAGCAATCCCTGGGCCTGCTCTTCGCGGCTTGCCGTTGCCGGGGGCAAGGACTTCCAGGTCAGATGGGCGGTGACATCAAATACCCGTTCGTCGAATCCACCCCGGTCGAACAGGGCAAACATGCCGGCCGTCACGATCACCACCAACACAAGACTGGCGATGATGGTGAAATAGATTTGCAGATAGAGCCGGCGTTTGATCATCTAAATTCAATCTTGCTGCCGGGCGAACACATAGCCTGCGCCGCGCACGGTGATAATCCGCTTGGGTGATTTTGGGTCATCCTCAATCTGCGAGCGGATGCGCGAAATGTGAACATCGATGGAGCGGTCAAACGCTTCAAGATCTTCCCCCTTCAACTGGTCCATAATGCCGTCACGGCTGAGCACCCGTCCGGCCGATTGCGCCATGATATGCAGCAGGTTGAACTGGTGGGCCGTAAGGTCACATTCCTGTTCGCCAAGCCGGGCGCTCATCGAGGCCGGATCGATTTCCAGACGCCCGAATTTCAATGCGCCATTGGCCTTGTCGGCCAGGGCGCGGTCATTTCCTTTGCCGCGTCGCATAATAGCCCGCAACCGGGCCAGCAATTCGCGCGGCTCAAAGGGTTTGGGCAGATAGTCATCGGCGCCGATTTCCAGGCCGATAATGCGGTCCATCGGGTCTCCCTTGGCCGTCAGCATGATGATCGGAACACTGTCATGGGCCTTGATGGTCCGGCACACTTCAAGCCCATCTATGTCCGGCAGCATCAAGTCGAGAATGATGGCGTCAAAACCCCGTTCTGTCTGCAGGTCGATGCCGGCGACACCATTTTCCGCGTGCGTCACGTCAAAACCATTATCGCCGAGATAGTCACTGACCATCCCGGCGAGGCGGTTATCATCTTCGACAAGTAAGATCGCGTCGCTCATCGAATATAACCTATCTTGGCCTTAGCCACGGCGCCAGTGACGGCGCATGGATTTGAACTGGTCAAGCCGCTCATCCACGATTTTGCGCTGTTCCGGGGTCAGAACCTCGGCAACATCTGCCAGGGCATTGACCAATTCCTTGCTGACCCGGTCAGCTTCGGCAACACGCTCGGCGCGCAGTTTTTCAAGCGCTGCACGGTCGATAGTATCGGCGGTCAGCAATTTGTGCAGCTCATCACCGGCTTCCTTGAACTGGCCATGCAGGGGTTTCATGTCCTTGGCAACAGCAGAAGCAAGGGCGGTGATTTTGGCCGACTGCTCGTCGGTGGCGTCAATTTCTATGGCAATGTGTTTGACGGCGCGGGTGATGCGTTTTTCGATTTCCGCATCGCTCATTTCAGAAAAACGCATTCCGTGCCTGCCGCGATGTTTGCCCCAGCTTGCCTTTTGCATGAATGAGCCATCTTCAACTGAGCCGGGGCCGCTGACATAGAGTTTGGCATGTTGATACATCTTGCTTTCAGCAACGGCCTGAACGCCGAAAGAAGCGCCAATCAGCATGGTTGTGGCAGCGATGATGGCGGTCAGTTTAACGGTGCCGGACTTGGCAGCGCGTTCAACTTTATCATTTTTGTTTTGGTCGTTTGTCATCTCGGTTCTCCTTGATGTCGGGGCGCCTACTGGATTGCGCGGAGGATTTTGTTGGGCGCCCCCCCGTTTGAAGGGGAGGCGGTAGGGGCGCCGGAAGAGTGAGGATGGTGCCTTGCTACACTGACAATCTAGGAGCGTTGCGTTTCCAGTGTTCTTCTGGAGTGTAAAGTTATGTAAAGTTCGGTGCGGGCGATATTTCCCGCCATTTACCAATATTCACCGTTGTCCTCCAGCGTGGATTTTTCCGTGCTAAAAGAAGCGCGTTCAAGTGGCTGTTCAACAACAGTTTAATTGGATGTGAGTGGGTTTGGCTGCACAAGGTAGCCTGAGTAGTAAGCTGGGTTTGAGTCGGGACTGGATATGAAGCATTTGGTGAAATTGGCCTGTGTCGGGCTGGGCCTTATGCTGGCCGAACCGGCGATGGCTGCCGGCAAGGGGACGAAAACCAAATTCAAATCTCCTGACATATTGGTGCTGGGGGATTCGCAATTGGCATTTGGGTCCGGTCCGGCCTTTCTCAACTTCTTTTCCGACATCAAGAATCGTTGCAAGCCCAATGACAGCGAGACACGGAGTCTGCAAAAGCTCGGCAATATGTCTGTTGGCATCATCGGTGTGCGATCGACATCCCTGGGCTCCTGGACAACGCGCAAGGGCAAGCTGAAAGACAAAGTGTGCAAGGTGGACCGAAAATGGAATGCCAATGCGGCGACCTTTGGCATTCTCAATTCCACCCGCAACAAATATGTCCAGATTGGCCGCGGCAAGGCTTACCAGTTTTGTGAAAAGGGAAAGTCACCTTTCGAGGCGATGTTTGCCAAGAAATATTATGCGCCAAAATTGTTGATCCTGTCGTTTCTGGGCAATTCGGCCCACCGCTGGGCCGGTAACCGCAAATCGGCGTTTCGCGATGTGGAAAAAACCATGATGCAGATCCCGGAAAATCTGCCCTGCATATTCATGACAACGGCGCCTACCTATAAAAAGAAGACCGTCGACCTGCGCATGAGGGCGCAGCAGAATGTCAAATATGCGTTTATGAAAAACAGCAGTCGATGCAGTTTCGTTGAAGGCTTTACCAAACAGACAGTGGCGGCAAATCTGGGCAATAAAAAGCACTTCCGACGGCGCAAGTCGGGCAAGGTGAAGGATCCCTATCACCCAAACCGTAAGGCGGCCGAAAAATTTCTGTCGGTGGGCATGGATCGTATTTGCCGCGCCGTGTTTGATCAGTTGAAGGATATGCGTCAGGCGCAACTGGATGTTGGACCGGGACCGCAATAGGTTTTATTGTACACCAAACTGTGAACCTTGGTGTTTGGCAAAACTCTTGATTGCAGACGTAAAAGAAACAAGTTGATTGAACCAATCAGTGGGAACTTGAAGCCGCCATGACCTCCGCAATTCACAATACCGGCCAACGACCCGGTGGGGCCTCAAAGCGGCTCCTTTTATTGGTGCTGCCAATATTATTGCCAATGTTATTGCTTGTGATGTCATCAGGACTGGCCCGGGCCGATGGCAACTATAATGGCAATGCCAGTGCGGATGCGGCATTCAAACTGTCACAGGGCAATAAGCTGAAACTGGTCGATATCCGTCGCCCGTCTGAATGGCGGCAGACCGGTGTTGGTAGTGGCGCCCACAAAATCAGTATGCATCAAAGCGGTTTCGTTGCACGTATTGACGCTTTGCTGGGCGGCGACCGCAGCAAGCCGGTAGCGCTGATTTGCGCCCGCGGACACCGTTCCACCAACATGAAAGCCCGGTTGAATGCGCTGGGCTTTACCAATGTCACCAATGTAAAAGAAGGCATGTTGGGGTCAAAATCCGGCCCAGGCTGGCTGAAACGCAAACTTCCGATAAACTTCAAATAAATCGATGGGTTGAACATGAAGACTGTAAAAAAACATCTGACTTCCATTCTGTTTGTCTTGATTGCCGGATTGATGCTGGCAGTGATGCCGCAAACGTCGTCACAGGCAAAAAGCCCGGTGGCCGATTTGAACCTTTCGAGTTCAGGGCTGGCGCTGCGTGGCTATGATCCGGTTTCCTATTTCAAGGCAGGCAAGCCGGTGAAGGGAAGCAAGACCATTTCTGCCCTGCACCGCGGAGGCACATATCGTTTCGCCTCGCAGGAAAACAAAGATACGTTCCTGGCTAATCCAGGCAAATACCTGCCTCAATATGGTGGTTTCTGCTCCTATGGTGCCGCGGCCAGTTACAAGGTCGATGGTGATCCCAATGTCTGGAATATTGTCGGCGGCAAGCTTTACCTGAACATCAATCGCTCGGTTGACCGCTCCTGGGACCGTCGCCGCGACCACTATATTCGTAAGGCCAATAAGATCTGGCCGAAAATCCGCAAACAATAAGCGAGCGCCAGCGACCGCTTATCGATTGTGATAACTTGCGCGATTGCTCTATGCTTCTGAATCCAAATCTAAGGGAGGATGGGCATGGAGCTGCGCAAAACCGTCAAGATTGTTGAAACCGTAACGGCAGATGGGAGCGGTAAATCCTGCGACCCCATCACCCGCGTCGCGATACTGGCCGTCATCAAAAATCCCTTTGCGGGACAACATGGCGACGACCTGTCGCCGCTGTTTGATTTGGGCGGACAGCTCGGTGATGCATTGATGGCCCAGGCGGTGGAGCAACTCGCCAACCCACCTGTGAGCTATGGCAAGGCGGCAATTGTCGGATCAACTGGCGACATCGAACATGGCGGCGCGATGATCCATCCCAAGCTCGGCAAGCCAATGCGCGCCGCAGTCGGTGGTGGCAAGGCGCTGATCCCCTCCAACGCTAAAGTGGGGGCCGTGGGCTGTGCCATCGATCTGCCATTGGGGCACAAGGACGAGGCCTGGTCGTTTTCCCATTTTGACACGATGACCGTGATGGTCGGCGACGCCCCTCGCGCTGATGAAATTGTATTGTGCATGGGGGTGACAGACGGTGCCCGCACTCATCCACGGGTCGGTGACGGGCCGATTACCGATTAGTCTTATCTTCTATTCAGCAGCGGCGAGATGGGGTGATTTCGATTTTTCGGACTGCACCAGATAACCGTCGCGGGTCTGCGGTACTTTCATGTCCAGCAGGCTGCCGGCGATTTGTGTCTTCAGAACCTGTGCAGTGCCGCCGCCAATGGTGAACATGCGCACGTCGCGATACATGCGCTCCAGCGGTTCCTTATCGCCATAGCCACGGGCACCAAACATCTGCAGGGCGTCATTGACCACCTTGATCGCCTGTTCGGAGGCAAACAGTTTGGCTTTGGCAGCCATGGTCTTGTCGGGGAAGGTATTGCCGGGCAGTTCAGCTGACCGCGCCGCCTCGTGCAACATCAACCGCGCCGCATGGACGGCGACATCCATATCGGCAAGCATCCACTGCAGGCCCTGAAACTCCGCAAGCGGTCGGCCAAACTGGTGCCGTTCCTGCAAATATCTTTTGGCATGCTCGATGGCGCCGGCGGCGACACCCATGGCGATTGTGCCGGCTCCCACGCGTTGGCTGTTATAGGCATTCATCAGATCGGCAAATCCACGCTTCATTCCCGAAGGCATGGGGACGGCGAAGGCCGCATCTACTTCCAGGTCGTCAAAACGGATGATGGTTTCCGGCATGCCGCACAGGCCCATCGTGCGTTCCCTTGGGCCGATGGTCAGACCTTGCGGGTCGATGCCCTGGTCGGGATCGCGGTGGACAATAAAACCGCCAATGCCCTGTTCTACATTCTGCTCATCGAATACCCGCGCGAAAACCAGATGCAGTTTTGAGACGCCGCCACCGGTGATCCAGTGCTTGGTGCCGTTGAGAATATAACGGTCGCCCTGTTTGCGCGCCGTGGTGGTCATATCGGTTGCCGCGCTGCCGGCATCAGGTTCGGTGATGCAAATGGCCGGTTTGTCGCCGGTCAGGACGATGGGCGCGCAATATTGTTTCTGCATTTCGCTGCCATAGGTCATGATGGCACTGATGCCGCCCATATTGGCCTCAACAAGAATACGCGCGGACAGGGTACAGGCCTTGGCAATCTCTTCTACCACCTGCACGACTGTCAGATAGGAAACGCCAAGGCCGCCATAGGCCGTCGGAATTGTCATGCCCATCAGACCTGCCTGCTGCATGGCGCGGACATTGTCCCAGCAATAGGTGCGGCTCTGATCCCAGTGGGCAGCTTTGCCGGCAAATTCTGCGGCCAATTTCCTGGCGCTTGTGATAAGGTGATTGTGCTGATCTGGTGCCGCGGACATGTGGATGATTCCCTTTTGTCTTCACAAAAAGTTGACACGAGGCTATGTTCATTTCAATCGAATAAAACTGAACGCCAAAGTCAAAGTTTCTGAATTAATGCAAACTCACCTGTTAAAGACGTTGTTGAAAATTTCGCAGGTTCATTCCTTTGCGCTGGCGGCCGAACATCTCAACATGACCCTGTCGGCGGTGTCGATGCAGATGAAAAGCCTGGAAGAGCAGCTCGATGCGTCGCTGTTCGATCGCAAATTCCGACCACCCAAGCTCACCCCTCTGGGACTGGCGGTTGCTGAGAAGGCCCAGGCAGTGGTCGATGCGGAACAGAAATTGCTGGATATGTGCC
The DNA here is from genome assembly GCA_039977975.1 of Rhizobiaceae bacterium. Classification (GTDB taxonomy): domain Bacteria; phylum Pseudomonadota; class Alphaproteobacteria; order Rhizobiales; family Rhizobiaceae; genus Pseudahrensia. Next base: position 154,364 of record JBDWCD010000015.1, read on the forward strand.
AGCCGGGTGATCAATTGACCGGGCGGTATCGGTTGGGATTTGTCTCTACCGCCAGTGCGCGTCTGCTGCCGACATTTCTGACCAACGCTTTGCAGCGGGCGCCGGACGCCAAATTTGATTTTGAAACCGGCTTGTCGGAACAGCTGGAGGAAAAGGTGCTGACCGGCCAGCTCGATGCGGCGGTCGTTACCCTGTCCGGTCAGACCGACGACCGACTGCAGACCGATATCCTGTTGCAGGAGCGATTGGTCTTTGCCGCGCCGCGAAACCTTGGACCGCTCGGATTGAAGGCGATGATGCTGGTGGCGCCGTTTCTGCATTTCATGCCAAGCACCGGCATCGGCAAGCTGATTGCCCAGGAAATGGCCCGTTCCGATGACGCCATGATGCATTCCAAACTGGTGCTGGACAGTGTTGAGGCGATCATGGAATGCGTCAAAAGCGGCGTGGGCTTCACCTTGCTGCCGGAACCAGACGTGCAACGCCTAAGCGATGAAAGTGTCGTCATAATTGAACCCGAGGAGCCCGGCCTGTTTCGCGAACTGGCGCTGGTCACGTTGCCCAGCGGGCCGACGGCTTCAAGTTCTACTCTGCTGAAGAACCTGATCATTATCTGATGGTGATTCAGGCGGAACTTGAAGCGGGTTGGTCTGCCTACTTGTCGCAATTACCCATTAACAGTCTGGCAAGCTATTTCTCCTAGTTTGAGGTTCTACAACAAGTCCAGAAGACGGGTTTGGGCTGGCATGACGCCACTTTGTTGTAACCGGTCAGGCCGGTATGTCCCTAGTTTTGAGTAAAGTAAAAGGGGACGCTTCGTGTCCAGTATTATGACGAACTCTGCCGCTATGACGGCATTGAAATCACTTCAGGCGACCAATGCGGCGCTTGAAACCACCCAATCACGAATCTCGACAGGCCTGAAGGTTGGTTCTGCGTCTGACAATGCCGCCTATTGGTCCATTGCCACGACAATGCGGTCTGACAACAAGGCGCTGAGCACGGTTCAGGACGCACTTGGTCTTGGCAGTGCCAAGGTCGATGTGGCCTATACCGGTATCAACAGCGCCATCGATGTGGTTGATGAAATCAAAGCAAAACTGGTCGCTGCACGTGAGCCAGGTGTGGATCGCGACAAGATCCAGTCTGAAGTTTCTGAACTTCAGAACCAGCTGACGTCGATTGCAACATCTTCAAGCTTTTCCGGTGAAAACTGGCTCAACTTTGACGGTGCAGCACAGACGAAAAGCGTTGTCGGCTCGTTTACGCGAGACGGTTCAGGCGCTGTATCTGTGGGCACGATCGACATCAATATCTCCAACATCAAACTGTTTGGTGATGATGGTGCCGGCACGCCGGCCAATGATGGTATCCTGAATACTTTGAACGAGTGGGGCAGTAATGCCACTTTTGAAATTGACATCGCTGTAGCTTCGATTGACATTTCAACTGCCAATCTGACCGATGCAGACATCGTTGCGGCTGAAACCGGCGGCACGTTCACCGACATTCTTGATGCCATGATCTCCAGTGTCGATACTGCCATCAGTTCAATGACAACAGCGGCTGCTGATCTCGGTGCCTCAAAGGGCCGGATCGATATGCAGACAGACTTTGTGTCCAACCTGATGGACGCCATCGACCGCGGCGTTGGCACGCTGGTTGACGCTGACATGACCAAGGAATCTACCCGCCTGTCCGCTCTGCAGACACAGCAGCAGCTGGGCACACAGGCCCTGGCAATTGCCAATGGTAGCGCCCAGTCAATCCTGTCGCTCTTCAGATAAGACGCAGATAATTATGAATAAAAAGGGCCGTCCTTTGGGGCGGCCCTTTTGTTTGAAATGGTCTATTCACTTCTTCCATAGCCACCGCCCGCTGGCGTGGTGACGATCACTGCTTCGCCAGCAACCACTTCGGTCTGATCCGCATGACGCAGCAGTTCGATCTCGCCGGACAGACGGCGGATTTCAGTCTTGCCGCATTCGCCATTGCCGCCACCGTTGAGACCTTTTGGCGGGTTGTAGCGGCTGGACCCGATAATGGCGCAAGTCATATCTTCCAGAAAACGCATGCGACGGGTTGTGCCGTCGCCGCCGTTGAACTGGCCGCGCCCACCGGAACCCCGACGGATGGAGAATTCCTCCACCACCACCGGATAGCGCATTTCCAGAATTTCCGGATCGGTCATGCGCGTATTGGTCATGTGGACATGGACACCAGAGGTCCCAGCAAAGGGCCGCCCCGAATTGTCGATACCGGCGGGGGAACCACCACAGATGGTTTCGTAATTCTGGTAACGGTCATTGCCATAGGTCAGATTGTTCATCGTGCCGGGGCCATTGGCCATTGCGCCAAGTGCCATCAACAGGCAGTTGGTTGCCATCTGGCTGGTTTCCGTATTGCCGGCAATGACGGCTGCCGGGTAGTGAGGTTTCAACATGCAACCATCTGGAATAATGATGTTAATCGGCTTCAGGCAACCGGCGTTCATCGGAATATTGGCCTCCACCATGATGCGGAAGACATAGAGCACTGCCGCGCGGGTGACGGGTTGTGGCGCATTGAAGTTGTTTTCTTCAACGTCCGATGTGCCGGTGAAGTCCACCGTTGCCTCGCGCTTTTCCTTGTCGACGGTGATCTTCACCTTGATCTGCTGGCCGGTATCGGTGGGATAGGTCGCTTCACAGTCCGACAGGCGATCGATGACCCGCCGCACGCTTTCCTCTGCATTGTCTTGAACGTGATGCATATAGGCTTCGACCACGTCCTCTCCAAAATGCGCCACCATTTTACGCAGTTCGGCGACACCCTTTTCGTTTGCCGCAACCTGGGCGCGCAGATCTGCCATGTTCTGGGCCGGGTTGCGACAGGGATATTTGTGGTTCGACATCAGCGCGATCATTTCTTCCTCGCGCAACTGGCCCTGGTCGACGAGTTTGAAATTGTCGATCAGCACGCCTTCCTGCTCCACATGGGTGGCGAGCGGTGTCGCCGAACCGGGTGCCATGCCGCCCACATCGGCGTGGTGACCACGAGAGGCAACGTAGAACTGAATCTCGTCGCCGTTGAAGACTGGCGTGACAACGGTGATGTCGGGCAGGTGAGTGCCGCCATTATAGGGGGCGTTGAGAACAAACACGTCGCCGGGTTTCATGGCGCCGCGATTTAGTTCGATAATGGTTTCCACCGAGCGGTCCATCGAGCCCAGATGCACCGGCATATGGGGCGCATTGGCGACCAGCTGACCTTCGGCATTGAACACCGCGCAGGAGAAATCGAGGCGCTCCTTGATGTTCACCGAATAGGACGTGTTCTGCAGGGTCAGACCCATCTGTTCGGCAATCGACATGAACAGGTTGTTGAAGACTTCCAGCAAAACCGGATCGGCATCGGCGCTGGCGCCGATCACGGCTTCGCGTTGTTTGCGCTCGGTGCGGGTCAGGATGATGTGGTCGAGCGCATTGATCTTCGCCGCCCAACCTGGCTCGATGACGATGGTCTGGTGTTCCTCGATGATCAGGGCAGGGCCGTTGATGCGGTTGCCGGGGACAAGGTTCTCGCGTTTGAATATGCCAGCGCTGACGCCGCCGCCAGCGCCGCCGGTGAAGATTTCGGTGTGGCTGTCCGTGCTCAGTTCCGCCTCAGCAAGTTGATGCTCCGGCTCTGCCACACTTGCACCGCCGCCGACGGCTTCCAGTTCAAGCGCCTCAATGATCAGCGGCTTGTCAAAGACAAAACCGAATTGTTTTTTGTGGGCATCGGCAAAGGCTTCACGCATCGACTCTTCGCTGCCGCGGGGCACGGCGATGGCCGTATCTGTGCCGTCATAGCGCAGATGTACACGGGTAAAAGTCGTTATGTCAGAATCGCTTACACCCTGTCCTTCAACCTCCTTGCGGACTCGCTCTTCAAGTTTTGATTCAAGTGCAGTTAAAGTATTGATTCCACTTTCATCCAGTGGCTGGATGATCGCCTGGGAACGGCTGGCGCGGATATCGGCGAGGCCCATGCCATAGGCCGACAGAATGCCCGAGAAGGGGTGGACAATGACCGTTTCCATGCCAAGATTGTCGGCCACCGCACAGGCGTGCTGACCGCCAGCGCCGCCAAAGCAGGTGAGCGCATATTCGGTAACGTCATAGCCGCGCTGGACGGAGATTTTCTTGATCGCATTGGCCATGTTTTCAACGGCGATGCGCAGGAAACCATCGGCAACTTCCTGGGGCGATTGCCCCTTGCCAATTTCGTCGGCGAGGGCTGTGAATTTTTGTCTCACCACATCGGCATCGAGCGGCTGATCCTGGTTGGGGCCAAAGATGGCGGGAAAGTTTTCAGGCTTCAATTTGCCGACCATGACATTGGCATCGGTGACGGTGAGCGGACCGCCGCGCCGGTAGCTGGCCGGACCGGGATTGGCGCCCGCAGATTCCGGGCCAACACGGAAACGCCCAGCTTCGTAAAACAGGATCGACCCGCCACCGGCTGCAACTGTGTGAATGCGCATCATCGGTGCCCGCATGCGCACTCCGGCAACTTCGGTTTCAAAGGCGCGCTCATATTCGCCGTCGTAGTGGGAAACATCGGTGGACGTGCCGCCCATATCAAAGCCGATGACCTTTTGATGGCCGGCAAGCGCCGAAGTCTCCACCGCGCCGACAACACCGCCGGCCGGGCCGGACAGAATGGCGTCCTTGCCGGCAAACAGATCGGCTGCCGTCAGGCCACCGGAGGATTGCATGAACATCAGGCGGGGCTTTTCTCCCCCAGCACCTTCATCGGAACCCAACTCGCCGCTGACCTGGTCGACATAACGGCTGAGAATGGGCGACAGATAGGCGTCAACGACGGTTGTATCACCGCGCCCGACCAATTTTGCCAAAGCAGAGACCTCATGGCTGACTGAAACCTGGCCAAAGCTCATGCTGCGGGCCAGTTCAGCGACCTGCTGTTCGTGTTCGGGATATTTCCAGGCATGCATGAAGGCAATGGCGATGGCGTCAATACCTTTAGCTTTCGCGGCTTCCAGCACTTTTCGGATGGTGGCCAGGTCTGGTTTCTGTTCTACAGTCCCGTCAGCCAACACGCGTTCGTCTATCTCGTGGACGTCCTGATAGAGCTGCTCCGGCTTGACAATTTCCTTGGCGAAAATGTCCGGACGGGCCTGGTAGCCGATTCGCAGCCCGTCGCCGAAACCTTTGGTTATAAGCAGGGCAGTGGGGTCGCCCTTGCGTTCCAGCAGGGCGTTGGTGGCGACAGTCGTGCCCATTTTCACCGCACCCACCAAGTGAGACGGGATCGGCTCGCCCGGTTTGACACCGAGTAGTTTGCGGATGCCCTCAATGGCAGCGTCTTTATAGGATTCGGGATTTTCCGACAGCAACTTGTAGGGATGCAGCGATCCGTCCGGGGCACGGCCCACCAGATCGGTAAATGTGCCACCGCGATCGATCCAAAAATCCCATTTTGAAGACATTGTGCTACCCATGTTTGAAATTCTTGCTGGACAACAACTACAATTTATCGATAAATTGTCAACGAAAATATCAGGAGCGTGCCTTTGACCAAAACAGATCAAACCGCCTCGATTGGCCCGATTGTTTCGTCCTCTCATCTGGCCACTGGTGCCATGCCCGCATTGTCGGAGATGGAATATGCGCTGACGGTGGCGAGTAACGCCCTCAGCCGGTGGATGGTGCGCTGTATGAGCGCGGCCGGTCTGTCGGGTCTGACGCCACTGGAAGTTCAGGTGTTGCATTCGGTCAATCATCGCGACCGGGAAAAGACGCTGGGCGATCTGTGCACCATGTTGAACATCGAAGATACTCACGTGGTCAGTTATGCGATCAAGAAGCTGGTCAGTCTGGACCTCGTCGTGGCGGGCAAGCGGGGCAAGGAAAAGACCGTCGCCATTGCTGACAAGGGCGCTGCGGCCTGCGAGAAATACAAGGAAGTGCGCGAGGCCCTATTGATCTCCAGTATTCAGTCAATGGGTCTGGACGAATCCGATGTGAGCCAGATCGCCGCCATGCTGCGGACGCTGAGCGGCCAATACGATCAGGCGGCGCGAGGCGCGGCCAGCCTGTAGGGCGGCGAGGCGGTTAGGCGGCTATGCTAGCGCTGCCGATTTTTGAGCTGGATATGCCAATTCGATTGAGCAGAGGAATGCAAAATGATGGCGAAATTGGTGGGACGCTGCAAATGCGGCGCTGTTGAATATCAGGGCGAAAGCACGGACACAGAGGGCTTTCGCTGTTACTGTCGGGATTGCCAGCAACTCACCGGCACAGGCCACTCGGAAATGATGCCGCTGAAGGCGGCTTCCTTTGAAGTGGATGGCAGCTACTCGGAATTTCGAATGACCGGAGGTTCCGGACAGCCCACTTGGAGCGGATTCTGCCAAAACTGCGGATCGCAATTAACGCGGCGCAGCAAGCGAATCGAGGATCGGATTTATATTCACGCGGCATCTTTGGATGATCCGACGCAATATGCTCCATCAAAGTCTATTTACATCGATTCTGCCCAACCATGGGATAAACCAATCGACGCCTGACTGTGACTGAACAGGTTACTTCGACCTGACGGCCGAGGATCGGAGATTACGTTACGATAGCTGAACTTCGCGCCTGAAATCGCCTTTGGGCAGTTTTGAAGCACTTTTGCACATTTTCGCCGTCCATCCCGTAAAAATCCCCATTTACCGCTCGAAATTGCCATCCAAAATCGAATTTTGCAGGTGTTTTCGGGTGATAAGCTCGAGAATTTGCCCCAGACACAGCAATTATCGCTGATACTAAAGTCGAGTGAGTTGGGAATCATCGAAGTGATTTTCAGTGCCTCAAACTGGGAGCAGTCGCTCTTCAGTCGCCTAAACACAGTGAATACGGAGGACGAAATGACGGAGAAACTAGTCATTGGACTTGACGGGACAGACACTGGAGAACGAGCGATGGCATTTGCGAAAGATCTGGCTTCCAAGCTGGAGGCCTGCGAATTGCTTGCCATTTACGTAATCGAATGGTCGCCATTCACATTTCAGACGCCTGAAGAGAACGAACAACGCCACAAGCGGCGCGAAGAAGAGATCAAGCTCGCAACGACGCGGATTGTTGAACCCGCAGTCGCCGCATTGAAAGAGGCCGGGTTTAAAGCCAGTGGCATAGTGCGCCATGGCGATGTTGCTGAAACATTGAACAGACTCACGGTAGAAAATGGTGGATCGCAAATCATTGTCGGCCGGACATCATCAGATGGTTTCGCCAATCGCATTTTCGGCAGCTCGACTCAAAGCCTGGTGATGAATGCCGAAGTGCCTGTGACGGTTGTTGGTTAGGAAGAGATTATGAAAAACATTGCAAAATTCTGGTTGGTCGCCACGGCAACCGCCCTGATGACCAGCCCTCTTGCGGCACAAGAAGCCGCCAGTATCGATCAACGCGTCAATGAGGTATTCGCGAATCTGACAGGACCCTTTGTCAGTCTGATCTTCGCGCCATTCCCGGGAACATCTTTTCCATGGATTGTTATGTGGCTGGTGGTCGCTGCGACGGTCTTCACCGTTTATTTCGGCTTCGTGCAGTTCCGCTTTTTCAAGCACGCCATCTCTCTGGTGAAGGGGGACTATTCTGACCCCAATGATGCCGGCGAGGTAAGCCACTTTCAGGCGCTGGCAACGGCGCTGTCGGGCACAGTTGGCCTGGGTAATATTGCCGGTGTTGCCGTTGCCGTTGGCATTGGCGGGCCCGGGGCGACATTCTGGATGATCCTTGCGGGTCTTCTGGGCATGGCCTCAAAGTTCACGGAGTGTACGCTTGGGGTGAAATACCGCAATGAATATGAGGATGGCACCGTCTCCGGCGGCCCGATGTATTACATATCCAAAGGGTTCGACGAGCTGGGCCTGCCGGGTGGCAAGATCCTTGCGGTCGTGTTCTCGGTATTTTGTATTCTCGGCGCATTGGGCGGCGGCAATATGTTCCAGGCCAATCAGGCACATGCACAGATTTCCGGCATTCTCGGTGATTATCCGGGCTGGATCACAGGCATCATCTTTGCCGGTGTCGTGTTTGCCGTGATCGTGGGTGGTATTAAATCCATCGCCAATGTGACCGAAAAAGTCGTGCCTTTCATGGGCATTCTCTATGTCGGTGCGGCACTGATCATCCTGATCGTGAACTTCGACATGATCGGCTGGGCCTTCGGCCAGATCTTTGCCGGTGCCTTTACAGGTCTCGGCGTTGCCGGTGGCTTTGTCGGTGCATTGATCCAGGGCTTCAAACGGGCGGCGTTTTCAAACGAAGCCGGCGTTGGTTCTGCGGCGATTGCCCACTCAGCGGTGAAAACCAAAGAGCCCATCACCGAAGGGTTCGTATCCCTGCTGGAACCGCTGATCGACACCGTGGTCATCTGCACGATGACTGCCTTGGTGATCGTTATCTCGCAGCAATTGATCGTCGATCCAACATCCGGCAATTACATGCTGAATGAAGCCGGCACTGCCATTGCGACAGTAGACGGAAACTCAGGCGTTGCCCTGACATCGGCCGCGTTCGGCAACAGCATCAGTTGGTTCCCGTATGTGCTGGCGATTGCAGTGGTTCTCTTCGCCTTCTCGACCATGATTTCCTGGTCGTATTACGGTCTGAAAGCCTGGACCTATCTGTTCGGCGAAGGAAAGACAGCCGAACTGACGTTCAAGATCATCTTCTGCGTATTTGTGGTGATTGGTGCTGCAGCCAGCCTTGGCCCGGTTATCGACTTCTCCGACGCGGCGATCTTTGCCATGGCGGTGGTCAATATCTTCTGCCTCTACTTCCTGATGAAGCTGGTGAAAAAGGAACTGGCTTCCTATTCGTCACGTCTGGAAACGGGCGAGATCAAGAAGTTCAAGCACTAAACAACAGGCTCCGACGCAAGCAGTTTGCGTCGGAGCATTCCTCTGAAAAGAAAGCCAACGCGGCGGCAATGCGATGCTTCGCCACGGTTGTTGGAAAAGCCATGAGCGGCTCGCAATCGGCCTGTTTCCTGAGCGCCTTGCCTGCGTCGCCCGTTACTTGCGGCCGTCATAGGCCAGGTTGATCAGGGCTGCGGGGTCGCCGTCCAATAAGCCGGCTTCAGCAACATCATCCTTCAACTTGTCAAAACAGCTCAGAACGGGCGAATCCAGTCCGAAGGAATCAAGGACGCGCATGCAGACATCGTTGTCCTTGAAAGCTGTATTGAGGGCAAAGCCGACTTCCTTGTCTTCTCCCAGCACTTTGGGAATCTTGTTGGTGATTAACGGCATGCCCGCGGGCCCTCCACAGAGGATTCGAAGTGCGGTTTCAAGCGGCAGGCCAGCCTCCTGAGCCAATGGCATCAGCTCGGACAGACCCGCAAAATAGGTTTGTATCATGCCGTTATTGATGACTTTCATGATGAGGCCCGTGCCCAGGGGCCCAACATGAATGATGCGCCCGGAAAGGGAGGCAAGACTTGCGCTGGCACGCGCCGCAGCGTCGTCTGTGCCGCCAATAAACACGCCACAACTTCCAGCCAGAACCATATCGGGACCGCCGGAAATTGGCGCGTCGACGGCGCTGGCGCCTGCTTTAGAGATCCGTTGGATGCGGCTTTTCAGGATGTCGGGCATGACGGTGCTGGTTTCGATGATCTGTTTGCCCTTCAGGTCAAAAGTCAGCAGCCTGTCCAGCACCTCTGCAACTGCTTCATCGCCAAACAGGCTGGTGATCAGCGTATCGCTGCTCTCTACCAGTGATTCCAGATCCTGGGCGGATTTAACGCCATCGACAGGTCGTCCACTTCTGGTCCATCCAAGCACCGCCTGTCCCTGGGACGTCATACGCTGAGCCATGGCGCTTCCCATAAGGCCCAATCCAATAATGCCAATCTGTTCCAACCGATTTCTCCTTACATGTCCCCGATCTGCGATCGACGCAGAAGCAGAGTCTAATGCATCCAGCGCGTTTTGATATCCCGCCGGTATTGATGGTGAAAGAATCTAGGTTGCTGACATATTGCGGGGATGACCCGTTTGGTTATGCTTCTATCTGAAGCAAGGACAGCCAAGGACCCTGCGTTGCATTGTAGCGCTGGGAATTTCTGGCCCGATAAGCAATCGAGAGAGTAAGTGCATGGGTGAACCATCGATTCTGACGACCATTGGCGGCTTCGCCGATGATCTCACCGCATTGCGTCGGGATTTTCATCAGTATCCCGAACTGGGCCTGCAGGAAACGCGAACAGCTGGGATTGTTGCTGTGGAGCTGGAGGCGCTTGGGTTGGAAGTTCACCGCAATGTTGGTGTGACGGGCGTAGTAGCTGTACTCAAGGGTACGGGCGGTGATAAATCCATTGGCCTGAGGGCTGATATGGATGCCTTACCGATGCAGGAAAAGACAAATCTTCCCTTTGCCTCCAAGAATGAAGGGCTGATGCATGCCTGCGGACATGATGCCCATACAGCCATGTTGCTGGGCGCGGCGCGCTATCTTGCCGGACGCAAGGATCAATGCGGGCGGGTAGTGTTCATTTTCCAACCGGCAGAGGAAGGCCTGGGTGGCGCCCGTGCAATGATTGCCGACGGGTTGTTTGAACGTTTCAGGTGCGATGAAGTTTATGCCATTCACAATGACCCCAGCGGCAATCTGGGGGAGGTGAAGGTGAATACGGGCATCGCCTATGCGGGAGCAGATTTTTTCGATGTGCGGATATCCGGCACCGGAGCCCACGGCGCCTATCCCCATGAGGGAAGCGATGTCATCGCTGCGGCTGCTGCGTTGGTTGAAGGTTTCAATTCCATTGTCAGTCGCTCCGTGGCCTCACATCAGCAGGTGGTGCTGTCGGTCACAAAAATGAGCTCCGGAACGGCCTACAACGTGATGCCGGATATTGCCGAACTGGGTGGTACGATGCGATTTCTCGACGAAAACACCGGGGAGGAGCTGCGCCAGAAAATGCGGGCGATGGGGGAAGGTGTGGCCAGAATGTACGGGGTCGAGGTCGAATTTACCTTCGATCAGATTTTCAGTGTTTTAGAGAACAACCCAGACTGCGCAGATGCGGTATTTCAACTGGCTCGGCAGGTGGTGGGGGACGCGCGCTGCCACAAGATCACCCGCACGGACATGGGCAGTGAAGATTTTGCCGATATGTTGAAGATCGTGCCGGGCGCCTATTTTACATTGGGGCACGGGGAATCCGTGCCGTTGCATAATCCCGGCTTTTTGATCGATGACGCGATGCTGCCGATCGGTGCGGCTCTCTATAGCGAAATTGCCTTGCAACGCTCCCGCGGATAGTGGGATTTGCCGCCATCGCCATCGCCATCGCCATCGCCGCCGTCGCCGCTAATTGAGTTTTTCGAACCAATCGATGGCCATTTCCGCCCATCCTTTAGGGACACCGTGGCCGCCGGTGTGGAGTGCAAATTCCAGCGCGGAATCCGACTTGCATTTGGTCCAGATGCGGCGCCAGAACTTGCCGGAAGTATTGAACTTATCGGCGCGTAACTGGTTGCAACCATTGATTTCTCGCAAAATCTGCAGCCCGGCAAAGACGTCGCCTTGATAGATGCGCCCGCCGCCCAGCGGCCTGCCTTCGAGAGGGACAGTGCCATCGCGCCAGCCATGGGTGTGGAGCAGCCTGACCGGGCCTTTGCAGTCGGTGCTGACCGGATGGGGGCGCCAGAAAGCACCGGCCACCGGGGCAAAGGCGCGCCCCAGATTGGGGTCCTGACAGGCAAGATACCAGGCAAGGGAGCCGCCAACGGAAAAGCCACTGACCAGAACCTTGTCACGGTCGATTTTGTGATTGGTCGCTGCATCAGCGAGGATTTCGCGGGCAAACGCCAGTTCATCGCGTTGTTTTTCGCGAAACGGCAGAAATGACCAACCGGGACCGAAGCGGCTGTTTGGGCGTTTTAGACCGCTGGGCGCGATGATTGCATAGCCACGCTCGGTAAAGTTTTTCAGCATGCCTTTGTTGCGCATGGCTTTGGGTCCGGAACCGCCAGCGCCGTGAAAATAGAGCAGGGCAGGGATGGGTTTTGCAACTTCTCGCCGCGATGGTAGGTGCAGGGCATAGTGGCCAAGGGAGGTGTTGCAGGAGAGAAAATCCAAACCCTTGTAGGTTTCTGAAACGCATTCGGCCCGTGCCGATCCCGGACTGGTTAAGATCGTCAGGCTGGCGAGGATTGTCATGACGCAGGCAGCTAAAGTCTGGCGGTACATCGGCACGTTTTCCAATTCGCATCTGCCCGACTCTTGCCTTTTTGTTGGTTCAAAGCCCAATCAAATTCGGTTCATAAATTCGCGGCAGGCAAGATGAGACACCTGACATCTGTAACCCCAATTGGGATCAGTTTTCTGGTCTGGATTGGCGTGGCCCTTGCCGCGCCAACGCTTGCTGGCTCTGAATGGGGTCCAGGTGGGGGTTCAAAACAATTCATCCAGTTCCAAAGCGGTGGTAAGGTCAGCGGTTCCGGCGGTTGTAACCGCTTTTTTGGCTCCTATTCCCAGTCGTCCAACAAGCTGGAATTTGGCCCGATGGGGTCGACTAAAATGATGTGTTCTCAACAGGTTATGGCCAGAGAACGGGCGCTGTTTGCAATGCTGGCCAAGGCGCGGCGGTTTAAGCGCGAGGATCACAAACTGACCCTGTTTGACGGGGCAGGCAAGCAGATCGCCCGGTTCGACCAGCGCGACTGGGATTAGCTGTTTCTAGTCTGTGTCGGCTGTGCCGTTGCTGAAGATTTGCAGCTGCTGATAATCGGTTCGTCGGTCGCGATTGATCGGCAGGCGGGCGCTGTTGGTGGCACGAAAGTCTCCCGGCAGGGTCAGGTTCTCAAATATTTCCCCGGTGCCAAATATCAGTTCGGGCGTTTCACTATCGGCGAAGCCCGGACACCAGATCGAACCGCCCCAATGGTCACCCGCCCGATTGAGGCCGAGCCAGGCAAAGCCGTATTCCATCGCCCTGGTAACCACGAATGACCGCCAACTGTGGAACGACAGGTCACGGGCATAGGCGGAACATTGCAACACCACATCGACGCCTTGATCGGCCAGTTTTTTGGTCAGTTCAGGAAAGCGAATGTCGTAGCAGATCGACAGGGCAATCTTCACGCCCGCAACGGTGAATGTGAAAAGATGGTCGCCGGCAGCAAAGGCCGCGGATTCTGCTGAATCACCAAACTGCGCCAGATGCAGCTTGTCATAATGGCCGATCAGATTGCCGTCTAGCCCGATGGCTGCCTGACAGATTTTGGGCCGACCGGGTGCATCGGAGCGGGGGAAGCCAAAGACGACAGTCGATTTCAGCTCCCGTGCCAGCGCCGAAATGGTCTCGAAACTGGGGCCGTCCAGTGGTTCGGCCAATTGGTCGATCAACACGAAGGCTTCATCGGAATATTCAATGGAAGACAGTTCTGGCAGCACAATCAGGTCGTGCTGGCCCGGCTTTGAGGCTGCGCGAATGCGGTGCGACAGGTTAGCAAGATGGTTGTCCCGTTCCGCTGCAATTCGCGTGCGCGGAATGGCGACCTGACAGGCTAATAGGCAAAGACTGTTCATCAGCACGCCTCAACAGACTAAATCAGCTGGTAAGCAGGCCCAGCAAGTTGGCTTCTCCCTTGGCAGAAAATGCTACGACGCGCGAGCCCTCGACCCGTTTTGCCCAACCGAGCTCATAGAACTTGTCCAGGAAGGCTGTGCCCAGGGACCCGGCCAGATGGGTGCGCCGAGAGCTCCAGTCGAGACAGGATTTGCATAAGGGGCGGCGATTGCTGGTGAGTTCAGCAAGCTGAATGCCAAATGCACCGACGAAGCTTTCACCTTTGCCGGTCAGTTGGACAGTATCTTGCTGTTCGGCCAGATATCCGCCAGCCAGCAATTGGTCATAAAGGGCGACCCCGAGGTCTCCGGCCAGATGGTTGTAGCAAACCCGCGCCTTACGCAGGGCTTCGTCCTTTGGCCCGGTTCTCGTTCGCAGCATGCCGCGCTTCTCGGCCAGTCCCATCATCGATTCCAGCACGGCGCCGACATCGGCATCGGCCAGGGCGAAATAGCGGTGGCGCCCCTGTTTGCGCTGCCGGATAAGCTCAGCCGATTCCAACTTTTTCAAATGAGAACTGGTGGTCTGCACGGTTACCCCGGCCTCCGATGCCAGCTCGGTGGCCGTCAACGCCTTGCCGCTCATCAAAGCGGTCAGGATGTTGGCCCGTGCCGGATCGCCAATCAACGATCCCAGCAGGGCAATGTCTGGTCCTTCTTTCATAGTTCGATCCTAATCGAAGCATTCATGCGATGCAATAGGGCATAGTTCGACAGAGATCGAGTTGTGGTTGCAAGCGCAAATCGACTTACTTGTTCAAATCAAAAGGAAAACCCATGATAACCTGCTTTATTCGCTACCATATCGATCCGACAAAACGCGCCCAGTTTGAGCAATATGCGCGCAATTGGGGTCAGGCGATTCCCCGCTGTGGGGCCGATCTGATTGGCTATTTTGCCCCCCATGAAGGGTCGAGCACGCTGGCCTATGGGGTCTACAATATCGACAGTCTCAGCGCTTATGAGCAATACCGGGCCCGGCTGGCGGCCGATCCGCTGGGACAGGAAAACTATCGGTTTGCACAGGACGAAAAGTTTCTGTTGCGGGAAGACCGAACATTCCTGAAACTGGCCTCTTTGCCCCACGGCCATGGCGTTGAAAGCGGTGACCGCAGCAAGAGCGACAGGTGAGACAATGATTGCAGTTATTTTTGAAGTCTATCCGCGACCCGAAGAGAAAGAGAACTATCTCGATATCGCCGCTGGTCTGCGGCCGCACCTGGAAAAGATCGACGGATTTATTTCCGTGGAGCGTTTTCAAAGTCTCACCGACCCGAACAAGCTCTTGTCATTATCGTTTTTCGAAAACGAGGAGGCGGTGATTGAGTGGCGCAATCTGGCTGCCCATCGTCAGGGTCAGGCAAAGGGACGTAATGGCGTATTTGAAGATTATCGCTTGCGGGTGGCCGGAGTCATCCGCGACTATGGCATGTTCGAACGGGATCAGGCGCCTGATGACAGTCTCAAGGCCCATGATTCGTGAGCCACGGACACGCGACGATCCCCCTGCGTGAATATGGTTTTCTGGCTCTGCTGGCCTTGCTGTGGGGCTCCTCCTATCTGTTCATCAAGATTGCTGTGGCTGAGATTCCACCTGTCTCGCTGATCGCCTTGCGGGTGGTGATTGCGGCTTCCTTTCTGGTGGTCGTGTTGGCCTGGCGCCGGGAACGATTGCCACGTGACAGCGCGACCTGGTGGATGCTGTTGGTGCAGTCCTTCCTCACTGGCATTGGAGCCTGGACCATTTTGGCCTGGGGTCAGCAGCATGTCGAAAGCAGCCTGGCCAGCGTGTTGAATTCAACGTCGCCGATATTCGTCTTTCTGTTCACCTATCTGTTCACCCGACACGAGGCCACTAGTGGATTGAAACTGGCCGGTGCGCTGCTTGGCCTGTTGGGGGTTGTGCTGATTGTCGGGGTGGATGCACTGGCCGGACTGGGCCAGCAGGTTGCTGGCCAATTGGCAGCAATAGCCGGGGCAATCCTGTATGCCTGTGCTGCTATTTACGGCAGGCGTCTGGCCCATCTGTCGGCCGTGGTTGTTGCCACCAGCACAATGATCTGGGCGGTTATCATTCTGGTTCCGGCAAGTTTGATCCTTGAAAAACCCTGGGCCCTTTCACCTTCTGCGACTGCGCTGTCTGCCGCTTTTGTGCTGGCGATATTTTGTACGGCCTGTGCGCTGATGATTTATTTCAGACTGTTGAAAACCCTGGGATCGCTTGGGGTGGCCAGCCAGGCCTATCTCAGAGCCGGGGTAGGGGTATTGCTGGGAGTGGTGTTTTTGGGCGAACATATAACGCCGGTCATGGCGCTTGGTCTGTTCGCCGCCATTGCCGGAGTTGCCGCAATCAATATGCCGAGCCGCAAGACCAGGGTGCAGCAAGAGTAATTTTGGCTTTCCCACACTGCGCTGGCCGCTTAAAAGAGGCTGAGTGAAAACAGGAATTTGTTCGATGCAATATACCCAGCTTGGCCGCACCGGCCTGACCGTCTCCCGCCTGTGTTTTGGCTGCATGTCCTTTGGCACCCCTGGCGGCCCGACCCATCCCTGGGTGCTGCCGGAAGACCAGGCTGGCCCCTTTTTCAAGCGCGCGGTGGAAAGCGGCATCAATTTTTTCGACACCGCCGACCATTATAATTATGGCGATAGCGAAGAAATTACCGGCCGCATGTTGAAGAAATATGCCCGCCGCGAAGAGATCGTCGTCGCCACCAAGCTTGGCCTGATCGTTGGTGACGGTCCCAATCAGAAGGGCCTGTCGCGCAAACATATTATTGAGAGCGTCGATGCCTCGCTGAAGCGCCTGCAGATGGATCATGTGGATCTGCTTTATGTACATCGACTGGACCCGCTGACGCCCTTTGATGAATTGCTGGAAGCGCTGGATGTGGTTGTACGGGCCGGCAAGGTGATCTACCCGGCGGCTTCCTCCATGTGGGCCTGGCAGTTCGCCAAATTGCGGGAGATGCAGAAGGCAGCTGGCTATGTGCCCTTCGCCGCGATGCAGAATTTCTTCAATCTCGCCTATCGTGAGGAAGAGCGCGAGATGATGCCCTATTGTGCTTCAGAAGGGGTGGCTGTGGTGCCCTGGAGCCCGATCGCCCGTGGCTTTTTGGCCGGCAACAAGCCGAAAGAGGGGGCCGCGACCAACCGCGCCCAGACCGACAAGATGGGCGGCCTGTTCGGCAATAAACAAGACTATGCGGTTCTCGACCGGGTGCAAAAGATCGCCGCAGAGACCGGCTACAGTCCGGCCCAGGTGGCCTATGCCTGGGTCCTGTCGAAGGATTTTATTACCGCGCCGATTGTCGGCTGCACCAAGATTGCCCAGTTGGAAGAGGCAATCGCGGCACTGGATATCAGCCTCACGGCTGGCCAGATCAAGCGCCTGGAAGCCCCTTACAAGACCCGCGCACCGATGGGGCATCAATGAGCATTCACGACGCCAACAAGGCGGCATTCCAACCGTTCCGCGCGGCACTCTATGATTTCGACGCCGCCGCGTTGAAAGCAGTTGTTGCAGACCTTTTTGCAAAAGATGCAGCGGTCCATCTGGCCCATCCGTTTGAAACGCTGGACGGGCCGGATGGGCTGATCAATGACGCTCTCCTGCCGCTGCAAAAAGCCATGCCGGATCTGGAGCGCCGCGACACGCTGGTGATGGCCGGGCGCTCGCCGCTTGGTCTCGATTGGGTCGGCTGCTGCGGTTACTACACCGGCACATTCGATGCGCCGTTCCTCGACATTCCCCCTACCGGCCATCAGGCAGCGATGCGGTTTCACGAATTCTATCGCTTTGAGAATGGCAAAGTGGTCGAGTTTCAGGCGCTTTGGGACATTCCCGAGCTGATGATGCAGGCCGGGGCCTGGCCGATGGCACCGTCACTGGGCCGCGAATGGCACGTGCCCGGACCGGCCACCCAGGACGGGCTTTCCATCGGGGCCCATGATGAGGCCCGCTCCCAAGCCAGTTGGCAACTGGTCTCCGACATGTTGGCCGGACTGGGCAATTTTGCCGAAGGCGGCGTCGAAGCCATGCAACTGGAGAAATTCTGGCATCCGAAATTCTCCTGGTATGGCCCTGCTGGCATTGGTACGGCGCGGGGCATTTCAGGCTTCCGCAACTGGCACCAGATTCCGTTCTTGAATGGCATGCCGGACCGTGTAGGCACGCTCGGCAAAGGCAATCTTTTTGGCGATGGCGACTATGTCGGCTTCACCGCCTGGCCGGGCATGCATATGACCATCGATGGCGACGGCTTCTTGGGCATTCCCCCGGTCAACAAGCGCATAACGATGCGCAGCCTTGATTTCTGGCGCTGTGAAAGTGGAATGATTCGCGAAAACTGGGTGCTGGTCGATCTGCTGGATGTCTACAACCAGATCGGCGTCGACGTACTGGCCCGCATGCGCGAGTTCAACAAAGCACGCCGCTAGCGTTGGGCGGCGAGCGGCGAGCGGCGAGCGGCGGAGCTGCAAGGGATCAAAATCCGCAGCTAATTTATCTTTTAAATCAGTTGTATATGTAATTTTTTCCACCGTGTGACAAAACGCACTGAAGCTTTGCGACATGCCCGCTAGATTGTAATCATCAACAAGGGCAACGGAAACTTCAAAATGATCGTACAATTCGCCACCATCGTTTCAGCAGCCTTCTACGACGTAGCAATTGTCGCAACTGCCTTCGTTGAGCAAGTCCAGTACACCCTGGCTGTTTGATCTCCCACAAACAGCCAAACAGGAGGAAATTATCATGTTGATCTTAGTCGCAGCCATAGCATTGATCGCGATGTTTAGCCTCCACGTACAACACACCGCCTCGTTCTAATCTCCAGTTAAATCAGGCGACAATCACAAGCCCCATGCCGCGAACATTCGCAGCATGGGGTTTTGCTTCTTAGGGGTAGATGCAGAGAGGCTGTTTGATCAGCACATCCGCCCTTGCCCCCACCTGAAGGTCAGATTCAGGCGGTGTCTAGCAAGGCACCATCCTCGACAACGGCTGGTTCAGAAGTTTGGCCGAAGAATACGAATTCTCAATCAATTGTAGCTACTAACACAGTATGGCTGCCTCAGTTGCCCTTCACGAAGATTTTCACTCCCGCTCTGCCGAGTCGGGAGATGCCGCCGCCTATTCTGTTGAACTGATTGATTCAAAAGATCCTTTCCTGTCACTGAAGCGATCGTGGGAGAGCTTGTATGCGGGCGATCCTGAGACCGGGTTCTTTATGTCCTGGGGTTGGATTTCCTCGGTGTTTCTCCGATTTCCCGGGCGCCTGCGAATACTGGCGGTGCGAGGTTCGGGACGTGGCTCAGACTATGTGGCGTTTTTTCCTGTTGCATCGCGCATTCGCTGGAGTGCCAGCAAGCAGGAATTTCAAGGGGTATTGGAAGCCGGCGGGCGTCCGGGTTTGAGTGAACAGACCGGGTTTCTGTGCGATCCGGCCCATGAGCAAGGCGCCATTGCCGCCACCGCCGCCGCCGTTTGCGCCTTGCCCTGGACCCGGTTTTCGATGCGCTATGAACCAACCGGACGACGCAGTGAGATATTTCTCGATTCGCTTCCTGAAACGGGCTTTCGGGGCCAGTTCGGCGAGTGGCTGATCAATGATGGCACGGTCGACAATCTGGCCAATCCACAGGTCAAGCTTGCCGCATCTTTTGACGACTATCTGGCAGGTCTCAGTTCAAGCACAAGGCAAAAGGTCCGCCGGTTCACCCGTCGTCATATGGAAAGCGGCCTATGGCACGTTTCACAGGCTTCCGGCTCGAATGCTGAACGCCACATTGAAATTCTGTTGGAGCTCTGGAACAAGCAGTGGGGCGCCCAACGACGGTCTTCTCAGGCGCGCAAGACAGTCTCGATCTATCGCCATATGTTACGAACTGCCCATCAGATGGGCGCCCTGCATCTGCCAATTTTGTGGCAGGATGACACGCCGCTGGTGGCCCATGGTTGCATTCGGGATTTGGACCGTAGCCATGTCTATTTCGTGCTGTCAGGCCGCAATATGCAGCTGGAACACCACAATTCTGGGATGCTGCTGCATTGCGACTCCATACGTCGGGCTATTGATGAGGGAATGTCCATCTATGACTTTGGCCATGGGGATGAGTCCTACAAGCTCAGCCTTGGGGGCATTTGCCAGCGCCTGCACTATGTCACCATCAACCGATTGAGCGATGACCTGGCGCAAACAGTCGACACGTTCAACATGACCGATCCGGCGCGCAAGATTCGCCATTTTATCGATAAACAAGACCTGCAACTGGCCCGTCGGGCCTGCAATCAAATGTTGGAAATTCTGGAGGCGAGCCAGACCAGGACTGGACCTGCGCTTGCCACAATTAACGACCCGGAGGCATAATGCGATGACCTATCAAACTTCAAATCTGGCCGATATCCGCCTGTTCGAACAGGCACTTTCGAAAGATCTTCACCAGCGGCTGCTGAAGGCTGTTGTGGCCATCGGAGATGAGAAACCTGGCGGCAAGTCGTCCTATGCGACAACGTTCTGGTATCCAAACAGTCAGACTCCCAGCAATGTGGCGGAGGAGGTTATCGTCGCGCTGCGGGAAATGGTGCAGCCGCCGGCTGACTGTATCGGGGCTGAATGGTGGCTCGGTCGTTTGCCCTACGGCAAGAAACTGGGCATGCATTTCGACCGTGACCTGACATTGAGCCGCAAGGCCGGCAAGGAAGTCTTTCCGGTACTTGGCAGCGTATTGTATCTCAATGACTATCCCTCGGCGCCCACCGTGTTGACCGACCAGGTGCCGGGTCCGGATGGTAAGTCGAAAATGCCACCAAAAGCGCATCTGACAACTGCAGTGGCGGCTGAATCGAACAATTATGTTGTGTTTCCGGGCAACCGGTTGCACGGAGTGATTCCAGACTTGTCGAAAGCTCATGAGGGTCTCAAGGCAGGGGAGAAGACGCCCGAAAAACGGCTGACCTTCCTGGTCAATTTTTGGCATTGCCGCCCATCGGAACCGATTTGCCGCGACTATGATGGATCCGTCTACCGCGCCTTGCGAGACCGCGTTTCCCGGGCTGCCGCCTAGAGTTTTCGCGCCGCAATGTACCAGGCCTGCACGCCCTCATAGAGCATGTAGTCGCGCATTTCCTGCTCCAGAACGCGCCAGACGCCGTTCTGGACATGGGCCTGGATGGCCTCTTCAAACCGGCCGGATTCCCATACACCTTCGTTGACCGTGAAACAGATCACGCCACCTGGTCGGGTAATGCGGATGAGCTCGTCAAATCCTTCCGGCCCGAGATGGCCATGGGTGAAAACACCAACGCAGAGGCTGGCGTCGTAGCTGTCATCGGCGGCGGCGAGGGGGTGGCCGGGGCGTAAATCAAGCAATTTGCGATAACCGCGCGACCTTGCATGGGCCATCATCTCGGCTGAAATATCCGTGCCGTCGTAGGTTGTGTAACCGGCCTTTTGCAAATGCGCGCCAACAAGACCCGTGCCGCATCCCACATCCATGATCTGCGCGTCGCGATAGTCCAGATGCCGGGTCAGCATGGTGACGGTCGTTGGTTGCGAAACGGTGCCGAGCTTGCGATCGTTGTCTTCATCATATTCATCGGCCCAGTCCGCATAGACTGACTTCAATTGGGCGGCTTGTTTGTCATCACCGCCATCACCGCCGTCCTCGCCGCCGCCGCCGCCGCCAAAGTGGTGATATTTGTCGATGCCGTGGATTTTGGAGTCTTTTTGATCGCTCATCGTGCCACCTGTGCCTTGCGTCCCACCAAGACGGTTAGCAAAACGGCGGTGGCAAAGCCAAGCGTTTCCAGCGAAATTTCCTCACCCACCACGGCAGCTGCAATGCCCAGTGTGAAAAAGGTCTGCAGCAGTTGCAATTGGCCAACCCTGGCAATGCCGCCGAGCTGCAACCCCGTGTTCCAGGCGAAAAAGCCGAAAAACATGGAGCCCAGCGAGACATAGGCGAAGGCCCACATTTGAGGAGCGGGGGCCTCAATATAGGTTGATTGCCAGAAAAACCACGTGCCAAAGGCCGAAACCGGCAGGAACAGGATCAACGCCCAGCTGATCACTTCCCAGCCCGGCATGTGGCGGCTTAGTTTTCCTGAAATCACATATCCGGCAGAGGCGATGATGCCGGCCACCAGCAGCCACAGATCGCCGATTGCAAACCCCCAATCACCATCCCTCAAGGTGAATATGATGATCAACGCGGCACCGACAATGCCGCACAGCCAGAACAACGGAGACGGCCGTTCGCCAGCCAGCAATGTGGCAAATACTGCCGTTGCCAGAGGTAAAATACCCAGGACCACGCCGCCATGAGAGGCGGGGACTGAATACATTGCCAGGGTCATGAATCCAGGAAATCCATAGACCACTGCCAGTCCGGCAATCAGCAGGGACCCCAGATGTTTGCGCGGCAGTTTCTTTTTCATCACAACCAGGCAGATCACCGCCGCAATGCCAGCGATGAATGCGCGGCCGAAGGTCAGAAAACCGGCATCAAAACTCTCCACTGCCATGCGGGTTGCGGGCAGGGTGCCTGCAAAAATCAGGACGCCTGTCAGGCCAAGAATGAGACCAAGCCAGGAATTGCGCCTGTCGAGTGATGCTGAAGTTGAGCTCATGCTTTCTCAATAGGCACAAGCTGCCTCACCGTCGACAAAATTATGTGACCATGATTGCGAGAAATTAACTCGCCTAGCCTCCCGCAAATCATTACAATGGTGCCATGTCTATCTGGTCCGATATCAGAACCTATCTGTCTGCCGTGGCGTGCGATGCCGTTTGCACGCTGCTGGAAGGCGTGCGCACGGCTTTTGCCGAGAACCGTGAAAAGCGGCGGCGGGTGACCTTTTCGATTGCGCTGATCGCCCTTGCTGCAAAGATGGCCAAGGCCGACGGCGTGGTGACGCAGGCTGAGGTAGAAGCCTTTCGGCAGGTGTTTAAAGTGCCACCGGAGGAGTTCGACAATGTTTCGCGGCTGTATAATCTGGCCAAGCAGGATGTAGCTGGCTTTGACGCCTATAGCGCACAGGTCCGCTCTCTGTTTCCCGGCGACGATCCTTCCGATGATGAGGTGTTACAGGATGTGTTGGACGCCCTGTTCCATATTGCCAAGGCAGATGGTCTGATCCACGAAAACGAAGTTCTGTTCCTCGACGAAGTGGCCTTTTTGCTCGGGTTTGAAGCTAGTGCCTATGAGCGCATCAAAATGCGCCATATGCATCCCAGCGACGCAAATCCCTATACGATCCTGGATGCTGATCCGAAATGGGACTTTCCGCAGTTGAAGTCGCACTATCGCAAGCGGGTTGCCGAAAGCCATCCGGACCGGCTGATTGCCCGCGGAGTGCCGTCGGAATTTGTTGTCATAGCCACCGAACGGCTGGCGTCGCTCAATGCGGCATGGGAAGCCATTGAGGCGATCCATGCACCCCGCAGACCGGTCGCGGTGTCTTGAGCTTCAATGCCGATTCCAAATGTGTCGGGCAGGTCAGCCCGGCAGTGAATTTCGGTGACCGCCGACCGGGCATTCACGGTGATAATTCGTCTCCTGACATTCTGCTGCTGCACTATACCGGCATGGAAGGCGATCCCCTGGGAAACGGAGCACTGAAATGGCTCTGTTGTGAGGAAAGCGGCGTCTCCTGCCACTATTTCATTCGTCCTGATGGGGAGACTTTGCAACTGGTGGCTGAAGACAAGCGGGCCCACCATGCCGGGGTTGGGCTTTGGGAAGGCGACCCGGACACAAACTCGCGATCAATCGGCATTGAAATCGTCAATGGGGGTCATCCTGCCGGCCTGCCTGACTTTCCGGAAGAACAGATGATCGCAGTTGCTGACCTCTGCAAGGACATTGTGGCCCGCCACAATATCAAACCACAACGGGTTCTGGCCCATTCTGACATTGCTCCCGGGCGCAAAATTGATCCAGGTGAAAAGTTCAACTGGGCATGGCTGACAGAGCAGGGGGTCGGCCATTGGGTTGAGCCTGTTGCCATTCGGTCCGGCCGGTTTTTTCAGCGCGGAGACGCGGGAGAGCCGGTTGAGGCGCTGCAGTCTATGCTGTCTCTCTATGGCTACGGCCTGGAAATTTCAGGCGAGTTTGACACTCCCACCCATCTCGCGGTGGAGGCATTTCAGCGCCATTTTCGCCCCGAACGCGTCGATGGCGTTGCCGACATTTCGACCATAGAGACGTTGCATCGCCTGTTGAAATCCCTGCCACCGGTCTGACCGATCTGGCTGAAATATGGCGATTTTTTGATGCAAATCGCCAGAATATGGCAAATTTGGTCGTTTCGCCTTAATTCTGCACGTTTTGGATGTTCTAGGCATTAATCTAGGAGCGACTGCATGGGGCAAATTATGAATTTGCTGCCTCTTGGCCGTTCGATTTGGGGCAATAAGTTTTATTGAAGGCAACGGGATGCAGATACTCCGACTTGTTTTTATCGTATCGATCGTGCCATTCGCCCTTTCTGCCTGCCAAAACTCATTTACTGATTCAAATGCTTATTCCGGCGGGTTTTTCTCTCAACCTCTGACCGCTCCGGTGCAGTTGAAGTCATTGATTGCCTCAAATGAAGCTTCCAGTTCGGTTGAGACCACGTCTTCCGTGCCAACCAGGCACACGGCTTTCCTGAGGGCAAAAAAACCGTCCAAAGCTGTTGAGAAGGTGGAAGAAGTTGCCGTTACCAACGCTGTTGGACCGCGGCGGAAACTCACATCGCAACAGCGCCTGGCTGAGAAACGCGATCTGTATAAGCCAATCATCGCCAAACACGCCAAGGCCAATGGCGTGCCGCTGAAACTGGCGCTGGCGGTGGTTCAGGTTGAATCCAACTATCGCCCAAGTGCCCGTGGCCGGGCCGGTGAAATCGGTCTGATGCAATTGCTGCCCAGAACCGCCCGCTACATTGGCTATGAAGGTGAGATGAAACATCTCTACCATCCCGATACCAATATCCGGTACGGCATGAAATATCTTGGCAAGGCCTACAAGCTGGGTGGCGGATCAACCTGTGGGGCGATATTGAAATACAATGCCGGCCATGGCGCCAAGCGCATGAACAAGGTCAGCCGTCACTATTGCAAGCGCGTCCAGCAGATCATGCGGCAGACTTAAAAATTTGAATCAGGTTCTTGAATTGAGCCGCTGAATTTATTCAGATTTTCTTTGACCCACCAGCAAATTCACGCCAAATAGACCCACCAGCTGGCTGGATGGCCGCCCTTTGCAATGTCGAAAGATGGTGAGGGGAGGAAAGTCCGGGCTCCATGGAAACACGGTGCCGGGTAACGCCCGGCGGGGGCGACCCCAGGGAAAGTGCAACAGAAAAGATACCTCCTCGTCAGAGGGAAGGGTGAAATGGTGGGGTAAGAGCCCACCGCGCAGCCGGCAACGGGTGTGGCATGGTAAACCCCACCGGGAGCAAGACCGAATAGGAACGCCATGTTCTGCGCAAGCAGGGCCAGCCTGTTTCCAGGTGAGAGCGTTCGGGTAGGTCGCATTGAGGTGGCCAGAAATGGTCGCCCCAGAGGAATGGTCATCGGCTTCGCTCGTCGAAGCGCACAGAACCCGGCTTACAGGCCAGCTGGTCAATTTTTCTGCAAGGCGGACCATTTTATAGCCGCCGCTAGAACCCGTATTTTACGGGCTGCAGCGCCGTTTTTCTGGCCAATGTAAACGAACCCTTAACGTTCTCTATTCATGTTCGGTTAACCGCTGCCGACGAGTCGAATTCCGACTCATTGCGTGCTTTCGAATGGGGATTTGAAGAAATTGCACGGATATGACGCCATTTTGACAAAAAGCGGCCGTCCCGCTCTTGTCACAGCCCGGCGAAAATGGCGGGCCGAGGCGAGAACAAGTTCACCAAAGGAAGTTTTGCATCTCATGCCAAATGCCTTGCCGAATCCACCCCATATCCCGGTGATGCTGTCAGAGGTGTTGCAGGCGCTGTCTCCCCTGGATCAGGGCGTGTTTGTCGACGCGACATTTGGCGCTGGCGGATATACCGGTGCCATGCTGGAGGCCGGTGCAAAAGTGGTGGCCATCGACAGGGATCCAGACGCAATTGCCGCTGGTGGCAGCATGGTCGACGCCCATAATGGCAGATTGATCCTGCAACACGGCCGGTTTTCCAACCTTGACGCCCTGGCACGGGCCTCCGGCTTCGATGCCGTCGATGGCGTGGTGGCAGACATTGGCGTCTCTTCGATGCAGATTGATCAGGCCGAACGGGGGTTCTCCTTTCAGAAAGAAGGCCCGCTGGACATGCGCATGGAACAGTCCGGAGTTAGCGCTGCTGACGTTGTGAACAACTTGCAACGCTCTGATTTAACGAGAATTATCGGAATATTGGGTGACGAGCGCCAGGCCTCACGTATATCGGCGGAAATTGTTGAGCAGCGGGCCAAAGCACCGTTTGAGACCACCGGGCAATTGGCTGCATGCGTAGAAAAAGTGCTGGGTCGCAAGGCCAAGGACCGCATTCACCCGGCAACGCGGACATTTCAGGCGCTGCGCATATTCGTCAATCGTGAGCTGGAAGAACTGGCCGATGCGCTGCTGGCGGCAGAGCGCATTTTAAAGCCCGGCGGGCGTTTGGTGATCGTCACATTTCATTCGCTTGAGGACAGACTGGTCAAACGCTTTTTCAAGGACCGTGCTGAACATTCTGGCGGTTCCCGCCATCTGCCGGAGACCGCCGATGTGCCATTGACCTTTCAGCAGATAAAACGCGGTGCCCGTGCAGCCTCCAGACAGGAAGCTGAGCAGAATCCCCGCTCAAGGTCGGCGAAATTGCGTGCCGCGGTCCGTACCGATGCACCTGCGAGATCCGATGATCGTTCCGTCTTTGGCCTGCCACGTCTCGCTGATATGGCCGCAGCAGGGAGGCAATCATGATCCGCATAACTGATTCCATATTGCTGGCCGTCGCTATTGCCGGAGCCATTTATACCTATCAGATCAAGCATGAAGCAGAATTGTCTGCCAAGCAGGTGGCGACCCTGAAGGCGCAGATTGCGGCGCGCCAACGCAAGATTTCACTGTTGCAGGCCGATTGGGCTCTTGAGACCCGTCCTGCGCGACTGGAGG
The DNA here is from genome assembly GCA_039977975.1 of Rhizobiaceae bacterium. Classification (GTDB taxonomy): domain Bacteria; phylum Pseudomonadota; class Alphaproteobacteria; order Rhizobiales; family Rhizobiaceae; genus Pseudahrensia. Next base: position 181,093 of record JBDWCD010000015.1, read on the forward strand.
CCATTGCCGCTCAATTTGGCGATCAGCTGTTAGTGCGTCCGATAGAATCCAGCCAGATAATCGACCATAGCGAATTGCCGGACTTTCGACCGATCGTCGAACCCGAAATTGATGAAAGACAGGCCGGTGGCGACCCGGCCATGACAACCGGCAGCATTGGCGACCTGATACAGAAGGCGACAGAAAATTGATCGGCAGCTTGTTCAAGGCGATCAGAGGATTGCCGCATAAATTCGGAATCCACAGCGGCGGCGACGGCGACGGTGGCGGTGTCGGTGGCGACTTCGACCGGAGAGGGGCCCCGGGTGATCTCGCCGTTCAGGCCCGCGACCGCATTTTTGTGGTCATGTTCGGCATTGCCGCATTGTTTGTCATCATCCAGGGTCGGCTGGTTTATCTCGGCTTCAGCGACGGGGATGGCCGGGTGGTGCGCCGCAATGTCGACATGGCGCTCAACGCTGCGCGGCCCCGCATTCTAGATCGCCAGGGACAGATCCTGGCGCTGGACATCGAAGTGCAATCGCTGTTTGCCGAACCGAAAATCATTGAGCGCCCGGACGAAATCTATGAATCCCTGGTCACGGTATTGCCGGAACTGGATTTCAAATCCACCATGCGTAAGTTGAAAAGCGGTCAGGGTTTTGTCTGGATCAAGCGGGAAATTACGCCGCGTCAGCAAGCCGATATCCTGGCGCTCGGCCTGCCTGGAATAGGTTTTCGCCCGGAAAAACAGAGATTCTATCCCGCTGCCGAAACGGCCTCCCACATTCTGGGCCACACCAATATCGACAATCAGGGCATTGCCGGAGTTGAAAAACACCTCGATGATTCCTGGCTGCGTCAGTTGCACTCGTCAGGGTTTTCCGTCGACAAGGAACTGGAACCGGTTCAGCTGAGCGTTGATCTGCGGGTTCAGCATTATGTGCGCGCCACCCTGGTTGAGGCGATGGAGAAATATCAGGCGATTGCCGCTGCAGGCGTGGTGCTGAACGTTCATACCGGCGAGATCGTCGCCATGTCATCGCTGCCGGACTACAATCCCAACAAGCCAGTCGACGCGTTGAAAAAGGACCGTCTCAACCGCATGTCGGCGGGTGTTTTTGAAATGGGGTCGACCTTCAAGACATTCACCACCGCCATGGCGCTGGACAGTGGCAAAGTGACACTTGCCGACAAATTTGATGCCCGCAATCCGATCCGCATCGGGCGTTTCCGGATTACCGACTTTCACGGCAAGAAACGTGTCCTGACCGTTCCCGAAGTATTCATCTATTCCTCCAATATCGGCACCGCGAAAATGGCCGATGTGGTTGGCATCAAGGGCCATCAGGAATTTCTCACGCGGATGGGATTGTTGAGCAAGATGGAAGGGCTGGAACTGCCCGAAATCGCCCGCCCGACCCAGCCAAAAAAGTGGAAGAAGGTCAATTCGATCACCATTTCATACGGCCATGGAATATCGACCACACCGTTGCAGACCGCGGTGGCTGCCGCTGCGCTGGTCAATGGTGGCAAGTTGATCCCGCCGACCCTATTTCCGCGAACCGCCGAACAGGCCGACGCTCTGGCGCGCCAGGTGTTGAAACCGCAGACTTCTGATGCCATGCGCTACTTGCTGCGCTTGAATGTGGTGAAAGGGTCTGGACGACGTGCCGAAGTGCCAGGATTCCTGGTCGGTGGTAAAACCGGTACGGCTGAAAAAGTGATCAATGGTGGCTATTCCAACAAACACCGATTCAACGCCTTCTTGTCAGCGTTTCCGGTCAATGATCCGCAATATGTGGTTCTGGTGATTGTCGACGAGCCAAAACCGGAAGAGGGCAAAAGATATGCAACCGCCGGCATGAATGCCGCACCGGCAGTGGCCAATATTGTAAAGCGGTCTGCGCCACTATTGGATGTGCAGCCAGACTTCCGCGTTCGTGATACCGCCACTTTGTCGTCGTATCGGCGGTAACAGTTAAAGAAGGGCGCATAGATGAAACTGAGCACACTGTTTGGACCCGATGCGGGTTATTCCAAAAATGTGAATGTCAAAGCGCTGACCCTGGATTCGCGCAAGGTGCAGCCGGGCACTTTATTTGCTGCCATGTCCGGATCGAAAGTTGATGGTTCAGTCTTTATTCCAGCAGCAATCAAGGCTGGAGCAACTGCCATTTTGGTTTCTGAAGACGCCGATATTGGCGAGGTTGATGTGCCCGTCGTGCGGGCTGCCGATGTGCGCCAGGCCATTGCCCTGGCTGCTTCAAAGTTCTACGGCAGCCAGCCTGAAATTCTGGCGGCGGTCACCGGGACTGCCGGCAAGACTTCAGTGGCTTCCTTTTTGCGCCAGATCTGGCAGCAGATTGGACACCAGGCAGCGATGATTGGCACGACCGGCGTTTTTGCACCGGGCCGCAGCGATTATGGGTCACTGACCACGCCCGATCCGGTTGCATTGCAGGAATTGCTGGCCGAACTGGCCGATGACGGGGTAACCCATTGCGCGATGGAGGCCTCTTCCCACGGGCTTGACCAAAGGCGGCTGGATGGTGTGCGTCTGGCAGTGGGTGGTTTTACCAATCTTGGCCGCGATCATCTGGATTATCACGCTGATGTGGATGAATATCTGGCCGCCAAATTGAGACTGTTTGAGACTTTGCTGGAACCGGGACAACCGGCGGTGATCTTTGCCGACGATGCGTTCAGTGATGCCGTCGTACTGGCTGCAGAAGTGCGGGAGCTGGCGGTGAAAACCGTTGGTCGCCATGGAAGTTTTCTGAACCTGAAACGGCTTGAGCAGCACCGCCATGCCCAGGTTGCCGAAATCGAGCATGCCGGCCACCTATATCGGGTTGAGTTGCCGCTGGCAGGCGAATTCCAGATGGCCAATGCTCTGGTAGCCGCCGGCATGGCGATTGCTACCGGAAGCGATGCGGCCGCGGTCCTGGCGGCTCTGGAAAACTTAAAAGGGGCTTCCGGTCGCCTGGAACTGATTGGACGCAGTGGCAACGGCGCGCCCGTCTATGTCGACTATGCCCATAAGCCGGAGGCGTTGGAAAACGTTCTCAAGGCTCTAAAACCCTACACGACCGGGCGACTGATGGTGGTGTTTGGATGTGGCGGTGACCGCGATCCGGGCAAGCGCCCGATCATGGGGGAAATCGCCCAACGCCTGGCCGACGTCGTAATTGTCACCGACGATAATCCCAGAACCGAGGATCCGGCAGAAGTGCGCGCTGAAATTCTCACTGCCGTGCCCGATGCCGTTGAAATTGGCGACCGACGGGCAGCAATTGAATATGCGATAGGTCATTTGAGGGCCGGTGATTCTCTGGTGGTTGCCGGCAAAGGGCACGAGGAAGGCCAGATCGTTGGCACGGAAATATTGCCGTTTTCCGACCACAAGGTTGTGGCGCAGGCGTTGGAGTCCGGCAAATGACGGCTGTGCTTTGGTCCACAGACGAGCTCTGCACCGCAATGCAGGCGCGCCAAGTTGGAGACATGCCCGACGGAATTTCAGGTATTTCCATCGACAGTCGAACGATCGCTGCCGGCGAAGCCTATTTTGCCATCAGGGGAGACGTGCATGACGGTCACAAATTCGTCGCCAGTGCTTATGGCAATGGCGGCGGTCTGAGTGTCGTCAGCGAGGAATGGCTGGATCAACTGAGTGGCGATACCGGCCCTTTGCTGGTTGTCGATGATGTGTTGGCTGGCCTGGAACGTCTCGGCATTGCTGCCCGGGCGCGTCTGTCCGCAGATGCGCGGGTGATTGCGGTGACCGGCAGCGTCGGCAAGACCACCACGAAGGAGGCCCTGCGCACGGCGCTAACACCTTCGGGCAGGGTTCATGCGGCGGTGGCGTCGTTTAACAACCATTGGGGCGTGCCGCTGACCCTGGCGCGCATGCCGCAGGATACAGAATTTGCCGTTATCGAAATCGGCATGAACCACCCCGGTGAAATCACTCCACTGGTCAAAATGGCCCGGCCGCATGTCGCTATGGTGATGAATGTGGCCGCCGTTCATCTGGGCGCCTTTGCCAGCGTCGATGAAATTGCGCGGGCGAAAGCAGAAATATTTCAAGGTGTTGAGCCTGGTGGTGTGGCGCTGATCAATGGCGACGACGAACGGATTTTGATGCTTGAGGATTGGGCGAAAGAAGCCGGTGTTGAGACCATTCACAAATTTGGCGAAGCCGAAAATTGTGACGCCCGCCTGTCAAAACTGGCGCTGCACGGATCTTGTTCCTGCCTGACGGCGAATATTCTGGGCGATGATATTGTCGTCAAGGTCGGCGCCCCTGGTCGCCATATTGCGCAGAATATTTTGGGTGTGCTGGCTGCCTGCAAATTGGTTGACGCCGATTTGGCGCAAGCCGGTCTGGCGGTAGCAGATATGCGTCCGGTGAAGGGGCGGGGTGAGCGCCACACGATTGGCGAAGGTGACAATCGCCTGGTGCTGATCGATGAAAGCTACAATGCCAATCCTACCAGCATGCGCGCCGCCCTGGCGCTGCTTGCGGCAGCACCGGTGAAAGGGGCAGGACGCCGAATTGCCGTGTTGGGCGACATGCTGGAATTGGGGCCTCAGTCAGCTGCATTCCACGCTGGACTTGCAGAACCCATTCTGGCTGGTGGCATCGACAAAGTATTCCTGGCCGGACCAGAAATGAAGGCGCTTCAATCGGCCCTGTCCGACAGGGCGATCAGCAACCACCGGGAAACAATTGACGATCTGATCCCACTGGTCGTCGCCGAATTGCGTGGCGGAGACGTGGTGATGGCCAAGGCATCGTTGGGAATGCGGTTTGCAAGATTTATCGATGCTCTGTTAAAGGCCGGTCACAAAGACTCAAATGCGTACTAGACGCTGAAACTTGAATTAACGGGCGAAGCAATGCGCCGGATAGGAAGACATGCTGTATTTTCTTGCCACTGAATTTGGTGATCAGATTCCCCTGCTTAACGTGTTTCGTTACATCACGTTTCGCACCGGCGGCGCACTGTTTACTTCGGTTCTGATCGTATTCCTGTTTGGCCCGAAGATCATCCGATCGCTGCGGGGACGCCAGAAGAAGGGCCAGCCAATCCGCGCCGATGGCCCGACGACCCATTTTAAAAAGGCCGGCACCCCAACCATGGGGGGACTGATGATCCTTGTTGGCCTGATAGGGTCGACCCTGATCTGGGCCGATCTGTCGAGCGTCTATGTCTGGACTGTGCTGCTGGTCACCCTGTCGTTCGGCGGTATTGGTTTTTATGACGACTATCTGAAGGTCAAAAAAGCCAGCCATGGGGGCTTTTCCGGGCGCATGCGGCTGTTGCTTGAGTTCATCATTGCCGGCATTGCCTGCGCGGTGATCATGATACTCGGCGATCAGACATCGTCAGTTTCCGGCGTTGATATGTCCAGTGCGCTTACTTTCCCATTCTTTAAGAACCTGGTGCTGCATCTCGGCTGGTTCTTTATCTTTTTCGGCGCCTTTGTGATTGTTGGCGCTGGTAATGCGGTAAATCTGACCGATGGTCTGGATGGCCTGGCTATTGTGCCGGTGATGATTGCCGCCGCCTCTTTCGGCGTGATCGCCTATCTGGCGGGCAACAAGGTATTTGCCGATTATCTGCAGATTCACTTTGTCCTGGGGACCGGTGAACTGGCGATTATCTGCGGTGCGGTGATCGGTGCCGGGCTCGGGTTTTTGTGGTTTAACGCGCCACCGGCGGCGATCTTTATGGGCGACACAGGGTCACTTGCGCTGGGTGGCATGCTGGGCACTATCGCGGTGGCGGCAAAGCATGAAATCGTGCTGATGATCATCGGCGGCTTGTTTGTGATGGAAGCCCTGTCGGTGATTATCCAGGTCGGGTCATTTAAGATGACCGGCAAAAGAGTGTTCAAGATGGCCCCCATTCACCATCACTTTGAACAGCTTGGCTGGACGGAAAGCCAGGTGGTGATCCGCTTCTGGATCATCTCCATCATGTTTGCCTTGGCCGGGCTGGCGACCCTTAAACTGCGGTAAGTGGGGCGATGATTGCGGTAACTTTGTTCGATGGGCAGAAGGTTGCCCTGTTTGGTCTGGGCGGTTCCGGACTGATCACCGCTCAGGCGCTGCAGGCCGGTGGGGCGCAGGTGGTGGCCTTTGACGATAATCCGGCAAGTGTGGAAAAGGCCGCTGCAAGTGGCATTTCAACCGGAGACCTGCGCCAGATTGACTGGAATGCCATTCATGCCCTGATCCTGGCGCCCGGTGTGCCGCTGACCCATCCGCAACCCCATTGGTCGGTGGAACTGGCCCTTAAAGCCGGGGTAGAGGTGATCGGTGACATCGAATTGTTTTCGCGCATGTTGCAGAAACAGGGGCGGCGTGCACCATTCGTGGCAATCACCGGCACCAATGGCAAGTCAACCACTACTGCACTGATATCCCATGTGCTGGCCAGCGCCGGCCGCGACGTGCAGATGGGCGGTAATATTGGTCGGGCGGTGCTTGATCTCGACCCGCTCAGCGACACCCCCGCCAACCAGGTCTATGTGGTGGAATGTTCCTCCTATCAGATTGATCTTGCGCCCTCGCTGCAATCCCATGTCGGCGTGTTGTTGAACGTCACGCCGGACCATCTGGAACGCCATGGCACGATTGAAAACTATGCCGCGATCAAACAACGCCTGGTTGCTGCAAGTGATGTTGCGGTGGTCGGTGTGGACGATGAATTCTGTGTGCAGGCGGCGAACCAACTGGATGCCAACAAGACTCCCATGTTTCGCATTTCAGGTACTGACAGTGCCGGCGCCGATATTGGGTTTGACGACAGTCATCTGATCGATGGTGCGGGTCAGAAGCTGATCAAACTGGCCGGTATCGGCTCATTGCGTGGACAGCATAACGGTCAGAATGCTGCTGCCTGTCTGGCCGTTTGCCAGGCGCTTGGCCTGTCTGAAGATGAAGTGCTGAAGGGATTCCAATCCTTCCCCGGGCTGGCTCACCGCATGGAGCAGGTGGGAACGGTCGCGGATGTATTATTCATCAATGATTCAAAGGCCACCAATGCAGAAGCCGCTGCACCGGCCTTGTCCAGTTTTGACAAAGTTCATTGGATCGCCGGAGGTCTGGCAAAAGATGGTGGAATCGAAGCGCTGGCGCCGCATTTTCCGCGTGTCGCCAAAGCCTATCTGATCGGCGAAGCGGCCGGCATGTTCGCCGCCCAGCTGGGTGATACGATTCCTTATGAAATTGCTGGCACACTGCAACAAGCTGTTAACCATGCGGCGAGGGATGCGGCGAGCGACGCGGCGAAATACGCGGCAAAAGACGCATCTGAAAACCCGTCTGGCATGGATAACGGCGCTGGTTCCGTAGTGCTGCTATCCCCGGCAGCGGCAAGTTTTGACCAGTTTCCGAATTTTGAGAAGCGGGGAGAAGCCTTCAAGGACGCAGTGGCGGCGCTTGCAGGATTTAAGGGAATCGAGGACTGAGCTCATGATGTCACGTGCCAGAAAAAGCCCGGTATCAGACTGGTGGTGGACGGTAGACAAATTCCTGCTGGCGGCGGCTTTGCTGCTGCTGGCCTGCGGATTTTTGCTGTCCCTGTCGGCAAGTCCATCGGTCACAGCCCGGCTGAGCATTGATGACAGTTTTCACTTCGTCAAACGCCATGCGGTATTTCTGCTGCCCGCTCTGGTGATCCTGATTGGCACATCATTCCTGAACCTTAAACAGGTCAAGCGCCTGTCAATATTGATTTTTTTGGCGACTTTCCTGGCCCTTCTGGCCTTGCCGCTGATCGGCTATTCGGCCAAGGGCGCAACGCGCTGGCTGGCCGTCGGGTCCTTCCTGCTGCAGCCGTCGGAATTCCTCAAACCGGCATTTGTCGTGGTCACGGCATTCTTGTTTGCTGAAAGTTCAAAGCGTCCGGATATCCCCTGCAACCTGTTTTCCATCATGTTGTTTGGCGCCTGCGCGGGCCTGCTGGTGACACAACCGGACTTTGGCCAGACCGTGTTGTTGGCGTTGATCTGGGGCACCATGTTCTTCATGGCGGGCATGCCATGGATATGGATTACCCTGTTGGGTGGGTTCGGTGTGGCGGGCTTTATTGGCGCCTATATCACCATCCCCCATGTGACCACACGTATCGACAGATTCATCACCGGCACCGGCGATAATTTTCAAGTGGATCGCGGACTGGAAGCCATCACATCCGGTGGCTGGTTTGGTCGCGGTCCGGGCGAAGGTCTGGTGAAATACGGCCTGCCCGACAGCCACACGGACTTCATCTTTTCTGTCGCGGCTGAAGAATTCGGCGTGTTCCTGGTGATGGGACTGGTCGCCACATTCGCTTTCATCGTCCTGCGCGGCCTTTACCACGGCATGCGGGAACGCGATCGGTTTGTTCAACTGGCCGTTTCCGGCCTGGTGCTGATGTTTGGTTTTCAGGCAATCATCAATATTTGCGTCAATCTGCGGCTGATGCCGGCCAAAGGCATGACACTGCCGTTCATTTCCTATGGCGGCTCGTCAATGATGGCAGTGGCGCTGGGCATGGGCCTGGTGCTCGCCTTGAGCCGCAAGCGTGCCGAAAGCTACCGTCGGGCATCGGTTCATACCGTGCCAACCGGGCACCTGGCAGTTTCCCCCGGCGCGGCGTGATCAGATGACAAAAACCGTACTTCTGTCGGCAGGGGGCACCGGGGGGCATTTGTTTCCCGCCCAGGCCCTGGCGCAGGAACTCAGCAATCGAGGCTGGTCGGTTCATCTGGCGACCGACCCGCGCGCCGAGCGGTTTGTTGACAGTTTTCCCGCCCAGGAAGTGCATATTATTCCGTCGGCGACATTTGCCGGAAAGAGCCCGATTGCCTTGCTGCGCACGCTTTCCCGGCTGGCCAACGGTTATTTTATGTCCCGCCGGGTGCTTTCCAAGGTGAAACCTGATGCGGTGGTTGGATTTGGCGGCTATCCCACCGTGCCGCCGCTATTGGCGGCTTCCCATATGGGGCACCCGACAATCCTGCATGAGCAAAATGCAGTCATGGGCCGCGCCAATCGCTTTCTGGCCTCACGGGTCAGTGCAATTGCCACCGGATTTGCGCTTGAAAAGCAACTCGCTTCTTCCAGTGCGCCGGTAACAGTGACCGGCAATCCATTGCGCGATATTGCCCATCAGGCGGCGAAACAGGCGTATAAACCGCCGACAATAGCGGGTCCGTTTAAACTGTTGGTCTTTGGCGGCAGTCAGGGTGCGCGGTTTTTCTCTCAAGCCATGCCTAAAGCCCTAGCGCTGTTGGATGAACAATTGCTCGGGCGGTTGACCCTGGTGCTGCAGGCGCGTCCCGAAGATGCCGAACCGGCGCGCGCTGCCCTGCAAGAACTTGGCGTGCAGGCCGAAGTTGAAGAATTCTTCCCGGATATGCCGGCGCGGATTGCCCGATCGCATCTTGTGATATGTCGGGCAGGGGCCTCCTCTGTCAGTGAGCTTGCCCTGATCGGTTGCCCCAGCATTCTGGTGCCTCTGCCGGGGGCTCTGGACGATGACCAGGGAGCCAATGCGTCCCATCTGGCCACGGCAGAAGGCGCCACATTGGTGCGGCAAAAGGATTTGACTGCGGAAAAACTGGCAAAACTGCTGACAAGCGCCATGAATAGTCCTGAAAGCCTTGCAATACAGGCGGAAAACGCCAAAAAGGCGGGCGTGGCTGACGCAGCGGTAAGACTAGCCGATCTGGTTCAGGCCCATACTGAATAGATTCAAAGGACCCAACCCATGCGGATGGCAGACGATATCGGCCTGATTCATTTTATTGGCATCGGCGGCATCGGCATGAGCGCCATTGCCGAAGTGCTGCACAATCTCGGCTATCCGGTTCAGGGTTCCGACCAGAATGACGGCGCCAATGTGCAGCGTCTTCGCAAAAAGGGCATTGAGGTTCATATCGGCCACCGGGCGGAAAATCTTGGCGACAGTGAAGTTGTCGTCACCTCGACGGCCATTAAAATGGACAATCCCGAACGGATGGAAGCCAAGGAGCGTGGCCTGCCCCTCGTTCGCAGGGCGGAAATGCTGGCCGAATTGATGCGGTTCAAACAGTCGATCGCTGTCGGTGGCACCCATGGCAAAACCACGACCACCTCGATGGTCGGCCAGTTGCTGGAAGCTGGCGATCTTGATCCAACCATTATCAATGGCGGCATTCTCAATGCCATCGGCACCAATGCCCGTATGGGTGACGGTTCCTGGATGGTGGTGGAGGCCGATGAAAGCGACGGCACCTTTTTGCGCCTGCCTGCTGATGTGGTGATTGTCACCAATATCGACCCGGAACATCTCGACCACTACGGCACTTTCGACAAGGCCAAGGAGGCCTTCAAAACTTTCGTTGAAAACGTACCTTTCTACGGTTTTGGCGTGATGTGCATCGACCATCCAGAAGTCCAGGCACTGGTCAGCCGCATTGAAGACCGGCGCATCGTCACCTATGGCAATAACCCGCAATCGGAATATCGCTTCAACAACGTTCGGGCGGAAGGCGCCAAGTCGCGATTTGATGTAACCGTGCACGACCGTCAGTCGGGCGAGGACCTGTTGATCGAAGATTTGGTTCTGCCGATGCCGGGTGTTCACAACGTCTCCAACGCCACCGCGGCAATTGCCGTGGCACATAAATTGGGTGCCAGCGTTGATTCCATCCGCCAGGGCCTGGAAAACTTTAAAGGTGTGCGCCGTCGATTCACCCCGATGGGGTCGTGGAACGGCGTTGAAATCTTCGATGACTATGCCCATCACCCGGTTGAAATCTCTGCGGTTTTGAAAGCTGCCCGAACAGCTGTTCGCTCCAGCGGCCAGGGGCGGGTCATCGCCATCAAGCAACCGCACAGATATACGCGGTTGAGTGACCTGTTTGATGAATTCAGCGCCTGTTTCAATGATGCAGACACGGTGCTGGTGGCGCCGGTTTACGCCGCTGGCGAAGAACCGATTGAAAACGTCAATTCGACCAGTCTGGCCTCTGCCATGAAGTCTGGGGGGCATCGTGACGTGCGCACCATTGAAGCGCCGCAAGAGATTGCGCCGCTGATTCATACAATCGCTGAACCTGGTGATTTTGTTGTCTTTTTGGGAGCCGGTGACATTACCAGCTGGGCGCAGGCCCTGCCGGATCAACTGGCAGCACTCAAATGAGCGGACGGGCGCTGCTGGACCAACTCGATGTATCGGGCATTCGCGGTCGGTTGACGCCTGACGCGCCGATGTCGAAAATCACCTGGTTTCAGGTTGGCGGACCCGCAGACCTGCTGTTTTCGCCCGCTGATGAAGATGATCTCGCCAAATTCCTGAAAATCCTGCCCGGAGACGTGCCGGTTCTGGTGGTCGGTATCGGCTCCAACCTGCTGGTCCGCGACGGGGGCATTGAAGGGGTTGTGATCCGGCTTTCCGGACGTGGATTCGGCCAGGTGGAAGATCGCGGTGACAACCGTCTTTATGCCGGCGCTGCCACACCCGACAAACGGTTGGCGACGGCCGCACTGGAAGCCGGATTGGGTGGATTTGAATTCTATCACGGTATTCCAGGAGCCGTTGGCGGCGCGCTGCGCATGAATGCCGGTGCCAATGGGACAGAAACAACCGATCGGGTCGTTGAAGTCTATGCGCTGGACCGGCAGGGCAATCGCCATGTTCTGAGCCACGCGGATATGGGCTATTCCTATCGTCATTCAGGTGCCTCGAAAGATCTGATTTTCACTGGTGCATTGTTTGAAGGCGTGCCAGCCGATAAGGCCGCTATCCGCGAAGCCATGGACGCGGTGCAACATCACCGGGAAACGGTGCAGCCCATTCGCGAGAAAACGGGTGGGTCGACGTTCAAGAACCCCTTGCCCCATTCGTCGTGGAAACTGATCGATGAGGCAGGCATGCGCGGCTTTCAGATTGGCGGTGCTCAGATGAGCGAAATGCACTGTAACTTCATGATCAATACCGGTGGAGCCACGGCCCACGATCTTGAGTCGTTGGGAGAAACCGTGCGCGCCAAAGTGCATGCCCAAAGCGGCGTTGTGCTGGAGTGGGAAATCAAGCGATTGGGGCGCTTTGAACCGGGACGTAACGTCAAAAGTTCGATCTGACGAATCACTTGCTAGCGCTTGAAAATTAGATGGATTTCGGTCTGTCAGCTATTCTGCGCGCGTTTTCTCATTGGTCAGCCAGCAAACTGCAAAAAAATATTTTTTCAGCTGTGAATGGCGAATGTTGAGTCTTTTGAATCCGTTACCGACTCCTGCTGCAAAACCGATTCAATTGGCCTTGGTATCGCCTCTCAATCGCCGCTTGAAAGCCCGATTGGCATGTGATTCTTCTGTAAACGCTAGGGGAATAGGAGAGATTGTCGATGACGCACGTTGCTGTGCTCATGGGAGGATTTTCGTCAGAACGTCCGGTCAGTCTGTCGTCAGGTAATGCCTGCGCTGACGCGCTGGAGGCGGAAGGCTTCAAGGTGACGCGGGTGGATGTTGACCGCGACATCTCCGCCACCCTGCAAGAACTGAAACCAGATGTCGCCTTCAACGGTCTGCATGGTCCCTATGGCGAAGATGGAACCATCCAGGGCGTGCTGGAATATCTGGAAATTCCCTATACCCATTCCGGTGTCATGTCGTCTGCTTTGGCGATGGACAAGGAGCGTTCCAAGACGGTGGTGCGCCGGGTTGGTGTGCCGGTGGCCGATGCCAAGGTGATGCACCGGCTGGAAGCTGCAGAAAAGCACGCGATGAAACCGCCCTATGTGGTCAAGCCGGTCAATGAAGGATCGAGCTTTGGCGTGCTGATTGTCGGCGAAGATCGCTCAACTCCGCCGCAGGAATTGTATTCCGATGAATGGCCCTATGGCGACATTGTGATGGTTGAGCGATTCGTTCATGGCCGCGAATTGACCTGTGCGGTGATGGGGGATGTGGCCCTTGGGGTGACTGAAATTCTGCCTTTGGGGGATACATTTTACGACTATGAGGCCAAATACGCCGAAGGTGGGTCAAAACACGTCCTTCCGGCGGAAATTTTACCAAATGTTTACCAAAAGATTCAGACACTGTCGTTGAAGGCGCATCAGGCAATTGGTTGTCGCGGGGTTACCCGGTCTGACTTCCGTTTGGATGATCGTGTGAATGGGACGGGTGAACTGATCTGGCTGGAAGTAAATACCCAGCCTGGCATGACGCCCACATCGTTGTTGCCAGAACTGGCCGAACATGCCGGGCACACTTTTGGTGAATTGTTGACATGGATGGTGGAGGACGCGAGTTGTCGTCGTTGAGCCATAGGATTGGACTTGGAACCGGTCGCGGTGATGCGGCCGGTACAGTCGTGTCTGGCGAGGGCTTCAACCCTTTGATGCTGGTGGTGCGGTCGCGTATCCGGACCATCCGTCGCCGTTTGGACGGGGCCAAAGCTCCACGCGCAGGGTCAGGCACCACTATGGCCCTTGGATTTATCATTGCCGGATGGTTCTACGGATCGGTCATGGCGGGCACGGCCTCAGCGCTGGTGTCGGGCATTGGAACCACCGTTGGGCTTGAAGCGCGCGATATCGTGCTCACCGGCCAGGTGGAAACCCGCGAAAAAGATCTGATCGCAGCACTTGGTCTCGGAGAACGGGGCTCGCTGCTGGGATTCAACGCGGCCGGTGCCCGTGAACGGTTGATGGCCCTGCCCTGGATCAAGGATGTGGCCATCCGAAAGCTCTATCCCGGAAAGCTGACTGTCGCATTGGCTGAAAAACGGGCCGCCGCTGTCTGGCAGCGCAATGATCGTCTGGCCGTCGTCGAACAGTCGGGAGAGTTGATTGCCAAATTTGGCATTGCCGATCTGCTCAACAATCGATTTGCCCATTTGCCCCATTTGGTGGGCGAGGGGGCTTCCCAGTCCGCCAGCGAAATTCTGCCTCTTGTGGCACAATATCCACAGCTGGCGGGAAGGGTGACGTCTTATATTCGCGTCGCTGACCGCCGTTGGGATCTCGGTCTTGCCAACGACATGCTGATCAAATTGCCGGAAACCGGCATCGATCAAAGCCTGGGGCGCCTGGCGCAGATGGCCAATGAAGACCGCTTGCTGGAGCGTCAGCTCAGTATTGTCGACATGCGCCTTGCTGACCGGGTTGTCTTTCGGTTGCAGCCGGAAGCCGCCGAAATTCGCGCCAAACTGGTCAAGGACCGGTTGAAGGCCATGAAAAAGATGGATCGGAAACTGTGAGCATTTTCAGATCCCCTTCCGATGTCGCCCGGGTAGGTCGCCTGCCAACGGGGAAATCTACAATTGTGTCAGTGCTCGATGTTGGCAGCACCAAGATCTCCTGCATGATCGCCAAATTGCGCCCGCGCTCCGAAGTCGATGTTTTGCCCAACCGTTCCCATTCCATTGAAGTGTTGGGATTTGGGCATCAACGGTCGCGCGGCATCAAATCCGGCGTCATCGTCGATATGGATAAGGCGGAGACCGCCCTGCGCCTGGCTGTTGATGCAGCGGAAAATTCGGCCAAGATGCCGATTGAATCGCTGATTGTCGCAGTGACGTCCGGTCGCCTGTCCAGCGAGACATTCTCGTCCGGCATCGCGCTCAATGGTCACGAGGTTGAGCCGTCTGATGTGAAGGCGGTGCTTGCCGCCGGGCACAAGAGTGCCATGCAGGATCAACGGGCCATTCTCCATTCCCTGCCAATTGGCTATTCCATTGATGTTGAACACGGAATTCGTGATCCGCTGGGCATGGTGGGTGAGGAACTCGGCGTCGACATGCATGTGGTCAGTTGCGATGCAGCGCCGCTTCGCAATCTGGAAAACTGCATTAACCGGTCGCATTTGCGGGTCGATGGCATGGTTGCCGCCCCCTATGCGTCGGGTCTTTCCGCGTTGGTGGAAGATGAAACTCAGATGGGCTGCGCCTGTATCGATATGGGAGGTGGTACCACGACCGTATCGATCTTCCTCAACGGTCAATTGATGTTTGCCGATGCAATTGCCGTGGGTGGCAATCACGTAACCATGGATATTGCCCGCATCCTGTCGATGCGTGTCAGCGATGCCGAACGGTTGAAAGTGCTCCATGGCAAGGCCACGCCGATCCAGGTGGACGAGAGCGAGATGATCGCCGTACCGCCAATCGGAGATGACAGCCATGTCATGCCCGACCAGGTGTCGGTGGCTCAATTGGCGCAATTTATCCGCCCCCGGGTGGAAGAGACATTCGAGCTGGTCAGAGACCGCATCAATCGTTCCGGTTTTGCCGGTGCTGTTGGTCGCCGCATTGTGCTCACCGGCGGTGCCAGCCAATTGGTTGGCGTCAGCGAAGTGGCCACAAGGATCCTGTCTGCCAATATCCGCCTGGGGCGGCCAATGGGCATATCGGGTCTGCCAAAAACAGCTAAGGGACCGGCCTTTTCGACTGCCGCCGGCCTGTTGATCTATCCGCAAGTTGCCGGTTCGGAATATGCCGACCGGTCGTCAAAAACCGCAAATCTCATCGCCAATTCAAACGGCGGATCATTCTCACGGGTGACCCGCTGGCTGAAGGAAAGTTTTTAAACCCTTACCCCGCGCAGAACGGGGGAAATCAAACGGGCTGCTCTCTCAAAAAACGAGAGGTGATCAGGTGGCTCAGAACAAACGAGGAATGACCCATGACTCTCAATCTTCATAAGCCAGACATTACTGAGCTAAAACCGCGCATCACCGTATTCGGCGTAGGCGGGGGCGGCGGCAATGCCGTCAACAACATGATTACATCCGGCCTCGACGGGGTCGATTTTGTGGTTGCCAATACCGACGCCCAGGCTTTGACCATGTCCAAGTCCGAACGGCTCATCCAAATGGGTGTGGCGGTTACCGAAGGTCTCGGTGCCGGCTCTCAGCCAGAGGTTGGTGCCGCTGCGGCGCAGGAATGCATTGACGAAATCAATGATCACCTGTCTGGCACCCATATGGCCTTTGTCACCGCTGGCATGGGGGGCGGTACAGGCACGGGAGCAGCACCAGTGGTTGCACGGGCCGCACGCGAAGCCGGGATCCTCACCGTTGGCGTTGTCACCAAGCCGTTTTCCTTTGAAGGCAAACGCCGCATGGCGCTGGCCGAGGAAGGAATTATCGAACTGCAGAAGAATGTCGACACACTGATTGTCATTCCCAACCAGAACCTGTTCCGTGTCGCCAACGACAAGACAACCTTTGCTGACGCCTTTTCGATGGCCGACCAGGTTCTGTATTCCGGTGTCGCCTGCATTACCGATTTGATGGTGAAAGAAGGTCTGATCAACCTTGATTTCGCCGATGTACGTTCCGTCATGCGTGAAATGGGCCGCGCAATGATGGGTACCGGTGAAGCTTCCGGCGAAGGCCGTGCAATGGCTGCCGCCGAAGCTGCCATCTCAAATCCGCTGCTGGATGAAACATCCATGGCCGGGTCACAAGGTCTGCTGATCTCCATCACCGGTGGTCGCGATATGACCCTGTTTGAGGTCGATGAAGCTGCCACCCGCATCCGTGAAGAAGTTGATGCCGATGCCAATATCATCCTCGGCGCAACCTTCGATGAAAGCCTGGAAGGTGTTATTCGGGTATCTGTTGTGGCAACCGGCATTGACGCTGAAATCAGCGCATCCAGAGCGCCAAATACCCAGTTGATGAATGATGCGGCCGAACGACTGCGTCAGTCGACCATTGCACGCACTGAAGTGGCAGAGGAAAAGAAACCAGTGGTCGAAGCTAAGACGACTGCCGAAGCGGTTGAAGAAGAGCTGGCCATTCCCGAATCACCATCGCTGGAAATTGACCGTGGTTCCGGCGCGGTGCCGTTCCAGGCCGAAAGTGTCGATTTCAGCGATCCGATTTCCGACATTGACTTCCAATCTGCCCTTGATGAGCAATTGGCGTCGCCGGCTGAATCTTCCGACAAATCAGAATCCGTCGAATCGGTCTCGCCAACGTCACCTGCGCCAGCGCCACGGATGCCCGCGGTTGAGGATTTCCCTGCCGTTGCCCGACAGGAACTGACAGCAAGGCCATCCGGTGCTTCTCCATCGGCAGCAGCGGAAGAAAATGGACCTATGGGTCTGCTGAAGCGTCTGGCGACCGGTCTGGGGGGATCAAGCAGCCCTTCAGACATGGCTCCCTCAAGCAAACCAGCAGCTGCAGCAGAATCGGCACCGGCGTCGGCGTCGGCGACGTCGTCTGCACCAGCGGCGCCGGCGACCCGTTCAGTTGATGCACCGCGGGAGGACAACAATCCTTACGCGCCGCCGAAAAATGGTGCGCTTGACGTGCATGGTCGCTCGGCACCGGCCGCCAAGCCAATCAGCGAAGATGATCAGTTGGACATTCCAGCCTTCCTGCGCCGGCAAGCGTAAAGGCAGATTTACCAATCTGTTCGACCCTGTCCCGCAATGGTGCAGAATAAACCTGGTCGTTAACGAAAATTACAGGTCGTTGGGCATAATTGTTCCAACGGCCTTTTTTTTGTGCAAACCCAGACAGTTAATCAGCCGTTAACTTGTTAACATTCAGTAAGAAAGCGTGATTTGGATAGAGCGCTCTCCCGGGTTAGGAAAGATAACGAAATAGGGGAATGCGACTCGGACAACGAGTTCTCCAGGGGAGGTGCGGTTCCTGCACCGGGTAAGGTCTCGAGGGTCGCTGTTCCGTAAAAGTTGGGTGCAACAAATGTACCGTGGGCTGTGCCTTACGGGATCGGGGTTTTGATGGGAACGAAAGTTTCAAATAAGCAAAATACGCTGGCAGATCGCATTGAACTGTCAGGTGTCGGTGTCCATAGCGGTAAGCCAGTCTCCATTTCACTTCTCCCGGCCGATGAAGATTCAGGAATTGTTTTTCAACGCAGTGATGTTTCTCCTCTCGAGCAGGTTGATATTTCGGCCAATATCGATTCGGTAGGTGCTACCGATCTTTGTACGGTGCTGGGCGATCCGGCCGGTGTGCATGTCAAAACTGTTGAACATCTCATGGCAGCTTTGATCGCACTTCATGTCGATAATGTGTTGATCGAGGTAGATTCTGCAGAAATTCCCGTGATGGACGGCTCTTCGGAAGTTTTTGTTGAAGCCATCGATCAGGTCGGACTGGTTCAACAGAACCGCCGCCGTCGTTATCTGCGCGTGCTGAAAGAGGTTCGCTTTACCATGGGGTCCAGCTGGGGCGTATTTGAGCCGCACGACACCACCCGTTACGAAGTCGAGATCGACTTTGAGGAAGAAATTATCGGTCGCCAGAAATTCTGCGGTGACCTGACACCAGACGTTTTCCGCAAAGATTTGTCCCGCGCCCGTACCTTCGGCTTCATGAAGGACGTTGAGCGCTACTGGGCTGCAGGATTTGCCCTTGGTTCGAGCCTCGATAATTCCGTCGTCATCTGCGACGACAACAAGATCATCAATCCAGAAGGCCTGCGCTACAAGGACGAGTTCGTCCGCCACAAGACGCTGGATGCTGTTGGTGACCTGGCTTTGGCCGGTGGCCAGATTCTGGGGTGTTTCCGCTCCTATCGTGGTGGTCACAAACTGAACGCCATGGCATTGCAGTTCCTGTTGTCGGATCCATCGAATTATGAGTGGACAGACGCTGAGCCGGCCGTACGCGGTGGTGCACGTGCAGAATTGCGGTCCGTTGCTGCAGCAACCTTTGCAGCAGACAAAAATTAGAGCTTGAAATTCACGTCATTGCCCGCAAAATCGCCGCGTTGTTAAGCATTGCCTCAAAAATGAACGAATTTGTGCCCACAAGGGTGTCAATTGATTGTCCAGATTAAGCGATGGGGTTATGTTCCCCTGCAAATATCAGCGGCGTTATTAGTGAGAGATCGTATGTCGATTGAGATGGAACCAGCAAAGTCCTTAAAAATGGGTGCTGGAAAACTGGGTCTTGGGTTGGCCGCAATGGTGTTGCTGTTGAGTGCCTGTGCCAAGGACGAACAGGACGTCAACGCATTTGTCGATCCCACGGTACCGGCTGATAAGACCTATAACGAAGCTTTGGCCAATATCGATGCGGGTAACTACACCCAGGCAAAGCGCAAGTTTAAGAAGCTTGACCGTCAGCATCCTTATTCTGATTACGCCAAGCGTTCTGGCGTGATGTCCACCTTCATCGCTTACAGACAGGGTGATTACGCAGAGGCGATTGCCCAGGGTAAGCGGTTTGTCGAACTCTATCCAGCCAACAAGGAAGCGCCTTATGCGCTGTACCTGGTCGGCATGTCGCACTATCGGCAGATTTCAGATGTGACCCGCGATCAACGCGCTGCCAGAGACACATATCGCACGATGAACGGGTTGATCGAACGCTATCCCGACAGTGAATATGTTGAAGATGCCAAGCGTAAGAAGCGGATCGCCAAGGACCAGATCGCCGGTCAGGAAATGCTGGTCGGCCGTTATTACCAGGAACGTCGGGAACATCTCGCAGCAATCAACCGGTTCCGCGGCGTGGTGGAGAAATTTGAGGACACCCGCCACGTTGAAGAAGCATTGGCGCGCTTGACCGAATCATATTACGCGCTTGGTCTGACGTCGGATGCCCAGACCGCCGCTGCCGTCTTGGGTCACAATTTCCCCGACAGCCAATGGTATCGTGATTCCTATGCCCTGCTGGACAAAGGCGGCCTGCGGCCGTTGGAAAACAAGCAGTCATGGTTGTCGGCTGCTTCCAGGCTGATTGCCGGCAGTTAAATCCATCCCGCTGACGTTGTAACACTTTGTGCACCGGTTCGTCGCTGCGGGCTGGTGGACAATTATTTTGGTACAAATCGGAAACATACTGGTTCCGGGACAGTGCATTAGGTAATAGTCTTTGACAAAAGACTCGTTTCAAACCTGATCGAAGAGTTCCATGCTTTCAGCTCTGTCCATTCGGGATATCGTGCTCATCCGAGAGCTGGATATTGATTTCGACGGTGGTCTTGCTGTGCTGTCGGGTGAAACCGGGGCCGGCAAATCAATCCTTCTCGACGCCCTGTCGCTGGCATTGGGGGGCCGCGGTGATGGCGATCTGGTGCGGGTCGGGCAAAAGCAGGGCCAGGTCAGCGCCATTTTCGACGTTGAAGCGGATCATGCCGTATTTGATCTGCTTACCGACAATGATTTGCTAGAGGCTGGAACAAGCGAAAGCATAATCCTGCGCCGCACCCAGAGTTCTGACGGCCGCACCCGTGCCTATGTCAATGACCAGCCGGTCAGCGTGTCCCTGCTCAAACAGGTGGGGCAAAAACTGGTTGAGATCCACGGCCAGCACGAAGAACGGGCGATGGTTGATCCGGCGGCCCATCGGGACCTTGTTGATGCCTTTGGTGGCCTCGACTCCGAAAGGCAGGCGGTTGCAACGGCTCATAGGAATTGGCGGGATTCGGCGCGGGAATTGAAGGCCCTGCAAGCCAGGGTCGAGCAGGCAGCGCGGGATGCCGACTATTTGCGTGCCAGCGTCGAGGAACTGACCGTTTTGTCGCCGCAAGAGGGCGAGGAGGAGGAATTGGCCGGGCGTCGCCAGACGATGATGGCGGCAGAAAAGATCGCCACCGATCTGGATGAAGCTCATCAGGTGCTCGCGGGACAGGCATCGCCGGTCCCGACCCTGGTCAGCACATTGCGCAAACTGGAACGCAAGGCGGACGCCGCGCCCGGCGTGCTCGATGCAGCCATTGAATGTTTTGGTGTTGCCGTCGATGCCCTGGCGCAAGCGGAAACCGAGCTGGAGCGCGCCTTGCGCCTGTCTGAGTTTGATCCGCAGGAGTTGGAGAATGCCGAAGAGCGGCTGTTTGCACTGCGTGCAGCGTCGCGCAAATACAAGGTGCCGGTCGAAGGACTGGCTGCCCATGCCAGCCAGTTGGCGCAGGATCTGGCCGACCTGGACGCTGGCGAAGACCGGTTGAATGAATTGCAGGAGCGCACCCAAGAACTGCGTCAGGTGCTGAAGGATAAGGCAGCGATTCTAACCAGTGCCCGTCATGCCAATGGTGAGAAGTTGTCGCAAAAGGTGATGCAGGAATTGCCGGCACTGAAGCTGGAAAAGGCTCGGTTCTTCGTTGAAATCAGCTCCATGGACGATGAAATCACCCCGGAAGGCTGTGACAATGTCGAATTCCATGTTCAGACCAATCCCGGCACACGCCCCGGTGCGATGATGAAAGTCGCCTCAGGTGGAGAATTGTCGCGGTTCCTGTTGGCATTGAAAGTTGCATTGGCCGACCGGGGGTCTGCGCCGACCCTTGTATTCGATGAAATCGACACCGGTGTGGGTGGCGCGGTCGCTGACGCGATCGGTGGACGGCTGGCCAACCTTTCCCGGCATGTGCAGGTCCTGTCGGTCACCCACGCACCGCAGGTGGCGGCACGGGCAGTGGCCCATTTCCTGATTTCCAAGGATGGCGAACAGGCGGTTGAAACCCGAATAAATGCGATCAGCGGCGAATCCCGGCTTGAAGAAATTGCCCGCATGTTGTCCGGTGCCCAGGTGACGGCCGAGGCACGGGCGGCAGCGGCAAGATTGCTGGAAACCGGTTAGACGCTATTTCCGGGAGTGGGAATCCTATGATTGAAGTTAAAAAGCTGAGTGCCGAACAGGCCGAAGTTGAATTGGCGCGTTTGGCAAATGAGATTGCCGAACACGACGCCCGCTATCATGGCGAGGACGCCCCGACGATATCGGACGCTGATTATGATGCCCTGCGGCAGCGCAACTCGGCTATCGAAAAACGTTTTCCGGACCTGATCCGGGAGGATTCACCAAGCCTTTCAGTTGGTTCGGTGGTTCAGAGTAAGTTTGAGAAAATCACCCATCCGGTGCCGATGCTGTCTCTGGATAACGCTTTCAGAGATGAGGACGTGGTTGATTTTGTTGCTCGGGTGAAGCGCTTTTTAAAACTCACCGAAGATCAGCGTCTGGAGCTTACTGCAGAACCAAAAATCGACGGGCTCTCGCTGGCCCTGCGCTATGAACAGGGTGAACTGGTCAGTGCGGCCACGCGCGGTGATGGCGCGGTGGGGGAAAATGTTACGACCAATGCCCGCACCATTGCAGATATTCCCCGACGGCTGAGCGGTGATGACATTCCCGATATCGTTGAAGTGCGCGGAGAAGTCTATCTGGGAAAGCAGGATTTTCTCGATCTCAATGCCCGCATGGAGGCAGAGGGCAAGCCGGCCTATGTCAATCCACGCAATACGGCGGCCGGATCGCTGCGTCAGCTGGATTCACGCATCACCGCCAGTCGACCGCTGAAATTCTTTGCCTATGCCTGGGGGGAGGTCAGCGCCGTGCCGCGCCAATCGCAGATGGACATGGTGACACTGTTTAAACAATGGGGTTTTCAGATCAACCCGCTGATGGGTCGTTTTGACCAGGTCGACGAACTGATCGAACGGTACCGGTTGATCGAAGAGCAGCGCTCTCACCTGGATTATGATATCGACGGTGTCGTATACAAAGTGGACGATCTAGCCCTGCAACAGCGGCTGGGCTTTGTCTCGCGCAGCCCCCGCTGGGCCATTGCGCACAAATTCCCGGCTGAAACTGCCATTACCATTCTCCAGGATATTGAGATCCAAGTCGGTCGTACCGGCGCCCTGTCGCCGGTGGCACGATTGGAACCGATTACGGTGGGCGGCGTGGTGGTCTCCAATGCAACGCTGCACAATGAAGATTATATCGCCGGCATAGGATCAGATGGCGAGCCGATCCGTGAGGGACGGGATCTGCGCATTGGAGACACGGTAACCGTCTATCGAGCAGGCGATGTGATCCCGAAAGTTCTGGATGTCGATCTGAGCAAACGCCCTGCAGATTCCACGCCCTATCGCTTGCCGGACAAATGCCCCGCCTGCGGCAGCGATGCGGTGCGAGAATTGAATGAAAAGACCGGCAAGCTGGATTCCACCAAGAGATGCACTGGTGGCTTTATCTGTCCAGCCCAGGCCGTGGAAGGGTTGAAACACTTCGTTTCGCGCAATGCCTTTGACATTGATGGTTTGGGCGAAAAACAAGCGGAGGCCTTTTACACTTGGGGCCTGGTGATGAATCCGGCTGATATATTCACGCTGAAGCAGCGTGATGCCCGATCTCTGACCCGGCTTGAGAACCGCGATGGCTTTGGCAAATTGAGCGCCAGCAACCTGTTTGAGGCGATTGATGCGCGGCGCAAAATCGATCTGCACCGGTTTATTTTTGCCCTTGGTATTCGCCATGTGGGTGAAGGCAATGCAAAACTGCTGGCCCGCCATTATCACACGATGGAAGCCCTTCTGGCGGCGATGGATGACAGCCGCGACTTTGCTGGATCAGCGTGGGAGGAGCTTGTCAGTATTGACGGCATTGGTGAGACAGCAGCGCGTGCCGCGGTAAAGTTTTTTGCCGCCGCCAATTCGCGCAATGTGGTGGATGAGTTGTTGACCCATGTCACCCCAAATCCTGTCGAACAGGTTGCCAGCGACTCCCCCGTGGCCGGCAAGACGATCGTCTTTACCGGCAGTCTGGAGCAAATGAGCCGCGATGAGGCAAAGGCCATGGCCGAACGATTGGGCGCCAAGGTGGCCGGGTCGGTCAGTGGCAAAACCGATCTTGTTGTTGCCGGGCCCGGCGCCGGTTCAAAGCTGAAAAAGGCAGCTGATTTGGGGATCGATACCCTCGACGAAGATGGTTGGTTCGATCTTGTCGGACGGTAACTTCTGGCGAGACATTGCTGACGGCATTCGCGACGTGCTGCCGGTGACGCCGGCCGTCGTGCCCTTTGCCGGTGTATTTGGTGCGCTGGCAATTGAGCAGGGCCTGAGCCTGGGCGAACTGGCGCTGGCGTCGGCGACTATTTACGCTGGCGCTAGCCAATACGCCATGTTGGATCTGCTGGGGCAGGGGGTGCCCGCCTGGTCAATCGTGCTGGCGGTTTTCGCGATCAATTTTCGCCATTTGCTATATTCGGCATCTTTGGGGCGCCGGCTGCAGTCCTTCACACGCTGGCAGAAAGTGCTGGCCTTTTTCCTTTTGGTTGATCCCCTTTTTGCGTCGGCGGAAACAAGGGCGCCGACCCACGGTGTGCGACCAGCCTATTATTTCGCCTATGGCACGCTGCTTTACGCAACCTGGATGGTGTCGAACTTTATCGGTGCCCTGTTCGGGTCACTGATTGACGATCCTGCCGCCTTTGGCCTTGATTTCATTCTGCCGCTTTATTTCACCGGGCTGGTGGTTGGGTTTCACAAGCGGCCCAATTTTCTCCCCGTTCTGGTGGTCAGCGTGACGGCGTCTCTAGCCGTATTCTTCACCATTGGCAGTCCCTGGCACATATCTATTGGTGGACTGGCAGGTTTGCTCGCCGCCGCACTGCTGAGCAAGCCGAAGGCAGAGGTGGCCCATGGATGATTTCACCTTGCTGGTTCTGGCCTGTGCCGCGGCGACCTATGGTACCCGCTTTGGCGGACATATGATTTTATCGAGTTTTGGGCATATTCACCATCGGGTCAGCGCCGCTCTTGATGCTGTACCTACAGCGGTGATGGCGGCATTGGTGGCGCCGTCGCTGGTCACCCATGGACCAATTGAAGTGGCGGCAATAGTCGCCGCAGGGCTGATTGCCCTGCGCGCGCCCTTAATGTTCAGCGTTGCCGCGAGCCTGATCGTGCTGGTCGGGCTCCGTAGTCTCTTGTGACGCCTAGAAAATGCCCTGGCAGATGATCATGACGATTCCGGCAACGACGATATAGCCAAAATCCACACCGATCGCGTAGTTTGACTTCTTGACGAAGGCGCCAGCTGATGTGACGAATCCGGCGGCCGCCAATATGGCGATTATGGCTGTCATCAAATGCTCAAATGCCGCTGTGATACCGATCACGATTGCCATCAGAAAGAGGGCGACCAACTGGGCGACCATGGCGAAAACGGGCATCGATTGGGCGCTGCCCAACTCGACCCCTGATCCTTCAGCCCAGCCCTTGCCAAACAGTTTGGGACTGTACCAAAGCCATCCTACCAGGAAGGAAACGACCGTGCCGACAATGACGGCGAGCCAGTTCACATTTGCAAATTCACTTTCCATAAGTCTCTCCTTTGCGCGTTTAAGTCAGGGTTTGATCGAGGTTGGCGAGAATATTCTCCCAACCTCCCAGATGATTGTCCCGGGTTTGCTGATCGGTGAATTTCACATGGATCAGCTCGACATCGGTGCCGCCGGATTGGGCTTCTGAAAAATTCAGTGTGACGGTGCTGCCGTCCACTGAAAATGGCGATTCCCAGGTAAAGACGATGCGATCCAGCCTGTTGATTTCCTTATATTCTCCGCCGTGGGGAATCTGTTGATCACCGGCCTGCATGATGATCTCAAAACGTCCGCCAACTTCCGGTTCAACCGAGGCGCTGGGAACGCTCATACCTTCGCCTGGCAACATAAAGCGAGCCAGGATTTCGGGATTCAGCCAGGCGTCAAACACCACCTGTCTCGCCGCCGCAATATGCCGCGACGTCGTCAGCGTCAGTTCACTCATCTTGCTTTTCCTCCAGCAGAATATCTTCCAGCCGTTCCAGGCGCAGGTCCCAGACCGACCGCAAATTGCGGAACCAGTGGTCGATCAAAGATACCGGCTCCATATTGGCGCTGATCAGGTGGGTGCGCCCCATGGTCTGGCGGGTGACAAGCCCCGCAGCTTCCAAGACCTTGATATGTTTTGACACCGAATTCAGGCTCATGTCGAAATAGGCGGCAATGTCGGTCACCCTGATATGTCCTTCCTGCACCAGCTTGGTGAGGATCGACCGCCGGGTTGGATCACTCACCGCTTTCAAAATGTCGGTCAGTTGTCTCGTGTTGGTTTCCTGTTCAACCATTTGTCGGATCATAGGATGGTAGATTAATTAGTCAACCATTTGGTTGAATATTGGGTTTACCTCCATCGAAATAGTGGCATGTCGTGTGAGCAGCCGGGCAATCCAAAAGGGTCTAGTATTTCTGCGTTATCCCAAGTCAACATTCAGACTGACGGTGCTCACGCAGAAATATTCGTGCAGTGTTAGGCATTTTTTATTGCGTTATATTGGCGTCTAAGTCGAATGCATTGCTTGGCCCCGCTCGGACCGTCGCTCCCCACATCCTGGTCTGGCGTTCGAAATGAACAAAAGCCGATCTGATTGGCGGCGTTTCAAGGCGACATTTTTCGGAGACTGAACTATGACCCAATCTGACAACTGGGCGATCAAGAGCCAGACATTTGGTAATTGCAATTGCGATGCCAATTGTGGTTGCCAGTTTCATCTGCCTTCAACCCATGGGTTTTGCGAATTTGTCGAGGCCGGTCATCTGGTTGAAGGCCACTTCAACGATATTTCTTTAGCCGGCTTGAACTGGGCATTCATGATCAAATGGCCCGGAGAGATCGCAGAAGGCAATGGCCGTGTGCTGGCGATCATCGACGTGCGGGCTGATGCTAAACAACGCGAGGCGCTAAGCAAGATAGTACTGGGAGAGGTTGGTGCACCGGGAAGTAACCATTTTTCCGTCTTTGCCAGCACCTGCAGCGAGGTGCTCGATACGCTTTATGCGCCGATCGACTTTTCCATAGACATTCCCCGCAGACAGGCCATTTTGCATGTTCCAGGGGTGATCGATGCCACTGGCCAGCCGATCGTCAACGAATTCGACCAGCAACCATTGCATATCGCGATCAGCCGCCCCACCGGCAGCTTTGAATTTACCTATGCGGAAATCGGCGCCGGAACAGCAGAGGTGTTGGGGGAGTTGGGCATGCAGTTCGACGGCACCTATGCGCAATTTTGCGTCCATCACTATGACCAAAACGGACTGATTGAAGACTGATGACCACAGGTGACCTGGGCCGAAAAGACCTGTCGCCGCTGGAGATCAGGGACCGTCTGGCGCTGTTCATTTCCATTGGTGGGCTGGTCGCGGTCAGCTGGCTATATCTGATCGCCATGAGCAACGACATGGGCAGCAAGATGCAGGGCATGGCTTTGGGCCTGAAATCCTGGTCCCTGTTGGACTTCACAAACCAGTTCTTGATGTGGGCCGTGATGATGGTTGCAATGATGGTGCCAACCGCATTTCGCAGCATTCTGATCCTGTCTCAGATCGCGGCGATGCAGAAGCGACGCGGGGGTCACCCCTATGTCTCCGGCCTGTGGTTTACCGCGGGATATGCGCTCGCCTGGACCGGCTTCAGCATCATCGCCACCAGTTTGCAATGGGGGCTTGATCAGGCGGCGCTGCTTTCGGCCCATCTGGTTTTAGTCAGCCCGGCACTCGGGGCAGGGGTGGTGATCGTTGCCGGGTTTTGGCAATTGACCCCGATGAAGGACACTTGCTTGCGCCATTGCCAGTCGCCGGTGCTTTATCTGGCTGCCCGTTTCAAGCCCGGATACTGGGGTGCAATAAGCCTTGGGCTTAACCATGGCCTGTATTGCCTTGGATGTTGCTGGGTGTTGATGGGGCTGTTGTTTGTCGGCGGCGTTATGAATCTCGCCTGGATTTTAATCATCACCTTGTTCGTACTGGTGGAAAAACTGCTGCCCGCAACAGGCCAATTTGCAAAAATCAGCGGGATCGGGATGATCCTCACCGGATTGGGCTATCTGTATTTTTGGACATAGAAATTCCGCTAATCCATTGCCAGTGATCTGAATAGATCAACATACTCGGCCAATGCCAGTTCGGTATAATTGGCGGCATCTGCAGGCCGGACCCAGCGCAGAAGCGTGTGCTCCTTGTCCTGAATTTCCGGGTGACCGCGCCAATCGTTGACAGCGTATAGGTGAAATACATAGTCGGGCCGGTCCTGGATGCGAACGTCAATCTCACGCAGTTTGTGAAAGTCGGTAGCCTTGATCCCGATTTCCTCCTGCAACTCACGGATCAGTGCCTGTTCGGGCGTTTCGCCTGGCTCAATGTGACCGCCGGGGAAACTCCAGCAGCTGGGATAGAATTTTCGCTGGTCGCTGCGGCGGGCCAGCATCACTTTGCCATTTCTCAGAAGCACACCGTTGACGACATGGCTCTGGTTCAATGATCCAATCCCTGCTCAGGCTGAGGCGGCCGGCAATTCGCGCGCCAAAGGTTGCGTTGCTTGATGCAGCCATTCAGCAACTTGATCACTGACCATCGGTGAAATCTCTCGATTAACCCAGCCGTGATAGGCGTTGAGCCAGTGAAGCTCATCATCCGTCAACAGGTTGACGTCAATTAGGCGCTGATCGAGCGGTGCGAAGGTAATGGTTTCAAAGCCCAACATCGGTTGGTCGCCGCCGTCAATCGGCATTTCTTCCCGCACGATGACGAGATTCTCAATGCGTATGCCGAATGCGCCGGAACGATAATAGCCGGGCTCGTTGGAGACGATCATGCCGGGCAGAAATTCCTGCATGCCGCGCCGCGAAATATTTTGTGGGCCTTCATGCACTGCCAGATAAGAGCCAACCCCGTGGCCGGTACCGTGGGCATAGTCCATGCCGTGCTGCCACAGGGCCATGCGGGCCAGCGCGTCTAGGTCGACCCCGCGCGTCCCTTTGGGAAAGCGGGCAAGGGCAATGGCAATATGGCCCTTCAGCACCAATGTATAGGCACGGCGCTCATCATCGCCCGGTTCACCAACGGCAATTGTGCGGGTGATATCGGTTGTGCCGTCATCATATTGACCGCCGGAATCGCTGAGATAGAGTTCGCCTGCCTGCAGCTCCCGATTGGTTGCCTCATTGACCCGGTAATGAACAATCGCGCCGTTGGGGCCTGATCCGGAAATCGTATCGAATGAAATATCGCGCAACGGCATGTTGCCGGCGAGATCGCTGCGCAATTGTTCCAGTTTGCGGGCCGCGTTGATCTCGTCGATCGTGCCGGGAGGCTGGGAATCAAGCCAGGCCAGAAAGGTCACCATGGCAGCGCCATCGCGCCGATGGGCGGCACGGCTGCCAGCAAGTTCGACCTCGTTTTTGGTCGCACGGGGCAGGGAAACCGGGTCCTTGGCTTCGATTACGGTGCCACCGGCTGCTTCGATCAGCGCGTTCAATGCATAGGGACTGATGGTGCCGTCGAGCATGCAGTTTTTGCCGGGCGCCAGTTGTTCAACGGTTTCGGCCAGCTCCGCCGGGGCCTGCATCGAAGCTACCTGAGTGAGAAAGGCCTTGGTTTCCATGTCCAGCTTGCGCTGGTCAATGAACAACAGGGGTTCCTCACCATAGCGCAATATGGCGTGTGACAGGGAGATTGGCGTGTGGGCGACATCGCTGCCGCGGATGTTGAACAGCCAGCAAACGGAAGCGGGATCGGTCAAAATGCACAGATCGGCCCGGTTTTCTTCCAATTTTGCCTGCATGTCCTGCAATTTGTCGCGGGTCAGACGTCCGGCATAGGCATGGTCGTGGATGCGCGTCGGTTCCAGCGGGGTAGGGGGCTGGTCGTGCCAGATCGCATCGATGGGGTTGGACGCCAGCTCAACAAGCGCCGCACCGGCAAGTCCTGCCGCCTTTTTCAACTGCTTCACCTGAGAGGCGGTGTGCAGCCAGGGATCAAAACCCAGCCGGTCACCAGATGTTGCATTCTGCTGAAACCATTTGTGCGGCGGCATTTCGATCAGACTTTCGATGGTCCAATGGTTCGGGTCCGCCTGTTCTGCGGCCTGCAGGGTATAGCGGCCATCGACAAACAGAATCGCCCGGTCAGCAGTCACCAGCGCCGTGCCAGCGGACCCCGTAAAACCCGTCAACCAGGCGAGCCTTTCCTTGTCTTCGGGCAAATATTCGTTGTTCTGTTCGTCATTATGCGGCACCAGCACCATTGTCACACCGTGATCTGCCATGACCTGGCGCAACAGATTGAGCCGCTGGTCTCCGATCACAGGGGCGGAAGGGGCATCGAAATTCTGGAACATGAGGACTGCCCTTTGGTTTGGCCGGTTGTTGATCGCGGCGACGTCGCCGCACGTCGCATACTCCCGATTCATATCACCAAAAATACGTCGAGGCGATTGTGTCCATTCGGTAAATTCCGCCATGCAAATACTGCAAAGCTCGTTTGCGCTTTCCCCCCTTACTAAATCGGTTGAGAATTCTATCTATGGGTCATCGCGAAACAATCGAGTTTCGAAACGATGAAAAGGAAAGAACAATGGGATTTAAAAGCACATTCGACCGCATGGTAGCCGCTCGTGAAAAACAGGCTCGTCGCTATGTCAACGGTGCTCTGCTCAATCTGGATGATGAAACCCTGAACAAAGCTGGTTTCACCCGTGAAGGCATCCGCAAACAGGGCGTATCTGTCTATCCATTCTAAGCTTGGGTGGGCCGCGAAGACGCCGAACGCGGCGCAACGCATATTGAAAAAAGAGCGGACCTTCGGGGCCGCTTTTTTTATGCCCGCATCAACATCGTCAACCAACCGTCACGGATGATCCATTGCTGCAAGGTCAGGCCCTGAGCCCGATAGGCAGATGTGATCCGGGCCCGCTGATGGGGCAATAGTCCAGACAGAATCACATGGGCGCCGCTGGCCAGATGCGGCGCCATCGGGCGCGCCAGGGCCTCAAGAGGCCGCGCCAGAATGTTGGCGAATACCAGATCTGCCTGACCGAACTGGGCAAAAAGCGGGTGATGAAACCCGTTGGCCGTTTCGCAGCGGACATGGCGGGAAACCCCATTGAGGCGGCAGTTTTCCCGCGCCGTTGTCACCGCAACCGGGTCGATATCGGTGGCCAGAACCGGAATATGGATGGCTTTTGCAAGAGCTATGGCCAAAACGCCGGAGCCGGTGCCGATATCAAGCGCCCGTTGCGGCAGGCCAAGCAAGCCGCTGCTTTCGCGCAGGCAGACTTCCAGCATATCCAGACAGCCAGCGGTCGTGCCGTGATGACCGGTGCCAAAAGCCTGTCCGGCATTGATTTCAATGGAAATGGCGCTATGTGCAGCCGCATCGCGGTCATGGGAACCGTGAACGAAAAATCTTCCCGCGCTGACAGGCGACAATTCCCGCAACGTTTCGCTGACCCAGTCAATGTCGGCGATTTCTTCGTGGATGATCTCCAACCCGAAACAATCATTGCCCAGACGGTCGCGTATCACGCCGTCCCAATGGCGTGCCTCAGATTCCTCCACATAGATGGAATAGCTCCAGCGCCCGCTGTCCTCTTCTGCCTCAAACAGCACGCTGGTTATGCCCTCTTCCTCGAATTGGGGGTCCAGAATGCTGGCTATGTGATAGGCCTCCGGCTTGCGGGTGGTGAGAGTCAGGCGGACTTGTTTCATCGATCAATCACGGCGTGTTGGCTGGAAGCGATCTCCTATCACTGTTTTGCCCAAGACCCTACACCCCAGTTGCAAGGTGCGGCCGGGAGCTAGCTGAAACGAGTGTTCTTGTTGCTGCTTCTCTGCAGTTTGATTGTCTTAAGCGTCAGGCCGATCAGGCCAAATGTAATCCAGGAAATCTGAATAAGTGCCGATGGAAGATTGAATTGCTCCAACAGGCTGACCAGCACAAGCGATGCATTGATGACGTTCATCATGGCGAAAAACCGACCATTCCCATCAATCAGGCCAAGCTGAAGACATGCAAAGCAGCTTATATATCCCATCACGCCGCAAAGACCGAGCGCCTGCATCAAGCTAATTGTATCCATCGTGTTGTTCCTCATTCTTCACGAATCATTTTCGCCAGCCTTCAAAGGTGACCATGCAGGAATGTCTAAGGCAGGCCGGCGTGTGGGAATGTATCCGCAGTCACATTGAAAAAAACTTGGGGGATTGTTGAAGCGACATTGGCCCGCCTGGCAGGCCGGTGACGCTATCCATTCAATTTGAACTGAATAAATTCGGCCCCTCGCGATAGGAACTGCTATCGAAGGTCGCGCCAATTGTCATCGCCACGCCGAATCGGAAACCGGAAATATCCTCGACACATTCGTCAGCCAGTCGCCGCCGCCGCCGTCGCCTCGTGTTTGGGGGAGTAGCCGAATTTGCGTGTGTAGTCGCGACTGAAATGGGTTGGGCTCTCATAGCCAACTTCAAAGCTGGTGGACGAGACCGAACGCGCGCCTGCCGCCAACAGTTCCCGCGCCTCAATCATGCGCAGGTCCTTTTGATACTGAAGCGGCGTCGTTCCGGTGATGGATTTGAAATGTTCGTGGAATGATGACGGGCTCATTGCGGCGATGTTTGCAAGCTCGGCGATCACAAGTGGTTCGCGAAAATTCTGCCTTATGTTGATAATTGCCTTGGCGATGCGGCTGGCGTGGCTGTCGACGGACAGAAGATTTCTGAGCATGCCGCCGATAGGAGACATCAGCAGCTGGAAATGTATCTCCTTCAGGATGAGCGGTCCGAGCACTTTTGCCGCCAATGGCTGGTCCATCAATGCAAGATAGCGCATCAGAGGCTCAGCCCACGCGGCCTGAGCATTGCTGATAGACAGTGACCTTGCATCGGTTGTTTCGCTCACCGCATCGCCCACCTCTCCATAGAGGTTGCGAACAATGTTGAGATCCAGGGCCAATATCAGCGCGAGATAGGGAGACTTGGGACTGGCTTGTGTGATTTTGGATGAAACCGGCAGGTCATGGCTTACCAGCAACGCATCCCCCCGCTGCACCGAAGCTGTCTGTGTGCCAACAACCGTTTCCTTGCGCCCTCGTAGGATTAGGCAAATCACCGGGTTGTAGATGATCGCCTCGAACTCACTGATTTCCTGGCGCCTAAATACATGAATATTTGGCAGTTTCGGTGCTTCCCCGCCTTCCTGGCGAGCCAAATAGCGCTCTGCAGCCTTTTCAAATTCTTCAAGCATAGGACGACCTCCTTGCCTGGATGTCTAACAGCAATCCCGGTCGATATCATCAGTAAAACCGACAATTTGGAGGAATTGGCAGGAATCTTGGAGAATGCGACAGGAATTCATTGGCGCAAGTCGTTAAGTTGTGCTCACCCAAGGACTATTGCGGAGACCGACGATGACCGAGAATTATCCAGCATTTGCCTTGAACGACACCACGGCCATCCTGGCGATGAGAATTTCCCACGATGACATCATTGTCACTACAAAGCTGTGGTCTTTCAATCGGGTGTGGGGCAATCCGGCATGGGGCAATCCGGCATGGGGCAATCCGGTGTGGGGCAATCCGAGCAAATAGACGTAGCACCAGGAAATCAACCAGCGAGAACATGGCATGGCAATATCATTGAAGGTCAATGGCGAGACGCGCAGCGTTGACGTGGACCCAAACACCCCGCTTCTGTGGGTATTGCGGGACGAGCTGCAGTTGACGGGGACGAAATATGGCTGCGGGATTGCCCAATGCGGCGCTTGTACCGTGAAACTCGATGGATCGGCGGTCCGATCATGTCAGGCAAGCATAGGCGATCTCGAAGGCGCCAGCGTCGTCACAATCGAAGCCGTTGATGGCGCAGAGGCTGCCGCCGTCAAGCAGGCCTGGCAGGAACTGGATGTTGTTCAGTGCGGTTTTTGCCAGTCGGGCCAGATTATGCAGGCTGTTGATTTGCTCCAACAGGGGCGGGTTTTGTCCGATGACCTGATCGATACATTCATGGGCGGCAATGTTTGCCGCTGTGCCACATATACCCGCATACGTGCTGCGATTTATCGCGCCGGCGAAATCCTGGAGGGCTGACCATGACTGTAGATATTTCCCGCAGACGTTTTCTTCAAACTACCGCTGCCGTGGCGGGCGGCGCGGCGGTGCTGGCGATTGGGATAAATCCAACCGGGGCAATTGCCTCGACCGCCCAGCAAGGGGACAATCTGTCCCCCTTCGTCAAGATTTATCCTGACGGAACGGTCTCAGCCATCATCAAACATCTTGAAGGAGGGCAGGGCACGGCGACGGGGCTTTCTGCCCTTGTGGCGGAAGAGATGAATATGTCGCTACAGGACATTACGTTTGAAATGGCGCCTGCCGATAACAAACTCTATGCCAATCTGGCATTTGGCGCCCAGGGCACGGGCGGCTCTACCTCCATGGCCAATTCATTCATGCAATATCGAACGGCGGCGGCCGCTGCCCGAGAGATGCTGCTGCAAGCTGCTGCAAATGAATGGGGCGTGAAGCCAAGTGAGCTGACCTTGAAGGATGCGGTGATAAGTGGTGCAGGAAAGTCAGGCAATGTCGGACAATTCGTTGCAGCCGCCGCGGCCCTGGATGTTCCTGCCGAACCAAAGTTGAAATCGAAGCCTGAATGGACCGTCATTGGTGTTGACCAGGCAGCACGCAAAGATACGCCCGCCAAAATTAATGGCAGTGCCAAATTTACCATGGATATGCATCTGGAAAACCAGATGGTGGTCGCTATTCGCCGAACCCCGCGCCTTGGCGGCCTTGTCGCCGGCTTTGACGATTCTGCAGCCCGCGCCGTGCAAGGATTCATCAAGGCCGTTGAAATGCCCAACAAGAAGGGTGTTTTTGTTTTCGCCGAAACAACCTGGTCGGCATTCCAAGCGCGGGATGCATTGCAGGTTGAATGGGATTTTTCCGCCGCTGAAAAGCGCAGTTCGGCCGAGCTCAAAGCCGAGCTTATGACCATGGTCTCAAGCCCGCCGGAGTTCCAGGCATCGAAAACCAGTCTGGCTATGGCGAATTCGGCCATCGACAATGCCGCGCAAGTGGTTGAACGTGATTTTTATTTTCCGCTCCTTGCTCATGCCCCGATGGAAGCCATGGGTGCGACGATAGAACCGTTGGCCGATGGCCAGGTTGTGCTGCATGACGGTGCCCAGTCTCCTGCGTCTGGCCATGCGGTGTTGAGCAACATACTTGAACTACCGATGGACAAGGTGAAGGTCAACACGCTCTATGCCGGCGGGTTTTTCGGTCGGCGGTCGACGCCGGACGCCGATTATCTTGTTGAACTGGCGCTTGCCTTTGCTGTGACGGACCGCAGCCGTCCGGTCAAACTGCAATGGTCGCGTGAAGACGACATTACCGGGGGATATTACCGCCCGGCCTATGCCCATAAGGTGCGTGTCGGGCTTGATGACGAAGGTCACATTGTTGGTTGGGATCACCGTATTGCCGGTCAGTCCCTGTTTAAGGGCACGCCGTTTGAGAATTTCATTGTTCGCAATGGCGTCGATCACACGTCTGTCGAAGGAGTCGCAGATACGCCCTATGCAATTCCTGCCATGCATGTGGGACTTACAGATCAGAAAGGGCCGACAACTCCCAATTGGTGGCGTTCTGTTGGGCACAGCCACACCGGTTTTGTGATGGAATGCATGATGGATCTGTGCGCCGCAGCAGCAAAAGCTGATCCGGTTGACTACCGCCTCAGCCACCTGTCCGGCGACAGTGCTGACCATCAGCGCATGGCCGGCGTCATTCGATTGGTGGCGGAAAAGTCTGGCTGGGGTGCCGACATGAAGAATGGTCATTCCCGCGGGTTAGCTGTCCACAAATCCTTCAACACCTATGTCGCCGAAGTTTGCGACATTTCCATCGATGCGGCTGATGAGGTGAAAATTGAAAAATTCTGGGCGGCGGTGGATTGCGGCATCGCGGTGACACCGGATGTCATCAGAGCGCAGATCGAAGGCGGTATTGGCTATGGTGTCGGGCATGTCATGCGTGCCGAATTGACGCTTGAGGAAGGGGTGGTTTCCCAGTCCAATTTCCATGATTTTGAAACGCTCAGAATTTACGATTTGAGTGATATCGAAGTGCATATTGTGCCATCGGACATCGCGCCAACCGGAGTTGGGGAGCCGGGCACACCGCCCGCCGGACCGGCATTGGCCAACGCCATTGCGGCGGTCGGGCGAAAACTGGTCACACATCTGCCGATGACAAGCAATGGGGTCAGTTTCTCATGAAGTTTCCGATATCACGCAGCCTGGTTCTAGTTGTTGTCGTCCTTGGAACGGCAGGCACACTATGGGCAGCTTCAGATTCGACAGATGTGACATATCCCGAGCCGGGCACCGTCGACCGTTCCGCCGGATTGGCCGCCTTTGAACGCATTTACGAAGTCGCATCCCATCCAAGATGTTCAAACTGTCATGTGGGTGAGTCCGGCATTCCGATGTGGTCGGGGCCGAGCTATGGGGAAACCCGTCCCCACGGCATGAAGATTCAGGCCGGTGAAAGCCGGATTGGTGCCGAGTTTTTGACCTGCGGCACCTGCCACGTCAAATCAACGCGCCCCCAAATCATTCCCCATGCGGCACCGCGCGCCAATGGTCATTGGCAATTGGCACCGGCGGGTGCCGGATGGTTTGGCAAGCCGAGCAACTGGATTTGTGAGCAATTGCGCGACCCAGCCCGCAATGGCGGCATGGATTATCAGAAACTTGCCAATCACGCCGGCCACGATGCCGTACTGCAATGGGCATGGTCTCCTGGTCCCGAACGCGAACCCGCACCCTATTCTGTCGCAGAGCATACGATGGACATTCATTTATGGGGCGCCGCTGGCCAGCCTTGTCCAGAAGATTGAGGTCGCTGGCCCTTCGGTAAAAGAACCGGGGCCGAGCGTTGATCGCCGGGGGTGTTTGCCGTGGCGTCTGACAGCTTGAGGTTCAGTTTTTATTGTGCGACCCCATCCGTAGCTCAGGAAGTCGATCCGGTCACGATGCGTTTTTCAGCCCCCAGAGCTTCTGGCAGGAACAGCACATCTGCAGTTTTCCCAACTTTGAGGCTGCCAAGATCTGCAGCCATTCCAGAAAGCTCCGCCACCGTGGTTCGTTGGTCGGTTGGTCAGCGATGGCGGGGAGGGTAGGGCGTGATTTACGAATCATTGGCCCATCCGTCGCATGGCGCGATGGATGGGCCTTCAGATTGTCTTCTGAAAAATAGGGGCCCGACAGGCCCCCCTCTGTGGGTTGGGCAACTTGGGGACAGGGTACCTGCCGGGCGGCACAATGTGGTCTCTCAACAACATTGTGCTGGCCCGACGATGCCTCCCTCTGTGGGTTGGGCAACTTGGGGACGGAAGAACCGTCGGGCGGTACGCGATGTCGTAGTAGGTCAACATGGCGCACATAGCGTATGGGTCAGATTTTCAAACAGGCCGTTGTCGCAGCTAAAAATGCCACCATCCAGTGATAACAAATACGTCCTATTTAATAATCCTGATTTACCCAATGTTACGGATCGTTATAGTTATACGATCAAATAAAAATTCCTTTGAAGGTCGAAGTAACGAAGATATTTCTCACAAGCTGTTAGTGATAGTATCTCCGTTACTTCTCGCCGCGCACTCTTTTTGACTCTTTTTGATTCAAATATCCACTGCACGAATATTTTTTATTGAAGTTTTTTCGGGAGTGCCGGGCGTTGCGGCCAAGGTCAAGCGGTCGCCTCAAAAGCGAATGAATCTAATATGTTGAACGAATTGGCTGTTGCATATTTCCAGGCACCGGCGATCGTGGAACGCGCATGTTCCGGGCCGGCACGCCAAAAAAAATGGCGGTCGCTATAAAGTTTTCAGAATATCGGAGTGAAACGCGCCCGAAGCGGCGTCAGGAAATACTCATTTCCGAGCCAGCCAACAGAGCTGTTGAGCAATAGACCTCAATCGGGCCACGCCAGACGTCGCGCAACAGCAGGCGCACAAAGCTGACAGGCGTCTCGTGAACGGTGAAAATTACCAGCGTGTCTTCGTAGAGCTGAACGTCGACAATCGAATGGTAGAGCATCGATTCCCCATCGATCACCGCTTGCACGTTATCTAGGCTGGCTTCTGCCGGTAAATGCTGCAGCATTGATGGGTTTCCTTAACGATTAGTTATCCTAAACGCCCCGTAGAATATCTTATCAAGCACAAAAATTACGTGAAGGAAATGTCTAAATTTTTAGATTCTCGCAAATGTGATGGCCATCCGGCTTGTTTGGCCGCCCAATTACGCTACCAAAAGGCATG
Source organism: Rhizobiaceae bacterium (assembly GCA_039977975.1). Taxonomy (GTDB): domain Bacteria; phylum Pseudomonadota; class Alphaproteobacteria; order Rhizobiales; family Rhizobiaceae; genus Pseudahrensia. The sequence goes on from JBDWCD010000015.1 coordinate 218,972, forward strand.
AAAAAACACGTTGTTACCTCAGTATTGCTGCTCGGTTTGACACTGCTGTCGGCCAAAGCAATTGCCGCCAATCCATGTGGACGAACCGTAACCTGCCAGATTGAGGGGGTTAATGGCGGGACATATTATGTAGCCTCACCAGCTAATGGCAGCGGCAACGGCGAGGGCGTCAGTGCTGACAAGCCGCTTAAGGCCTTTGTCTTTTTTCACGGCCACAACGGCTCCGGCGCTGCAATGATGCGCAACAAGGGCTTGTCAAATGCACTGGCAGAAGCCGGATATCTGTTGGTCGCCCCCGATGGACCACAATTCACCTTCAATGGCAGGACCACCCGCGGTTGGGCCGCGCGCCCTGAAGGGGAAAATCCGCGCGGGCGACGGGACGATGTGAAATTCGTCGAAAATGTGCTCGCCGACCTGTCAAAACGATTTGAACTTGACCCGAGCAAGACGGTGGTCAGCGGATTTTCCTCCGGAGGTTCCATGGCCTGGTATTTCAGCTGTTATTCCAAAGCGCCTCTTGCTGGCGTCGTCGCGGTGGCCGGCGGCCTGCGTCGGCCATTGCCGGAAAACGGACAACGGCAGGCAGACGGTTCGCTGGCACGAACCTGCCCCGGTGGCCCGCGCAAGCTCATTCACATTCATGGCTTCAGCGATCGCCAGGTGCCACTGGAAGGGCGGCGTATTCGTTCGTGGCACCAGGGGGATGTGTTTGAGGGCCTGGCGGTGCAAAGACACACCAACCAGTGCCAGTCCCGTCCCGACCAAATTTCTGCCAAAGGAACATTTTGGTGCCGCCAGTGGAACCGCTGCCGCAGCCAGCAACCGATCCAACTGTGCCTGCATAAGGGTGGCCACGGCATGCCGAAAAACTGGTTGCAGCAGGTCCTGAACTGGTTGGACGACACATAAAAACGGGCCAGTGCCCAATGGAATGGACAGGGCAGGCAATCCAGCCCGAATGGTCAGGTTGTATTTACCTCACCAGAGCCGCAATTTTGGGTCTGAGATCCACTTTTCGGCTCTCAAGAACCGCAGCAAGGCTGGCTGATTTTGCGAATACAACTGATAATAGTGCAGTGTTCAATCAGGTTGTACTGTCCTAATGTGAGTCGCAACCATCCACGGGTGGTTAAGTGGGAAAAAAGTGAACCCTGATGCTATGTTGCCCACCCCCAAATCAGGAGTTTCACAGGGGCGTGCCAGGCTTGTTGACATGTAAGTCGAACTGGCAATTGTTTCCCGCTTGAATGTGCTGCCGACTTTTAGAAAAGCGGTTGGCTGCCTGCGCGCCATAAGGCGGGAGAGTTGGTTCGTATTGCGTATCCAACTTTCCCGCCTTTTCTCTCCGAGTCTGCACTTCCGGCCAGCGCCGCCCTCACGCAGCCATTCTATATTATTGCCTGATCTGACGAATTTTCTCATTTTGCCAACGGGTTGGGCGTCATTGTTTCCATCCAGAATCATCTGGTCGATCATGCCAGATTCCGTCTAAATCGATTTTAATCCGGTGCAAATCGCCTCTACGCGGTCTTGGCCCTTTGTCGGTCTTGACCCTCTGGGCCTGTTCCGGCACAGCAGGCGAAAATTTTCCTATATCTGTGGAGATCAGCCGCATATGACCCCATCACGCATCGAAGCTGGCGGCCTGAAGGTGGCCAGCAATCTGTATGACTTTATCAACAACGAAGCCATGCCTGGCACCGGTGTGGATGCGGCGGACTTCTGGAATGCTTTTGGTAAAATTGTTGCCGATCTGGCGCCAAAAAATGCAACCCTGTTGGCCAAGCGGGACGCCCTGCAGGAACAGATCAGCGGCTGGCACAAGGACAATGTCGGCAAGTTTACCGACATGGCCACTTATGAGAGCTTTCTGCGTGACATCGGCTATATCGTTCCCGAAGGCCCGGCCTTTGCCGTCAACACGCAAAACGTCGATGATGAGATTTCCCACATTGCCGGACCACAATTGGTGGTACCGATTACCAATGCACGATACGCGCTGAATGCGGCCAATGCCCGCTGGGGGTCACTTTATGATGCGCTTTACGGAACCGATGCGATTTCCGAAGCAGACGGTGCAGAGAAGGGACGGGAATTCAACCCGGTGCGGGGCGATAAGGTGGTGGCCTGGGCGCGCACATTCCTGGATCAGTCAGTACCACTTGCTGCTGGCAGCTGGGCTGATGTCACCGTTTTGCGCGTTGAGGCCGGAAAGCTTGCAGTTCAACTGAATGATGGGTCAACAGCGGAAATGAAGCAGGCGGATCAGTTTGTCGGCTTTGCCGGCGATGCTGCCAGCCCAACGAGCGTCTTGCTGATCAACAATGGTCTGCATATCGAAGTGGTGATCAATGCCAACACGCCGGTGGGTGGGCGTGACTTGGCCCATATCGCCGATGTGGTGGTCGAATCGGCCATTACCTCGATCATGGACAATGAGGATTCCATCGCCGCCGTTGATGCCGATGACAAAGTTGTTGCTTATCGCAACTGGCTTGGCCTGATGAAGGGTGATCTGACCGACAGTTTTGAAAAGGGCGGCAAGATGATGACCCGCCGCCTCAACGACCCGCGCCAATATACCGCCGCTGACGGATCTGCCCTGGCGCTTAAGTCCCAAGTCCTGATGCTCAATCGCAATGTTGGCCACCTGATGACCAACCCGGCCGTGCTGCTGGCCGATGGCAGTGAGGTGCCGGAAGGCATTTTGGATTGCATGATGACCACCCTCTGCAGCCTGCATGATATCGGTACCGACAAAGTGCCCGGACGTCGGGTCAACTCCACCGAAGGCTCCATGTATATCGTCAAACCAAAAATGCATGGTCCAGAGGAAGTGGCCTTTGCCTCTGAGATATTTGCCCGTGTTGAAGCTGCGCTGGGGCTGGCTCCAAACACGCTGAAGATGGGCATTATGGACGAAGAACGCCGCACGACGGTCAATCTGAAGGAATGTATCCGGGCAGCGTCCGAGCGGGTTGTCTTTATTAATACAGGATTTCTGGACCGCACCGGCGATGAAATATTCACTTCCATGGAAGCCGGACCGATGATCCGCAAGGGTGACATGAAACAGTCGGCCTGGATTGCGGCTTACGAAGACTGGAACGTGGATATTGGACTGGAATGCGGTCTGCAGGGGCGCGCCCAGATCGGCAAGGGCATGTGGGCCATGCCGGATCTGATGGCGGCCATGCTGGAGCAGAAAATCGGTCATCCTCAGGCCGGCGCCAACTGCGCCTGGGTACCGAGCCCGACCGCCGCGACATTGCATGCAACCCATTATCATCAGGTCAATGTGGCCGAGGTGCAGGAAGACAAGAAATCGCGCGAACGGGCCAAGCTCAGCGACATTCTGTCAGTCCCCGTAGCGCCACGCCCCAATTGGTCTGCCGAAGACATTCAGCATGAGCTCGACAACAACGCACAAGGTATCCTGGGCTATGTTGTGCGCTGGGTGGATCAGGGGGTTGGCTGTTCGAAAGTGCCGGATATCAATGATATTGGTCTGATGGAAGACCGGGCGACGCTGCGCATATCCAGCCAGCATATGGCCAATTGGCTGCATCACGGTGTGGTCGATGCCGATCAAATCATGGCCACCATGAAGAAAATGGCCAAGGTTGTGGACGGACAGAATGCCGGTGACCCGCTGTATGAACCGATGGATGGCAATTTCGACAATTCCATCGCCTTTCAGGCGGCCTGTGAGCTGGTGATGGAAGGCCGTATCCAGCCCAGCGGTTATACCGAGCCGATCCTGCATCGCCGCCGTTTGCAGAAGAAAGCACGGGCTTAGCCTCATTCAAATACCACCATTCAGGTGCGAGAATTTGCTTTTCAGTCTCGCCAGCATTGATAAGCTGGCGAGCGGCGCAGCGCGCTGGCAAGCTGAAGCGGGGGACTGGCAGATATGACTCACTTGGCCCACCGGGACTGGGTTCCCGAAGAGTGCGAAAAACTGGTGCAGAAATTTGCCGCCTGGACTGGTGCGGCCGAAAGCGATGCTATCGACCAGCGCCTCAGCGAGTTGGTGGAAGAAAACCGACAAATTCACGAGCGGCAATGTTTTAATCTCAATCCGGCAACCAATGTGATGAATCCAAGAGCCGAGGCATTGTTGTCAACGGGGCTCGGATCGCGGCCTTCGCTGGGCTATCCCGGCGATAAATACGAAATGGGGCTGGAAGCGATTGAAGAGATCGAAGTGATTACCGCCCAGCTGTGTGCCGAAATCTTTGATGCAAAATATGCCGAAATCAGAGTGGCGTCCGGGGCAATGTCGAACCTTTATGGATTCATGGCCCTGACCCGTCCCGGGGATTCAATCATTGTGCCGCCGGGAACAATTGGTGGCCATGTTACTCATCATCAGGCCGGTTGTGCCGGTCTTTATGGGCTGAATATCCACGAAGCGCCGGTCAATAGCGACGGATATAGTGTTGATCTGGATGGCCTGGCCGAATTGGCCAGGCAGGTGCAGCCGAAACTGATTACTATCGGTGGCAGTCTCAATCTGTTTGCCCATCCGGTGGCGGAAATTCGCCAGATCGCCGACCAATGCGGGGCAAAAGTGCTGTTCGATGCAGCCCATCAATGCGGCATCATTGCCGGTCGGGCCTGGCCCAACCCTCTGCAACAGGGGGCGCATATGATGACGATGAGTACCTATAAAAGCCTCGGCGGCCCTGCCGGTGGTCTGATCGTCACCAATGATGATGAGATTGCCAAACGTCTTGATGCGATCGCCTTTCCCGGCATGACCGCCAATTTTGATGCAGCAAAGTCGGCTGCCTTGGCGATGACGATGCTGGACTGGCGGGCATTTGGACCGAACTATGCCAAGGCCATGGTGTCATTGTCGCAGACACTGGCTGGAGAACTGCAGGCGCGGGGTGCGCCGGTATTTGCAGCTACACAGGGCAGCACCCGGTCGCATCAATTTGCGTTGGAGGCAAAGGCCTATGGGGGCGGACAGGCGGCTTCCAAAACCTTGCGAAAAACAGGGTTTCTGGCCTGCGGGATCGGCCTGCCCATCGATCCGGTGGAAGGTGACCTGAACGGACTGCGCATTGGCACGCCGGAACTGGTGCGCTGGGGAGTTCAAAACGAAGACGCTCCAAGGCTGGCAGAGTTGATCATCCGGGGGCTGACGACAAATTCACCCGATGACCTGGCTCAGGAAGTGGCAGATTGGCGAGCTGAATTCAGCCAACTGCACTTTGTCAGGTGACACTTATATATAGGCCCTCATATGGACCTCTGTTCAGGCCGCGGGAGTTTATCCGAGTTTTGTGACGCGAAACTGGACGCAATGGCTGCTGCTGCTCGACTGACCGGATGGGCACATGGCAAAAACCTGTTGGGTTGAGCCGGACAGGTTCAGGATCGCCGCGCGCCCACGCGTGCCCATGTCGATCAGGCGATAATTCAATCTCTGCGATGTGGTGGCATTATATAGGGTGATCTGAGAAGTGCCCGAAAATGGGACGGGCAATGCAACCTCATCGGTGAAGCTGAAGATTGTTCTGGGATAAACGCGTACCTGTCCCGGATCGGTACGCTGCACGACGCCTGAAAAATTCACCACCGTGCCGGCATGGGTGACGTGCGATGCCTGAACAACAAAGCTCAGTGCCAACAGGAAAACAGCAAGGAAGCGTTTTTGGATTTTCACTTTAGTGACCCAAACAGGAACAATTTGCATTTTAGCTGCAACTATCGGGCCAGACTGGTTGTTTGCTGTCTTTAGCCTTCGCTCAGCCGCCCCAATTCCGGTCCCAACACCGCTAAAAAAGTAGATGAAATTTTAACTATCCCTGTCAACTCGCATGAAACTTCCAAATTGTACTGTGGACAAGTTCAAAGGTGGGGATTGGGCAAGGGCGCTTTAACTCCTCACTCAACCAAAAAGAAAATGAGCAGGGGAAATCCATGAAAAAACTTATTGCTATTGCAGCCACGACTTTTGTCGCCTTGACGCCAATCCAGGCCAATTCGGCCACTGGAAACATTCCATTCAGCGGAGCGGTTTCAAATTCTTGCATTATTACTGTCGGTTCGTCCGGTGCACTTGCAGCCAGTGCTGATTATTCAGTGCTCAGTTCTGAAGAAACCGGCGGTGCTGCAGGTACTGCAACAATTCTGACCACCGGGGGAGGTTTTTCTCTCAGTGCAGATGCACCAGCATCCTTCAGTTCCGCACCAGCCACTGGCAACACGAACGTTTCGTTCTCTGCAACTTATGCAGCGACAGGTGCCAACAATATCCCAGCAACCGCCGGTACATCTGCTACCGCCCTTTCTCGGGGTTCATCAGCCATCACGGTCAACATGAGCGGCAGCAAGTCAGTTCCTGGCGAGACGTTTGAGAGCGGCACCTATGCGGCGACAGTCGTATTGCGCTGCGAATAAGACACTGGGCTTGGGGACGGTAGGACATGAAAATCAAATCATTTAAGTTCATCGGTCAGATTCTGACCGTCGGTTCGATACTTGCCGTCTCCGCGCTGCCCGAACGGGCAGCGGCCCAGGCCATGTCCCCGATGCGGGGACAAGTTAAAAGCTTTACTGATTTCTTTGCATTGCGGGTCTATCCGGCAAATCCATACTCCCATCGGGTTCGAATGGAAGTGAAGGTCTATGACCAGGATTTCCGTCCGGTCCGGGCGCGTGTGTCTCCGTCACAATTCACCCTGGGTGGCCGCCTTGCGCGTCCGGTCAGCGTTATTGTGCCGTTTGCCGGAACGAAAAACCGGAAGGTGAGGGTCTGCACTGAAGCTATTCCTTTTCCGACGCAACAGAAATCAGCTACAACGATTAGGGCGCAAGTATGTGGCAAATTCTTAGGAGTAAGAGTAAACTAGCAGTCGCAGTTTTACTCGCAGCCGGTGCCCAAAATGCTTATGGGCAATCTGCTGATACTTACATAAATCAAAGCATATCCGGCTTTAACCTGCCGGGTGTTCAGCTGCCTCAGGGCCATGACGAAGTGCGGGCCGCCGATGGCACGACATGCCGTTCTGCGGTGTCTGGCAGCGGTGCTTATATGGATGTCGGCATCATCGGCAATCCGGAAAGCTCCAGCACCGATGCATCCTATTCCGCCTATACGCGGGTTGTAATTCCGCTGGGTAAGAGACCTCAGCGGCTCAACTGCGCCAGATTGTACAATCTGGAGGTGCAGAGACTGGAAATGGAATTGAAGCTGATGCAAATGGGGCTCACCCGGGGCATTGCTCCGGTTGATGAGACGATGTCCGGCGCCGGCGATGCATCTGCACCAACGCAAGTTGCCAAAAATTCCAAGACATCGGGTGGCGCCTGGGATGACGACGGTTGGTCGACCGACGGTCTGAAGGAGAAATAGGGCATGCGGGGACGCGCGCCCTCAAAACTCTGCTGGCTTACCCTGGTTGCGATCCCATTTATCGTGTCGCCAAGCCAGGCTCAGCAGAATCCTGAGCCGATCCGGGGTTGGCAAAACAACCGCAATTTCTGTCAGATCGTTCTGGTAGAACCCGGCTTGTTGCGTCCCTCCGTTGACAGTATGGCGCTGAGTTCAAAATCAGCAGGCGGCAGGGCAGGTGTTGTTGAAGTAACCACGGGAAGACGACGCCGTCACAGGATCGTCATTGATCAGGCAACGGGTTTCAGCCGCGCGCCGGCCCAGGGCAATAGCGATGTTTCAATGACCACATCGTTTTCAGGTCAGGGCGCGACTAATTTTGGTGAGAGGCAGGGCAATCTGCGGAGACGGTTGAGACGAGGCACAACAAGAATTGAAACTCATATGGAGGCAAAACGCCTCACCGATCCATTTCCCGCAGGGGAGTATGGGGCGGAACTGACGATTCGCTGCGAATAATCAAGGGGCTTGGGGAAGCTGTAAATGTCGAAAAGAACTTCAAAAATCTGTTTACTTGCAATTGCTTGTGCAGCTGTGCCAGGACAGGCACTGACGGCACAGCAGGGTGTTAATTTTGGTGGCACTATCGGGGTGAGACAATTCTGCCAGATCGTTCTGGTCGAGGACGGCGTGCTGGCACAAAGCAGCGATCAGCAGCAGTTGAGTTCCAAGCAGGTTGGTGGTTCCGCTGGTCGGGCGCAAATCACCACCACCAACGGGAGCTTTGATGTTTCAATTGATACGCCGACCGGATTTACGGCAATGCCAGCTGGCGGCGATACGGGTGTGACCTACCTGTCTGACTATTCCCTGACAGGGGCGACCACGGTTGCTGAGACCGCTGGAGGGACTGCGACAAAACTGAAGCGTGGTGTCACCGATATGACGGCCAATTTCACGGCTAATCGACTGGCAGATCCTTTTCCCGCTGGTACCTATAGTTCAATACTGACGGTGCGCTGCGAATAGATTCGATTTTACCAAATGGCATTAGACCCCTTCAGGTCTAACCGGTTGGACCTTCGACCTTGGCCAGTATCTGTGTCCAGTTCATGTTGGTGCTCTTGATCTGCTCTTTCACCGTCACTCCCAGTTTTGGAGAGAACCACAGGTGATGGGTCATGCCGCGGGGCGCATTTCTGGGAAGCGGCAGGCGTACTCTGACGGTCTTGTAGACGCCAATCGGTAAAGCCAACTGCTCAATCCGTTCCACTCTGACAATCCCGCCACCGCTGGTGACTTCGTTCTTCTTGTGATCCTTGGACTGCCATTTGGTCAGCCATTTGTCGCCAGGTTTGAGGGGAAACCGATAGCGCTGCTCAGCGGGCCGGAAGCTGACCACTGCCTTGCCGGACAGGTCTCGATAGCCTTTCAGATTGAAGTTTTTCAGGTCGTAATAGGCGTGAACCGGGTTTTTCAGTCCGCCGACCGAGGTGAATTTGAGATATTTCCGGCGGCCAATTTTTTCAACTCCCGACACCTTGTATTTGATGACCTTTGGCAGTGAAGCCCAATTGTTGTGGTAGGTGTAAACCGTGCCGCGTTTGGGAGGCACATAGCTTTCAGCAAACGGCTCCTTGACCAGGGTCAGCGAGTCTTCAAGGGACGGTTGTACGTCACTTTCGTCGGATTCTGCTGGTGTCAGTTTAGCCGCAAGAGAATTCTCATCGCCCTTGATCGATCCGGTCAATTGTTGATCGGACGTGCCAGCCTTGCAGCCAGACAGCAATGATAATGCAATCAAATAATGAACGATCGAAGATCGCATCTTGTGCCGCGCCCCACACCCCAAACTGTCCAAACAGTGAAACAAATTGGTTAATTTTTGCCTCACGGCAAGGCAGAAGGCAGGCGTGTGATCCAGTCGTCATTTTGAGGCTGTTTGGCGCTGAAATCGACGATGCGACGCGCCACAAAGCTCATCTTTGGAACAAATGGGAGCAGGGTTTAGGCTGCAGGCCAGGAATTCGTCGAAAAGCCTAGGCGGCGTTGGCGTTTTCGAATGATGTCAGCAGGCTGTATATCGCCTCTGGATCGGTCGACGAGCGAATGCCGGCCAAGGTCGACTGATTGCGCAAGATGCGGGCAATCCGTGACAGCGCCTTCAGATGGTCAGCCCCGGACCCTTCCGGCGCCAGCAGCATGAACACGATGTCGACCGGCTGGTCGTCGACGGCTTCGAACATTACCGGCTTGTTGAGATGGGCAAATACACCGACGATGCGGTCCATACCCGGCAATTTTGCGTGCGGAATGGCAACGCCATTTCCAACGCCTGTTGAACCCAGTTTTTCCCGTTCGAGCAGGGTTTCAAATACCGCGTGAGACTCGATTCCCGTCTCCTCAGCGCCAACATCGGCCAGTTCCTGAAGCAATTGCTTCTTCGAACTGGGTTTCAGATTAGCGAGAATCCGCGCAGGACTGATAATTTCGTTGATATCCATAATACTTACCCCGTCCCGGTCTGCAGCGACCGGCCCGATTGTCTATGTAACTCTTGCTTACTCTTTGGTGGCCGACGGATCGACCCAACCGATGTTGCCATCGGTGCGGCGGTACACGACGTTTACTTCGCCATTCGCGGCGTTCTTGAATACATTGACCGGCTGGTCCATGAGTTCCAGCTGCATAACAGCCATTGCGACGGTTTGTGTGCGTACAGAAATCGAACTTTCAGCGACGACCAGAGGAGCGAAGTCCTCTGCGATTTCTTCATCTTCGTCCGGAGTAGACATCACCGAATAGGCCGCTGACTGGTCCTGTCCGTTGTTGCCGGCGTGATGGTCTTTCAACTTGCGTTTGTAGCGGCGCAGACGTTTCTCAATGCGCTCCGCTGCCCGGTCAAAACTGGCATGAGCGTCAGGCTCGCGGGCACTTGTTTGAAGTGTGATGCCGGAATCGAGATTTACCAGGCAATCGCACATGAAGAAGGATCCCTGCTTCTCCATATTCACATGGCCGTTAAAACCATGACCGAAATACTTTTCCACAGCATCAGTGATGCGATCTTCGATTTTACCCTTCAGACTGTCACCAACATCCATGTGTTTGCCTGAAATTCGAAGTGTCATAATGGTTTTTCCTTAGTTTCGGGCCAGATTCACTCGAATTGCCCCGATAATCTCATCAGATCACGCGCAAATGAAATCGTCTCGCCGCGTGAGTTTACAACCTTGTTGATGTGCGATGGAAGCTTGACAATTAAGTTTTTGCACGATGCAGGTCCGGCCAATGGGGGCCGGTTTCTATTCGAGGGCGGTGGTATTGCGCCTCGGGTAAAATGTCAATGCGTCAGTGCAACGGATGTTGCTGCCTGTTCGGGCTTGCCCATCGCCTCAAAGGCACGTTTTTCGCGCCGGCGTTGAACAGAGGAGGGGATTTGCATGGCATCGCGGTATTTCGCCACCGTCCGCCGGGCAATCTCGATGCCCTGAGATTTCAAGGCAACTACAATGGCATCATCGCTGAGCACGGTTTTGGCAGTTTCTGCGTCGACCAGCGCCTTAATGCGATGGCGCACCGATTCTGATGAATGGCCTTCGCCCTCGCCATCATCTCCAACCTTGTTCAAACTGGTGGTGAAAAAATATTTCAGTTCAAACAGGCCGCGCGGAGTCAGCATATATTTGTTGGATGTCACCCGGCTGACCGACGATTCGTGCATGTCGATTTCGTCGGCGACCATTTTCAATGTCAGTGGACGCAGATGACGCACGCCGTGCACCAGAAATGCGTCCTGCTGCTTGACGATTTCACGCGCCACTTTGAGAATCGTCTGGGCCCTTTGGTCGAGGCTTTTGGTCAGCCAGTTGGCAGTCTGCATACAGTCGCTGAGAAATTCCTTCTCGTCGCGATTGCTGACCTTGCCGCCGATTTCGGCCATGTAGGAATTGTTGACCAGAACCCGGGGCAGGGTCTCGCTGTTCAGCTCGATCTGCCAGGACCCGTCATTGCCTTCACGCACAAAAACGTCCGGCACGATGTGCTGAACCGGCACACTTTCGAAAGTAGTTCCAGGTTTTGGATCAAGAGATTGAATTTCAAGCAAAATATCGCCGAGGTCTTCAATGTCCAGATCACTCAGGCTTTGCAGTGTGGCAAAATCGCGCTTTGCCAGAAGCTCCAGATTGTTCAGCACCACTTCCATAGCGGGATCAAGCCGGTCCTTGTCTTTCAACTGCAGGCTGAGACATTCCACCAGGTTGCGGGCGCCAACCCCCACCGGTTCCAGGCTCTGCACCAGTTGCAAGGCCTCTTCGCAGTCAGTTTCCGTGCATCCAAGACGTTCGGCTATGGCCGCCAGATCGCTGCGCAGATAGCCGGCATCGTCGAGATTGTCGATGATATCGTTGGCGATCTTGATCAGGCTGACCGAAGCGCCGGAAAGTGATAACTGGCCGACCAGCTTGTCACGCAGAGTTTCGTGGGCAGCGGTATAGTCAGCAACAGACTGATCGTGAACCGACGCATTGCCTGAAACCTGCAGGCCACCGCTGGAAATACGGCTGTCATATTCTTCCTTGGACTTGGCGTTATCTTTTGACCGGTTGCGATAATCCTGCTCATCGGGATAGACGTTTTCAATTGAAGTGCCGAGATTTTCGCTCAGCGACTTGGCACTGGTTTCCAACTCGGTCTGGCCGGTCAGATCGCTGGGGGTATCAGATTCCACCGCCTGCTGCGCGGTATTGCGCTCCTCAGCTGGTTCATTTGGTTTGATTTCCAGAAACGGATTGCGTTCCATCTCGCTTTCAACAAAAGCGGCCAATTCAATATTCGACAAGGCCAGCAGCTTGATCGACTGGCTCAATTGCGGCGTCATCACCAGGCTCTGGCCCTGACGCATTGTCAGTTTCTGGGCAAATGCCATACTTTTACTTTCCCCAACCCGGTTTGTGGCCGGAAGTCCCCGGAAAACCGTTATTTTCAAGCCGGATAGGCTCACGGGCAATTTTCATGCCAATTTAGATCATTGGTTTGATTATTAGCAAGCCGGCAAAACTAAAGTGTAAATTGTTCGCCCAGATAGAGCCGCCGAACGTCAGGATTGTTAACAATTTCTTGCGGTGTGCCATGGGTCAGCACCTTGCCGGAGGCAATGATATAGGCCCGGTCGATCAGCCCTAGCGTTTCGCGCACATTGTGATCGGTGATCAAAACACCAATGCCTCGGCGGGTCAGGTGACGCACCAGTTCCTGAATATCACCGACGGCAATCGGGTCGACGCCGGCAAAGGGTTCGTCAAGTAGCATAAAAGCGGGGCGTGACGCCAAGGCACGGGCAATCTCCAATCGCCGCCTTTCACCACCGGACAGGGCGATGGACGGCGATTTGCGCAAATGAGCTATCTTGAACTCATCGAGCAGGGCGTCGAGCTGGTGCTCTCTTTCCGCCTTATTCTTTTCGACAACTTCCAAAACCGCTTTGATATTATTTTCCACCGACAGACCGCGGAAAATCGATGCTTCCTGTGGCAGGTAGCCGATGCCGAGACGGGCGCGGCGATACATCGGCATGCGGGTGACGTCATGGCCGTCCAGTTCAATCTTGCCGGCATCGGGACGTACCAGCCCGGTGATCATGTAAAAACAGGTCGTTTTGCCCGCCCCGTTGGGGCCGAGAAGACCGACCGACTCACCGCGGCGGACCCCGAGGCTGGCGCCATCAACCACGGTGCGTTGTTTGTAGGTTTTCATCAGCCCGCGGGCCAGCAGAACTCCCTCGCGTGACCGGGGCTGGTGAGACGTGTGGCCGAACTGCGCAGCAAAAGGTGGCTCCGACAGCAGGGCATCATCTTGCGGTTCCCGCCCGAAGGTTTTTGAGAGCAATTGGGTGAGTTTCAAGCCGTTCTACCGATCCAAATTCTGCATGTACTTAGGCGGTTTCAAGGCTTGGAGCCGGGGGTGAAGATCGACTTAACACGTCCGCCCCCGCAAGCCTGCAGTGTGGCCTGGTTGGTCTTCAAATTGGCCAGCAGCTTGCATCCCGTAGCCACATTGGTTCCCTGGCTGACAACCACCTTGCCGGACAGAACTATGTTTTCGGTCTGCACTTCATAGGTTCCCTTTTCAGCGGTCACCGTGTTGTTCTTAGACGTGGCGATCAGGCCGCCGGTCATGGTCAGTCTTTCTATGTCTTCCTGACCGCCGCCGCTGCCCTTGAGATATTTCACCTCCAGATGGCTGGTGGTGATCAGGCTGCTGCCCTGACGTACTTTAACATTGCCTTCAAAAACCGCCTTCGCCTCGCCATCAAGCACAACCAAACGGTCGGCTTCGATCTGCACCGGGTCCTTGCTGTTGCTGCGAAACCCTTCAAAGGCCTGGCCGGATACCTGGGCCTGAGCGGCTGTTGCGATAAAGGCAATCATCAGGGCCAACACCAGTCGGTGCAGGCAGGTGGGCAAGTGAGTGATCATGGTTGCCTCGAAACTTCGTCAACAGGCGTATCAATACCACGTTGAGTGGGGCGGGTAATCGTCATTTTAACGCGGTTATTGAACAAAATGCGGTTGCCATTTTCTTCCACCCGCACCGATTCAGCTGAAATTTTTGTGCTGCTGGAATTGGCGGTGACTGGATTTTCGCTGGCCATGGTGCCTGATCTAATGTCGAAATCGGCGTCTTCAAGCGTCAGATCCATGCCGCGGGCGCCGGTTATCGTGACGCTCTTGTCGAGAAACAGCTTCTCGTTGCTGGTGTCATAGACGCCGGATCGGGCTTCAATATTGGCGAAGGAGGAGCTATCAACCGGCAGTTTGGCGACAATTTCCCGGAGCATGACCTTTCCCGGCTGGGCAAGGTCCTGTATCGCCTGCAATGCCTTCACATCATAGGGGCGACTGTTTTTGTCAAAGCCGGCCATTGTCGGGCGTTCCATCACCAATTTACCCTGTTTGAGTCCGATCGCGTCAACGGTAACATCGGCATCTGGAAGTTGGGTCGTTATGGCCAGCCCGCAAAACAGAACGATAATTGCCAAGGCACTCAACGGCAATATCGTGCGCAAGGCGGCGACCAGTTTAGAATGCTGTGCGGCACGGTTGAAGTCGTCAGCACCACGCATATTTGCGTGCGGCGACGAAAAGTCTACCGAAACTGTCGATTCATATGCCATTACTGGCTCCAGCCCTTCATTCTACGCCCCGAAACCTCCAAACATTGTGCAGATCTGCGTTGAGCCTACCCTAAAGCCCATAGCATTGCGGTGATTTTGAGACTTCCGCCTGAATAACACGCTGAAATTAAGAATGGGCAAATATATCGGTTTCATCCCAGCCTTTCAGGTCGAGCAGCGCCCGATGTGGCAGGAAATCAAAGCAGGCCTGGGCGATCTCGCTACGCTCTTCGCGTTGCAGGCGGGCATCCAGTGCCGTCCTCAATTCGTGCAGATGCAATACGTCAGATGCCGCATAGGACAATTGTGCGTCGGACAGTTTTTCGGCGGCCCAGTCGGAGGATTGCTGGACCTTGGAAAGGTCAACGCCGAGTAGTTCCTGGGTCAGGTTTTTCAGACCATGTCTGTCGGTATAGGTGCGGGTCAGGCGCGAGGCGATCTTTGTGCAGTAGACGTTTTCGGTCAGCGTGCCGAAGGCGTGATAGAGGACTGCAATGTCAAATCTGCCGAAGTGAAACAGTTTCAGCACGGAACGATCAGAAATCAGCTTTTCGATATTGGGCGCGGAACTCTGCCCCTTGGCGATCTGAACGACATCACAATCACCATTGCCGGGGGAGAGTTGTACCACGCAGAGACGGTCCCGGTGCGGTTTCAATCCCAGAGTTTCAGTGTCGATGGCGACGCTGTCGCCGTAATTTGAAAGGTCGGGCAGATCGCCCTGGTGCAGCCGGATGGTCAAGGTGAGTCCTAATATTGATCGCTTGTCTGTCTCTACATGCCAAAGGTGAAGGAAATTGCAAGGCGAGATGTTGCAGATGGGGGCGGCCGCACGCCCCTGCAAGAGCTTATATTCTGCCAATTTCTTTGAGCAAGCGCCGTGGGCCTGGATTACCGCTTCAAGGCGTCCAGATAGGTGCGCATGGCGGTTTTGACGTGTTTGAACCGGTCACCGCCCAGATGTTTGCCGCCATACCAGCGGGTGACCACTACAAGGTGATTTTGTAGGTTCTCCCGCTCCAGCATCTGCAGAATGATCATCCCGGCCCCGGATTCGCCATCGTCATTCTTGATCGGGCCAGTTTCGCCGATCAGGCCCCAGCTGTTATGGGTGGCCTTGGCGAATTTCTTTCGGCTTTTGAGCTGCTTCAACAGCGCATCAGCCTGTGTAGCAGAGCGGCACGGTGCGCCGGAGACAGCGTATTTGGAACCGCGATCTGACAGGACATTTTCAATAATGCGCATGGCGCAGCGATAACGCTGTCGCGATCAACCTTCAAGGCTTTGATTGTTTCTGGCAAGCCGATCTAAACAGGATGCCGCGCACAGATGTCGGCGACAATCTGCCTGTGGTGTGCCAGGTTCTGCTGCTCGCTGCCCCGCGATCTGGAAATGACCAATTCTGCAATTGTGTCGCCAAGCTTTGCCGTTGATGCCTGGTCGAAGCCACGCGTTGTCGCTGCAGCGACGCCGAGGCGCAGGCCGACCCAATCCGCCGGGTTCGGTGAGTCAAAAGGTATTGGATTTTTGTTGCAGGTGATGTTGGCGGCCGCGAGAACCGCCTCCGCGTCACGTCCCTTGAGTTCAAGCGGCGACAGGTCGAGCAGCACCATGTGACTGTCAGTGCCACCGCTGACGACTTTGATATCGTGGCTGATCAAAATTTCTGCCAGGGTTTTGCCATTGGCAACTACCTGTTGGCCATAGGTCTTGAATGACGGTTGCAGGGCTTCGCCAAGACAGACGGCTTTGGCGGCGAGAACGTTGGAATGAAGGCTACCCTGGACACCGGGGAAGATGGCCGATTGCAGTTTTTTGGCGAAACGATCTGAATTGGCAAGGATCAGTCCGCCGCGCGGGCCTCGCAGGGTTTTCGTGGTTGTGCAAGTGACCAAATCTGCATGGGGCAGGGGAGACGGATAGGCTCCCGCCGCCACCAGACCGGCGACATGAGCCATGTCGACTAGAAAATAGGCTCCAACTGACCGGGCAATTGCCGAAAGGCGGGCGAAATCGATTTTTCTCGGATAGGCCGAACCGCCGGCAATCAGCAATTGCGGCTTGATGCGCCGCGCCTGCTCGGCAATGGCGTCGTAGTCCATCAGTCCAGTATCCCTGTCAACAAGGTAGTGATGGCTGTCGAACCAGCGACCGGACAGGTTGGGCCCGGCGCCGTGGCTGAGATGACCGCCGGCGGCAAGGTCAAGACTGAGGATTCTGTCGCCGGGTTTCAGCAAGGCGAAGAACACGGCCTGGTTGGCCTGGGTTCCGGAATGAGGTTGGACATTGACATATTTGGCCCCAAACAACTGTTTGGCGCGGTCGATAGCAGCCTGTTCGATGATGTCGACATACTGACCACCGCCATGAAAGCGATGGCCGGGATAACCTTCAAGGGTTTTGTTGTTGATCTCATGTCCCAGTGCCTCAAGGACCCGGCGGCTGACAATGTTTTCAGAAGCAATCAGTTCGATTTGATCCTGCTGGCGCTGTTTTTCCCCCGTCAGTGCCTTGGCGATGAGCGGGTCGCTGCCGGAAAGAAGTTGGTTGGCTGACAGATCCATGGTGAAACATCCCGGAGGTTTGGAGCCTGGCAAACTGCCTAACCTGGCCCGTGTGTGAGTTAGGCATCAGCGAAACATTCGACGCTGGTCAGCGCAAACGAATTTTGCTAAATGATAGGCCTAGAAAATATAGGTCTCAATTGATGGTATCTCCTCCTCGTCCACGCATGCCTCCTTTGAACTCGCTTCGAGCCTTCGAGGCCGCCGCCCGGCTGAACAACATATCTGCCGCAGCCGCGGAACTGTGCGTCACGCCGGCAGCAGTGGCTCAGCAGGTCAAGTCGCTGGAGCAGTGGGCAGGAGAAAAGCTGTTTGAACGACATGCCCGGGGCGTCGAGCTGACTCAGCTTGGAACCGGCGTATTATCGGATTTCAGCGCTGCTTTCGATGCGCTGGGTGGCGCGGTACAGAAGTTGCGAGTGAGTGCGTCGCCAAAGGAAGTGCGCATTGCAGCATTGCCGGCCGTGGCACAATTCTTTCTGTCTCCGAGATTGCCGAAAATCAGACAAAGCCTGCCTGACATATCGATTTCGGTGAGTGCGCTTGAGGATAAACCAAATCTGGCGCGCGAGCCGTTTGACCTGGCGATTTTCTATCAGCGGTCGGAAGAAGGGAACGGTGGACTGACGGTAGAACAGGATGCAATATTTCCGGTCTGCGCTCCCTCGGTGGCAATGCGGTTGAAATCTGTTGAGGACCTGGCCGGAGAGACGTTTCTGCATGACACTACCTGGCGCCATGATTGGCGGAATTGGCTGGCGGCGGCAACGGCGGCGGCGGCGGCGGGCTACGACTTTGGCACTCCAGGGCCGCAGTTTTCCCTGTATTCGCTGGCGGTGGAGGAATGCAAAAACGGAGCAGGCGTTATGATCGGCCATCAGGCGCTGGTTCAAAATGCGTTGCTGGAGGGCAGTCTGGTGGCACCATTTGCCCTGAAACTTGAACAATCAATGGAGCTGACGATTTTTTCAGCAATGTCGATAGGGCAGGATGGGGCCGCGCAACAGGTTGTTGAGATGTTGATAAGCGATAACTAAACCCGAAACGATCCATGATGTAGTATGCATGCAGCTTACAGGCTGGTGCGTACCCGCCATAGTTCAGGGAACAGCTCCACCGCAAGCATGCGCTTGAGATAGCTGACGCCCCCGGTGCCGCCGGTGCCTCGCTTGAAGCCGATGACCCTCTCTACCGTGGTCACATGGTTGAACCGCCAGCGGCGAAAATAGTCTTCAAAGTCGACCAGCTTTTCTGCCAGTTCGTAATAGGACCAATATTTGTCCGGCTGTTGATAGATCTTCTGCCAGGCATCCATGACGCTGTCATTGAGCAGGTGAGGTTGGGTCAGATCACGTGTCAAAACGGACTGATCAATTGCAAACCCATTGCGGGAAAGCGCCTGCAGCGCCTCGTCATAAAGGCTGGGGCGCTGCAATTCGTCCTCAAGCAATTTCTTGATGTCGTCGCGATGGGCGTGGGGGCGCAGCATGGCAGGGTTGCGGTTGCCCACGGTGAATTCAATCAACCGGTATTGCCACGATTGAAAGCCCGAAGACTGGCCCAGATCGTCGCGAAATGCGGTGTAGTCGCTGGGGGTCATGGTGCGGAGCACGTCCCAGGCGTTGTTGAGTTGCTCAAAGATTTTCGATACGCGGCTGAGCATTTTGAAGGCTGGCTGCAGATTGTCGCGATGGATGGCGGTTCGCGCAGCCGCCAGTTCATGCAGTGCAAGGCGCATCCATAATTCGCTGGTCTGGTGCTGGATGATGAACAGCATTTCATCATGGGTGCTGGTAAGCAGCTTCTGGGCTCCCAGAACCTTGTCCAGCTGCAGATAGTCGCCGTAGGACATGGCGCCATCAAAATCCATCTGAGCGCCCTCCTTTGCCGGATCATAGGGCGGGTTGGGCGTGTTGGGCGGGTTGGGCTGTTTGGGGGTCATGTCACCGCCGCCCGTTTTTTAAAGTGCGGCGTGTCCCAGGCATCTTTTGTCATGATGTGTTCAAGGATTTCGACCGCACCCAGGATATCCTGCTCGTCGAGATAGAGCGGTGTGAAGCCAAAACGCATGATGTCCGGGGCGCGAAAATCTCCGACAACATCCCGCGCAATCAACGCCTGCATGGCGGCATAGCCTTCATGGAAGCGAAACGAAACCTGAGAACCGCGCTGATCTGGATCGCGTGGGCTGGCCAGGGTCAGTTGTGGGCAGCGGGCCTCAACTTCCCTGATGAATAGTTCTGACAGGGCGATCGATCGGGCGCGCACGTCTGTCATTTCTACCTGGTCCCAGATGTCGAGAGAGGCTTCCAGGGCGGCCAGCTGAATAATCGGCGGCGTGCCCACGCGCATTCGCTCGCTGCCAACCGCCGGGCGGTAGTCGAGATCGAAATCGAAAGGCCTGTCGTGCCCCTGCCAGCCGGCCAGGGCCGGTTCGACTTCATCGGCGATATCCGACCGCACATAGATGAAGGCCGGGCCGCCGGGGCCACTGTTGAGATATTTATAGGTGCAGCCAACGGCAAATTCTGCATGTGAGGCTGTGATGTCGACAGGCACCGCACCGGCCGAATGGGCGAGATCCCAAATCACCACAGCACCGGCATCCTGGGCCTTTTTGGTCAGCGCTGCCATGTCGTGCATCCGTCCGCTGCGGTAGTCCACATGGGTCAGCATCAATACAGCGATGTCCTCGGTTATGGCACCGCTGACGGCTTCCGGTTCCACGATGCGCAATTCGTGTCCCCGGTCCATCGTTTTCAGCAGGCCCTGGGCCATATACAGGTCAGTTGGGAAGTTGCCGGAATCAGACAGCACGACCTTGCGTTCGGGGCGCAGGTTCAACGCCGAAGCGAGGGCCTGATAGACCTTGATGCTCAGCGTGTCGCCGGTCACGGTGGTACCAACAGGTGCACCAATGAGTTTGCCGATGCGGTCGCCAACGCTGATTGGCTGCTGCATCCATCCGGCCTGATTCCACCCCTTGATCAGCAGTTTTCCCCATTCGTCGTTGATCATCTGGGTGACACGGTCGGCCGCAGTGACGGGCAGGGGGCCAAGCGAATTTCCGTCGAGATAGATCATGCCAACCGGGATGTTGAACAGGTGTTTTTTCACGGCAATCTCCTTTGTTTCAGGCTACGTCTCATCAACAGGTATTTCAAGCTTAAAATTTTTGTACTTGAATTAAATTTACAGCCCCCTTAGCCTTGATGCAGCCTCGGAGTCTGCGGCGGTGGCGCCGTCGCCGCCGTCGCCGCTCTGCCAAAAGGAGGAAGCTCGTGCGGATAGCTATATTGGGTGGTGGACCTGCAGGTCTCTACTTTGCGATCTCGATGAAGCTGCGCCAGCCGCGATGGGAAATTGTGGTTCTGGAGCGCAACAAGGCCGACGACACGTTCGGCTGGGGCGTCGTATTGTCGGACGAAACCCTCGACAATCTGCAGGCCAACGATCCGGTCAGTGCTGAGACGATCAAGCAGCATTTTGCCTATTGGGACGACATCGCGGTGCATCATCGTGGCGAGAAGATGCTCTCAACCGGCCACGGGTTTTGCGGCATTGGCCGCCACCGGCTGTTGGTCATTTTGCAGCAACGGGCGCAGGAACTTGGTGTGGACCTGAGATTTGAAACCGAAGTCGGCAAGGCGTCTGACTATGCAGCGGACTATGATGTGGTTGTTGCTGCAGACGGGTTGAATTCCAAAACCCGGGCGGAGTTTGCTGAGGTTTTCAACCCGGATATTGATCAGCGGCTGTGTCAGTTTGTCTGGCTGGGAACCCATCAGAAGTTTGACGACGCCTTCACCTTCATTTTTGAAGAAACCGAAAAAGGCTGGGTGTGGGCCCATGCCTATCAGTTCGACGAAGACACGGCGACTTTCATCGTCGAGTGCTCACAACAGACATTCGATGCTTTCGGGTTTGGCGAACTGGACCAGCAACAGGGCATCGCGCTTTGCGAGGAGATTTTCAAAGGCCATCTCGGCGGTCATGCATTGATGACAAATGCCAATCATATTCGTGGTTCCGCCTGGATTCGTTTTCCGCGAGTGCTTTGCGAAAATTGGAGCCATCAGAACATCGTTCTGCTGGGAGATGCATCGGCAACGGCGCATTTTTCCATCGGCTCTGGCTCGAAACTGGCGATGGAAAGCGCTGCCGCCCTGGCAGATTGCCTGTCGGAGCAGCAGGATCTGGATCGGGCATTTGCGCGTTATGAAGAGCTGCGCAAGATCGAAGTTTTGCGCCTGCAGTCGGCGGCGCGCAATTCGGTGGAATGGTTCGAAGATGTTGAACGTTATCTGCATCTCGATCCGGTTCAGTTGAATTATTCCCTGCTGACCCGTTCCCAGCGCATCAGCCATGAAAACCTGCGCATGCGCGATCCCCAATGGTTGCAGTCGGCAGAGAGCTGGTTTCAGCAGCAAGCAGGCACTTCGCCTGACACCCCCGTCAGAGCCCCGATGTTTGCACCCTATCATTTGCGCAAGATGGAATTGAAGAACCGTGTGGTTGTCTCGCCAATGGCCCAATACAAGGCGGTGGACGGCTGTCCGACCGACTGGCACCTGGTGCATTATGGCGAACGGGCCAAGGGCGGCGCCGGACTGGTCTATACGGAAATGACATGCGTTTCCCAAACGGGACGCATTACACCCGGCTGCCCGGGCCTCTATGCGCCCGAACACGAGGCCGCATGGCAACGGCTGGTTGAATTCGTCCATCGGGAAACGGCCGCCAAAATCTGTTGCCAGATTGGTCATTCGGGCCGCAAGGGCTCTACCAATATTGGCTGGGAGGGCATGGATGAGCCGCTGACAAGGGATAATTGGGACCTCATCTCGGCCTCGCCAATTGCATGGTCAGAAAACAACGCCCGCCCCAGGGCGATGGATCGCGATGATATGGATCAGGTGCGGGACCAGTTCGTCGATGCTGCCAAAATGGCCGACCGGGCCGGTTTTGACATGATCGAATTGCATGCCGCCCATGGCTATCTGATTTCTTCCTTCATCTCTCCACTCTCCAATCGGCGGCAGGATGACTATGGCGGTTCGCTTGAAAACCGCCTGCGCTATCCGCTGGAAGTATTTGCCGCCATGCGCGCCGCATGGCCGCAGGACAAGCCGATGTCGGTGAGAATCTCTGCCCATGACTGGGTCAATGAGGATGGGGTCACACCTCAGGAGGCGGTGGAAATTGCCCGGCAATTCCACGCTGCCGGTGCTGATATCATTGATGTGTCCGCCGGTCAGACGTCGGTTGAGGCCCAGCCGGTCTATGGCCGCATGTTTCAGACACCTTTTTCTGACCGCATCCGCAATGAGGCGGGCATTGCCACCATGGCGGTGGGCAATATCTACGAACCGGACCATGTCAATTCGATCCTCATGGCCGGTCGGGCCGACCTGGTCTGTCTGGCACGACCGCATTTGGCCGATCCCTATTGGACCTTGCATGCGGGGACAGAGCTGGGTGACCGCCATGAGGACTGGCCTTTGCCCTATGAAGCAGGCCGTGATCAGGCCTGGCGGCTGGCCGACCGGGAAGCCGAAATTGCGGCGACGGCGACGGCGGCGGCGACGGCGACAACGGCGGCGGAGACAGCATGAGCACCTTCGCCGATCATCATGTAGTTGTAAGTGGTGGTGGTACCGGTGTGGGCGCGGCAATAGCTTCAGCCTTCGCCAAGGCAGGAGCCCGGGTGACAATCCTGGGCCGCAGGCAATCCAGTCTTGATGCAGTCGCCAAAACCAGCGGTGCGCTCGCCCTGGCCTGTGATGTCACCAACCGCGAAACCGTCGACAGGGCACTGGACAAAGCACGGGCAGTAAACGGTGCCACCAGCATCGCAATTGCCAATGCCGGGGCCGCCTCCAGCGCTCCGTTTGCGAAAATGAAGCCTTCGGATCTGAACGCCATGCTCGACGTCAACCTGAACGGCGTGTTCAACCTGTGGCAGGCCTGCCTGCCGGATCTCAAGTCCCGGGCCAGCGGGCGCCTGATCGCGATAGCTTCCACGGCTGGTTTGAAAGGCTATGCCTATGTCAGCGGTTATTGCGCCGCCAAACATGGTGTCATCGGTCTGACCCGGGCGGTCGCCCTTGAACTGGCGGATTCCGGCATCACTGCCAATGCAATCTGTCCCGGATTTGTCGACACGCCATTGCTCAACCGTTCGGTTGAAAACATTGTCTCCAAGACCGGCCTGTCTGATGCAGAAGCCCGGCAAAGTCTGGTTCAGAACAATCCCCAGGGCCGTTTTATTGAAGTGGATGAAGTCGCCGACACCGCCCTTTGGCTGGCGGGTGATGGCGCGCGATCGGTCAACGGACAGGCAATATCAGTCAATGGAGGCGAAGTATGACCGGCATTGTCGATTCTGACAGCCTGGCGAAGACCCGTCTGCGCCTGTGGCTGAAATTGCTGAAGACAACCAATCATATTGAAGCCCGCTTGCGCGAAAAGCTGCGTTCCGAGTTTGACACGACGCTGCCGCGCTTTGACGTGATGGCGGCGCTCAGCCGGTTCCCGAACGGTCTGAAAATGAGCCAGCTGTCGGGGGTGCTGAAAGTTTCAAACGGCAATGTTACCGGCATCATCGATCGTCTGGTGGTTGATGGATTTGTCACCCGCAGCCCCGTCCCCGGCGACCGCCGCGCCTGGCGGGTGCATCTGACCTCGGACGGCCGGCAGGAATTTGATCGTCAGGCATCGGCGCATGCCCGTTGGGTTGACGATCTGCTGGCAGGTATTTCGCCACGGGAAGCAGAAATGATCATCGCTGACCTGACGTCTGTGACTGGTCCGTCGGGCGATGATGCACATGAACTGGGTTTGGAGAAGGAAGCGACATGACCAATTGCCGGACGGATGTTGAGCATTTTGAATGCAAAGTGGAAAACCGGATTGCCACCGTGTCGTTGAGCCGACCGGAACGTAAGAATCCTCTGACCTTTGAAAGCTATGCCGAGCTGCGCGACTGGTTCCGCGATCTGCATTATTGTGACGATGTTGACGCAGTGATCTTCGCCTCCAATGGCGGCAATTTTTCCTCTGGTGGTGATGTGCATGAGATCATCGGACCGCTGACCAAGATGTCGATGAAGGAATTGCTGCGTTTCACCCGTATGACTGGTGATCTGGTCAAGGCAATCGTCAATTGCGGCAAGCCGGTGATAGCGGCGATTGACGGCATTTGTGTTGGGGCAGGGGCGATTATCGCGATGGTTTCCGATCTTCGAATTGCCACGCCGCAGGCCAAAACGGCCTTCCTGTTTGCCCGCGTTGGTCTTGCCGGCTGTGACATGGGGGCATGTGCCATATTGCCGAGGATCATTGGCCAGGGACGGGCGGCCGAGCTGTTTTATACCGGCCGCTCGATGACCGCCGAAGAGGGTGAGAAATGGGGCTTCTACAATCGTATTGTTGAGGCCGACAAACTGGATGAGGAAGTGTTGGGGCTGGCGACTTCCATCGCCGCCGGACCGAATTTTGCCCATATGATGACCAAGACCATGTTGGCCCAGGAATGGTCTATGTCGATTGAACAGGCCATCGAAGCGGAGGCGCAAACCCAGGCCATCTGCATGCAAACCGAAGATTTCCGCCGCGCATTTAATGCCTTTGTGGGCAAGGAAAAACCCGTGTTTTTAGGTGATTAAATGGCTGACCAATCATTTCTCCACTGGCCGTTCTTCGAAGACCGACACCGGACTCTGCATCAGCAGGTGGAAGCCTGGGCGCAACAATATGCGGACGCCATTGACCACAGCGATACCGATGCGGCCTGCCGCGATCTCGTCGCAAAAATGGGCAAGGCGGGTATTTTGCAGCATTCGGGAGTTGATCCCAATGACCCGCAATCGACCATCGATGTGCGCAGTCTTTGCCTGATCCGCGAGACACTCGCCCGCCATGACGGGCTGGTTGACTTTGCTTTCGCCATGCAGGGGTTGGGCACCGGGGCCATATCGCTGTTTGGCAATGCGGAGCAGAAGCTTCAATGGCTGCCAAAGACCCGTAGCGGAGAGGCGATACCCGCCTTCGCGCTGACGGAGCCCGGCAGCGGGTCGGACGTCGCCAACTCCACCATGACGGCACAGGAAGACGGAGATCACTATGTGCTGGATGGTGAAAAGACATGGATTTCCAACGGTGGCATTGCCGATGTCTATACGGTGTTTGCCCGCACCGGTGATGCCCCCGGGGCCAGGGGGCTGTCGGCCTTTATCGTGCCCGGTGATGTGGATGGACTGAATGTCGTTGAGCGGCTGGATACCATCGCGCCCCATCCGCTTGCACGGTTGCGCTTCGATAATTGCCGGGTTCCGAAATCGGCTCTGTTGGGCAAGTCTGGTGAGGGATTCAAGATTGCGATGTCGGTGTTGGACGTGTTTCGGTCCACTGTTGCCGCGGCTGCCTTGGGCTTTGCGCGCCGGGCACTGGATGAGGCCCTAGGCCACGCCAATAGCCGCGAAATCCAGGGTCAGCCCCTGTCTGAACTGCAGATGGTGCAGGGGCACATTGCTGAAATGGCAGTGGATGTGGACGCCAGTGCATTGCTGACCTATCGCGCCGCCTGGACCAAGGATTCAGGTGCACCGCGGATTTCCCGTGAATCGGCAATGGCCAAAATGTTCTCCACTGAACAGGCCCAGAAGGTCATCGATCAGGCGGTGCAGATCCATGGCGGCGAGGGGGTGCGTTCTGGCGTGATGGTGGAAAGGCTGTATCGCGAAATCCGGGCCTTGCGGATCTATGAGGGGGCAACGGACGTTCAGAAAATTATCATTGCCCGACAAACGCTTGCAGCGTTTGAGGCGGCTAAAGCAGGAGAATGACATGCTTGGACCCAGCGCTCACATTGATACTTTTTCCCGCGACAACTTGCCCCCATCCGAATTGTGGCCGGAATTCCGCCTCGATGGTTTTTCCTATCCAGACTATCTGAATATCGGCGCTGAACTGACTGATGCCATGGTCGCCAAAGGACTTGGTGATCACACGGCGCTGATCGGCAATGGTAGGCGCCGTACCTATAAGGAATTA
Source organism: Rhizobiaceae bacterium (assembly GCA_039977975.1). Lineage (GTDB taxonomy): Bacteria > Pseudomonadota > Alphaproteobacteria > Rhizobiales > Rhizobiaceae > Pseudahrensia. The sequence goes on from JBDWCD010000015.1 coordinate 245,118, forward strand.
TCAGACTGGACCAACCGTCTGGCCCATGTGCTGGTGGAGGACCTCGGCGTCAAGCCGGGCAATCGGGTCATGGTGCGGTCGGCCAATAATCCGGCCATGGTGGCCAGCTGGCTGGCGGCGACAAAGGTGGGGGCGGTGGTCGTCAACACGATGCCCATGTTGCGGGCGCAGGAACTGGAACAGATTGTCGATCTGGCGCAGATCAGCCACACTCTGGTCGACAGCCGCCTGATGGAAGAGGTTGAGGCATTTGCGCCTCAAAATGCCCATCTGAAGTCGGTGATTGCCTTTGATGGCACGTCAAATCATGACGCTGAACTGGACCGGCTGGCGCTGGAGAAACCGGTTCTGTTCGATGCTGTGCAAACCGGGCGCGATGATGTCGCCCTGCTGGGATTCACCTCGGGCACAACCGGTAAACCCAAGGCGACGATGCATTTTCATCGTGACCTGATGATCATCGCCGATGGCTATGCAGCAGAAGTTCTCAACGTCACGCCAGACGACGTATTTGTCGGTTCGCCGCCGCTGGCCTTTACCTTTGGTCTCGGCGGACTGGCGGTCTTTCCGTTACGGTTCGGTGCGACTGCGACGTTGCTGGAAGATGCAAGCCCGCCGAACATGGTTGATATCATTCAAAAATACCAGGCAACGGTCTGCTTTACGGCGCCGACCGCCTATCGGGCAATGTTGGCGGCGATGGAAGAAGGAGCAGACCTGTCGAGCCTGCGCGCCGCGGTGTCGGCTGGCGAAACCCTGCCAGCCCCGGTCTATGATGACTGGATGGAAAAAACCGGAAAACCGATGCTGGACGGCATTGGCGCAACGGAACTGCTGCACATTTTCATCTCCAACCGATTTGATGATCACAGGCCTGCCTGCACGGGCAAACCTGTCAAAGGCTATGAGGTCAAAATTCTTGATCAGGACGGCAAAGAGGCACCGCGCAATTCCGTGGGACGATTGGCGGTGAAGGGGCCAACAGGCTGTCGCTATCTGGCCGATGAGCGGCAGAGAGATTATGTCATCGACGGCTGGAATGTCACCGGCGACAGTTTTTCCATGGACGATGAAGGCTATCTGCATTTCGCCGCCCGCAGCGATGATATGATCATTTCCAGCGGCTACAATATTGCCGGGCCGGAGGTGGAGGCAGCTCTGTTGTCCCACGCGGCGGTGGCCGAATGCGGGGTGATTGGCATTGCCGACGAAGAACGCGGCGCCATTGTCCAGGCCCATGTGGTCGTAAATGAAGGTTTCGCTACCGATGAGGCGCTGATCAAGCAGTTGCAGGACCATGTGAAAGCAACCATTGCGCCCTACAAATACCCCCGGTCGGTGGTGTTTCGTGACGGGTTGCCGAAGACCCAGACCGGAAAAATTCAACGCTTTCAACTACGAGAAGACTCTGTGCACTGACAAAAGTGCCAGAGCGACCACGTTATCATTCAGGAGAAATATCCTTGACCCATCAAATTATTCAGCCCGAGGGATGGGCCAGCGCCAAGGGTTATGCCAACGGAATTTGCGCTGATGGCCGCACGCTTTATGTCGGCGGGCAAATAGGCTGGAACGCTCAGCAGCAGTTTGAAAGTGATGATTTTATCGACCAGATGGAGCAGGCCCTGCGCAATATTCTTGCGGTCGTGGAAACCGCAGGTGGTCGCGCTAAGGATCTGGTGCGACTGACCTGGTATGTGGTTGATAAGGAGGAATATCTGGCCCGGCAGCAGGAAGTCGGTGCGGCGTATCGGCGGGTGCTGGGCCGTCACTTTCCGGCCATGGCGATGGTGGTCGTGGCGGGTCTGATTGAAGATCGCGCGTTGGTGGAAATCGAGGCGACCGCGGTTCTTGCCAGTTAGAAGTTCTTCTCAGCGACCGGAAAATGTCGCGAGATATTGCGGTCCTATCGCAGGCCCTGATTGATACTGTCGAGAACGCGACTTCCGGGGCACAATTCGTCTTTGCCCAATTCGTTGAGCGGCCTCGTTGCCAGTTTCAAGTTCTGGTTCAAATTCTGCGAATTGGGGTCGAGAAACAACAGGCCGGTGAGGATATTGCCCTCGTCTTTGGCTACTTGCAGCGACAGCAATGCGGCGTTTCGATCATCGGTCTGGTAGTCGCGGGCAGCCTTGTGCAGGTGAATGACTGAACCGTCATGCAGCGTCACCCCCTGGGTGGTGCCGGCATCGTAGTGGGTGGTGATTTCCTCGCGCATTGGCACGAAGTCAAGCGGCATCGATTCAAGATGTTCGCGAGTTTCGGAATAGCTCTTTGTGGAGCCTGCATGATTGTTGAAAGTCACACAGGGCGACACAACATCGATAAAGGCAAAGCCCTTATGGGCCATGGCAGCACGGATCAGCGGCTCCAACTGCTCCTTGTCGCCGGAAAAACTGCGGCCGACAAAACTGGCGCCCTGCAACAGGGCGAGGCTGGCGAGGTCGATACCATCAAACGGATTGATCGCGCCGTATTTACTGACCGATCCCAGATCAGCAGTGGCGCTGTCCTGGCCTTTGGTCAGTCCATAACAGCCGTTATTGGCAACGATATAGGTCATATTGACGTTGCGCCGGATCAGGTGGATGAACTGACCCATGCCGATGGAAGCGGTGTCGCCATCGCCGGAAATGCCAATATAGGTGAGATCCCGATTGGCCAGACTGGCGCCGGTTGCCACTGAGGGCATGCGACCATGCACCGAATTGAAACCGTGGCTTTTGCCAAGAAAATAAGTCGGCATTTTCGACGAGCAGCCAATGCCTGACAGTTTGGCGATGCGATGCGGCGGAATGGAGGACAGGAAGCAGGCATTGATGATGGCTGCAGAGATGCTGTCATGACCGCAACCGGCGCACAGGGTGGAAATCGATCCGTCATAATCGGCCACCGTGAAGCCAAGAGCATTGGTGGGCAGGTTGGGATGGCGGAATTTAGGCTTGATATAGGACATCAGGCAGTCTCCGGATGCAGCGAAACAATGTCGGCGCTCTTGGTGTCGAGCGCCTGCAGGATCTGTCGGACAATTGCCCGTGCGGTGATCGGTGTACCTGAATAATTCAGCACCGATGTCAGCTTGCTCGGGGCGATCTGGCATTCATTCATAATCAACTGGCGCATCTGCCCATCACGATTCTGCTCAATGACAAAAACCATGTCGTGGTCGTCGATAAACTGGTCCAGACTTTGATGGAATGGGAAGGCGCGTATCCGCATTGTGTCAATGGGATAGCCCCGATCGGCGAGGATTTCGACAGCTTCATAGGCCGGTGAGGCAGATGTGCCAAAAAACACTGCGGCCAGTTTCAGCCTGGTCTTTGGCTTCTTCACCTCAATCGGTGGATGGGTCTTGGGTGTTGGCACATAATCTTTTGCGGTTTCAAACTTGCGCAACAACCGGTCGACATTCTGCACATAGTCATCGCCCGATTCAGAATAGACCGCCATTTCGTTCTTCGATGAGCCGCGGGTGAAATAGGCACCCTTGTCGGGATGGGCCCCGGGCAGGGTGCGGTAGCAGATGCCATCGCCATCGACATCCAGATAGCGGCCCCATTGTTTGGCGTCGTCCAGTCCTTTGGCGTCGAGCACCTTGCCGCGCTCCATCTGGTAATCATCATCCCATTCAAGCGGCGGCGACATCCAGTCATTCATGCCCAGATCAAGGTCCGACATCATGATGACCGGCGTCTGCAATTGTTCTGCAAGATCAAAGGCCTGCACGGTCATGTCAAAGCACTCTCTGGGTGTTGCCGGAAACAGCAATACCTGTTTTGTGTCGCCATGGCTGGCATAGGCGGCGGCGAGAACATCCGATTGCTGGGAGCGGGTTGGCATGCCCGTGGATGGACCGGAACGCTGTACATCGATCAGCACCACCGGCACTTCGGCGAAATAGGCAAGGCCGAGAAATTCACTCATCAGCGAAAGGCCCGGTCCTGATGTCGCGGTAAAGGCCCGCGCACCGTTCCAACTGGCACCAACCACCATGCCCATGGCCGCCAATTCATCTTCGGCCTGGACGATGGCAAAGTTCTTCTTGCCGCTGCCGGGGTCAATGCGCATGCGCTCGGCATATTTGGCAAAGGCATCAACCACCGATGTTGACGGGGTGATCGGATACCATGCGGCCACCGTGGCGCCGCCATAAATCGCCCCAAGAGCGGCAGCCGTGTTGCCGTTCATCAGGATGTGTTCGCTTTCCAGAATGTGCGGCGCAACATTGCCGCCACTCTGCAACCGGATCGGCAGTGGGCATTTGAAGGTTTCAACCGCATATTGATAGCCCATCTCCAGCGCATGTACGTTGGAGGAAATCAGCTTTTCCTTGCCCTTGAACTGGTCGCTCAGCAGGTCTTTGAGAATGGAGAACTTGATGTCCAATAGCGCCGCCATGGCACCGACATAGACGACATTCTTGAGCAATTGCTGGAGCCGCGGATTATCGTATTCACGCATGCACATTTCGGTCAGCGGGACGCCGAAATAGGTGATGTCGTCGCGCTTCAGATTCTGTGCCAGGGGTTTGGTGGAATCGTAGAGGAAATAGCCACCCGGTGCGACGCTGGCGACATCCTTTTCCATGCTTTGCGGATTGACGCAAACCATCAGATCGACGCCACCGCGCCGTCCCAGATAGCCTTTTGAGCTTACCCTGACCTCGTACCATGTTGGCAGGCCCTGAATATTGGACGGGAAGATATTGCGCGGGCTGACCGGAATGCCCATGCGGAAAATCGCCTTGGCGAACAGATGGTTGGCACTGGCCGACCCGGTGCCGTTCACATTGGCGAATTTAACGACGAAATCGTTGATACCTTTGATCTGCTTCATTTGACATTCACCAGGTCAGGACTTGCCTTGGTCACGTTGTAGAAGAACATCTGCATATCCCAGGCGGCGGTGGGACAGCGCTCGGCACACAGACCGCAGTGGAGGCACATGTCCTCGTCCTTGACCAGCACGCGACCGGTTTCGAGCTTGTCGGAGACGTAAATATCCTGCTCGTCATTGGTGGCGGGAACAGCCAGGCGGCTGCGCAGATCGTCTTCGGGGCCATTTTCGATGAAATTGATGCAAGTTGTCGGGCAGATGTCGGCGCAGGCATCGCATTCGATGCAATTGCCGGCGCTGAAGACGGTCTGCGCATCGCAATTGAGACAGCGTTCGGCCTCGATGAAAGCAGTTTCCGGATCAAATCCGAGTTCCACTTCCAACGCCCGATCGCTGAGCGCGGCTTTCAGGTCAACCAATGGCACGACCTTGCGCTTGTCCTCGATCGGGGCGCTGTCATAGCTCCATTCATGAATGCCCATTTTCTGGCTGACCAGATTGACGAAGGGGGCAGGGCGCTGGCCGAGATCCTTTTTCTGGCAGAACAGGTCGATAGAGACCGCTGCCCGGTGGCCATGTGCCACGGCGGTGATAATGTTTTCAGGACCAAAAGCAGCATCGCCACCAAAGAAGACGTGGGGCAGGGTGGATTGCAGCGATTCCGGATCGAGTATCGGCAAGCCCCACCTGTCGAAATTGATGCCGGTGCCGGACTCAATCCATGGAAATGAGTTTTCCTGACCGATGGCGACCAGCACATCGTCACAGGCGACAAATTCGGGCTCTTCTCCCGTGGACACCAATTCGCGGCGCCCATCATCGTGATAGACAGCTTCGACCTTATCGAACGTCATGCCAATCAGCTTGCCTTTTTCGACGACAAACTCTTTCGGCACGTGGTTGTCGATGATCGGAATGCCCTCGTGGATGGCGTCTTCCTTTTCCCAGGGCGAGGCCTTCATGTCGGTATAGGGGCTGCGGACGATGACGTTGACTTCTTTGCCACCCAGGCGGCGGGACGTGCGGCAGCAATCCATGGCGGTGTTGCCGCCGCCCAGGACGATGACCTTCTTGCCGATCTTGTCGATATGGTCGAAGGCAACACTGGCCAGCCAGTCGATGCCAATATGGATGTTGGCGTCGGCTTCCTTGCGTCCGGGCAGGTTGGGCAGGTCGCGGCCACGTGGCGCGCCGCTGCCAACGAATAGGGCGTCATAGCCCTTGGTCAGCATGTCTGCCATGGAGTCGACATATGTGCTGAAATGCTCCTTGATGCCCATATCAATGACGTAACCGACCTCTTCATCCAGCACGCTTTCGGGCAGGCGGAAGGAAGGAATCTGGGACCGCATGAAGCCCCCGGCCTTTGACTCGGCGTCATAGAGATGAATTTCATAGCCCAACGGGGCGAGATCGCGGGCGACGGTCAGAGAGGCAGGGCCACCGCCGATCAGGGCGATTTTTTTACCATTGGATTTGCCGGCTTTCGGCAATTGTTCAGCGACATCATCCTTGAAATCGGCGGCGACGCGCTTCAGCCGGCAGATGGCCACCGGTTCTTCCTCGACACGGCCGCGCCGACAGGCAGGCTCGCAGGGGCGGTCACAGGTTCGGCCAAGTACGCCGGGAAAGACGTTGCTTTCCCAATTTACCAGATAGGCATCGGTGTATCTTTGCTGGGCTATCAGCCGGATATAATGGGGCACCGGCGTGTGTGCCGGGCAAGCGAATTGGCAATCGACGACCTTGTGAAAATACTCCGGGTCGGCGGTATTGGTCGGTTCCAAGTCTGCGTCCTCCCTTGCGCACAAATGAATGTGCGGCGGCGAGTCAAAGAAAACACTTAGGAACTGGCCGTGTAAAGACCCTGCTTGAAGGTTAGATTAATACGAAAGTGGCACGATTTTGATGCATTGGCGGCAAAATCGGCCGCTTGCGAGCCATCTGCAATGGCCTAAAGACCGCCATTTGTCTTCAGGAACTGGACGATTTCGGCAACACCGTCCCTGTTAGGCAGATCGGTGAAAACCACGGGTTGGCTATTGCGGGCCTTGTCTGCATCGCTGCTCATCGTGTCAAGATCGACCCCGACATAGGGGGCCAGATCCTTCTTGTTGATGATCAGCAGATCCGATCTGGCAATCGCCGCACCGCCCTTGCGCGGGATGTCGCCGCCCTGACATACGGAAATCACGTAGAGGGTCAGATCGGCCAGATCAGGCGAGAAAGTAGCAGCAAGATTGTCGCCACCAGATTCGATAAAAACCACGTCCAGATCATCATGGCGGGTTTCCAGCTCAGCAATCGCCTGCAGATTGATTGAGGCGTCCTCACGAATTGCGGTGTGTGGGCATCCGCCGGTTTCAACGCCGATGATCCGGTCTGAAGACAGTGCCTGCATGCGCGCCAGGGCGTCGGCATCTTCGCGTGTGTAAATATCATTGGTGACCACTGCGACCGAAAAGTCATCGGCCATCGCCCTGCAGAGTTTTTCTGTCAACGTGGTTTTGCCGGACCCGACCGGGCCGCCGATGCCGACCCGCAGCGGGCCATTGTTTGCAGTGGTCACGATCGAAACATCCTTCCTTCCAGATATTGGTGATCCATCGCCATCACTTCCATCGCAATTGCTGTGCTGCCTAGATCATCCAAAGTGCTGGTTTCGGCTTCAACGGCCAGCGTCGTGATCACCGGCTCCAGTTGCGCCAATATCTGCGCAGCGCCGGATTGCCCCAGAACCGACAGGCGGATTGCCGCCTGAACCTGCGACGTCACAACGCTGTGCAGATAGGCGACAAGGGTTTGGGACAGGTTCAGTCCGCAAAAACCGGCAGCGGCCCCCACTGACACGCAAAGCGGGCAGGGGGCAGGCAGGTCGAGTGTGGCCAGTTCCGGCCAATTGGTGATTGTCGACGCAAATGCCTGACCCTGGGCGGTGATTTCCAGGTATCTTTCCTTGCTGCCGGCAAGCCCCAGTGCCAGTTCGGCGGTCGCCGCGAGGGCCGGCTCCGATGAATGATTGCGCCAGGAATCGGCCAGCAATATCGCATCATTGCGCAGCGAGCCGTCGCTGAGGTTGCTTTCGAGCCATTGCCGCATCTGTTGTTGATCACCGATCATTCCAGCCTGCACCGCAGTTTCCAGGCCCGAAGAATAAGCAAAACCGCCGGTTGGAAAAACGGGCGACAACCAGGCCATCAGGCGCAGCAGGGCGGTTTGCTCAGTCATGGTGATGGCTATGGGCGTGATACGCGCCCCCCTCAGGATTGAACGGTGCTTCCACCTCTTCAACCCGCCCCCCCAGGCCAATCAGCATTTTGCTGATTACATGGTCGCTGCGGATCAGGATATGATCTGAGTTTATTTGCGCTGCCAGATGCCGGTTGCCAATTTGCCAGGCAAGTTTCAACAGATGCTCAGAACTGTCGGCTGTTACCTTTAACAATCGCTCGGCTTTGGCCTTTACTTCAACATGGGAACCATCGCTGAGAGGCAGCACGTCGCCATCGGCCAGCAGTTGCGCTTTTGGCAGGTCCAGCAGAAACGTCTTGCCGCCATCTGTCGTCATCAAAATTCGCCGCCGGTGGCGCTCGGTTTCATCCAACGTAATGGTGTCATCGGCATCTCCGCGAAAATCAGATGCCGTCACGACTTGTATGGCGACTGGCTGTTTGCTCAAAACAGGAAATACCTCTGCGCCATAGGCAACACTTCGGTGGGTTCGCAGGTCAGCAATTCTCCGTCGGCGCGTACTTCATAAGTTTCCGGATTGACCTCGATTTCCGGTGTCGCGTCGTTGAGGATCAGCGAGGATTTCGAGATACCGCCGCGTGTGTTCTCAACAGCGACCATTTCCTTTTCGACACCGAGATTGGCGCGCAGGTCGTTTTCTGCAGCCGCTTTGGACACGAAAGTGACAGACGAATTGGTCAGCGACTTGCCAAAAGCGCCAAACATCGGGCGCATGTGAACCGGTTGCGGCGTTGGAATGGAGGCATTGGGATCGCCCATGGGTGCTGCGGCAATGGTGCCACCGATCAGCACCATGGCAGGTTTTACACCAAAAAACGCCGGATCCCAGAGCACCAGATCGGCGCGCTTGCCGGCTTCGATCGAACCGATTTGATGAGAAATGCCATGGGCAATTGCCGGGTTGATTGTGACTTTGGCGATGTAGCGGCGGACGCGGAAATTGTCGTTGTCACCGGTTTCTTCGGCCAAAGCACCGCGTTGCTTTTTCATTTTGTCAGCAGTCTGCCAGGTGCGGATCAGGACTTCGCCGACACGGCCCATGGCCTGGCTGTCTGAAGCGATGATCGAGAAGGCGCCCATGTCGTGAAGAACGTCTTCAGCTGCGATGGTTTCGCGGCGGATACGGCTCTCGGCAAAGGCAATGTCTTCCGGAATGGAGCTGTCGAGATGATGACAGACCATCAACATGTCGAGATGCTCTTCCAGCGTGTTGACCGTGTAGGGTCGGGTGGGATTGGTCGATGAGGGCAGCACGTTTTGCAGGCCGCAGACCTTGATGATGTCTGGCGCATGACCACCACCGGCCCCTTCAGTGTGGAAGGCGTGAATGGTGCGCCCCTTAAGGGCATCGATGGTGTCTTCCACGAAGCCGGATTCATTCAGCGTGTCGGTGTGGATCATCACCTGCACGTCATGTTCGTCGGCAACGGTCAGGCAATTGTCGATTGCGCCCGGGGTCGTGCCCCAGTCTTCGTGCAGTTTCAACGCGCAGGCGCCACCCAAGACCATTTCGTGCAGGGCGCCGGGCAGGGAGGCGTTGCCCTTGCCAGACAGACCAAGATTCATCGGGAAGGCATCAAAGCTCTGGATCATCCGTCCGATATGCCAGGCACCCGGCGTGCAGGTCGTGGCGAGCGTGCCGTGTGCCGGGCCGGTGCCGCCGCCCAACATCGTGGTGATGCCCGAATGCAGGGCTTCCTCGATCTGCTGTGGGCAGATGAAATGGATGTGGCTGTCAAAGCCACCGGCTGTGAGAATCTTGCCTTCTCCGGCGATTGCCTCTGTGCCCGGGCCGATGATGATGTCGACTCCCGGCTGGGTGTCGGGATTGCCGGCCTTGCCGATCTTTTCAATTTGGCCGTCGCGCAGGCCCACATCGGCCTTGTAAATGCCCGTGTGATCGACGATCAGCGCATTGGTGATCACCGTATCAACGGCGCCATCGGCACGGGTAACCTGCGACTGGCCCATACCGTCGCGGATTACCTTGCCGCCGCCAAATTTAACCTCTTCACCATAGGTGGTCAGGTCGCGCTCTACTTCGATGATGAGGTCCGTATCGGCCAGACGCACCTTGTCGCCGGTGGTCGGGCCATACATTCCGGCATAGTCGGCTCTGGAAAGGGATGTCGCCATTACAGATCTCCCATGATTTTTTGATTAAATCCGAAGACCTTACGATTGCCGCCAAAGGGCACCAGGGCCACGTCACGCTCCTGTCCGGGCTCAAATCGCACCGCCGTGCCGGCAGCGATATCGAGGCGCATGCCTCTGGCTGCTTGGCGATCGAAATCCAGTGCCGGATTGGTTTCATAGAAATGGTAGTGGCTGCCGACCTGAACAGGCCTGTCGCCGGTATTGGCGACTTTCAAAGTCAGCGATTGAGCGCCGGCATTCAGCTCGATATCGCCGTTTGTTGTTAAAATTTCTCCGGGGATCATGACACTCTCCTAGCGAATGGGCTGGTGAACGGTGACCAGTTTGGTGCCGTCTGGAAAAGTTGCTTCGACCTGGATGTCATGGATCATCTCGGCAATTCCTTCCATCACCTGGTCGTGGGTGATGATGTGGCCACCGGCCTCCATCAAATCGGCAACGGAACGGCCGTCACGGGCGCCCTCGACTACGAAATCGGTGATCAGGGCAATTGCCTCGGGATGGTTCAGCTTAACGCCCCTGGACAGCCGTTTTCGGGCGACCTCTGCGGCCATGGCAACCAGGAGTTTGTCTTTTTCGCGGGGGGTTAATTGCATCTTCTAAAGGGTCCAGATTTTTGGGAGAGGGGTGGAGTTGTTGAGAAGGTTGATCAACGGTGCCAGCTTTTTCCGCAATTCATAACTGTCCGTTGCCATCAGCCGGATCAGCAATTTGTCCTGCCAGAAAGAGGCAGCACCTGATCCTTCGATGATTTGCCGGGCCGCCGCGCACAATCCCTCCGCGCGCGGGGCGATCAGCAAGATATTGGCCACGGCGACCCGTCCGCCTGAAACCCAATCTGATTGTAGTTTTTGGTGAATATTTCCACAGAACAGGGCGTCTTCGGCGTGGATTAACCGATCGCCCCTGCGAATGCGCCAGCGGTCTTTCAAATGGCCGTGACTGACCACTTCATTCATCGCTCCACGTCCAAAAATGATCGGTTCGATCAACAGCAATTCGGCACCCACGGCAAGGTCGACTTCCAGATGGCGGGCAAACGAGCCTTGATTGAACAGGATGGTTTCCTGCGGCAGCCAGGCCAGTTTGGCACCCTTTCCAACAGATATCGCGATGTCGGTTTTCGCGGTATCCGTAGTTGCCGCATAGACCCGTTCACAGGCCTGGCTGGTGACTGTGAGTGCCGTATGATCATGCAGCTCGAACGTCCAGTTCAGCCGGTCGCCGCCGGTCATGCCACCGGAAGAATTGATCATAATTACCTCAAGTGCGGCGGTTCTGGGGGTGGGAATTCGGATTTTTGAGCAACCCTGCTGGTAGAGGCTGTCGATGCGCGTGGCACCGTTTGACTGTTTTACTGACAGCCGTCCCGTGCCCCGGCTTCGCTGGGGAAGGTTCACGTCTCTTTGGATGGAGTTTGCTTGGTCAAACATAGGTGAGAGAAGGTTGGCATTGAAGGCTTCGCCAATACCCCCTTCGGATCAGGTCCATTTGTATATAAAGGCTGTTGCCCAGTTCGCCGCCATCTTCACTGATCAAGAGGTGGATGTCGAGACAGCGGCGCGGCCAAAGTGCCGCAGTGGTGGGCCAATCCATGCCCGACTGTCCCAAAATGGTGACTGATGGCTTGCTAATCTGCCGCTTGATTCAGGGCAATCGCATTGCTCATATTCATCAAGATGGGCCGGCCATCGGGGGTGTTCAGGGGAATTACCTTGCCTTCACCCATCGCGCACAGGGTGGGGGCGTGCCTCAATTCACCGGCCAGCTCAACTTCCAGGTCGACGACGCACAGTTTCAATTCGTCGAGTATTTCAAGAACTCTCATTCAATTCTGCCTCCACAATCAATTTCTGATCTCCACAATTCGGCAATCGCGGTCCATGATAAGCTATGCATAGCCCGTTCGCCTCAAAATCACAGCCATGAAACGTCTGCTGCAAGTGTGGAACGGCGAAGTTGATCTGCCGCAAGTGTTCTGGAACTGGGCCGTTGCCGGGGGCTTGGTGGTCAATGTCGCCTCCAGCATCGGCTTTCTTGTGCTGGTGCTCCAGCAACAACTGCTGGCCGCCATAATTGTCGGCTACGCGTTTTCACTGCCCTACAATGTCCTAGTGACTGTGGGTGTGTGGCGTTCGGCAGAACGCTATCGCGGCGAGAAACGCCTTGCCGATCTGGCCAAACTTGTAACGCTTATCGGCATGACATTGTTGAGTGTGACCTAGACCTGAAAGGGTCTAGCCAGGGGGAATCTCACCAACCTTTTTGGGCACGTGATAGCCGGCCTGCACAGCAGGTCGGGCAGCGAGTTGCTGGTACCATTTGCGGACATTGGGATAGTCAGCCAGGTCGATGCTCTGCCATTCATAGCGGGAGACCCAGGGCCAACAGGCCATGTCGACGATGGAATAATCATCGAGAATGAACTCCCGTCCATCAAGGCGTTTTTCCAACACTGAATAAAGCCGTTTGGTTTCGTTCAGGAAGCGTTCCTCAGCAAATGGCGCCTTGCCGGAATTGAAATGGGCATATTGATGGGTCTGTCCCAGCATCGGCCCCAGTCCCCCCATTTGCCACATCAGCCATTGGTTCGCCTCGGCCTTTTTGAGCGGATCCGTTGGCAGGAACTTGCCATATTTCTCAGCCAGATAAGTCATGATTGCCCCGGACTCCATCAGCCGCAATCCGTTGTCACGATCAATAATGGCGGGAATTTTATTGTTCGGACTGATGTCAAGAAATTCCGGTGTTTTTTGATCGCCTTCGCCAATGTTGATGGGGTGGGCTGTATAGTCGATGCCGAGTTCCTCCAACATGATAGAGACCTTGCGTCCATTTGGGGTGGTCCAGGTATAGAGGTCGATCATCTTTTAACTCCGGTAAGTTTGAATAGGTGAGGGTCCGTAAGGTTGCCCGGTTGATTTGGCGGCAGACTTGCCAAAACGCAAGCTGGTACGGGCTGATTATTGTTTCGGCAGATACTGAACAAAGGTCTCCACCGCTTCGTCAAGCGTGCGCGACCGATCGATGTTGGCTCTGGTTTCCTGGGCGTAAGGCGTCTGCTCCAGAATGCGAAAGACGTCAGCTGCCCCTTTGTGAAAATCACCGGTCACGCCGACCTGCTCAAATGTGGCAGCAATCTCCTCCATTTCACCAACCCAGCGGGCAGAATCTGCAGGTATGAAGGGAATTCTGGCACGCATTGCTGCAAGTGCCGCACTTTGGCTGTTGTCAAACTCGCGCATCAATTCGTCGCGCACGCCCAGTTGTTGGGCGGCCATCATGATGGCCGTGTGCAGCGTCCAGGTTCCCTTGGTCAGTGCCGCATAGGCCATTTTCATCGCCGAGGCCTGGCCAATTTCCTTGCCGGCTTCCAGCACTTGAATGCCCTTGCCATCCAATGCAGCCATGGGGGAAATGTCAGCCCCCGAAACGTAAAACCGGGGCACGCCTCCCTTGCCGGGTGCGGCACCAATAATGCCTGCATCGATGAACGGCGCACCACAGCCTACAATCACCTGGCCAATCTCCTGCGCGGTTTGCGGCGACACGGCATTGCAATCGACATAGACCGGAAAGCGCTCTTGGCGACCCATTTCTTCGGCAACTTCGCGGGCAAGCGTCAATGCAGCGGATGGCGGTAGAATCGACAGGATCAGGCCCGCCTGGCCGACGACGTCGCCCAGCGAACCGACATCTTCAAGATTGCCAGCGCGTGCCAGATTTCTGGAATGCTCTCCCCGACCGGTCAGGTTGGTGATCACCCGATGCCCATGGTCCCCCAGGACCTTGCCGACGGCGTGTCCCATGTCACCGGGCATCAGGACAGCGATGGTCTCAAGACTCATAAAGACTTCCCTTGAATATCTGCGCAACCGGCAAATCACCGTTTGCAACCACAGGTCTTATTCTGCAAACAGAGAGGTCATGTGCAAGAAGCAAAGACCACACCCTGAAGGCTCTGTCGATGATCCACAATGACGCGGACCGAAAATCACCCATAAAAATTGCCATTGCCGGTCTGGGGGCAATTGGCATGTCGGTTGCTCGCCGCATCGACGGCGGTGAAGTTGACGGCGTTCGCCTGACGGCCGTCTCAGCCGCCAATATGGAAAGGGCACAAGCTCGCGTCGCCGGGTTTGAATCTCCGCCCGCCGTTGTGGCGTTGAAAGATTTGCCTGCTCAAGCCGACATCATTGTGGAATGCGCGCCGTCTGCAGAGTTTTCAACTCTGGCGGAACAGGTGCTGTCCAATGGCTTGTGCCTGATGCCACTTTCGGTCGGTGCCCTGTTGGAACGGTCTGATCTGATCGAGCTTGCTGAGGCCACTGGCGGGCGCATTATCGTTCCAACCGGCGCGCTGATCGGGCTGGATACGGTGCGTGCCATGGCCGTCGGCACAATCCGCTCGGTGACGCTGGAAACCCGAAAGCCACCCGCAGGACTGGCTGGAGCGCCGCATTTGCTGAACAACAATATTGACGTCAGCAACCTGGCTGAACCGCTGTGCGTGTTGCGTGGAACAGCGCGAGAGGCAGCGCGGGGATTTCCGGCAAATGTCAATGTCGCGGCAGCTTTGGCGCTGGCTGGCATAGGTGCGGAAGAGACGAAAGTGGAAATCTGGGCCGATCCGACGATTGACCGCAACATGCAATCGGTGCGCATTGAATCCGATTCCGGGGAGGCGGTGATGACGATGAAGAATATTCCGTCCGATGAGAATCCAAGAACCGGGCGTATTGTCGCCAACAGCGTTATTGCGACGCTTCAACGCCTGACAGCAACCCTGACTGCCGGAACCTAAGCGAAGTCCTGCAAGATGGTCGACCAATAAGAATCTGATAATATTTGCATATTTTTGTGTTGGCGGATCAGGCCAGAAGGTCCATGACAGGCGTTTGCATCAGGCCTGCGACTTCGAAGAACTGTTTCAAATGCGACATTCTTTCGCTTGACCTCGGCAGCCTGTCGGCTACCATCAGCCTTTCGAAAGGCAAATGGGAGACTAACTACATGAAACTTGGGAAGACAATTTTGGGGGCATTCGCTCTCGCCACGGCATCATTGATGTCCAGCGCAGCGAGCGCTGCCGATATTCCTTGCAGCACCGCAAAGTTGATTGTGCCCTGGGCACCAGGGGGCGGCACCCACATCATCTTTTCTATTTTCGAAGAGGTGATGAACAAGCAGGATGGACCCAAGATTCAGGTCGTAACCATCAGCGGTCAGGGCGGCAATAAGGGCGCCAAGGAGGCCCGCAAGGCCAAGGCCGACGGTTGTACCCTGTTTGCCATTCACCAGAGCGCCATTGTCAGTTATCTGGCTGGACGGGTGGATTTCACCTGGGACGCGTTTGACATGGTGGCTCAGGTCACCTCGACACCGGAAGTTGTTGGCGCATCAGGCGATGCACCCTGGAGCGATTTCAATGCGATGATTGCCGATGCAAAGGCCAATCCAAACACAATTCCACTGGGTGCCACGCTGGGCTCGACCAGTCAGTTCATGTGGTTGTTGATTGAGGAACTCAATCCGGGTGCGAAGTTCAAATATATCCCGTTCGACGGCACCGCCCAGCGCGTCACTGCGCTGTTGTCCGGCACGATCAAGCTCGGCACGGTCAATATTCCAACGGCTGAGAAAAACGTGTCTCAGGGCACTTTGAAGGCTCTCGCTGTTGCAGCGCCTGAGCGTTTGCCACAATTCCCGGACGTGCCGACGCTTAAAGAGCTTGGCACCGACATGACCTATTCCCTCGACCGCGGAATTGTCGCGCCGAAGGGTACGCCAAAGGATGTCATCGAGATGTGGTCACAGCGTCTGAAAGCTGCAGCTGAAAGCCCGGATCTGCTGGACAAGCTGAAAGCAAAGGGCACGCCGGTTCGCTGGGTCGGCGCTGACGGCTATGCTGAATGGTTCCAGAAGGAATATTCGGCCCACGAAAAAGTGGCGATTAAAATCGGCATGTTCAAAAAATAAGAGACATGCACATTATTGGGTTCGCAGGCCATCTGGCTTGCGGACCCATTTATTGCAGGCCAATTTATTGCGGGCCAGATTATTGCGATTGACTGGAAGGCCATGACCATGCGCTCCCTCGACAGGGATACGATCGTCTCGATATTGCTTTTGCTGTTTTGTGGCTTCCTGATTTGGGCGGGCAGGCTGATCCGTGATCCGCAATTTGGTGAATTGCCCCCCGCCGCATGGCCTCAGGGTGTCACCTATGTCCTGACAGGCTTCTGCCTGATCTATTTTTTCCAGAATATCAGGCGCTTGCGTTCGGCACAGCCGGTCGAGGCCCAGGAAACCGATATTGAGAGGCCCGAAGGGCTGATGGGATGGTTGAAACATTTTGGCAATCCGATTGCCTGTTTTGCCCTTTACTTCATTTTCCTGCTGACCCTGCCGTTTTTCGGCACGTTGATCGGAGGCTCGCTGCTGGTATTCGCCCTGCTGAGCCTGCTGGGCGGAATGGAGCCGCGACAAATGATGCTGCATGCGGTGATTGCTGTCATTTCAGTTGGCGCCATGTGGTCGATCTTCACTTTCGGTTTGCGGGTGCTGTTGCCGCGCGGCGAAATCATGCCGGGCCTGTGAGGAAGCTGACACGATGATCATCGAAAACACCCTGGCAGCGCTTTACGAACTGGCAAATTTCAAGACCATCCTGTTGATGGTGGTCGGTGCTTCAGCCGGCCTGATTGCGGGCGCCATACCGGGTTTTACCATCGCTATGGCGGTTGTGCTGACCTTGCCCTTCACCTTTGGCATGGAAGCCTCGCAGGGCATTGCCACGATGATTGGTGTTTATGTCGGCGGCCTTTCCGGCGGCCTGATGTCGGGCATTTTGATCGGCATCCCCGGCACACCGTCTTCGGTTGCAACGACGTTTGACGGCTTTCCCATGGCGCGCAAGGGGGAGCCCGGATTTGCCCTTGGGCTTGGGGTCTGGTCGTCGTTTTTCGGCGGCATCGTGTCGACAGTTCTGCTGATTGCGGTTGCGCCGCAACTGGCGCGAGTGGGGCTTGAATTCCAGCCCTGGGACTATTTTGCCCTGATCTTCTTTGCCCTGACGGTGACCGCCAGTCTGGCCGGTGAAAACATGATCAAGGGGCTGATTTCCGGTGCTCTCGGCCTGATCATCGCCACGGTTGGTGAGGACGATATTAACGGCGTCAAACGGTTTGCTTTCGGCAATGAATATCTTGGGGAAGGATTTGCATTCCTGCCGGTGCTGATCGGGCTGTTTGCCTTTTCACAATTAATGTCCGACGTGCGCGACCGCACCGCAGCCCGTAAGGCGCTCAGCGAAATGAAAGATGTCGATATCCGCATTGAACATATGCGGGCGTTGAAGACCATCTTCCGCGACTGGATTAACATCATACGCTCTTCGTTCATCGGCGTATTTACCGGCGTCCTGCCGGCTGCCGGGTCATCGATTTCCAACATCCTGGCCTATGACCAGGCGAAAAAGGCCTCTCCGACACCGGAGAAATTCGGCACCGGTTATGCAGGTGGCATTATCGCGCCGGAATCGGCCAACAATGCCACCGCCGGTGGTGCGTTGATCACCATGATGGCTTTGGGCATTCCCGGCGATGTTATCACTGCGGTGATGCTCGGCGCTCTGCTGATCCATGACGTTATCCCGAGCCCGGCCTTTATCAGCGAGCAGCCCAAAATTGCCTATGCGATTTTCATTGCCTTCTTCCTGGCCAATATTCTGGTCCTGGCGCTGCAATCGGGGGCGCTACGTGGTTTTGTGCTGATCACCAAGGTGCGCATGTATGTTCTGGCGTCGATCATCCTGGTCTATTGCGGCATCGGTGTCTTTTCGTTGAATAACATCGTCAACGACATGTGGACCCTCGCCATATTCGGGGTGATCGGCTACATCATGCGCATCCTGAAATTTCCGCTGGCGCCGATGATCCTTGGCGTGGTCCTGGGGCCCATTGCCGAGCGCTGGTTGTCCCGGTCACTGGCACTGTCGACCGATGTGTCTGAATTTTTCACCCATCCCTGGTCGCTGTTTTTCATCATTGTCAGCGTATTTTCCATCGCCTTCAGCTGGTATCAAAACGACCGTGGTCAAAAACCCTGGACGGCCTGGTATGTCCCGCTCTTCCTGTTGTCGGTCACCGTACCGCTGTTCATGATGGGGGGCTATGTCCGCCCGGTCATCGCGGTAATTCTGATCGGCTTTTCTGCCTATCTGTTTTACAAACTGCCAAAGGCGGTTGCTGCAATGAAGGCGTGATTGCAGGCCAAAATTGGTTCTTGTGTCTGATTTTTGTGAGAAGCTGTGGTGCCCAGGAGAGGACTCGAACCTCCACTTCCATACAGAAACTAGCACCTGAAGCTAGCGCGTCTACCAGTTCCGCCACCTGGGCAACAGGAGCGCGAGGGCGGTTTAGGGCGATGTGAGGGACGTGTCAATTGCAAATTCGCTTTGAACCCATTTGATTTTCAACAAGCCGGGAACAACAAAAGATATATCGCGATATAATGCCCCTCGCTCTTCCGTCTCAGCGCAAATGAGAGTAGTTAGTTTCCCATCACAAACGATGTCCCAAATGCCGGAGCCAATCCATGTCGAATGCCAATCTCAAGCTCGTAACCGTGTTTGGCGGATCAGGGTTTATCGGGCGCCACGTGGTCAGGCTGCTTGCTGCAAAGGGCTATCGCGTTCGCGTCGCCTGCCGCCGCCCCGATCTGGCCGGACATCTGCAGCCGCTGGGCAATGTCGGGCAGATCCACTGTGTTCAGGCCAATCTGCGCTATAAATGGTCGGTCGACCGTGCCGTGGAAGGCGCCGATGCGGTGGTCAATCTGGTGGGTATTCTGGCCGAAAGCGGCAAGCAGTCTTTTGACAGTGTTCAGGCCCGTGGCGCCGGATGGGTGGCGGAGGCCGCCGCTGCCGAGGGGGCCAATCTGGTACAATTGTCGGCATTGGGTGCTGATGCCGATTCACAATCGGTCTACGCTCAGACCAAAGCGCGCGGCGAAGCGCTGGTAAAAGCCGCCGTTCCGCAGGCGATTATTCTGCGCCCGTCGATTGTTTTTGGCCCGGAAGACGGGTTTTTCAACATGTTCGCACAACTGGCTCAATTGTTTCCGGCCTTGCCGTTGATCGGCGGTGGGAAAACCCAATTTCAACCGGTCTATGTGGGCGATGTCGCCGCAGCCGTGTTGAAGGCCGTTGAAAATGAGCTGGAACCCGGCACGACATGGGAATTGGGCGGCCCCGAAACCCTGTCTTTCAAACAATGCCTGGAGCGGATGCTGGAAGTGATCGGAAGAAAGCGTCTGCTGGTTCCCATGCCTTTCGCGATTGCCGGTTTTATCGGGCAATTTGCCCAATATCTCCCCGGTGCGCCGATTACGCCGGATCAGGTGGAATTGCTGAAATCAGACAATGTTGTGTCGCAGGAATGTCAGCAGTCTGGCCATACCCTGCAGGATATGGGGATTGAGCCTGCCAGCCTGATGATGATTTTGCCGCAATACCTGGTGCGGTTCCGCAAACACGGTCAGTTCGAAGCCAATCGCGGGCTCTAATAGTGCGCTCGACAGGCCTGCTGACATCGTAATCTCACTCGTCGCCGCTCGCCGCTTTATTCGCCGCTTTACTCGCCGCTGGGCTTAACCTGACCTTAAGGTGAAGAGTCGATCATCGGCCGAAGTTTCGACTGAAAACGAACACAATGCCCTTCCGTTACGTCAAAAGCGATGTATCTATGCAACAGGTGCGGCACTTTTCCCTGCAAGATAGCAAGAAAGTGATGGCAACAAGCCTCCGCCGTAATTGCATGGCAAGCTTTTGTTGGTAAACACGGAGGTGGGTCACGGCAAAGTCTGAGTTCAAGCTGCTTTGCATTAATATGCAACTGGGTTTTAAAAAATGCGCCAATTACTTGCTATAATTCTCGCAACGACATTTCTCTCGTCAGAACCAATTGTGATCAACAGCGAACCGGCCCAGGCCCGTTCCTTGTTTGAGGCCCTGTTCCCCCGTGCTGCAGAAAGACGGCGTGCGCGCCGTGAAAGGTCCCGTCGGCGCGAGCGTGAATTTCAGATCCGTGAACGGCGCAGACAGTATGGCACGTCAACGGTGAAGATTAAGTCCCCCAGTTTTAAGCAATATGTGCCGACCAGCCTGGTTGCCGTAAAATTCGGTGGTTTGGCCGGTAGCTTTGTGGATCATGAAAAGAAATTGCAGACCGAAAAAGCAGCTGAGGCTGCCGCTCCCGCAAACAAGACCGTGCCGGCAGAAGAAACAACCGCCGGGTTGGCGATTGATACCCAAGAGCAAAACTCGGTTGTCGAGACCCTGTCCAATGATGCGCCTCAAACTGAAGCTGTGCCTGCGGTTGAAACCGCCGCAGCAGAACAAACAACCGGTGGGATAGAGACCGCTGATCCAGTTCAGCCGACCCTGGTATCTCAGCCGGTCGAACTTGAGGCGGCGGCGGAGCCGGAGGTCAGTCCGGTGCGTTTGTCGGCCGGCAGTTCGCATCTGTCGGAAATTAAATTGCGGGCCCGCAAGCCACTGGGCAAGGCCCTGCTGGACCATTACAAGGCCAACCCTTCCTTTATCTGGATCAATGAGAGTGGTCGCATCAGTGCCAAGGCGAATGCCGCTCTGCGTGTGCTGGCAGATGCCGAGTCCTATGGATTGCGGATCGAGGATTATGCACTGCCGCTGATGCGTGTGGGGGATGATGCCTCCGAAGCAGACCTGCTGCGCGCCTCGATGGCATTTGAATTTGCCCTGTCAGCCGCCGTGCTGCGCTATATGGCGGATGCCCGCAACGGTTATGTCGATCCCAACAAAATCAGCGGCTACCACGATTTTGGTGAGCTGGATGTCAACTACAAGACGCTGTTGAAGGACGTCGTTGCCAGCCAGGATATCGGTGAGCAAATGTTGGGCCAACATCCGCAGGACGAGGTCTTTGAAAAATTGCGCCGCGAATTGGCTGATCTGCGCAAGACGGTTGTTGGCTATGATTCAATCATCATCCCCGATGGCACTTTCATTCGCCCGGGCCAGACCAGCGACCAACTGGAAAACATTGTCGAAAGTATTCGCCGCAAGGCCTCGCTGAAACTGTTGTCTGACCATTTTGATGTATTCGCCGTAACCCACGACGAGGGTGTCTACAGCGACGGTGTGGTCGCCATGATCCGCGATTTCCAAAAATCCAAGAATCTGAGACCGGACGGAATAGTCGGCAAGAATACTTTGGCGAAAATGCAAACGTCTGACCCGAATGTGCGGCTGAACAAGGTTATCTACGCCATGGAAAGGTTGCGTTGGCATCCAGACCAGTTGGGTTCGACGCACGTATTCATCAACCAGCCGGCCTATCGCGCCAGCTATGTGAGAAACGGCAAGGCCAAGCTGTCGATGCGGGCCGTGGTCGGCAAACCGGCCAACCAGACATCATTCTTCTACGATAAAATCGAATATGTGGAATATAATCCCTATTGGGGCGTTCCGCAGTCGATCATCGTCAATGAAATGTTGCCCAAACTGATCAACAATCCTTACTACCTGGACAATCAGGGCTATGAGATCACCACCCTGCGCGGCACGCCGATTTCTTCCGGCAGTGTTGACTGGTGGAGTATCGGGACGAAAGTTCCCTACAATGTCCGCCAACCCCCCGGACCCAAAAATGCCCTCGGCGAGCTGAAGATCATGTTCCCGAACAAGCATTCCATCTACATGCATGACACGCCCGCCAAGAACCTGTTTCAACGTGATGCGCGCGCCTTCAGCCACGGCTGTGTGCGACTGGCGCAACCGCGGGCCATGGCTGCAGCGGTTCTCGGGTCAGACATCAATCAGGTCGAGTCGCGGTTGATCGGTGGTTTGAATAACAAGCAGGAACTGAACAAGGAAATTCCTGTTTACGTTGCCTATTTCACCGCCTGGCCAAACGACAATGGCCGTGTTGAGTTTTATGGTGACGTCTATGGTCGGGACAAAGCATTGTCCAAGGCGATGAAGATGGAAGCTGATACCCGCGAAAGAGCCCGCGGCGTTCTTTAGACCCTCGGGTTTGTCGTAGCTTCAAAGCAAATTGCCATCAACCGGCTTCGGTTCCGCTTGACATTAGCGCGCGCGGCACCGATAGACCGGCTTTTCCAGTTGCCGCGCAAGCAGCACGCAACGCGTAGGGGCATCTGTGGCCGAACCTTCCAGCAAAGCCGTCGAACAACGGCGCGATACATCGATCGCCGATGACAACCCGTTTTTGGCGCTGGGTCTGTCCGCCAAGGTGGTGAGGCCGCTTGCCGTCCTGGGCATTTCCAAACCGACCCCGATTCAAAGCCAGGCCATTCCATTGGTATTGGCCGGACACGATGTGATGGGTCTGGCCCAGACCGGTACCGGCAAAACCGCAGCCTTTGGCCTGCCTCTGGTTGACCGTCTGCTCCAGGATCATGAGCGTCCGGCTCAAAAGACCGCCCGATGCCTGGTGCTGGCTCCCACCCGTGAACTGGTCAATCAGATCGCTGATAACCTGCGCACCTATGTGAAGAAAACGCCGGTTTGGGTGAGTTCGGTGGTCGGGGGCCAGTCGATCAATCCACAGATCAAGCATCTGCTGCGCGGAACCGATATTCTGGTGGCAACACCGGGTCGGTTGCTGGACCTGGTGGATCGTGGTGCAGTGCGGCTGGATGCGGCACAATATCTGGTGCTTGATGAAGCCGATCAGATGCTCGATCTGGGTTTTATTCACGACCTGCGCAAAATCGCCAAACTGCTCGGCTCTCCACGCCAGACCCTGTTGTTTTCCGCGACCATGCCGAAAACGGTGGCGGAACTGTCGAAAAACTATCTCACCGACCCCAAGCGGGTTGAGGTGGCGCCGCCGGGCAAGGCCGCCGACAAAGTCAGCCAAAGCGTTTATTTCGTTCAAACCAAGGGCAAGGCGGATCTTCTAAAGACCATGCTGGCCGAGCGGGAAAACGACCTGTCGCTGGTCTTTGCCCGCACCAAGCACGGGGCGGAAAAGCTGATGAAAGTGCTGGTTGCCAGCGGTTTTGCAGCGGCCTCCATTCACGGCAATAAAAGCCAGGGGCAGCGCGACCGGGCGCTGAAGGCGTTTAAGACGGGGGAAGTTCGCATTCTGGTAGCCACCGATGTGGCCGCCCGGGGCATCGATATTCCTGACGTTACCCATGTTTACAATTACAATCTGCCGGAAGTGCCGGAAAACTATGTCCACCGGATCGGCCGTACAGCGCGGGCCGGGCGCGCGGGGGCTGCGATTGCCTTCTGCTCGCCGGAAGAGCGCAAATTGCTGCGCCAGATTGAGCGGGTGATGGACATCGAAATCGACATTGCCGGCAGTGATGGCAGCGAGAATGAATATGCCCCGCCCGTGGCCCGCAAGCGTGGTGGTTCCGCTGGTCATGTCAATGCCGATGGCACGCCGAAGAAGAAGCGTCGCTCCCGTCAAGCTGAGCAGAACCAGAGGGGAAGGGCAGCGCAACCGCACAAGAAACACCCTCGACGCAATAAATCTGCACAAGGCAGTCAGTCTGCCGCGCGCGGCGAGCCCATGCCAACCGATGTTGGAGGCGCACCTGATCAGGCTTCAACAAGGTCGGACAGGCCTACAGGTTCCAAACAAAATCGGTCGCGTAATTCGTCCCGTTCTGGCAAGCCCCGCACGGACAAACCGGGCCAGTCAAAATCCGGACCGCGCAAACCCCGCGGTGGCAAGGGACAGCGTCCCAGTTCCGGTGGTCCTAATTCCGGCCGTCCCAATACCCGCCGCCCCGGCAGGAAGCCAAGCCGCTAGGTCTGAAAGGCTCTAATTGACATCACCGCTCAGCGCCACTTGATCGAGCAGCCCGCCGAAGCGATTTGCTCGCGAGGACCGTCGCCGGTTTTGGCAATCAGACGCATCGCGTCCAGCAGGTCGGTTGACCTTTGCGCAATCTGTTCGGCGCTGGCGCCCGGCCGACAATCGTCGATGCGACCACGATATTGCAGTTGCAGATCACGGTTATAGCCGAAGAAGTCGGGTGTACATACCGCGCCATAGGCACGACCAACTTGCTGGGTCTCGTCAACCAGATAGGGAAAGGTGAAGCCGTATTTGTGGGCAAATTTCACCATGTTTTCAGGGCTGTCGGCGGAATAGTTGCGGTAGTCGTTTGACATGATCGCCGCTACGCCAAAGCCTTCGCGCTGCAAGGCCTGTCCGTCCTGCACCAGCCTTTCGGCGATCGCCACAACATAGGGACAATGATTGCAGATGAAGGCGATCAACAGGCCATTGGGGCCGCGCAGGCTTTCCAGCGTATGGGCTTCGCCTTCCGGCGTTGTCAGTGAGAATGGCGGGGCAGGGGTGCCGAAGTCACAGATAGGGGTGTCTAGAAGGGCCATGTTGGGTCTCCGAAGATTGCCGCGTTGGCACCATTCTACAGCAACCCCTATCGTCTAAGAAGCCCAAGAAACGGGGTGAATCTAGGCTTTAGCCAAAATGGAGGCAATTTCATCCTTCAAAAGCATGCGCTTCTTGCGCAACTCGGTTTCAAACTGTTGGGAAGTCGGTTCGACGCCGGTTTCGACCCGATGAATCTGGCGATTGATTTCATGATATTCTTCAGACAGGCGCACAAAATGCGCGTCATTCATTTTCAGATTGTGCAGCAACTCGGTCTTGTCGGGAAATTCTTCAGCGAGTTCGTGGGGAACGTGAGACATGTGTTTCTCCTGTCAAAATATGTTCTGTCGGCAATTGAGCCTATTTCTTGCGTGCTTTTTGCTGATCCGGGTGCAGGCTCTTGCCAAGTATGTGGGCGCTGCGGCCGATAACATCGTGACTTGAGCCGACGATCAGCGAGTCGGGTTCGCCAACCACGCTTTCATCCTTGCCGCTGTAGGGAATGGCGCTGAGAAAGTGGCGCATGCAATTCAGCCGGGCCCGTTTCTTGTCGTTGGATTTGACAATGGTCCAGGGTGCATCGGCGGTGTCGGTGTAAAAGAACATGGCCTCTTTGGCCTCTGTATAGTCCTCCCACTTATCCAGCGACTGGCGGTCGATGGGCGACAGTTTCCACTGCTTCAGCGGCTCCAGTTCGCGGGAGTCAAACCGGTTTTTCTGTTCTTCCCTGGTCACCGAAAACCAGTATTTGAACAATATTATGCCGGAGCGCACCAGCATGCGCTCCAGTTCCGGGGCGGAGCGCATAAATTCCAGATAGTCATTGGGCGAACAGAAATTCATCACCCGTTCGACGCCTGCCCGGTTGTACCAGGAGCGGTCGAACAGGACCATTTCACCGCCGGCTGGCAAATGATTCACGTAACGTTGGAAATACCACTGCGACTTTTCGCGCTCGGTTGGCTTGTCCAGTGCCACCACCTTGGCACCACGGGGGTTCAAATGCTCCATGAAGCGCTTGATCGTGCCGCCCTTGCCGGCGGCATCGCGGCCTTCGAATATCAGTGCAACCTTCTGGCCCGTCGCCTTGATCCAGTCCTGCGCCTTCAACAGTTCCACCTGCAGGGCCTTTTTCTGGCTCTCATAATCGGAAGATGAGATTTTGTCCGTATAGGGATATTCGCCATTTTCAAAGAATTGCCTGGCCTTGTCAGCCTTGCTGAGAGGGGCGTCCGGCACACCGATCATGACACTGGCATCGGAGTTTGCCGGGGAGTTTGCTGACCGCTTTGCGGCGCCATTATTGGGTGCAGTTTCGCTCTGACTTGCTTTCGCGGTGGCCAATTTTCTAACCCCTCCTGATGATGCTGATGCGCAGCACAGACTATTGGGGGGGCGACAAACTTCCTTGACCTAGATCAACCGAAAACGGGTCGGGCGATTGCATTCGTCGTTGAAACGGTGGATGCCAAACGGGGATTGGTGGGTCGAATATCCAAACGCCCTCATAAGTTTCGATACCGGACATGATCTATGTCAAAGCTTGACGTTAGGTAATGGGCTGTGATGAGCTCATCCCACAAGCAACGGAGAGTATTATGAAGTCAGTAATTTTTGTTTTGTCGCTGCTGATCTCCACTCTGTCATTCTCACTATCGGCAGATGCCGCCTGGCGCGGATATGCAAGTGGCGACGTCAATATGAGATCGGGTCCAGGCTCCCGCCATAGTGTCAGGCTGGTTGTGCCAGGCGGCGCCAGGGTCTGGGTCCATAGTTGCCGCCGTTTTTGGTGCAAGATCACCTGGCGCAACCGCACTGGTTGGGTGTCGCGGCGCTATCTGGTTGAGGAACTGGATCGCTATCATGACGATTATTACGACGATGATGATCGCTACTACGATACGCCGATTTATATTCCGCGCAGCTATCACCGTTCGCGTACTCATCTGCGGAAATATCGCAAGAGAAAGAAGTTTGCGCGCAAGCAGGCCCGTAAATTCAGGAAGAAAATTCGCCCGAAATACCGAAAGCGGTATAGAAAGAGAAGCCAGCGTCGGAAGTACCGCCGACCCAAGAACTATCGGGTGAGGGCTGCTCGGTCGATGCGTGGTCTTGCGAAACGATACCGCAACAGAAGCCGGGCAAGGAATCGGGGAACAAGGCGTTGTCGTCTTCCCATGTGCCGTAACTAACAGATCAAATCGCCAAATCGTCCGCTGTAGACGGTTTGGCATCAATGCCTTTCGACAAATGAATCCAGCACACGCTTCTCACCGGCTTTTTCAAAGTCGATGGTGAGCTTGTTGCCATCGATGGCGACAATGGCGCCATAGCCAAATTTCATGTGAAAAACCCGTTCGCCGGTGCTGAAACTGCTTTCTTCGGCGCCGATGACCGATTTGGCAACGAGTTCCCCTTCAATGGTGCGGGGCCCTCCGGAATAAGTCGACTTATAGCCCGAACGGGTGCCCCAGTTTTTGGCCGTATCTTCATTGGCATTGGCCTGGGCACGTCGCCAGCCGGGGGAGGTATAGCCGGAATTGCTGAACGGGTCTGACGTATCAAACCGGCTGCTGCCATAGGTGCCGCCAGACCCGACAGCGCCATACCCGCCATAAGAACCGGATGGCTCCAGCACTTCAACATTTTCGGGCGGCAGTTCATCAATGAAACGGCTGGGAATGCTGGATTGCCACTGGCCGTGGATGCGGCGGTTGGAGACAAACCAGATATGGCAATTTCGACGCGCCCGGGTAATGCCCACATAGGCCAGCCGCCGTTCTTCTTCGAGGCCGGACCGGCCACCTTCGTCCAGGCTGCGCTGATGGGGGAAGAGACCTTCCTCCCAGCCTGGCAAAAATACCGTGTCGAATTCCAACCCCTTTGCACTGTGCAATGTCATCAGATTGACGGCGTCCAGATTGGGGTCGTTTTCGGTATCCATCACCAGTGAGACATGTTCCAGAAAGCCGCGCATGCCTTCGAATTCTTCCATCGATCGGACAAGTTCCTTCAGGTTGTCGAGACGTCCCGGGGCTTCAGCGCTGCGATCATTTTGCCAGAATTCCGTATAGCCGGATTCATCAAGGACCATCTCAGCCAGATCGGTATGTTTGGACGTCTCCACCATGTCGGCCCAGCGGCCAAAATTCAGCGCCAGGGTCTTCAGCGTGTTGCGCTGTTTTGGCTTCAACTCTTCGGTTTCCACCAATTCGTGAACTGCCTGCAACATCGGAATGCGGCGGGCGCGGGCGTGATCGCGGATAATGCGGATCGTCGCTTCGCCAAGACCCCGCTTGGGGGTGTTGACGATGCGTTCAAACGCCAGATCGTCCGCCGGCTGGCAGGTGACGCGGAAATAGGCCATGGCGTCGCGGATTTCCATGCGTTCATAGAACCGTGGGCCGCCGATAACCCGATAGTTCAGGCCAAGCGATACAAAACGGTCTTCAAATTCGCGCATCTGGAACGAGGCGCGCATCAGAATGGCGATTTGATTGAGGCTGTGGCCCTTGTTCTGCAGGCTTTCGATTTCGTCGCCGATGGCGCGGGCTTCCTCTTCGGAATCCCAGCCGGCGGCGACGTGAACCTTCGCCTCGTCGGGGTCGGTGATATCGGTGAACAGGGTTTTACCCAACCGTCCTTCATTATGGGTGATCAGATGGGATGCGGCCTTCAATATGTGCGACGTGGAGCGATAATTGCGCTCCAGGCGAATGACCTTGGCACCTTTGAAATCGCGATCAAAGCGCAGGATATTGTCCACCTCAGCGCCGCGCCAGCCATAGATCGACTGGTCGTCGTCACCAACACAGCAGATATTGGTCAGGCCCGTGGGCTCGGCAGCGGCCTCTGGTTGATGAAGACCTGCAGCCTTTTCCGCTTCCAGTTGCGCACCACTCGCCGCTTCGCTCGGTGTTTCCACTTGGCGGGGCTGGGCAAGCAAGCGCAGCCACAGATATTGGGCGACATTGGTGTCCTGGTATTCGTCCACCAGGATATATTTGAAACGCCCCTGGTAATCGCGCAGCACGTCGGCGTTTTCGCGAAACAGGCGGATGCATTCCACCAGCAGGTCACCGAAATCGCAGGCATTGAGGATTTTCAAGCGCTCCTGATAGGCGGCATAGAGTTCGCGGCCACGGCCATTGCCAAAGGCCCGTGCGTCGCCTTCGGAAATATCGTCGGGGCCGAGTGCCTTGTTTTTCCAACCGTCGATCAGCCCGGCCAGTTGACGGGCAGGCCAGCGCTTGTCGTCGATGCCTTCTGCCTGGATCAATTGTTTCAGCAATCGGATCTGATCATCGGTGTCGAGAATGGTGAAACCGGATTTCAGCCCGACCAATTCGGCGTGACGGCGCAGGATTTTAACACAGATGGAATGAAACGTGCCCAGCCATGGCATGCCCTCGACGGCTTCGCCGACCATGCCGCCGATGCGGTTCTTCATTTCCCGCGCCGCCTTGTTGGTAAAGGTAACCGCCAGGATCTGGCTGGGCCAGGCGAGGTGTTGTTGCAATATGTGGGCAATGCGCGACGTCAGCACCCGGGTCTTGCCAGTTCCGGCACCGGCGAGCACCAGAAGGGGCCCTTCCGTGGTCAACACCGCCTCTTTCTGTTCCGGGTTGAGACCGGCCATATAGGCCTGCTCGTCAACATCGGCCACAGCGGCGCGACTGGCGCCCAGTGCGCGCGCAGCAATGCTTCCTTCAGGGTGATTCGAAGCCCAGTCGTTCATGGTTTGGTCTTAGGCGGTTTTTGTCCCTGTGAACAGAGTTGCACCGGGGTGTGGGATAAATTTGACCATGCAGGGACCTTTGCACCTCTGCATTTGTTACTGCCCTGATTGAAAGATTGCGACAAAGCACTTGAACCCGGCGGTGGGGAAGCAGAATGTGCAGCTGATTCCACCTGATACAGGCCCCGCCGTGTCGAGCAGACCAACTCCCATATCTCCCAGCTGGCGCGGCTGGTTCATCTGGTCTTTGTCGGCCATTGCCTTTGGTTACGCGTTTTTCCAGCGTGTTACGCCTGGGGTCATGGTGTCTGACCTGATGCGTGACTTTGCCATTGGCGGAGGCATGCTGGGGGTTCTGTCGGCGCTTTATTTCTATCCCTATTTTTTGTTGCAGGTGCCGCTCGGTGCCTTGCTCGACCGTCTTGGTGCACGGCTGTTGATGTCGGCGGCTGTATTTCTGGCGGCTTTGGGATCGTTCCTGTTCGGCGCCGCCGACAATCTGACAATGGCCTATGCCGGCCGCATCCTGATTGGCATTGGATCAGCGGTTGGTTTTCTGGGCTCGATGAGCCTGGCGGCCCGCTGGTTCCCGCCGCATCGATTTGCCTATCTGACCGGGCTGGCGATGTTTCTGGCGATGATGAGCGGCGTTCTGGGGCAGGGGCCACTGGCGGTTTTCGTAGAGGCCTATGGCTGGCGGTTCAGTCAATATGGACTGGGCATTTTTGGTGCAATCCTTGCACTGATGATCTTTTTGTTTGTCCGGGACGCACCACCCAGCCTTGCCGTTGACGAGACCAAAGAAGTTCAGCCATGGTCGGATGTCTGGTCGGGACTGCGACGGGCTGTAAGCCTCTGGAATACATGGAAGATTGCGCTTGTGGCGGGTGCCATGTCTGGCCCGATGCTGGTGCTTGGTGGCCTGTGGGGCGTACCTTATTTCATGCAGGCCTATGATCTTAACCGCCCGAATGCGGCCTATCTGGTGTCACTGTTGCTGTTTGGTTGGGCACTGGGAGCGCCGGCCAGTGGCTGGTTGTCGGACAGGTTGCACAAGCGCAAGGCCTTGCTGGTGGGCGGGCTGGTTGTGTTGACGGCGACCCTTGGCGCCGTTGCCTTTTTGCCAACACCACCGCTTGCGGTGTCGGTGGGACTGCTGGTTCTGGTGGGTTTCTCCGGAGCCGCCATGGTGCCAAGTTTTGCGCTGGTGCGCGAAACCTCCCAACCTTCGATCAGCGGCTCTGTATCGGGCATCGTCAATGCCATGACCGTAGCGTCTGGAGCTTTGCTGCAGCCGGTTGTCGGGTTTGTGCTGGACTATGTCTGGGACGGCACCATGCTGGATGGATCACGCATCTATCAGGCCGGCGACTATCAGACAGCCTTCATCATTTTGTTCCTGACCAGCCTCGGTGGCCTGGTCATCAGCCTGACATTGCCCGAAAGCCCGCAGCGGGCCTGAGACTTTGCCGGGCTATTTGTGCTCTTCAACACTCATGTCGACCAGCGCCTTGTTGTAGATGCGCAGGGCCGCCAGTTGGGTTGCCCAGCCGATAATCTTGCTGTTGTCGCGGGCATCGATCACCGGCAGGCGAGGTGAACCGCGCTCGTCAAACATGCGCATCGCCACTTCCAGACTGGTATCGGCCCGCAGCGGCACGGTTTCCTGATCGTCATCAAACTGATCGTCATCGCCCTCACTGAGCGGCACCATGAAGTCGGCCACCCGCGTGTTGCGGACCATCAGCCGGTGCGGGCCTTCCTGGAGCAGCAGGCCGCGGGTTTCCAGCTGCCACTGGAAATAGGACCGTCCGTGGATCGCCTGGTTGACACCGATTGCGATGGACACCGTCAACAACAGGGCGAGCGACAGGGCATAACCACCGGTCAGCTCAAATACCATGACGGCGGTTGAAATCGGCGCGCCGATAACCGCGCCGGCCAACGCCCCCATGCCAAGTATGGCATAGAGGCCTTCAGACGAGGCCAATTCGGGAAAGGCCCGCGAGGCAATCAGGCCGAAGGCGCCACCGGTCATCGCGCCGATATAGAGCGAAGGCGAAAATACGCCGCCACCAAAACGCGACGCAAGGGTGATCGAAGTGGCTGCCGTTTTGGCGATGATCAGGGTAATCAGCATCGACAGGGCCAGTTGATTTTTCAATGCCATGTCGGTGGCTTCATAGCCGACCCCCAGGATCTCTGGCAGGAACACACCGATGCAGCCGATCATCAGCCCGCCAAGCGCCGGGCGCAGCCACAGGGGCATGACAAATGATCTGGCCACATGATCGGTGGCGATCAGGCTGAACTGGAAGATGATGGCGATGATGCCGCAGGTAACGCCAAGCAGCGCAAAGGCGGGAACTTCCAAAAAGGAAGTGATCTGATATTCGGGAATCGAGAACGCGGCTGCGTCGCCAAACCACAGCCGCGTGGCGATGGTGCCCATGACGGAAGAAATGACGATGGGGATAAAGGCACGCTTGGCATAGTGGCCCAATACGACTTCATGGGCGAACAATACGCCGGCAATGGGGGCGTTGAACGAAGCCGAGACGGCGCTTGCCACGCCACAGGCCAGCAGGGTGCGTCGTCCCCAGTCGGGCAGGCTGAACTTTTCCGTCACATAGGTGGCCAGCGTCGCTCCCAGATGAACCATTGGACCTTCCCGACCGGAACTGGCACCAAATCCAAGGGACAGGGCGCTGATCACAGCCGAACCGAGACCTGACTTAAGCTCGATATCGCGGCCGCCATAGGCTTTTGCCTCGATGACATCAGCCACCCCATAAGTGCGGCGCGCCGGCATGAAGCGGGTCAACAGCCAGCCAACCAGCAATCCACCAGCGACCGGCGCCAACAACACCCACAGCCAGTGGATCTGTTTGGCTGACGTGGCAACGGTTTCCGACGCCACGCCAAGCCACAGAAACTGGGTGTTCAGAATCAGAACCCGAAACAGGATCGCGGCAATGGAAACGCTGAGGCCGATGATGATCGAAATCATCCACAATTGCGGTTCACGCGACGACAGGAATGTTTGCAAATTTGGGGTGATCCATCCGCGCAGGATAGATGGCAGTCGACGGATTATCTCTGGCATGACACCGATTGCCCGCATGACACTGAACCCTTTTGCAAAGCCTATACTGGTTTGCGTTTAATTTCGATGCGTCGGCCAATGTTCTGCGAACGTGGTAAATCCCGCTGCTGATCGGCCAATGCCTGTATTTTATCCATAATGTCGGCGGGGAAGGGAGCCACTTTTGGGCCGCTCATATCAACATGTAGTGACATGGTTTCGCTGGTGGCAGATAACCAGCCATCCTCGTGGTGCAGTTCGGCATAACAGTGGATGCGCTTTTCATCAAAATCGACAATCTGCATCGAAACCCGCACCCGGTCGCCCAGATGCAGCTCGCGTGCATAGCGCACATGGGCTTCGGCTGTGTAGAAGCTTAGATTTCGCTCTTTGATATAGTCCGGTCCCAGCCCCATCTCTTCAAAAAAGACATCACAGCCGCGATCAAACAGAACATTGTAATAGGCCATGTTGAGATGGCCGTTGTAATCGATCCAGTCCTTTTCGATCTCCATCAGAGGCGACAAATGGGGGGCAGGATTTTCTGACATTTTGATTTCTCCAAACTGTAGACCGAATTGCGCTTTCTGATAGTCTGGTATTGGCTGTCGGGGTGTGAAACAAGTGTCCCGTAGCGAAAATACCGGGGATCAGTCTATGGCGCTTGCCGATTTGGAGTCACAGGAACGCAATGCCGACGGCATTGCAACGGCGATTGGCATTTTAAAGCAGAGGTTTGGCGACCGGCTGCAGACCAACAAAAGTCTTCTGGAGCAGCACGCCCACACGATGACTTATATCCCAGCACAGCTGCCCGACGCTGTGGTATTTCCCCATTCGACGCAGGAAGTTCAGGAAGTGGTTCGCATCTGTGCTGAACACCGGGTTCCGATCATCCCGTTCGGTACCGGCACGTCGCTGGAAGGAGCGGTCAATGCGCCGGCTGGCGGCATCAGCGTCGACATGATGCAAATGAACAAGATCCTGTCGGTCAATGCCGAGGATCTGGACGTCACCCTGCAGCCCGGCGTCACCCGCAACGAGTTGAACACCCATCTGCGCGACCAGGGCCTGTTCTTCCCGATCGATCCGGGTGCTGATGCCAGTTTGGGTGGCATGGCTTCCACCCGTGCGTCAGGCACAAATGCGGTTCGCTATGGCACGATGCGCGACAATGTCATCAATCTGACCGCCGTAATGCCCGACGGCAAAGTGGTGAAAACCGGTGGACGGGCGCGCAAATCGTCGGCCGGTTATGATCTCACCCGTCTGCTCGTCGGCTCCGAGGGCACATTGGGCATTATCACGGAACTGACCCTGCGGCTGCAGGGCATACCGGAAAATATCTCCTCCGGCGTCTGCCAGTTCCCGACTGTAGAGGATGCCTGCAACACAACCATCGCTGCCATGCAGGTTGGTTTGCCCTTGGCACGGATTGAGTTGCTGGATGCGGTGATGGTGGATGCCATCAATAAATATTCCGGCCTGTCTTACGAATTGGAGCCAACGCTGTTCCTGGAATTTCACGGCACCGATGCAGGCGTCGCCGAACAGCTGCAGATGTTCAAGGACATCGCCTCGGATTTCGGTGGTTCGGACATTCAATGGGTGAATACGGTGGAAGAGCGCAACAAGCTCTGGAAAGCCCGCCACGATGCCTATTTCGGCATGCTGGCCTATCGTCCCGGCAGCGAAGGTGTCGCCACCGACGCCTGTGTGCCCATTTCGCGGCTTGCCGAATGCATATCTGAGACCATGGCCGATGTAGAGGAGCTGGATCTGGTGGTGCCGATCGTCGGCCATGTGGGAGACGGCAACTTTCATGCCACGCCGCTGATCATGATGGATGATGCTGACGAATTGGCTCGGGCCGAAGAGCTGATTGAAAGGCTGAACCTGCGAACCATTGCCATGGATGGCACCTGCACCGGCGAACATGGCATCGGTCAGGGCAAGCGTCGGTTCCTACAGTTGGAACATGGCAGCGGGGCAGAGGTGATGGCGGCCATAAAACGGTCAATTGACCCAGATAACATTATGAATCCAGGCAAAGTAGTCCGCCTGGATTGATAGTATGACCCAAGTTGGAGAGGCTAGACGAATCGGTTTGACGTATTTTCTGAGTGACATTGGGAACAAATCGGCATGAGGTTTTTCGCCTTTCTTGGGGGACTTCTGGTCTTGGCTCTGGTCGCCGCTCTGGTGGCACCGTCATTCATTGACTGGAACCAGTTCAAGTCACGGTTTGAAAGCGAAGCAAGCCTGACACTCGGCCTGCCGGTCAAGGTGAAAGGGCAGGCGGGCGTACGATTGCTGCCTTTGCCTTCGGTTACTTTTACCGACATCGAGATTGGCGCGTCAGCAGACAGCGTGCCAATTCTCATTGCTGACAGTTTCAAGATTGATGTCGAGCTGGCGCCGCTGCTGAAGGGCAATGTGGTCGTCGTCGACATGCAATTGTCAAAACCGACTTTGAATGTCGAACTGAACAAATCGGGCCAGTTGGATATTCCGGAATTTGGCAGCCAGTATAAGCAGCTGCAAAGCACCAATGTGTCGCTTGAACACATCACCATTTCCGATGCGCTGGTGCGGGTCAGCGACGCCCGCTTCAATCGGCTAACCGAATTTGTCGGGCTCAATGCAACAGCATCGGCCAAATCATTGAAGGGGCCATGGCGTGTCGATGGTTCGCTTTCGCAAGGGGACGAAAAATACCGCGTCTCTGTTCTTTCGGGAGTTTGGCAGGACACACAGCAGATTCGCTTGAATGTCGATGTCGAAGCCAAGAGCCTGCCCTATGATCTGGCGTTTAACGGCCCGCTTTCCTTCAAGGATGGCGTTCCATCCTGGAAAGGCATCATGAAACTGACCCCCATGGGGGTGCAGGATCCTGATGATCTGATCGCCTTTCGCCGTCCGGGACGCGAAGAGGCATTTCCGATCAAGCTGGAAAGTGAGCTGGAGATCGTCAGCGGTGGTGCCAATGTACCGGCTTTTGAACTGAATATCGGCTCCTCCGATGACCCCTACAGGCTCAATGGCAACGGCCAGGCGGTGTTCGGAGAAGATGTTTCCTTCCGGCTGCGGGCTGAAGGCCAGCAAGTGAATGTCGAACGTTTCTCAACCGATGAGAGCACCGGCCTCGACTTTTCCCAACGGTTGGCGATTTTCAGAAGCTTTCTGGATCGCATTCCGCAATTTGAAGCCGACGGCGAAATCAATCTCTACCTGCCGGCCGTGGTGGCCGGTGACACGGTGATCCGCGAAGTCGGCATGGACCTGCGCCCCGCGCCCCTGGGGCCGGGATGGCAGATCAGCAATCTGGAAGCCCAATTGCCTGGCAGAACGGAATTACGGGCTGACGGAAGCCTGCTGCTCGGTGATGAATTCGGATATCAGGGGGAGTTGATACTGGCGTCGACACAACCGTCTGGCTTCGCCAAATGGCTGGGATCGGAGGTCAGCCCAGACATCCGCGATCTGTCCGCCGCCGGCTTCTCGGCCATTGCCCATATTTCAAATGAGCTGGTCGAGTTCGACAAAGTCGAACTGATCCTCAACGAGGAGGTGCTGAAAGGCAAAATTCGGCGGCAGTCGCTGGCCGATCAACGCCCCAGCCTCGTTGCCAAACTGGAGGGCGATGCGGTTGACTTCAATCAGCTCAGCGCCCTGCTTGACCTGTTTGCAAGTGGCGAAAGCCAGTCGCTGGTCGAAGGCCACGATCTGGATCTGGATTTGAAAACCAATTCGATGGCGATTTCCGGGCTGCAGGCAAACCAGGTGATTGCCCGGCTGAAGGTGCAGGATGATCAACTGACCATTTCCCAGCTGGAT
This sequence comes from Rhizobiaceae bacterium, assembly GCA_039977975.1. Classification (GTDB taxonomy): domain Bacteria; phylum Pseudomonadota; class Alphaproteobacteria; order Rhizobiales; family Rhizobiaceae; genus Pseudahrensia. The sequence goes on from JBDWCD010000015.1 coordinate 281,446, forward strand.
ATCGGCGACATGGATAATGCCGAGCTGAAGATCAGCGGTGTCATTGAAGGCATTGGCGATCAGCCGACAGGGCGGCTGTCGACCCGGTTTGCCGCCGCCAATCCGGCGCCGTTCCTGGATCGGATGAACAAACAGTTTGGCCCATTCCCCTTAATCTCGCGATTTATCGATGATCCCTATTCGATCCGCGACAGCGAGTTGAATTTCGAATTCGAGGGGCAGGAGGGTAATTACCAGTTGGTCGCGTCGGGCCGCACCGGGGGCAGTGAGATAGATGCGCGCCTTGCCGCCGACGATATTACCAAAGCTTTTGCTCAACAGCGGGTCGAGGGCAAGCTGATTGTCGTCAATAACGACGCATCGCAATTGTTGGCGCAACTGGGCATTCCGGTTGTGGCGCTGGACGGAACCGGCCGGGCGGCGTTGCGCGTTTCTGTCTCCGGCATGGCTGAACAGGGCCTGCAGACAGAATCGGCGCTGACCGTCAGCGACGGTTACCTCAGCGCCGAAGGCAAGTTGACGCCGACATTGCTGGACGATGAACTGACCCTGAACGGCATGCTGAGCCTGAAGGGCGAATTGCAGGATATTGATCAGGCAATCCTGTTGTCAGGCCTGCCTATTCCGGGGCTGGGACAGGGCATCAATGCTGAATTCGAAACAGATTTGGCGATCAATCGCAGCCAGCTAAAAGCCCAAAACCTGAAAGGTGCCTTGGGTGATTCAACCTATCAGGGGGAACTGACGCTGGATGCCGACAAGCGACCACGCCCCAAAATTACCGGCAATTTGTCTCTATCTGATCTGGATGGCGAGGCAATGGCGTCACTGGTCTATGCAGGCACATCCGATGGTTTAGGCGGCGGCGATGGCGGCGGCAGCGGTGATGGCGCCAATACCAGCCAGCCAGTGCTGGCGGGATTCGATGCAGATATCGAACTTGCCGCCAAAACGGTCACCATGTCGGCTGATTACCCGCCTGCCGGCGGGCTGAAGACGGGCGTGCAGATGCGCAATGGTGACGTCAGCCTGGACAAGCTGGAAGCAGATTGGCTGAAGGGAAAGATTGCCGGTGAAATGGCGATGACCCAGTCAACAACCGGAGCTGCGCTGAACGGCCAGATGCGCCTGACGCAGGGAGATCTGAGCCAGGTCAGCCAACTGGTTGGATTGCCGGAAGGCTTGACCGGCCGCCTGACTGTTGGCGGGACGTTTGAAACCAGTGGTGCGGACAGCAAGTCAATGCTGTCACAAATTACAGCCAGCGGCAGCATGCTGGTACAGGGCGGCTCGATTTCCGGCATTGACGGCGGCGCTTTCCACAATTTGTTGGCTGCTGCTGACAAGGTTGAAGACGATGAATTGTCTGACCGGGCGTCCGACATCTTGCAGGCCAGTTTCCTATCCGGCAACACCGCCTTTGAGGATGTGGAAATGCCATTTACCGTGGCATCGGGAAGCCTGCGGGTGAACAGTTTTTTGATCGTCAACGACGCGATCAGGCTTGCGGGGTCGGGCAAATATGACCTGACGTCACAACAGGCCGAGTTAAATGCCAAGGTTTCTTTTGACGCTGGCAGGGAAGTGGTTGCCGGTGCGCAGCCCGAATTTGACATGGCGGTCAATGTTGTTGATGGCGAACTTGATTACCAGCTGGATGCGGGCCTGTTTTCGACCTATCTGGGCATGCGTGTCAGCGAGCGTCGTGAGCGCGAGTTTGAGGCCCAGAGGTCCGAGATCCTTGAACGCCAGCGGCTTCAGCAGGTGGCACGCATTTACGGACTGAAAGACCAGGCGAGGCGGATCGCCCGGGAGGAACGTGAGCGGATACGTCTGTTGGAAACCCAGCAGGCAGAACAGCGACGGCGCGAGGAAGCCCGGCGGCGGCGCGAAGAAATCGAACGCAAGCGCATTGAAGCTGAAATTGCCGCGGCAGAAAAACGCGCGGCCCGGGAGGCGGCGCTGGAAGCCGGCCGTCGCGAACGGCGTCAGCAGGAGTTGGATCTGCTGCGCGAAAAAGCCAGGGAAGCGGCCGAACGCATCCAGCTTCAGTCATATGACGATGTCGAACAGGTCATCGGCGACCAATAGGCGCTAACTATCCGGTGCATCTGCAGAAGGGATCTTGCTCTTCAGCTGGCGCAGGACATGCAGGCGCAGGGCGGAGGAGAGGTTTTGATCTTCGGTCCGCCGCAGGTCGATCTGGGTAACAAGCTGCGCCACAGAGATCTGTCGACCTGCGGCTAACTGCTTTAATTCGTTCCAGAATTCATCTTCCAGCGAAAATGAGGTTCGATGCCCCCGAATGGAAACCGAGCGCTTGTTCACGGCTTATTTTTTGCGGAACGCGTCCAGGGAAACCACGTCGGCCGTGGTTTCTGCATCAGTGTCGTCGTCGGCGGTGTCGCCGTCTTTGTCGCTTTCGCCGCTGTCTGAAGATTTGTCGGTCAGCCGTTCCCGCTCCGGTGGTGAGGGCAGGGCGCTGGTCCCATCGGCCTTATCATCGTCAGCAGACGGGTCGATGCCATGAATGCCGGCCTCGTCCTCTTCAACTGCTTCAAACTGCAATCCGAATTGCACGGAGGGGTCGAAGAAACCGCGCACTGCAGCGAATGGAATCGACAGGGCTTCCGGCACATTGTCGAAAGACAGGCCAATGGAAAATCCATGGTCGGTTGCTTCCAGGTCCCAGAACTGGTGCTGCACGACAATGGTCATTTCTTCGGGGTATTTGTCCCGCATGCGGCTCGACATGCGTACACCGGCATATTGGGTGTCGAATGTAATGTAGAAATGGTGGTCGCCCGGCAATCCGGTGCGGGTGACTTCCTGCAACACTTTCTTGACCACGCCACGCAGGGCTTCCTGGGCCAGGATGTCGTATCGGATAAGATCTTCTACTTCAGGAGTGTTCGGTGTATCGGGCATCTGGCAAGCAAATTGGTGTTGGATTGAAGTCACTATAGCTGCAGCTACACAATACCGCACTAGCTAACTGCAAGAATTCAGTGGAGGTTTCTGTTGCCAGGTACCTCCGAACCCCGCCTGACAGTGCGAACCGTCAGGAGTTAATTTGAAGCATTTAGCGCAGCTTAAGCTGCGAGGCGTGCTTCCGCATAGTTGTTATCATTTGCAACTATTATAATGGCCCGATATCGGTGGGTACCATGCCGAGTAAAAACGCAGTCTTTACACCCTCGTCGATCCTATTTCGCCCCCGCCAAACCGCACCGAATTGTGCCAGTTGCAGTTTGGTGGAGGCGCCGGGTACCGCCCCCGGGTCCGAATGGCTTATTACAAAGGTCATTTATCACCATAGTCGGGTTGCCCCGACAGGTTTAATATAGGCATGACTTCGCCTATTTGAAAGGGCCAAATAAAAAGGCGCCACGTTTCCGGGCGCCTCTTTAAGTTTCTGTCTTCGGTTGGTTTTCAGCTTTTAGCCGTAAACGCTTTCCTTGCCGAAATGTTTTGCCAGCATGTAATAGACAACTGCGCGATACTTATTGCGGTTGGACTTGCCATATGTGGTGATGACGGCGTCAATGCCTTCATCAAGGGCAGGGCCATCGCTGAGGCCGAGTTTCTTGATCAGGAAGTTGTTCTTTACGGTTTCCAGTTCTGACTCATCAGTTCCGGAGACGGTGGATGCATCATCATTATAGATGGCAGGGCCACAACCAATGGTCACTTTCGTGAGCAAGTCCATGTCGGCGTCAATGCCGCACTTTTCTTTCATGTCGGCGGCGTATTTGGCGATCAGTTCGTCACGTTTGCTCATTTTCTACCTATCTCCCCGTTGCGCAATAATTGCTGATTAAATGGATCACGAATCAACGTAGTAGACTGCACTACAATCATCAAGACTTGTAACACTATTAAAGTTCCCTTACGGCAACAACGCTTGTGGATGGGCTTTGGCCATCATTGTTCCAGGCCGCTACGTGATAGACTGTGGCGACTGATTCGCAACCCGACTTGAAACCCAATGCGTCAATATCTCGACCTGCTTGAAACCGTGCTGAACGAAGGAACCGACCGGGGGGACAGGACCGGTACTGGCACCCGTTCGATCTTTGGTCATCAGATGCGGTTCGATCTGTCCCAGGGGTTTCCGGTGCTGACCACCAAGAAACTGCATTTGAGGTCGATCATCCATGAATTGCTTTGGTTCCTGCAGGGCAGTTCCAATATTGGCTATCTGAAAGACAACGGGGTCTCCATCTGGGACGACTGGGCCGATGAAAATGGTGAACTGGGGCCGGTTTACGGGGTGCAATGGCGGTCCTGGCCAAGGCCCGATGGCATGTCAATCGATCAGATTGCGGGGGTGGTGGAGCAAATCCGCAACAATCCCAATTCCCGCCGGATTATCGTTTCGGCCTGGAACCCGGCATTGGTGGACGAAATGGCATTGCCACCCTGTCATGCGCTGTTTCAATTCTATGTTGCTGATGGAAAATTGTCCTGCCAATTGTATCAGCGGTCGGCCGATATTTTTCTCGGCGTGCCGTTCAATATCGCCTCCTACGCCTTGCTGACAATGATGATGGCGCAAGTCTGTGATCTGCAGCCGGGAGATTTTGTGCATACTTTTGGCGATGCGCATCTCTATGCCAACCATTTTGACCAGGCGCGGGAGCAGTTGCAAAGGCAGCCGAAAGACCTGCCATCCATGCGCATCAATCCAGATATTGATGATATTTTCTCATTTCGGTTTGAAGACTTCGAACTTGTGGACTATCACCCGGATGCGCATATCAAGGCGCCTATTTCTGTTTGAGGTAAAACATGGGAATCCGCGTCTCGATTGTCGTCGCCGTGGCCGAAAACGGTGTGATCGGCCTGGAAGGGGACATGCCCTGGCAATTGTCCACCGATCTGAAGCGTTTTAAGGCGCTGACCATCGGCAAGCCAATGATTATGGGGCGCAAGACATTCATGGCCATCGGAAAAGCACTGCCCGGACGGACCTCCATTGTCGTCACCCGTGACAAATCGTGGCAGGCGGAAGGCGTCGTGCCGGTTCATTCGTTAGAAACAGCGTTTTCGGTCGCCAAGGAAGTTGCTCAAGCGGCGGGTGTGGAGGAAGTCTGTGTCGTTGGTGGCGGTGACATATACCGACAATCGATTGAATTTGCAGATGTAATTCACCTAACCCAGGTTCATGCTACACCCAGTGGCGACACGGTTTTTCCTGAAATCAGTTCGACCATATGGCAGGAAATCAACCGGGAAAATGTACCTGCGGGAGAAAAAGATACAGCGGAAACGACCTATATCGTCTATGAAAGAAAGGTCTGAGGGGGGATTGTCGCGCAAATGTGCGCCAAATGCCTGCAATTATCGCAAACTGGCGCGTTGAAAGCGGCGGTTCGGGTACTTATAACAAATCAAGAAACCAAATGGCTGTAGCGAGATCGCTTCGCCCAATTCAAGGACAAGATATGCCCTGGAGCAACCAGACCGGTGGCGGTCAAAATAACGGCAGCAATGGCAGTGGCGGTGGCGGTGGCCCATGGGGACAACCTCCCCGTGGCCCTCAACGCCCCGGCGGCGGTGGCGGTGGACAACAACCGCCTGATCTCGAAGAAATTCTAAAGCGCGGCCAGGACCGTCTGAAAAGCGTTATCCCCGGCGGTGGCGGCGGTGGTGGCGGCGGCGCCCAGTTTGGTGCAGCCGGTCTGGCGCTGATCGTTGTTGCAGCGGCGGGCCTTTATGCCTTTTCCTGTGCCTATCAGGTGGAAGCGGATGAGCTGGCGGTGGAAACCGTCTTCGGTGTGCCGCGCGATGACGTCAATGAAGCCGGGCTGCATTTTGCCTGGTGGCCATTTGAGCGTGCCGACAAGGTCAATATCGGTGTGCGTCAGGTGAATATCGGCTCTACCGGTCGCGGTGGTTCACGCCAGGGCCTGATGTTGTCGGGTGACCAGAACATTGTCGATGTGACCTTTGCTGTTCAGTACAGCGTCGCCAATCCCAAGGATTTCCTGTTCAACGTGAACGATCCGAGCGGCATGGTGGAAGAGGTGGCAGAAAGCGCCATGCGCGAAGTTGTTGGCCGTCGCCCGGCCCAGGATATCTTCCGCGATGATCGTGAAGGCATTGCGCTGGAAGTGCGGCAGATTACCCAGTCCATTCTGGATCAGTATGGCACCGGTATCGGCATCCGCGTGCTCAACCTTGAGGACGTGGCTCCACCGCCAAAAGTGGCTGACGCGTTTGACGAGGTGCAGCGCGCCGAACAGAACGAAGATCAGTTCCAGGAAGAAGCCAACCGTTACAGCAACAAGGCACTTGGTGGAGCCCGCGGTGAAGCGGCGCAGATCCGGGAAGACGCTGCCGGTTATAAAAACCGCATCGTTCAGGAAGCCCAGGGTGAAGCCCAGCGTTTCCTCTCTGTCTACGAACAATATGCAAAAGCCCCTGAAGTGACCCGCAAACGCCTGTTCCTTGAAACCATGGAAGGGGTCCTGAAGGATTCCAACAAGGTGATCATGGAAGCCGGTCAAAACGGTGGAACCGGCGTGGTGCCCTATCTGCCATTGCCTGAAATCAACAAGCGCCGCGAGGGATCAAACTAATGGCTAATCGTTTTGGACTTTTTCTTGGGGTCGTCGGTATTGTGCTGGTCACCCTTTGGAGTGCCTTTTTTGTTGTGGATGAACGTGAGCAGGCGATCGTCTTGCGGTTTGGTGAGATTGTCCGGGTTGAAAACGAACCTGGCCTGAACTTCAAACTGCCGTTTGGATTTGCCGGTCTCGATACCGTGCTGATCATTGAAGACCGGTTGTTGCGGTTCGATCTGGCCGATATTCGTGTCCAGGTCTCCGGTGGTAAGTTCTATGAGGTGGACGCCTTTATGACTTACAGCATCTCCGACCCCCGCAAGTTCAGGGAGCAGGTGGGCGCGTCTCTCCTGCAAGCAGAGACCCGGTTGCGGTCGCGTCTCGATGCTGCTCTGCGTCAGACCTATGGTCGCCGTGGATTTGAAGCGGCTCTTTCTGAAGAACGTACCGCCATGATGGTGGAAGTTCGAGACCAGATGCGTCCTGAAGCTGAAAATCTCGGCGTGGAAGTTGTCGATGTACGTGTTCGCCGTACTGACCTGACTGCGGAAGTCTCTGACCAGACCTTCCAGCGGATGAGCGCCGAGCGTCTGGCGGAAGCCGAACGTATCCGTGCCCGTGGTCAGGAAGCGGCCCGCCGCATCAAGGCGTCTGCTGATCGTCAGGTGGTGGAGATTAAGGCGGAAGCTCAGCGTGAGTCTGAAATTCTGCGTGGTGAAGGGGAGGGTGAACGTAACCGAATCTTCGCCGAAGCCTATCAGAAGGATCCGGAATTCTTCGCCTTTTACCGCTCCATGGCTGCCTATAGAACGGCGCTTGAGAACTCCGACACCACACTGGTCCTGTCTCCACAGTCTGAATTCTTTGAATTCTTTCAGGATGCGGCTGGTCAGGAACCCAAACAGGCGCCTGCCAATTAACGGGAGGTCCACCTGATGGTGGAGCTGCTGAGCATTGTCGGAGCATTTTTAGCAATCGAAGGCGCGCTTTATGCTGGCGCGCCTTCTGTCGCCAAGCGACTGGCTTTCGACGTCAGCCAGATGGAGGAAGCAACGCTGAGGCGGGCCGGGATCGTTGCCCTGTGCATCGGGGTTGGTTTGGTCTGGCTGGTGCGGGGGTGAAACAGACCTGGACCTGAAAGGGACCGGCTGTTTACCAGTCGAGAAAATGTGTCCAGAATTTTGCACTAAGGCCTTTTCTCGTCACAAAGATTCAGGCTTGATAGACTTAAAGAGGCTTTTGTCGAGCCCAGCTATATCGGGAGTTGAATAATGAGAGTTTCTGCAATCTGGAAAGTGTCAGCGCTTTGCCTGACCTTTGCACTTGTTAATGTTGCCGGGCTAAAGAGCGATCTGCGCCCGCTCAATGGAGCTGCACAGGCTGCCGGTCCGGCATCTGTGGCTGATCTGGCCGACACGTTGATTGGTGCAGTGGTCAACATCTCAACTTCGCAAAATGTCAAAGGGCCGGAGGGACAGTCCGGGTTGCCGCGTCCGCGCGTGCCGGAGGGATCTCCCTTCCAGGACTTTTTCGACGAATTTTTCAAACAGCAGGAAGAAGGCAATGGCGGTCGTCGCCAGTCGCGCAAGGTACAATCCCTGGGGTCTGGCTTTGTTATCGACCCTGAGGGCATTATCATCACCAACAATCACGTGATCGCCGATGCCGACGAAATTACCGTTGATTTTGCCGATGGTTCGTCGCTGATTGCTTCCGTCATTGGTACCGATCCAAAAACCGATATTGCAGTGCTGCGCGTGACTCCAACGAAGCCGCTGCTTGCGGTGCCATTCGGCACCTCCAAATCGGCGCGTGTGGGCGACTGGGTGATGGCGATCGGCAATCCCTTTGGCCAGGGCAGTTCGGTGACGCTGGGTATTGTATCTGCGATCAACCGCGATATCCGTTCCGGACCTTATGATGATTTTATTCAGACCGACGCTGCCATTAACCGGGGCAATTCCGGTGGTCCGCTGTTTAACATGGAAGGCGAAGTCATCGGCATCAATACCGCGATCATTTCACCTTCTGGTGGTTCTATTGGTCTCGGTTTCTCCATTCCCTCCGATCTGGCAATCAACGTTATCCAGCAGTTGCGTGAATTTGGCGAAACCCGTCGTGGTTGGCTGGGCGTCAGCATTCAGCCCGTGACTGACGACATTGCCGAAAGCCTGTCCATGGCCGAAGCCCGTGGTGCGCTTGTTGCCGGATTGACTCCTAAGGGACCTGCGAAGAATTCAGGCATTCTGGTGGGCGACGTCATTTTGCAATTTGATGGCAAGCCCATCACCCAGATGCGGGATCTGCCGCGCATTGTTGCCGACACGCCCGTTGGCAAGGCGGTCGATGTGGTGGTGCTGCGCAAGGGTAAGGAAGAAACCGTGCCGGTGACCCTTGGCCGTTTGGAAGACAGCGAAAAACTTTCCTCTGCGGCTCCGTCAAACGACGCCAAAGAGCCGGAAAAAAAGGCTGCTGTTGCAGCCCTGGGAATGACATTTGGCGAACTGACCGACAAGGCGCGTCAGGATTATTCAATTTCAGCCGATGTCAGCGGGGTCGTTGTGGTCGAAGTTGATCCGAGTTCTGCGGCAGCTGAAAAAGGCATTGTCGTCGGCAGTGTCATTTCTGAAATTGGCCAGGAAACGATCAACAAGCCGCAGGATGTTTTGGAACGACTTGAAAAGCTGGAGCAGGAGGGGCGTAAAAAGGCCCTGTTGCTGGTTGCGTCCAAGGACGGTCAGCTCAGCTTCATCGTGCTAAAGCTTTAGCCTATGCAGCCGGGAAAATAGTCGGATCAGGCGGTTTGCGCCTGATCGCGCCATTGATCGGCTGAAATCTTGTAAAGGACGTGCCGTTTCAGATGGGCATGGCTGTCGGGCACGCCCGGATGGTCAAAATCGCCATCGATCACTCGCTTCATGCCAATGCGTTCCATGACGGCGATGGACGGGTGGTTGTCCTGCACAGCAAAGGCCACGATCTCCTCCAGCCCCACGTCTTCGAAACCTTGTTGAATCAGTGCATTGCCGGCTTCTGTCGCCAATCCCTGGCCCCAGACTTTAGGATGGTAGAGCCAACCTATTTCAACGCATGGCGTAAAAGGTAATTCATAATTGACATGGGCCAGGCCGGTCGTCCCCACCGGCTCGCCGTTTGACTTAAGACAGGCGACACCCCAATCGACGTCAGTATTGCCATGCGAGGCTACGGCTTCTTCAAGCTTCTCATCTGCCTCGTTGCGAGAGAGGCGAGACGGGTAGAAATGGCGAACTTCTGCGTCGGAAAGGATGAAGTGAAAAAAGGCACGGTCTTCATCCGACAGGGTCCATGGCCGCAATATCAGCCGCTCGGTTTCAAGTTCAGTTGAGGACTTCAATTGACAAAATCCGTTTTTCTATAGCCCTGGATGTAGAGCAGGGCGGTCAGGTCACCGTGGTCGATGCGGAAACGCGCCTGCTCGGCAACAATCGGTTTAGCATGCAATGCAACGCCGGAGCCAGCCAGGTTGAGCATGCCGAGATCATTTGCACCATCACCGACGGCCATGACATCGCTGGTTTCCAGTCCATTTTTGGCGACCACATCATTCAGCGCCTCGACCTTGGCGTCCCGGCCCAGAATCGGCGGAATGACTTCACCGGATAGCCTGTTGCCCTCGACACGAAATGTATTGGCGCGGTTTTCTTCAAAACCAAGGGTCTCGGCAATTTTGGAGGTGAATTGGGTAAAACCACCCGACACCAGCGCACAATAGGCGCCATTGGCCTTCATCGTTGCGACCAGGGCAGGGCCGCCGGGCATCAGCGTAATGCGCTCGGCCAACACCTTGTCGATGATCGACACGGGCAGGTCTTTTAACAGCCCGACCCGCTCGCGCAGCGCCGGTTCGAATTCCAGTTCGCCGCGCATGGCGCGCGCCGTGATGTCGGCTACCTTATCTCCGACGCCGGCTTCGGCAGCCAGTTCATCGATACATTCCTGCTGGATCAGGGTGGAATCCATGTCGGCCAGCAATGCCTTCTTGCGCCGCTCATCCGCCTCTTGTACCACCCAGTCAACGGGCTGGTGCTGGAGAAATACCTTCAGCGGGGCTTGCCATGAGTCGTCGGCGTCAGACGCAAGGGGCAGATCGCAGGCGATGCCGTCGGCCAGAAAGTAGACGGCGCTGGCGCCGATGATCTGACGGGCTTGTTCCGCAAGGTCTTGTGTCAGACAGGGATTGGCGGGATTGGCGATGAGTGTCGCAACACGGTCTGAAAGGGCCATGGGTTCAAACTATCTGTGAGGAATGGTGCAAAGACCGGACGCGATTTTGATAGCGGGACCAACCGCCAGCGGCAAGTCCAAGCTTGCCATCAATGAGGCAATTGAATGGGGTGGCGAAATCGTCAACACCGATTCAATGCAGATTTACCCGGTGCTGGATATTCTCACCGCTCGTCCGGATGCCGATGATCTTGGCAAAGTGCCGCATCATCTCTACGGCTTTGCCGAACTCGACAAGCCCTTTTCTGTGGCCCAATGGCTGGAAAAGGCGAAATTGGTTGCAGATGAAATCTGGGCGCGGGGCAGGATTCCGGTGTTTGTCGGCGGCACCGGATTATACTTTCGCGGCCTGCTGGAGGGCCTTGCTGAGACCCCTGAAATCCCGAGCGAATTACGCGCAGAAATTCGCGCTGAACTGGAGCAATTCGGCAGCGAAAAACTGCACCGCAAACTGGCCGAAATTGACCCCGCCGGCGCGGCTAAATTAAGGGTCAGCGATGGCCATAGAATTGCCCGCGCCCTGGAGGTGATTTCGGCGACTGATCTGCCGCTTTCCCACTTTCAAAACCTGCCCCAATCGCGCCCTTTGCTGGCTGGAAAAAACACCAGAAAAATCGTCCTGATGCCGGAACGTTCGGTGCTGCATGCGCGTATCAATCAGCGCACGGACTGGATGTTGGAGAATGGCGCAATTGATGAGGTTGAGGCGTTTTTGCAGTTGGATTTGCCGCCCCAAGCCACAGTATTGAAGGCGATTGGGGTGCGTCAGTTAGGAAGTTTTCTGCATGGTAAACTAACCCTTAAACAGGCTGCAGAGCAGATAAAGGCTGCAACCCGGCAGTATGCCAAACGACAATCGACATGGTTTAACGGTCAGTTCGACGATAGTTGGGACTTTTTGAGGAATATTTGATGGGTTCAAAAGGGTCGGATTATCCGCTCCTTTAGACTTTCCGATTACAAAGAATTTGTGGGCTGAATTTTATCAAATGGACTGAGGTCCGGACGAAATGACGAGCTTCCTAAGATGGAGCTGGGGGAACTGGAGTTAAATGAGGAAACTGGCGGATACAGCGTATTGGATTTTCGCTGCCGGCACTGTCGGGAGCCTGTCCTTTGCTGCCTTCGTTCTGGTCCGTTTACGCCCCGAAATCATCAGCCACGACGCCCCCGCAATCGGCCCCTTTAATCCACTGTTTTTGACCCTGCTGGTGATGGGCCTGACATTGGTCTTCGGGCTGTTTTTTACCATGCCCATTTTGCGCAAAAGAAACCGTGAACAGGAGCAGTTGACCGACCGGGCAGCCGAGCTTGAAGTGGCGGTTGTCACCGACCCGCTGACCAAGCTGTATAACCGCCGCTATTTCGAAGATGCGCTGGATGAATATGTCAGTGAATTCGCCAAGATCGGCGCTCCTCTGGCTCTGCTCACCCTTGACCTGGACCATTTCAAAAGCGTCAACGACACCTATGGCCATGACGCCGGTGACGTGGTGTTGAAACAGCTGGCGGCAAATCTGCAAAGGGTTACGCGTGAACACGACATTGTCGCCCGCACAGGGGGGGAGGAGTTCTGCATTGTCGCTCCATTCTCCGATTCCAGCCAGATTCGACCATTCGCCGAACGGGTTTGTCGAATGGTGGAACAAATGCGTGTCGACATCGGTGTGATTATCTTGAGGCCAACGATTTCAATCGGTGTGGCCTCAACTGCCGATGGGCCGAAAACGCCGAAGGAATTGCTGAAAATATCCGATGAACGGCTGTATCAGGCCAAGGAACAGGGACGAAACCGGGTGAGTTGCTAAACCTGAAAGGGTCTTGGGCACAATTTTGGCTATGCCCGGTTGACGAAATCAAAAGCACGACTATTGTATCCGCGAACTGAATTTTATCAGGTGACTGGTGTGTTGAATATTCTGGTAGTGGTGAGGAAGCGCGTTGGCGTGACGGGATAATCTCCGTCACGAATGCTAACGCGCGTCAGGCTCCTTCGGGGGCCTTTTTTATTGGTCAAATGACCATTTGGAACGTAAATGAGGGGTTGGATGCCCCGACAGGAAAATGGGAACTGAAAATGGCAGGCAAGAGTGAAGGTGACAGCGCAGCAGCTGGCGGATCACGAGAAATGACCGGGGCAATGATGGTCGTCCAGGCGATGATCGACAACGGGGTCACAGACCTGTTCGGCTATCCCGGCGGTGCCGTGCTACCAATTTACGATGAACTGCACCAGCAGGAACAGGTTCGTCACATATTGGTGCGTCATGAGCAGGGCGGTGGGCATGCCGCAGAAGGCTATGCCCGGTCAACCGGCAAGCCCGGCGTTATACTGGTGACATCAGGGCCTGGTGCCACCAATACCGTCACCGCGCTGCAGGATGCGCTGATGGATTCCATTCCTCTGGTCTGTATCACCGGCCAGGTGCCAACGCCGTTGATCGGCTCCGATGCATTCCAGGAATGCGACACGGTTGGCATTACCCGACCCTGCACCAAGCACAATTGGCTGGTCAGTGACGTCAATGATCTGGCGGAGATTTTGCACCAGGCATTTCACGTCGCCACACATGGTCGGCCCGGGCCGGTGGTTGTTGACGTTCCAAAAGATGTTCAGTTTGCCACCGGCATTTATCATCCACCTTCGGCCTTTGATCAAAAGTCCTATTCGCCAAAGGTTCAGGGCGATCTGGAACAGATTAAAAAAGCCGTAGAGCTGATGTCGGGCGCAAAAAAGCCGATCATCTATTCCGGTGGCGGAGTGGTCAATTCCGGCACGGAAGCGACGCAATTGTTGCGTGAGCTGGTCAAACTGACGGAATTTCCGATCACATCAACGCTGATGGGGCTGGGATGCTATCCCGCCAGCGGTGACAAATGGTTGGGCATGCTGGGCATGCACGGTACCTATGAAGCCAATATGGCGATGCATGATTGTGATGTCATGATCTGTATTGGGGCCCGTTTTGACGACCGGATTACCGGTCGCCTGGACGCATTCGCCCCCAATGCGAAGATCATTCATGTCGATATCGACCCATCGTCGATCAACAAGGTTGTGCATGCCGATGTCGCGATTATTGGTGATGTCGGCCTGGTTCTTGAAGACATGGTGCGCCTGTGGCGGGCCCATTCGACCAAGCCGGAAAAGGCGGATTTGCAAGCCTGGGCAAAGCAGATCGATATCTGGCGGGGCCGCAATTCGCTCGGCTACAAGCCCAACAAGGATGTCATCATGCCGCAATACGCCATTGAGCGTTTGTATGAGCTGACCAAAGATCTCGACACCTATATCACCACTGAAGTGGGTCAGCACCAGATGTGGGCTGCGCAATATTATGGCTTTGAGGAGCCCAATCGCTGGATGACTTCCGGTGGACTGGGGACGATGGGATATGGCCTTCCTTCGGCATTTGGGGTTCAGATCGCCCATCCAGACTCGCTGGTTGTGTGCATTGCCGGCGACGCATCGGTGCAGATGAATATCCAGGAAATGTCGTCGGCACTGCAACATGGCACGCCGATCAAGATCATGATCCTGAACAATGAATATATGGGCATGGTGCGCCAATGGCAGCAATTGCTGCACGGCAATCGGCTGTCCAATTCCTACACCGAAGCCATGCCCGATTTCGTCAAGCTGGCGGAAGCCTATGGCGGCACCGGCATTCGCTGCACCAAGCCGGCGCAGTTGGATGATGCTATCAAGCAGATGATTGAAACCCCCGGACCGGTAATTTTCGACTGTGCCGTGGTGACATTGGCCAATTGCTTCCCGATGATCCCATCGGGCAAGGCGCATAATGAAATGCTGCTGCCGGACGAAGCGACAGACGAAGCGGTCGGCTCAGTCATTGATGAAAAGGGCAAGGCGCTGGTGTAACGGGCATAACTTCCGTGAGCGATCTCACCGAAAAAAAGCCGGTTCTGCTGGATGTTCTGCTGCTGTTGCTGCTGGGGGCCATACTGGGCTCGAATTTTATGATGACCAAGATATCAGTGCAGTTTTTGCCGCCGATGTTCGTCGTGACATTTCGCCTGGCCGTGGCGGCGGCTTTGCTCGTTGTCTTGATGAAAGCGGCGGGCCTGTCCTTTCCCAAGGGGCCGATCTGGATCTCGCTGATTGCTGCCGGGGTGATTGGACTGACAATACCGTTCAGCCTGTTGTCATGGGCTCAACAGCGGGTTGATGCGGGCCTGGCGGCGATACTGATGGCCACAATGCCGCTGTTTACCCTGCTTCTGGCGCAACTATTCACCAAAGATGAAAAGCCCAATCGCTATTCAGTCGGCGGATTCGCCATCGCCCTGATTGGGGTCATCGTGTTGTTTGGTCCTGAAAAACTGGCCAGCCTGGCCGACCAGAGCATCCGCCAATATGCGGTGATCGGCGCGGCTCTGTGCTATGGTCTGAACGCCATCATCACCAAGAAATTCGTCGGCATGGACTGGCGTCAGTCCACTGCGTCGCTGCTTGTTGCGGGAACCATCGGTTCACTGCCGCTCCTGGTGGTGTCTGACCTTTCCTCCCTGCAGGCACCTTTTCATGCCTGGGCTGCGACCATCTACACGGGCATCGTGCCAACGGCGATTGGCAGCATCATCATCATCTTGATCATCCGGCGTACCAGTGCCAGCTTTCTGTCACAGATCAATTTCCTGGTGCCGCTCTATGGTGTTGCATTTGCAATTCTGTTCGTGGATGAAGCCTTGCCAGCCAATGGAGCCGTGGCCTTGCTGATAATTCTCTGCGGTGTCGCCCTGGCGCGACGCCGCCCAAAACGTCAATTTATTTCGATCAACAAAGGGGTCTGAACCCATGAGTGACACCGTACAAAACCAAAACAAGGTGGTGAAACCGCCGGCTTCGGCCTACTTCATCGCCGAAAACCGGGAAATGATTGTCCAGCACACACTATCCGTACTGGTCGACAATGAATCCGGCGTTCTGGCCCGTGTCATCGGCCTGTTTTCCGGCCGTGGCTACAATATTGAAAGCCTGACGGTGTCTGAAACCGAACACGATCGCCACCTGTCCCGCATCACCATTATCTCCAAGGGAACGCCGAAAGTGCTGGAGCAGATCAAACGCCAGCTGGAACGCATGGTGCCGGTTCACCGGGTTGTCGACCTGACCTTGCGGGCCCATCGCCTGGGCCACGAAAAGCCCCTGGAACGAGAACTGGCACTGGTCAAAGTTGCCGGTACTGGAGATCATCGGGTGGAAGCGCTGCGTCTGGCGGAAGCATTCGGAGCACAGGTGGCCGACGCCAATGTCGGTCATTTTGTTTTCGAGATCACCGGGCGTCAGCAGAAGATCGAGCAGTTTATTTCGATCATGACACCGCTTGGACTGGTGGAAGTCTGCCGCACCGGCATCGCCGCCATGAACCGCGGCCCCGAAGGCATGTAGCGGCGAGCGGCGGCGAGCGACGGGCTGCGGCGCGGCGCGGCGAAGTGCTGAACTAAATCAAGCAGAGTACTTGTATTGGGCGATGCAATCTATTAGGTAAGGATTCCTTACCTAAATGGACGGAGCCTTCCATGTCCCTGACGACACTGCTCGCATTGCTGGTTTTTTCCTTTGTTTCGTCCATCACTCCGGGGCCCAACAACATCATGCTGTTTGCCTCTGGCGTGAATTTTGGTTGGTGGCGCACTTTCCCCCATGCAATAGGCATTTCAATTGGTTTTGGCGTCCTGCTGACGGCTGTTGGCGCTGGCCTCGGCCTGATGCTGACATCGGTACCGGCGCTGTTTATGGCTGTGAAACTGGCTGGCGGTGCCTACATGCTCTATCTCGCCTGGAAAATTGCCAATTCCGGCCCTGTCGAATCTGGCGAAAGCAGCGCCAGGCCGATGACCTTGTTTCAGGCGGCTCTGTTCCAGTGGGTCAATCCAAAGGCCTGGGTAATGGCGATGGTCGCCATGTCCACCTATACGCTGGAAGGTGACTATGCGCTGAATGTTGCAATTGTTGTTTTCATCTTTTGCGTTGTGAATTTCCCGGCAGTAACGGTCTGGGCCGGATTTGGCACCGTGATGCGCAATTTTCTCAAGGACCCGCTGAAGTTGAAAATATTTAACTATGTCATGGCAAGCGCCCTGGTCCTGTCGCTGTGGCCCATGCTCACCGCCTAGGCCTGAAAAGATCTGGTTAAAAAAAATCCAGCCCTTTGTGCGCTAGCGCACAGAGTGACTTCCAGGCTTGCGGTAATTTCACTTCATTGAGCGATCTGTAGGGTGAAAAAACCAATTTTTCAATCGCTTGATTAACAGGTCTGTCGTATACCGCCCCGTTGCGGCAGACCATTGCCCGTCTCTTTCTCCAGAAAGGGGCGGGCGTATTTATGGGGCTCCTGAAACCGCTCCACCAGAGGCATTTCGCGCCTTTAACAGCACGGCATAGACGTGTAGGTTCCCCAAAACATCTCTTAAGCAGAGTCCTATGAGCCGTACCCTTCCACAATCCATCGATGCCACTCTGGAAATGCTGACTGCGTCCAGCTATGTGGCCGACCGGGCACTGGCGACAGTGCTCTATCTGGCGCTGAAAATGCAGCGGCCGCTGTTTCTGGAAGGCGAAGCCGGTGTCGGCAAGACGGAGATTGCCAAAGTGCTGGCCGACGCCCTCGACCGGCCTCTGATCCGCCTGCAATGCTACGAAGGGCTCGATATTTCCTCCTCCGTCTATGAGTGGAACTACGCCGCGCAGATGGTCGATATCCGCATGCGGGAAGCCTCCGGCGATACCAATCGCGATGCGATGGAAGATGACGTCTTTTCTGAACGCTTCCTGATCCGCCGGCCCATCCTGCAGGCCCTGCAACAGGTGGATGGACGCGCCCCGGTTCTGCTGATTGACGAGCTTGACCGCACTGATGAGGCCTTCGAAGCCTTCCTGCTGGAAATCCTCTCGGATTTTCAGGTGACCATTCCTGAACTCGGCACCATCAAGGCGGCGGAACCGCCGATTGTCATCATCACCACCAACCGCACCCGTGAAATCCACGACGCCCTGAAACGGCGCTGCCTCTACCATTGGGTCGATTATCCCGATGCTGAACGGGAGCTGGAAATCGTCAAGCTGAAAGTGCCGGGTGCCGATGCTTCCTTGTCGCAGGAGATTGTCGCCTATGTGCAGCGGTTACGGCAGATGGAATTGTTCAAGAATCCTGGCATTGCCGAGACCCTGGATTGGGCTACCGCATTGATGGAACTCGACAAGGTGGCGCTCGATCCGCAGACCGTGTCCGATACGCTGGGCGTTATCCTGAAATACCAGGACGATATTGCCGCGATTCAAGGCAGTGAAGGCGCAGAGATTCTCAACGAAATCAAAGCTGAAGCCCGTGCAGAAGGCGCCAAAGCCGGTGCCGCGGCACCGGGTATTTAGAGCTGATGACGACGGTGGCAACATCATCCCCTTCACCGGATGAAGGCAAGCTGACCAACAACATCTTGTATTTTGCCCGCGCCCTGCGGGATGCTGGATTGCGGGTTGGGCCGGCTTCTGCCGTTGAGGGCGTGCGCGCCGTTCGTGCTGCCGGCATTGGCAGTCGCGACGATCTCTACTGGACGCTGCATTGCGTTTTCGTCACCCGCAAGGAAGATCACCCGGTCTTTGATGAAGCGTTCAAACTGTTCTGGCGGTCGCGCGATCTGGTGGAAAAGATGATCGCTATGTTCTCGCCCATGGCCGACCCCCGTGCTGAGCAGGAAAAGCCGAAGGCCGGCCAGTCGCGCGCCGCCGAGGCCCTGTTTCAAAAAGAAGAAAAGCAGCAACAGGAACGGCCTGAAATCGAGATTGATGCTACCTTTTCGATGAGCGCCAATGAAGTTTTGCGCAAAAAGGACTTTGCGCAGATGACGGCGGATGAATTTTCTGCAGCCCGCCAGGAAATCGAAAGATTGCGCCTGCCCATTGACCAAGTGCGCACCCGCCGTTTCAAACCGTCCAACCGAGGCCGGATGTTCGATGCCCGCGCGGTCATGCGCAAGTCCATGTCCACGGGCGGCGATCTGATATTGCCAAGCTTTCGCGAGCCGCGGCAGGTTCAGCCACCGCTGGTTGTTCTTGCTGATATTTCCGGCTCGATGAGCCAGTACAGCCGGATCTTTCTGCATTTCCTGCATGCGCTGACCGACAAGCGCAAACGGGTGCATACATTCCTGTTTGGCACAAGACTGACCAATATCACCCGGGCCCTGCGGGCCAAGGATCCCGATCAGGCGCTGGATGACGTCTCGGAACAGGTGGTTGACTGGGAAGGCGGTACCCGCATTGGCGAAACCCTGGCGACGTTCAACCGCCAGTGGAGCCGACGCGTGTTAGGGCAGGGGGCTGTTGTCCTGCTGATAACCGACGGTCTGGAGCGGGCGCGGGACGAAAGTGACCTCGAGCAGCTGCAGCGCGAAATGGAACGTCTGCACAAGAGCTGTCGCCGCCTGATCTGGCTCAATCCATTGCTGCGTTTTGACGGGTTTGAACCCCGCGCAGCCGGGGTGCGCATCATGCTGCCCCATGTCGATGATTTCCGCGCCGTACACTCGCTTGATTCACTGGCTGAGCTTTGCGCGGCCCTTGGTCCGGCTGCCGCCCGTTGAATGCTGCAGGAAAGGTTCTAAGTTAGACCCATGATGGAACAGCAAAATGATACGCTTGCCGTGGCGCAAAAATGGCAGTCGGAGGGCCGTGACGTGGCCCTGGCAACGGTAATTGAAACCTGGGGCTCGGCACCGCGTCCGGTGGGCAGCCATCTGGTGATTGACAGCGACGGCAATTTTGAAGGCTCTGTTTCCGGCGGCTGCGTCGAAGGCGCGGTGGTGTTTGAAGCCGTTGAGGCCATCGAAACCGGCAAATCAAAGGTGCTTGAATTCGGTGTCGCCGATGAAACGGCCTGGGAGGTAGGCCTGTCATGTGGTGGTAAGATCAGGGTCTATGTTGAACCCGTAACCGGCGGCGACGACGGCGACGGCGACGGCGGCCTCGCCGCCGAAGACCAATGATGGACGCAGCCTGATGGACGCCAGGATACTTGCAGAAATAAATGCCGCACGGCAGGCACGCAAAGCCATTGCCGTGGTGACGGATATCGCCTCCGGTGAGCAGCAACTGGTGACGGCGCAAGCGCAGATGGGAGACGACCTGCGTGAGCAGGTTGAAGGGCGGCTGAAGTCAGGCAAGTCCGGTATCGTGACACTGGATGGCAAGGAGACGTTCATTCAGGTCCATGTGCCATCGCCGCGACTGGTGATCATCGGAGCGGTACATATTTCCCAGGCCCTGGTGCCGATGGCGCAGGCCTGTGATTTTGATGTTCTGGTGATCGATCCCCGCACAGCCTTTGCTTCGCCGGAACGGTTCCCCTTGGTGGAACTGCTGGCCGAATGGCCACAAGAGATACTGGAACAGCGGCCGCTGGATGCCTATACAGCGCTGGTTGCGGTGACCCATGATCCCAAGATAGATGACATACCCCTACAGTCGGCGCTGCAGCAGCAATGCTTTTATATCGGCGCCCTTGGCAGCCGCAAAACCCATGGCAAACGCCTCGACAGATTTGCCGAAGCAGGTTTTGACGAGACGGCGGTGCAGCGCATTCACGCGCCCATCGGGTTGGATATCCGCGCCGCCAGTCCTGCAGAAATTGCCGTCTCGATCATGGCCGAAATCATCGAAACCCTGAGAAAGGGACCGTCGGTTTGAAGTTTGGTGAAATCTCCATTTCTCAAGCCCTAAATGCCCTGGTTGCCCATGCAATTGTGCTGCCCGGTCGGCGGTTGAAAAAGGGTCATGTGATTACCCAACAGGATATTGGCGACTTTGAAGCAATTGGCATCGATCATCTGACCGTGGCGCAACTGGAGCCGGGAGACGTTGAGGAAAATGCCGCTGCCACCGAGATCGCTGCAGCCCTGTGTGATGGTGAGCTCTCCGCGGCTGAGGCCTTTACTGGTCGTGTGAACATCTACGCCGCGTCAACCGGCATATTCCGCGCTGACAGGGATCTTGTTGACCGGCTGAACCGGATTACCCCGTCAATCACTCTGGCCTGTCTGAACGACGGCGAATTTGTCGAGGCCGGTCGCATGGTGGCGACGGTCAAAATCATCCCCTTTGCGGTGGAAGAGTCGCTGGTGGCGAGGGCCGTGGGCATCGTCAGCGAGGGGGCGGTTTTGCAACTGATTCCGTCGCGTGCTCTGAAAGTCGGGCTGATTGCCACCCAATTGCCATCGCTGAAGCCCGCGACTATGGACAAAACCGCGCGCATCCTTGCCGACAGGCTTAGCCCTTCAGGCAGCGAACTGGTTGCCGAACAGCGCGTCGAACACGCCGCCGGGGCCGTCGCTGAAGCTCTCAAAGACCTTCGAAACCAATGCGACGTGCTGATTGTTTTCGGCGCTTCAGCGATCACCGACCGCGCCGATGTCATCCCTGCGGGCATTGAGCAGAGCGGTGGTGAAGTCAGCTATTTCGGCATGCCGGTGGATCCGGGCAATCTGCTGTTGCTTGGACAATTGCACGGCAAGACGGTTATTGGCGCGCCGGGTTGTGCCCGCAGCCCGGCTGAAAACGGCTTTGACTGGGTGCTGCAACGGGTGATTTGTAACCTGCCGGTTGATGAAACCTATCTCAGCGGGCTCGGGGTTGGTGGACTACTGATGGAAATTTCCGCCCGACCGCAACCGCGGGAAGGCTGAGCCTTGGTCGCGATTCGCATAGTCGGCATTGTCTTGGCCGCAGGTCGGTCAACACGCATGGGTGAAGTCAACAAGCTGACAAAGGTCTGGGAGGGCCGGCCCCTGGTGGCCCATGTGGCAGAAGCG
Organism: Rhizobiaceae bacterium; assembly: GCA_039977975.1. Classification (GTDB taxonomy): domain Bacteria; phylum Pseudomonadota; class Alphaproteobacteria; order Rhizobiales; family Rhizobiaceae; genus Pseudahrensia. Next base: position 303,111 of record JBDWCD010000015.1, read on the forward strand.
GCCCGTTCAAGCTCTCTTGCAGAAGTCCTGGTGGTGACAGGGCATCAAAGGGAGACTGTGATCGAGCATCTCAACCCTGATGATATAACGGTTCATAATCCCGATTTCGCCACGGGCATGGCCTCGTCTTTGAGAGCTGGCGTTCAGCGGGCAGCGGAGAAGGGGGCAGATGCCGCACTGATCCTGCTCGGTGACATGCCGCTGGTCACGGCCGAGCATATCGAAGCATTTATTGCGGCGTTTCGTGCAGCAGGTGAGGGCAATGAAAAGGCACCAATCGTTCAGGCCAGTTGCCGGGGAAAGCCGGGAAACCCGGTGCTGTTTCCCGGCCGCCTGTTTCCCGATCTGTTGACGCTTGAAGGCGATACGGGCGCCCGTGATCTGATCAAGCGTCACGCAGATAATCGGCTATTGCTGGAAATTGGCGAGGCTGCGGCGCGGGATTTTGACACCCCACAGGCCTTTGACGGCGAGTCGGTCGACGAGGCTTAGTCAATTGGTCCGAAGATCGGCTGGAATGCCGCTTTCAGGGCGATGTCGACGTCATCCATGGTCACCGGCAGGCCGAGATCCACCAGGCTTGTAACCCCGTGTTGCGCGACGCCGCAAGGGACGATGCCGCTGAAATGATCCAGATCCGGCTCTACATTGATGGCGATGCCGTGGAATGACACCCATTTGCGCAGGCGAATGCCGATTGCGGCGATTTTGTCTTCTGCTATCTCGCCGTCGCCGCCGCCGCCGCCCGCCGGGGCACGTTTTTCGGGGCGACGCACCCAGACTCCAACCCGGTCTTCGCGCCGTTCGCCGACAACGTTAAAAGCGTCCAGCGTGTCGATTACCCAGCGTTCCAGCGCCGACACAAACACCCGCACATCCGGTTGCCGTTGTTTCAGGTCGAGCATGACATAGGCCACCCGCTGCCCCGGGCCATGATATGTATATTGGCCGCCGCGCCCGGTCTGGTGCACGGGAAACCGGTCGGGCTGCACCAGATCGGCCTCGTTGGCGCTGGTGCCAGCGGTATAGAGCGGTTCATGTTCCAGCAACCACACACATTCGCGCGCCTCGCCACTGGCAATCGCCTGTGCCCGGCCTTCCATCCAGTCGACGGCGCTTTGATAGTCCACCGGACTGTCGCTGATGATCCATTCCACACCTGCGGCGGCAGAATTGCTCCCGCCGTTTGGCAAAAAGCTGGTTTGCAGAGTGTCTCGGGGCGTATTCATGGCCGCTATGTGGCAAAGCGGGGCGGTGAGTACAAGGGTTTGCGCAGGTTGCTGGTCAGATTCATCATCGATTGAAGATGATTGCTTTCAATAGTGCTTTTTGGCTTGTGTCGGACGATGGGCTTTGTTACACCGCCGCGACCAGTCAAAAGACGTGGCAAGTGCGGCCGTGGCGGAACTGGTAGACGCGCAGCGTTGAGGTCGCTGTGGGGTAAAACCCGTGGAAGTTCGAGTCTTCTCGGCCGCACCAAAATTTGTCAGAAATCATCATATTTCGAGATATGATCGATGCTTCGCTTTGGATGGCGGTTGATCGACTTTTTTGGCTGACCAGTCGCAATTTCCCCCGATTGTACGTGGAAACAGCCTGTACAATCCAGCAAACCTGTATGGATCAGTAACCTTGTGCTGTGTACAGTATTGACGTGGTTTTTCAATAATTTTGAAGTTTTGGGTGCTGTCACACCGGGTAAAATCCCCATTTTCGACTAATTTGAACAACAGAATTTTTTTTAAAAAAAATTAATCACAACAGAAAAATTCGATACTAGTCCAAAAATTGGATAGTTGGTCTTCCCGAATTTGAGGAAAGTCAAAAACTTTTTTCCAGAATGTAACGTTGGGGAAATGCCCATCTATGCTTTTCATTTTCTCACGCTTGGAGGCTTATTTCATAAGGCTTTTGGGTCGAGAATCGTCATCTCCTCGCTCGAAGAAAATCGAGTAAGTCAAGCTCAAAAATGGGAAGTTGGTTAATTTTGTGTTGACAAATGGGCGAAATGAGGCCGAAATTTGTCACGGAGCTTCAAGTCTGACTTGGAGCTGATGCGGAAACTACCAAAGTAACCTGTTTGGAGTGACACTATGGGTGGTCCCGCAACTAAAAGCCTTTTGGCTTTTTCACGCCTGTTTTTTCGGCGAAAACTAAAAATCAAGTATTGTCAATTTTGCGATCGAGTAAATGTCAGTATCAGGCATTTGCAGTTGTTGGGTGATTTCGACCTCTTTGGTCGCAGCCCATCTGCTCCCTCAATGGCTTCGCTCAGCATCCCTCGTTCGGGGTCTGGCGGTCATCTGAGAGCATCCAGATCAGCGATTGGGGTTGGATCAATCCACCCGATGGCACTGATCGACCATCAAGCAAACTCGCTCATCCGCGTTTGAAACACCGTTAGGCCAGCACCGTTCAGCCCGCAACTGCGAGTTGAGCAAGCGCTTGGCCACGCGGCGACCATTGATGGCTTCACCAAAAACAAAATTCGCAAATTATCCACGCAATCAACGAGGGACGACCAATGCTAGATAAAGTTACATCAGAAAAAACGAACTCATGGTCCACCAACGAACTCCATGTATTTGAACGGCTCGAATCTGACGTTCAGTCCTACGCCAGAAACTTCCCGGCAGTATTCTCCCGAGCGGTGGGCGCCGAAATCTGGGACGTGAATGGTAATCGTTATCTGGATTTTCTCGCCGGCGCTGGTTCCCTGAATTATGGCCACAATCACCCGGCCATGAAAGCGGCTCTGGTTGACTACATTCTGGACGATCAGATTGGCAACAGCCTAGATTTGCACACCGATGCCAAGCAAAAGTTTTTGGTGGCTCTGGATGATATCGTACTGAAGCCTCGTGATCTCGACTACGTGGTGCAGTTTACCGGCCCAACGGGCACAAATGCCGTCGAAGCAGCGCTGAAAGTCGCCCGAAAGGTAACTGGGCGAACCAATGTGGTGGCTTTCACGAACGGATTTCACGGCGTAACGTCTGCGGCGCTGGCCGCCACCGGCAACAGCGGTCACCGGGGCGGATCAGGCATGCCGCTGACAGGTGTCAGCCGGATGCCCTATGAGGGATATCTGGGGCCCGACGTTGATACGATCGACTATCTGGAAAAGATGATCACCGACCCCTCCAGTGGTCTGGATCTGCCCGCCGCGGTGTTGGTCGAAACGGTGCAGGGAGAAGGGGGGCATCGCGCGGCGAGTGCAAATTGGTTGCGGCGCCTTGAGACGGTTTGTCGTGACCATGATATCCTGCTCATTGTCGATGAAATCCAGGCTGGTTGCGGTCGTACCGGTACGTTTTTCAGTTTCGAACCATCCGGCATCAAACCCGACATTGTGACTTTGTCGAAGTCGATTTCCGGTTTTGGCCTGCCGCTCGCATTGGTGCTGATCCGGCCCGACCTGGATATCTGGAAGCCCGGCGAACACAACGGCACTTTTCGGGGCAACAACCACGCTTTTGTCACCGCGACCTCGGCGCTGGAGACGTATTGGAAAACCAGGACGTTTGAAAAGCAACTCAAAGCCAAAAGTGCCGTTGTGGCCGAACGGCTGAGCAGCATGCAGGATCGCCACAGCACCCAGATCATCAGTGTGCCGGGACGCGGCATGATGCGCGGCCTGGAATTTGCAGATCCCAATGAGGCCGGCAAAGTTGCCAAACTAGCATTTGAAAAAGGCCTGATTGCCGAACGGGTTGGGCCTCGCGATGAGGTGGTAAAATGCATGACACCGATCAATATCGACAACGCTCATCTCAACGAAGGTCTCGACATTCTTGAGCAAAGCATTGGGGAAACGCTTGGTTCCAAAAAGTGCGCCAATTACTCTGTGAAGAGTATTCGCCCAAATGCTTGATGATCTCACCAATGCGTTAGTTCCCGCGGTAGAGGACGAGAGTTTCGACGGTGAGTTTCTCGCCACCAGCAAGGCGTTGGTCACTCCTATGGATGCTGACAATACGCCTCGCAACATCGATGGCGAGAGATTTCATCATCTGTTTGAGGATCTCTTTGCAAAGATAAAGGCGGGCAAGCGGCGAAACAAAGTTGCGTTAGAGTTTGAGACCGAAGAGGTTACATTTGCCCAGCTGGATGCTTTGGCCAACCAGATCGGTCGATATCTGATTAACTGCGGCGTCAAGGCGGGGGATCGAGTTGCACTATTGCTTGGTCGAACCGTCTATTCCTATGCCAGCGTGTTGGCCGTCTCCAAGATTGGCTGCGCATTTGTCCCACTGGATGCAAGCTTCCCGGACAAACGCGTCGGCTATATCTGCAGTGACAGTGGCGCCAGGTTCGCAATTTCGGAAGCGATTTATTCCGACAAGTTTGCCGAGGCCGACGTATCGTTGATCGTTCTTGACGAATTGGCGGATGAATACGGCGCGCTGCCCACCACACCTCCTTGCCCGTCCCGTGACACAGATAAATCAGATGCGTTGTGTTACATCATTTATACATCCGGCACGACCGGCAACCCGAAGGGTGTGCCGATCAACCATTCCAGCATATGCAATTTTCTGAAGGTGGCTGCAGCTGAATATGGGTTTGTCGCACAAGACCGCGTTTTTCAATCTCTGACGTTGGCCTTTGACTATTCGATTGAAGAGATATGGGTGCCCTTGTTATGCGGTGCCCGACTGGTGCCGGCACCCTGCGGTATCAGCATCCTCGGCTGCGATCTCGCTGAGTTCCTGATCGAACGCAAGATCACCGCCTGGTGCAGTGTACCAACGGTTTTGACAACGATTGAGGAAGACCTGCCCGATTTGCGGTTGCTGATCGTGTCTGGAGAGGCCTGCGCTGTTGAATTGGTGGAGCGATGGTCATCGCCAAAGCGGCGGTTCCTGAATCTCTACGGCCCCACCGAAGCGACCGTTTCGGCAACCTGGAGAGTGATGAAGAAAGGTGAAAAGGTCACCATAGGCAAACCTCTGCCTACCTATACCGCCATGGTGTTATCGCCAACAGAACTTTCACTGATGGATGTTGGAGAGGAGGGTGAACTTGCCCTGGCCGGTATTGGGCTTTCCGACGGTTATCTCAACCGGGAAAAAGAGACCAAAAAGGCATTTGTGCCGGATTTCCTTGACCTCGACCACAATCCAGGTGGCATGATCTATCGAACTGGCGACCTCGCCCGCATCAACAAACATGGCGATATCGAATATCTTGGGCGGGTCGACACGCAGGTCAAGATTCGTGGATATCGCATCGAATTGAGCGAAATCGAAAGTGCCGCAAAGGAAATCACGGGGCTTAACAATCTTATTGTAAACCCGGTTGAAATCGAGCCCGGGCATCTGGAACTAGCGACCTATTTCACCTGTCCTTCGCAGGATGCCGAAGTCGATATTTCCGCATTGCAATCGGCTCTACGTGATCGCCTGCCGCCCTACATGGTGCCGGCCTATTTTGAAAAACTGGAGGCCATGCCGCTTCTTCCCAGTCAGAAGGTGGACAGGAAATCACTTCCCCTGCCGACCCAGTCCAGACTGCTGGATGCCAGTCAGGAATATGTCAAACCCACCAATGACACAGAAGCTGCTCTTGCCAGCCAGTTGGCCGACTTTATGAAAGTTGACCGCATATCCATCGAGGCAGATTTTTTTGGTGACCTGAGCCTGAACTCTCTGAGCATGGCGCGCTTTCTTGGTACCGTTCGAAAGAACCTTGGCTTCCAACAGGTATCCATGAAGCAGATCTATCAAAATACCTGTATTCGTGATCTTGCCCGCGTCTTGGGCCCGATGAAGAAAAAACCCTGCGCCAGAGAATTGCCCGAGTCCGGGCCGCTCAATGGTAGTGCGGGAGCCCATCCGGGTACTCGCAACAGGGGCAAGGCCGACGTTCATACCGTGCCAAATGCCCAATATGTTGCCTTCGCCGTTTCCCAGATCGGTTGGATGCTGCTGATCGCGATTGCGACCGGTATTGCTGGGCTGAGCTTGTTCAACTGGTTGCTCGCCGCCGATGGATTCTGGGATGCCTATGTTCGGGCAGTTGCCGGTTCAGCGGCCCTATTTGTTGGCATGACGGTCTTTCTTATCGCGCTTAAATGGATCGCAATGGGGCGCTTTAGGCGAGAAGTCATTCCGGTCTGGACAGTTCGCCATTTCCGTTTCTGGATCGCGCAAACGGCGGTCCAGGCCAATCCCCTGGTGTTATTTCGAGGCACGCCGATCTACAATGTCTATCTCAGACTGGTCGGAGCAAGGGTCGGCAAGGGCACGTTGATTTTCAGTCCTCCTCCCGTTTGCACGGATTTGATTTCGATTGGCGAGAATTCGGTAATCCGCACAAAGTCGGCCTTTCATGGATACACTGCGCGTAATGGACGGCTGCATCTGGGCACGGTGAAAATTGGTTCAGAATCCTACCTTGGCGAAGCCTCGGTAATGGATATCAATTCTGAACTGGGCAATGATGCTCAGCTTGGCAATCGTTCCGCTTTGCATGAAGGGCAGAAAGCTGAGGGGGGCAAGACCCATTATGGGTCTCCCGCCATTGTTGGAGACACCGATTTCATCCGGGTTCCGGTTGAAGATGTGTCGCCTGCAAGAGCGTGGATTTATACGCTTGGACAATTCATCTATGGCCAACTTTTTGCTGGCCTTGTCGCTGCGGCATTCGTTCTTCTGCTGAACTATTTCGGTGGAGTCAGCGGCGTGATCGGGATGATGAAGAGTAATCAAAACCCGATAGCGTGGACGTTTGGCCTGTCCTTGGCGTTCTATTTCCTGGCGATTGCAACGGGCGTCCTCAGCGTCTCCATTTTTCCAAAGCTGTGGAACTATTTCTTCAGACCAGGAGAAGTGCACAAACTGTTCAGCGTCCAATATTTCCTGTCGCAGAACATTACCCGGTCAAGCAACAGCTCGGCTCTACTGGCTTTGTTTGGAGACAGTTCGCTTGTCGTACCCTATTTCAAGGCTGTGGGGTATGACCTGAAAAACATGTCGCAGAACGGGTCCAACTTCGGCGTTCGGCAAACCCATCATTCGCCGTTTCTCTGCAAGTTCAACGACAATACTCTTGTCGCCGACGGCCTGCACATGATCAATATGGATGTCTCGCGAACTTCATTTAAAATGTCGCAGATCACGTTTCCCAAGAACCTGTACCTTGGAAACGACCTCCACTATCCCACGGGTGCAATGGTTGGTGAAAACTGCCTGGTGGCGACCAAGGCGATGTTGCCCATCGACGGAGAGATGCGGGTTGGCGTTGGCGTATTGGGCTCTCCGCCATTTGAAATCCCCCGTCCTCAACAGGATGACGACCGGCTGGACTATTACAAGCGAGACGGCGTTTTGGAACAGCATTTGTGGCTGAAGTTGAAATCAAACTTGCGCACCCTGGCGTGGTTCATGCTGCGCAACTGGTCAGTCGGCTTCTTCTCCCTGCTGGCCGGCCTTTGGATGATTGCCAATTACGGCGAATACATCCTTGCGAATGTCGGTGTTGGCAGTGCTGTTTTGGCGGTGTTTGGATGGTGCGTATTTATGCTGCGTACTTTCTACAACATCGCTTTTGAGCGGATTGCCACCTGGTATCGGCCGATCAAGCCTCGTATCTGTTCGCTTTATGAGCAGCCGTTCTGGGACCACGAACGCTTCTGGAAACTGAGTTTTGACCCAATCCGCGATGCCTTTTTTTCCGGCACGCCGCTCAAGAACCTGATCTCCAGGTGCCAGGGAATGAAAGTCGGCAAACAGGTGTTTGACAACGGTTGTGGGTTTTCTGAACCCGCCCTGGTGACAATCGGAGACTACTGCACCCTGAACATGGGATCCGCCGCCCAGGGGCACTCTCTGGAAGACGGCATGTTTAAGGCCGATTACATCAAGATTGGCGATCGCTGCACTTTGGGAACCGAAGCATTCGTCCACTATGGAACCGACATAGGCAACGATGTTGATATTCGCACAGATGCCTTCCTGATGAAGGGTTCAGTCATAGCGGATGGTGAAATATGGACCGGCAATCCAGCCCAGCCAATGGAAGACGAGCAAAACTTCATCGAACGGCCATGCGCCAACAAGAGAGTTCGGGAATTGGAACCAGTGGCTCCCTTCGACAAGGCGTTCGTGATTATTGACGACCGGAGGAAAGCAGGTGTCCGTGCTGAGCTGCCGCAATAGCAGGGCGTTCAAGCCAGCCAGGCCCTAAACCTGAATGGCTCTAGACGTCCTGGAATTGCTCAATTGACAACTGCTCAATTGGTTGAGGGCAGGCGATTGCCAGGACGTAGCCGTCTGCAATGGTCACTGCTTGTGAATACCAGCGCAGGTTTTCCGTTTCGGTAAGCTCGCTTTCGATCAGTCCGCCCTTTGCAGATACGCAGAAGTTGGAAAACTCGATGCCAAATCCGGTGCCGAGCGCTTTGGCAAGGGCTTCTTTCTGCGTCCAGATTGAATAAAACACCGTCGCCCAGTCTGCATCCGGGGTTTGGTGCAACTGGTTCAACTCTCGTGGATGAAACAGGTTATCGGCAACGTCCTGATCTGAGGGCTCGGTGGCTGTCAGTTCCAGATCGATGCCGATTGCAACATCGCTGCAGGCGACCGCCATCTTGCCGCCGCTGTAGGACGTGCTGAAATGAAAGTCTTCAAACCCGATTAATGTTGGCATCCCGTCCGACCAGGTGAACGCCAGATCCTGCGGATCACAGTCCAGAACCATGGATAGAATTCGACCTCGAATGGTGCGAAATTTTACCCTATCGGTCTTCAGGTCGTGCCGGTCGGCAAAGTCAAAGCATGATAGATCCGCAAGAAATATCCTCTGAAGCCGGTTCTCCATTTGCGTTCGCTCTTTTCAAGATTCGACTGCACCAATATGCAGTTTTCTCAATAGCGGATTAAGCTCATCGGACCAAGCCAAACAGTTTCATCAATCAAAGGGTGTGGGCGTGGAAGGGCGGAAGCCAGGTTTGTCGCAGGTCTGATCCCCAATTCCACAAAAAAGTTTGTGCCGGGGGCAGAACCATCTCAATTGATATGGCGACCTGGCGATTCATATCGCCGCGCGAATATTGGACGGCTCGTTGCCCAGTCAAATACGGTCTTCTGGAACGGTGAAGAACCAGGTGGTTGAATCCGGCCTGGAGCTGGCCCGGGCACTTTGAGTGCGACAGTTATGTCCTTGTCTAGTATTCCCATTCGGCCCAAAGTGGCAGATATGGATTTCTATCTCACTGTCAAAACTCTCCATATTTTGAGTTCTACAGTCCTGTTTGGAACCGGTATTGGCATCGCCTTTTTTATGTTCTGTTCCTATTTCGCGCAGAACATTGGTGAAAAACTCTTCATATCGCGCCTCACTGTCATTTCAGACTACCTGTTTACCGCCCCTGCGGTAGTTGTCCAACCGGTCACCGGTTTCGTTTTGTTGTCGCAGGGCGGCTATGCTTGGAACGAGTTTTGGCTGGCTGCAACATTTGTTTTGTTCGCCGTATCCGCGATATGTTGGCTGGCCGTCCTGGTTATCCAGATTAAGATGAAAAACCTACTTGCAGCCATCGTGCAGAACGAGGCGGAACTGCCAGATCGATACCACACTCTTTTCAAAGCCTGGTTTGTACTCGGCTGGCCGGCTTTGTTCGGCCTTGTGACAGTATTCTTTTTAATGGTGTTCAAGCCCACATGAACGAGCCGATCTTCAAGTCTGTTTTTGGTGAATTCTGGAATGATTTGCCGCCTGTGTTGAAGAAACACTATGCAAATCGTCCTTTCTGCAATGACGAATATGTGGCCGAGGGAAGATTGGATGTCACTTGCGGCCAACCGCTTAAGATGCTGGCGCCGCTTATGAGGATATTGGGGCAAATACCGGCGCACACAGAAAAGGATGTTCCAGTCCGGGTAAGGTTTCAAAGTGATCCCAACTCCTCCGACTTCCATCTCAACCGTCGGTTTGAATTCAACACGGCCAAGGCCTACCAGTTTCGATCCAGAATGCGGCACGTTAGGGGTGCCGACACGGTCGAAATCATGCGATTTGGGTTCTGTTGGAAGGCCCGCTTCAACTGGGACGGCGCGAGGGTTGTTCTCAGCCACCGCGGCTATGCCTTCAACCTTTTTGGCTGGCTGGTCCCGTTGCCGCTCACCCTGTTGATGGGAGCAGGCCATGCCGAAGAAGTTGCGGTGGATGACAATCATTTTGATATGATGACGCAGATTGTTCATCCATGGTGGGGCAAAATCTACGGGTATAGTGGTCGGTTTAGAATGTTATGATCAAACGCGTTTTGGTGATTGGTGGATATGGGAATTTCGGCAGTTTTATCTCCCGACATCTGGCCAGCGACAAGCGTGTGCAAGTCATCGTTGCCGGGCGCTCGCTGGAAAAGGCGCAGAAATTAGCCAATGAAATAGGCGCCGAATTTGCCGGAGTGGATATCAACCAGGACTTTGATGCCGCGCTGCAAACTATCCAACCCGATATTGTGGTTCATACGTCGGGCCCATTTCAAGGGCAGGGCTATGATGTGGCCAGGGCCTGCATTGGTCGCGGATGCAATTATATTGATCTGGCTGATGCTCGAGACTTCGTCCAAGGGATAGGAGATCTGGACGAACTGGCGACGAAACATCGGGTTTTGGTCGTCAGCGGGGCTAGTTCGGTACCTTGCCTTAGTGCTGCGCTCGTGGATCACTACTCCCCTCAGTTTGCAACGCTTGAAGACGTTGATTACGGAATAACGACAGCGCAAAAAACCGCGCGCGGTCTGGCTACCACTGCTGCGATACTTGGCTATGCTGGGAAACCATTCAAAACCCTCAAGGATGGCAATCTGCAGGATGTCTACGGATGGCAAGATCTGCATCTTCGCAAATATCGCAAGCTGGGCTGGCGGTTGCTGGGTAACTGTGATGTGCCGGATTTGGCACTGTTCCCAAAACGCTACCAGAATTTGCGCAATCTGCGCTTTGCCGCCGGGCTTGAAATTCCCCTTTTGCATATGGTGCTCTGGGTACTTTCGTGGATGGTGCGCCTGCGCTTGATCAAGCGCCTGGATCGATATGCTACCACCATGTTGAAGCTGTCATTCCTGTTCGACTGGCTTGGTTCTTCCAACAGCGCGTTTCATATGCGCCTCTCGGGAAAAGGACAGGCTGGTCAATCCAAATCGATAGTTTTCGAACTGACCGCGCGGGCTGGGGATGGCCCCTTCATTCCCTGCATGCCTTCAATCCTGCTTGTCCAAAAACTGGTTTCTGGTGAGCTTGTTCAAACTGGTGCGTTTCCATGTTTGGGACTGGTGTCGTTGAATGAATATCTTGAAGCGCTGGGGGATTTGGATATTGCTTGGGAAGAGACTTTAGCTTGAATTTGTCGCTGGACTACCAGATCAAAGCAAAACAAGCCTCTGTTGAATTAGCAGCATCACCGATATCAACGTCATCCTGCTCAACTATATCCTGATTGACACTGATGATTGCACCCACATCGGTGGGCCACGATAAGCTGGTGGTCTTCTAGGGGCATAAATTGACTGCCTTGATCCATACGCAAATTTGTTGAGATTGCCATCTTGCCCCAGACGGTCGCTCTTGAGATTTTTCCGCCGTAGTTTAGCCTTCAATAGCAGTGTACCATTGTGAATACTTGTAATTTGGTTGGGTAAATTTCAGGAATGTTTCCACTCTCACATATGATGAAGTCCTTCATTCAGACGGGGCGGCTCGATGTTATCGATGCCAATGGCAAACGGCACGTTTTTGAAGGCAAGGAGGGTCCCAAAGTCGTCATGCGGCTGAGCGATAAACGGCTTTATCGCGATCTGGTTTTCAAGTCAGAAATTGCTGCAGCAGAAGCCTATATGGATGGCACGATGACCTTTGAAGAAGGGTCAACCCTGCGGGACTTTCTTCATCTTTTCTCGATCAACCGATTGTCCCTCGCCGCCTATCCTCTGCAAAAATTCATTCGCAAAATCACCATGCTGACTCGGCGCAAGCAGCAGGCAAACAAGGTTGGCGAGGCGCAGCAAAACGTTGCCCATCACTACGATCTCGGCAATGAGTTTTACAAACTCTTCCTCGACAAGAACATGCTTTATTCATGCGCGTATTTCGTCAACGACAATGAATCGCTGGAACAGGCCCAACGAAACAAGCTGCGCCTGATTGCGGCCAAGCTGAATCTGAAGCCCAATCAGAAGGTGCTCGATATCGGTTGTGGTTGGGGGGACATGGCGCTTTATCTCGCGGCGATGGAAAACGTGAATGTTGTCGGTGTCACGCTGTCAACCGAACAACAAAAACTGGCAACCCAGAGGGCATTGGACCTGGGGCTGTCGGACCGGGTTGAATTCCGCCTGCAGGATTATCGCGAGGTAGAGGAGAAGTTCGACCGCATTGTATCGGTGGGAATGTTTGAGCATGTGGGGGTCAGTCACTACGACGAATTTTTTGCCAAACTGAATGACTTGATGCCGGATGATGGTCTGGCGCTGATCCACTCCATTGGACATATGAGTCCGCCGGGCATGGCCAGCAAGTTTATGCGAAAATACATTTTCCCAGGGGCCTATTCTCCGGCACTTTCAGAAGTTTTTGAAAGCGTGGAACGCAATTCTCTTTGGTGTCTGGACCTGGAATTTCTGCGCGTCCACTATGCAAATACCCTGGCGCATTGGGAACGACGGTTTCAGCAGAACCGCCCAAAGGTCGAAGAAATGTATGACGAGAAATTTGCCCGCATGTGGGAGTTCTACCTGATTTCTGCCGAGGCCATGTTCCGCACCGGTTCGCAACTTGTCTTTCACATGCAATTGTCCCGTTCACGCGATGCGGCACCTTTGACCCGGGACTACGCGGTGGACGTGCAACGCAAATATGAGGAAATGGAAGCCCGCAACCTGCCTGCATTGTAGGTTGGAACGACCATTTGAAGGCTTGATCTTGCGTTTCGGTGTTGCGTCTTTGTCCCGTGTGATTCCGGGGGCGGAGATGGATTGCCGAAGCACCAGATGGGCTCCAGGAATCACCTCAATGACTGCGTGAACCGTGTGGTCGGTCGACTGTCGCGCTGTCATTGGTGAATGCTGGAAACCGCTAAGCCAATCTCCGGCGGGCATTTGGTTGCGCCAGCACTCTGCCTCATCGGAAGATGGTGTCAGCCCGCGACGGCTTCTGCCGCATCGGGTTCGCCAGCCAGATTTTCGCCGTCATCCGCTTTGCGACGATAGCTGCGGAAGAACAGGTAATAACCGCAGGGCACAAAGAACAGGGTCAGAACCGAGCCAACCGCCAGGCCACCGATCATCAAAGCTGCCATCGGTTCAAACAGCGCGCCGCCGGCAATTGCCATGGGCATCAGGCCGAATACCGTGGTCAGCGATGTCAACATGATGGGAGTCAGCCGCTTTTGCGATGCCTCCACGATGGCATCACGCAGCTCCATGGTCTCCCGCTCAATATCGATCTGGTCAATCAGCACAATGGCATTGTTGATGATGATCCCGGCAAGCGAGATCATGCCCAAAATGGCAAAGAAGGAGAGGGGACGGTCGGTCAGCAACAGGGCCATCGGCGCGCCGATGACAATCAGCGGAATGGTCATGAAGGTCAGGATCACCCGGCGGGCCGAGTTGAACTGGAACATCAGGGCAAACAACATCACCATCAGGGCCAGCGGGACACCGGCGGCAAGGTCCTCATTGACCTCAGAACTGTCGGCAGTCTCACCGGCAATCTCCACCAGATATTCCGGGCCCGGATCAAGGTTGTTGATTGTTTCAAGGTTCAGCGCCAGCAGTTTTTCGGCACTCAGCATGTTGCTCTTGGCCGACACGATGATCATGCGTTTCTGGTTTTGTCGCCGCATTTGCGAGAATTCCAGTTTTGGTGCCAGGCTGGCCACCCGGTCAAGGCTGACCAATTGTCCCGATGCGGTGACTGACAGGTTGGCGAGGTCCTCCAGACTGTCCCGGAACGGCTTTTCTGCTCGCACGACAATGGGAATGGAATCGTTGCCCTCGCGGAACTGGGAAATTTCCGTGCCGGAGAAATAGGCGTCCATGACGTTGGAAATCGACTGTGAGGAGACGCCCAGCTCGCGGGCCTTGTCCTGGGCCACATTGATGACCATCTTCAGCGATTTATTGCCCCAGTCATTTTCGTTCTGGACCAGACCAGGCGCATCGGCAAATCCGGCCTCAACCTGATGGGCCAGGCTGAGCAGCTTGTCGCCATCCGGGCCGGATATCTTGATTTTGACAATGCCGGATTCTGAGCCGCCCATAGCCAGGCGTTTGATCTTGAAACGCGCCGCCGGGTGGTTTTCCAGCAGATATTTCTGCGCCCGGTCAGAGGCGGCAACAGCCCCGTCGAAATCGTCCGTATTGATCAGGAAAAAGGCGGTTGCCGGATTGGTGTCTGCAGGTGACAGGGCCAGATAAAAGCGCGGTCCGCCGGAGCCAACATAGGTGGTGACATCGGCGACTTCCGGATTAACGCTCTTGTCAGACAGCCATTTTTGAACCGCCAGCGCCTCTGCATTGGTGGCGGAAATGGCGGTGCCCTTCGGCATGTCCTGATAGATCAGGAACTGGTTACGGGCGCTGAGCGGGAACATTTCTTTTTTCAGCGGACCAAACAGGGTGACCGCATAGGCGACCAATACGTAAGACAGGGGAATGACCAGCAGCGAGACGCTCAGCGTGCGCCGGATCAGCGTGCCATAGCTGCGCACCAACAGGTTGGGCTGGGTGTTTTCCTTGGTTTTTTGCCTGCCCGACAGCCACACCGTCAGGGCCGGCAGGATGTAAAGCGCGGTAATCCAGGAGCCGAGCAGCATGACGCCGACAACGGCGCCCAGCGAGAAGGCATATTCACCTGATGTACCGTCCAGGATAAGCAGCGGAATGAAGGCAGAGACAGTGGTCACCGAAGCGACGCCGAGCGGAATGGTGAACTGGCTTCCGGCCTCTTCAGCCGCCTGTTTGGGTTCTATACCTTGCCCCATTCGCGCCTGAATATCTTCAACCACAACCAGGCCATTATCGACCAACAGACCCAGTGAAATGATCACCGCGGCGATGGAAACCTGTTGCAGTTCGACGCCCAGTTGCAACATGCCCATCAGCGCAAACATCACCGTAAACGGCACGATGCAGGCAATGATGAAGGCGGCGCGCAGGCCGAGAAATACCAGCATAACGATAAACACCACGCCAAATGTCTGGGCGACATTGGACAGCGCATTGTTGATTGAATCGGTGACTTTGGTTTCCTGATAGGTGGCAAAATTGTATGCAATGCCAATGGGTTGCGTGTCTTCGTGCTTTTCAATCGCGGCACGGATGCGTTTGCCGACAACCTGAATGTCTTCGCCTTCGGACATTTCCACGGCGACCATCACCGCCGGTTGGCCGTCGAAATATACCGGCTTGTCCATCGGATCGACATAGCCACGGCGCACGCTGACCAGATCCTGCAGGCGTACAAACCCGGCCAGTCCGGAAATCTTGGTCAGCACGCGGCGGATGCTTTCAACATCTTTCAGATCGCCATTGGCTTCCAGCACCAGGGCAATGCCGCCAGCGTCCACTTCACCGGCGGGCAAAATCACATTTTGCGATTCCAGATCGGTCAGAACCTGTTGAATTTCCACACCAACGGCGGCGAGTTTACGGGAATCGATTTCCAGATAAATCCGCTCGTCCTGCTCGCCATAGAGATTGACCTTGCCGACACCGTCGAGGGTGTAGATATGGTCCCGCAATTCTTCGGCGGCATCGGAGAGTTCCGCATAATTGTAACCCTCACCAGTCACTGCCACCGAAACGACCGTTACACTGCCGTAGTCGGTGTTGACGAAGGGGCCGCGTGTGCCGGAGGGGAGCTCGCTCTCAACATCCTTCATCTTGTTGCGGATATCCTGCTTGATCTCGGCGATTTTTGCGTTGGGCACCCAGCTATGAATTTCCAGATTAATGACACTGCTGCCAGTGGTGATCAGCGTTTTGATCTCGTCGATCTCGGCAATTTCGCGTGCCTTGCGCTCGATGGGTTCAGCGATCAGGGCTTCCATCCGTTCCGGCGACATGCCGGAATACTGCGCCGAAACCACCACCGTGCGAATAGTGATCGACGGATCTTCGCGCTTGGAAAGCCCGGAATAGGAGATGAGCCCCTGCATGATCAGGCCGATCATCACAAGGACGGTAAGGCGGGAGTGGCTGATGCCAAAGCGGGTCAAAATATTCATCGGGACAACCTATTGGCTATCGGCAAGAAGTTTGACCTTCTGCCCATCCCTCAGGAAGGACACGCCGGCCGATGCCACCCGCTCTCCGGCTTTCAGACCTTCAACGATGATGATCTGATTCTCCCGCACGCCACCAATTGTGATGGTCCTTTTTTTGGCGGTCTGACTATCCGGATCATAGACAAAGACGTCGGTTTGCGACGGTTTGTTCGGCCCCACATCCTTGTCGATATTGCCGAATAGCGGCAATACGGTCAGCGGCAGCAAGAAGCCTTTTCCGTTGGGAACGGCGAACTCAATGGTCACTTCCACCGCCATGCCAGCTTTCAGGGCAGGGTGGGTTTCGCTCAGTTCAACAACCAGGGGGAAGGAGGAGACAGTGTCGGCCTTCGAGCCCAGCTCGCTGACGAAGCCGGCCAGGGCAATGGCAGGATTGTCTGCC
Organism: Rhizobiaceae bacterium; assembly: GCA_039977975.1. GTDB lineage: Bacteria > Pseudomonadota > Alphaproteobacteria > Rhizobiales > Rhizobiaceae > Pseudahrensia. The sequence goes on from JBDWCD010000015.1 coordinate 319,792, forward strand.
AGCCTGACAAGCACCTGTTTGCCGACGGCGAGGCGCTGGACGACATCATAGCTGACGGAGAAGGAGATTTCGAAACCGTCGGTTCTATACAAGGTTGCCACCGGGGTTCCGGTGCTGACGACGCTGAAAGATTCCACCAGTACCGAATTGACGATGCCATCAATGGTTGACCGCAATTCTGCCTTGGTCAGGTTTTCCTTGGAACTTTCCAGTTGTTTTCTGGCCTGTTGCAGGGATGCCGCGCTGGTATTGGCACTGGTTTGCGCTTCGTCGAGCTTGGATCTTGTGGTGACCTGCTTTTCAAACAATTCCTTCTGCCGTTCCAGATTGGCAAGGGCATTTTTGGCGGTGGCTTCGGCCTGTTCTACGGCGGCTTGGGAAGAGTCGACCTGGATTTCCAGGCTCGTCGGGTCGAGCGAGGCAAGCAATTGGCCCTTCTTGACAACTTGTCCGACCTTCAAGTCAACAGCGCCGAGTTTGCCGCCCGTCTCAAACGACAGGGTGGTGACTTCAGCAGGCTGCAAAACGCTGGGAAAACGGCGGATCGTGGTCGATTCCTGTGCCTCGACCAGAACCGTCTTCAGTCCGCGAACTGCGGGCTCCTGATTCTGAGTGCTTTCCTCTTCACCCTGACAGGAAGTCAGCAGTATCGCAGCCGCTGCAAGAAAGGCCATTTTCCACATTATCGATCTCCCGGCGAATGTCGCAGATATGAATTTCGCTTTATCAATTCTTAAGATTGATAAAACTGCTAATCAGCTAGCATAGACGAGCTTTATGTCGAATAGAACCGTGTTGCTGTTCACCGATAATGTTGCAAGGTTGGACACAGGCGGTTGATTTGTTAGTTGGAAGTGGCTTGAGGCGGCAGCTGCAACGATTTGCCTCACCCCGGCACCGCTGCGGGCTTTGGTGCCGGACGGTTCGGAATGGCAAAATTAAGGGCGATGATGCATGACCATAGTGACGCAAATCTTTCTCGGCAGCATCGTGCTGGGACTGTGTTCGCTGATCCACATTGTGCTGCTGGTTGCGGCGATCAAACTGCTGCGCCGAATGTCGCCGCCTGACAGAAACAACCGCAGCCCCTTTCACGTTATGAAATTGTTGGTGGTTGGATTTTCCATCGTCCTGTTTGCCCACACGGTACAGGTATGGATATGGGCCTGGACATTCCTCGGTATGGGAACATTGCCCAATATATCCGACGCCATTTATTTCTCCCTCGTCACCTACACGACGGTCGGCTATGGCGATGTGACGGTTGGTGGCGGTTTCAGGGTTTTCGGCGCGATGGCGGCGGTCACAGGCCTGTTGAATTTTGGCCTCAGCACGGCCTTTTTGGTTGGCCTGTTTGAGCGCATGTTACCCTCTCAACTTCCACCGCCGCCGCAGCCGTGAAGCGAGCGGATTTTCTTTTCGCTGCCTTTTCGCCACCCGTCATCAAGTTTTCTTGGTTGACGCATACACCCTGTGTTAGAGCCTTTCACGGCCAAATGGAACCATTCTGAAGGAGCGCTTTTGTGACAAGATCAAGTAAAGGATCGCCGGTCGTATCAGGCATACGTCCAAGAGCCTTTGCGCCGAGATTGGCGCAAAAGCGCCCTTCCCGAAGGGTTTGCGACTGGCGGGCGCCCAGAGCTGAACCGCGCTTGCCCGATGCGAGGGCATCGCGCTGTACACGTTTCAACTCTGGATCATCTCGCCAGTCACAAACAGAATTGTTTCCAATTGGCCGTGAAAGGCTCTAATTGGATGAAATAATCAGCACAACGCGATTCAATCATGGCCGAAGAAGACATTCGCACCGATGAGAGCGCTTCGGAAGCCGAGGCAGAACCCGCCGTAGATACAATCTACAGCGACGACGGTGTGGTGCTGGAATCGGTGGTTGATACCATCCGCGAGGCGATCGAAGCGCAAGACCGGGAGATCGTTCAGGAGGCGCTGGAGGGGCTTCACGAGTCGGAAGTCGGCGACATCCTGCAGGCGGTCGATGAAGAGCAACGTGACGCTCTGGTGGAGCTGGCTGGCGAGACGTTCAACTTTGCCGCGCTGACCGAGGTGGATGAGGCAATCCGTCTGGGTATTGTCGACAATCTGTCAAATGACAAGGTGGCGCTGGCGGTGCGCAGCCTGGATTCCGATGATGCCGTCTACATTCTGGAAGACCTGGAAAGTGAAGAGCGTGAGGATATTCTCGCGCAGATTCCGTTTCAGGAGCGGATCAGACTTCGCCGCTCGCTGGACTATCCGGAAGATTCCGCCGGCCGCCGCATGCAGACGGAATTCATCGCCGTGCCGCCATTCTGGACCATTGGCCAGACCATCGATTACATCCGCGCAGAAGAGGACCTTCCGGACCGGTTTACTGAACTTTTCACCATTGACCACCGGTTCAAACTGGCCGGTTCCCTGGCGCTGGATACACTGCTGCGCTCCAAGCGAGATACGATTGTCGGCGACATCCATACCGTCAACGCCTATCCGATCCATGCCGAGATGGATCAGGAAGAGGCGGCGCAGTTGTTTGAAAAATATGACCTTCTGTCGGCACCGGTGGTCGATGAAAATGACCGGCTGGTGGGTGTGCTGACGATTGATGATATCGTTGACGTGATCCAGGAAGAGGCGTCGGAAGACATTATGCGTCTGGCGGGTGTTGGCGATGAGGAACTGTCGGATGACCTGTTGTCCATCGCCAAGTCGCGCATCGGCTGGCTGGCGGTCAATCTGGGGACAGCGATTTTGGCGTCTTTGGTCATCGGCATGTTTGACGCCACGTTGGAGCGTATGGTTGCGCTGGCCGTGCTGATGCCAATCGTCGCCTCCATGGGCGGCAATGCGGGCACGCAGACCATGACCGTGGCGGTGCGTGCTTTGGCGACAAAAGACCTCGATACCTATAATGCGCGAAAAATCATCAAGAAGGAGCTTCAGGTTGGCGTGATCAACGGCACCGCCTTTGCGCTGCTGATGTGTGTGGTAACGATGTTCTGGTTTGGCAATCCGATGCTCGGTGTCGTCATTGCAATTGCGATGATCGTCAATATGATTTTTGCCGCAGCGTCGGGCATTTTGATCCCCATTGCGCTGGACAAGCTGGATGCGGACCCCGCTATCGCCTCCAGCGTCTTTGTGACGACGGTAACCGATGTGATTGGGTTCTTCGCCTTTTTGGGTCTGGCTTCATGGTGGTTTGATATCTGACCGGCCCCGATCTGGCGGATCGAAAACTCGATCTTTCCCGCGAAAAAACAGGCAATCCGTGTGATGTCGACGGTCGGGTCATAACTTTCGGTGAGGTCGCGTTTAATTTATTCGCACTTTATTCGCCCATATTGGCTCTGAACATTTGACTTTTACGTAAATCATTTATCTAACCAGTTCTGGAACCGCGAATGTATGTCGGCGATTGATGATGCGCGAATTTTACACGATTACAGAACTGACCCGGGAATTCGGGGTCTCGACGCGCACAATCCGCTTTTACGAGGATGAAGGGCTGATCAAACCGGTTCGTCGCGGGCGCACCCGCCTGTTCCGTCCGTCTGACCGGATTCTGCTGAAACAGATCTTGCGCGGCAAACGGCTGGGGTTCTCGATTGCCGAGATCCGCGAGATAATCGCTATGTACAAAGCCCCCGAAGGGGAAGAGGGACAGATCAAGGCGATGATCGCCGGCATTGGCGAAAAGCGCGCCAATCTGGAACAGAAGCGCCGCGACATCGAAGAGACTTTGCGGGAAATGGACCTGGCCGAAGAAAACTGCTTTGAGCGGTTGGCCGAACTGGGGGTCAGCCAGTAGGGCCAGCGCTGCTCGCGATCCAGCTAATCCTAAAGCGGTTAAAACTGCCCCAGAATGAGTGCCAGCGCTGCCATTGCCAGCAGCATTTTGGCAATGCCCCAATGCAGGCGAAACAGCACAAATCCTGACGCTACGGTCAAGACAACAACCCGCCAGTCCAGGGTTGAAAAGTCCGGGATTGATGTTGCAATCCAGCCGAATTTCACCTGAGTGACCGATGCGAAGAATACGTGCAGGGCAAACCAGATTGACAGGTTGAGGATCACGCCGACCACAGCGGCGGTAATCGCCGAAAGGGCGCCTCTTAACCGTGGCTGGGTTGAAATCCAGTCGATATAGGGCGCACCGGTGAATATCCATAGGAAGCAGGGCGCAAACGTTGCCCACAGCGTGACGATCGTGGCGGCGACGGCCAACCAGATGCCGCCCTCTTTGAAAGCTGCCAGAAAGCCGACAAATTGGGTCACCAGGATCAGCGGTCCGGGGGTGGTTTCAGCCAGGCCCAGGCCGTCCATCATTTCGCCTGCCGTCAACCAGGCAGAATTCTGCACCACGTCCTGTCCCATATAGGCGAGAACCGCGTAGGCGCCGCCAAAGGTGACCACCGCCAGTTTGGAAAAAAATGCGCCAATCGCGTTCAGCAGGGGGGCGGAGCCCGATAGATGCAGCAGAATCAGCGGGCCAAACCATATCGCCAGCCACAGGCCGATTGTGGTGAGAGTTTTCCAATGATTGTGGGGTTGTGAAGCCGACTCCGTTTCTGCCGGGCCATCAACAGCGCGCGCTGTGGCAAACCCATAGGCTGCAGCGGCGACAACGATCAGCGGATAGGGCAGGGCAAGGAAGAATATGCCGATGAAGGCCAGGGCCGCGATGATCCAATGGTCCCAGCCATTCAGTGCCTTTTTGGACACACGCAGCAGCGCTTCGATAACGATGACGATCACCGCAGCCTTGACCCCCAGAAACAGGCTTTCAATCAGCGGTACCTGGCCAAATGTCACGTAGAGTGCCGATAGGACCAGCATCACCAGGGCACCGGGCAGCACGAAAAGCAGCCCGGCAATCAGCCCGCCGATGGTGCCGTGCAGGCGCCAACCGGCATAGGTTGCCAATTGCATCGCCTCCGGTCCGGGCAGCAACATGCAGAAGGAGAGGGCATTGAGAAAACGGCTTTCTGACAGCCAATTGCGCTCCTCCACCAATTCGCGGTGCATCAGCGCGATCTGCGCGGCAGGGCCGCCAAATGACAGGATTCCGATGCGCGCCCAGACACGCGTTGCTTCCAGCAATCCTGCAGCGGGATCAGAATGTTGGTCGTTCATTTCGCTGCACTCGCCGCCGCCGTCGCCGTCGCCGCCGTCGTCGCCGTCGCCGCTGGCCAATCGTGGGTTTCGTCATGGGCATCACGGGCCCAGCGATAAAACGCGTCATAGAGGCCCATGCCGGCTTCCAATTGTGCCAGGTCATCGCGATACATTCGTGACAGGCCCAGTGAGGCGGCGAGCAGTCCTGCCGCCTCCGGTGCCAGATCGTGTCGCTCGGTATCGGCTCCGCGAACAATGGTTGCCAGCCGGTTCAGCGCCTCGCTGCCGATCTTCCATTCCTCTACCATAGTGTCGAAAGTGCATCTTTCGCCACCGTCGCGATGGCTCCAGAAGACATCCTCGATATCAAACGGCGTAGCGTTGAATTTTTCAGCCACATCCAGCACGTCGGCAGGGGGAACGAACAAAAACTGCGCCCCGGGATCGACAAAGCGCCGGATCAGCCAGGGGCAGGCGATGCGGTCGATCTTCGGGCGATGGCGGGTGACCCACAGTGTATGCCCATCAGGGGTGAGTTTCGGGATTTTCTCAACCGGAACAAGTGGAAGACCTGCATCCCGCCAAGCAAAATTGCCGCCCTGCAGATTTTCTGCCGCAATGCCAGCGGACCGCAGCATTGCTGATGCCCCGGAGCTGAGCTTTTTGCCCTTCTGGCAGACGATAATCACTTTCTGGTCCTGCAATTGCGGCACCAGATCCAATATAAGGGGAAAGGGGTGGCGGCGTGCCGATGGGATTAGACGGGGGTCGTCGTTAAAATCCTCGTCAATGCACACGTCGATGATCACCGGACAGTCGGGCGTGCCGATAAGCCTGTGTAATTGCGGGACTGTTATCTGATTTGGAGAGGCCATGATGCATCCTTTACTCGTTGCTGAGATCTTATGGATGCGAATCTTGGGCCATAGCCTCACGGGGCGATCGCAAACCCCATGTGCCATTTATGGAATATCTGCCAGAAATCGTCAATCGATCAAAGTCTAAACCTGAAAGGGTCTAGATCCAGCGGCGCACCAGTTTTGAATAATCGGCCCAGGCTTCCGGAAAATTAGCCTCCAGATGCTTTTCCTCCCGCTTGATGACCATCTCGCCGAGCAGGAAAAACAGTACAACAGCACCAAACAGAAACCAGCGGCTGCCCAACAGAAAGCCAAACCCGGCTACCAGAAGCACATCGCCGAGATAGATCGGATTGCGTGAATGGGCGAAAGGCCCGGTCGTCAGCAATTGGCTGGCCGGACGATTGGGCATCATATTTGCGCTGAATTTGCGAAATGTCCTGAACGTCCAGAACATCAGTCCCAGCGAAACGACAATCAGCAATATACCAGCACCACGCATCAGGTTGGTCACCTGTTCCGGCTCCCACCCCAACGGCATATAGGTGTCGAGCAACAGGCAAAGCACCAACATGCCAAAGGTCAAAATCGGTGGCAGCGGATACTTGTTGGGACTTTCCTTCAACGACGACATCGCGAAGATTCTCCGGTTTTTCCCAGATGACCGAATTGCCCCCCAACCGTCAAGCGCAGCGGCGGCGGCGAGCGGCGAGGAAAATCTGCGCAAATTATAGGTGACCATATTGACACGTGAGTATTTAGTCACATATAAGAAACCATGGATGCAATATTCAAAGCACTGGCCGATGAAACGCGGCGCCTCATTCTGGACGTTCTGAGATTGCGGGACGGCCAGACCCTCCAGGAGCTTGAGGCTTCGCTGGCGGGGCAGGGGGTGGAGATGACCCGATTTGGCGTCATGAAACATCTCAAAGTGCTGGAAGCTGCATCCCTGGTGATCAGCCGCAAACAAGGGCGGTTCAAGCATCACCATCTTAACGTGGTGCCGCTGCAGGAGGTCATTGACCGCTGGATCGAACCCTTAACTCAAAAGCCTCTGGCCCGCGCGACGCTGGATTTGAAGGCAAAATTGGAAGGAAAAGTGAAATGAGTGCTTCTGAAAAGCCCGATTTCGTACTGGAAACCTATATCAGAACCACGCCGGAAAAGCTGTGGACCGCGCTGACCGATGGGGAGATGACCAAGCACTATTTCCAGGGTGACGCCTCGGTGGAAAGCACATTCGAGCAAGGTGCCGAATATCTCTATACGTCTGCTGAGGGCAATCCGATGCTGATCGGCGAAATCCTCGAAGCCAGCCCCTATACAAGACTGGCGATGACCTTTCTGCCAACCTTCATGGAACGCACCGAGAAGCTCTCCCACAATCTCTACGAAATTGAGCAAATCGCCGATGTCTGCAAACTGACCATTTCGCATTTTGGCGTCACACCGGAACTGGCCAGCGTCAGCAATGGCTGGGCGAAGATTGCCGCCCGGTTGAAAACCTATCTGGAAACCGGTGAAAGTCTCGCTATAGCCGACACCTGAGCCCTCAACGGCTTGCCAATTTGATAAGGCCATCAGACAGCGTCTGGTGGCCTTATTTGCTTGTGAAAGAAACACAGATAGGCTTCAACTGGCGCAGAGATTTTGCTGTTGGAGAGCCTCAGATGTCCATCAAGATTGAAACATTTAACGACGCCGACCGCGACGACTGGCTGGCGCTTTGGCAAGCCTATCTGGTGTTTTACAAGGCCACCCTGCCGGAAGACGTCGGTCACACCACCTGGAAGCGCATGCTCGATCCTCAAGGCGATATCGAGGGCTTCAAGGCAATTGATGAGGATGGCAAGATGGTCGGCATGGTCACCTATCTATACCACGGCACCACCTGGTCCGATAAACCCCGCTGCTATCTCCACGACCTGTTCACCCTGCCCGAAACCCGCGGCAAAGGGGTTGGCCGTACCCTGATCAATGCCGTCTATGATGCGGCCCGCGCTGACGGGGCCGAAGCGGTCTATTGGCTGACCCAGGAATTCAATTATCCCGGCCGCATATTATACGATAAGGTCGCAGACCGGACGCCCTTTATCAAATATTCTCATACTTTGTAATTGTGGTTTTGTCCCCGATCCCATCCGCCTGACCGAGAGAAAAGATTATGATCCCCAACGATATGCCTGCCTTCAATTTCAACCTCGGCGAGGAGGCGGACATGCTGCGCGACAGTGTGCGCTCCTATTCCCAGGACAATATCGCCCCTCTCGCCGACCGCATTGATAAGGAAGACTGGTTTCCCCGTCACCTGTGGCCAGAAATGGGCGCGCTGGGCCTGCATGGTATCACCGTTCCTGAGGAATGGGGCGGCGTGGGTCTCGGCTATCTGGAACATTGCATCGCCATGGAAGAGGTCAGCCGGGCCTCCGGCTCCATCGGTCTGTCCTATGGCGCCCACTCCAATCTCTGCGTCAACCAACTTTCCGTTTGGGGCAATGATGATCAGAAAACCCGCTATCTGGAAAAGCTCATCAGCGGTGAACATCTGGGCGCCCTGGCGATGAGCGAACCGGGTGCTGGTTCTGACGTCGTTTCAATGAAATTGCGGGCCGACAAAAAGGGCGACCGCTACATATTGAACGGCTCGAAATTCTGGATCACCAACGGCCCGCAAGCCGATACCCTGATCGTCTATGCCAAGACCGATATGGATGCGGGCCCCAAGGGCATCACCGCCTTCCTGATCGAGAAGGACTTTCCCGGCTTCTCCATTGCCCAGAAGCTCGACAAACTCGGCATGCGCGGATCGGAAACTGGCGAACTGGTGTTCCAGGATTGTGAAGTGCCGGAAGAAAATGTGCTGGGCGACCTCAATCGCGGTGTCGCCGTGTTAATGTCAGGCCTCGATTACGAACGCTCGGTCCTCGCCGCCGGTGCCGTGGGCATCATGCAGTCGGCAATGGATATCGTTTTGCCCTATATCCATGAGCGCAAGCAGTTTGGGGAGCCGATTGGCACATTTCAGCTGATTCAGGGCAAAGTGGCCGACATGTATGTCAACATGAATGCCAGCCGCGCCTATGTCTATTCGGTGGCCCAGGCCTGTGACCGGGGTGAAACCACCCGCGAAGATGCCGCAGGAGCATGCTTGTTTGCCGCTGAAAAGGCGACGCAAATGGCGCTGGATGCGATCCAGATCCTGGGCGGCAATGGCTATATCAATGAATATGCCACCGGCCGTCTGTTGCGCGACGCCAAACTCTACGAAATCGGCGGCGGCACCAGCGAAATCCGCCGCATGCTGATTGGCCGTGAGCTGTTCAACAAGACCGCCTGACACGGGCGCAATTCATTAACCAAATGCGCATTCTGGCCGGTCTGTTCACCTGCCTTTATGACTTTGACGCCAGTCTGTCGCCAGGGAACGGTGATGACTGAATTCAGACAAGAAAACCAGTTTGATTTTTCAAGCGGTGAATATGGCGACATATTTGCTGCCTCCAACGCGTCTGCCTTCCAGTCACCCATTTGGCTTGCCAGTTTCTATGACCATCTGTCCCCCCACCGTGGCGCTGAAAAACTTGTGATCACCTTGCGCAACGGCGAGGACGGCGGAGCCGACGGCGACGAGAGCGGCGGCGAGGACGGCGGCGAGAGCGGCGGCGAACTGCTGGCAGTTGTTCCTCTGATCCGCCGCCGAAAATCCGGACTTGTGCTGATTGAATCAACTGATCTCGGTGTCAGCGATTATGCCGGACCGGTTTTCAGCGAGGCCGCGTGGACTGCCTTGAAAGCCAATCCCGCATTGCAGCAGCAGTTCATCAACGCAATCGGTCCCCATGACATAATTCGTATTCAGCCAGCGCTGCCAGAGCAGGCGCAGGACTGGAAGGCTCTGCTGGCCGAGGAACCTGAAGCCGCGGGGTTCAGCGCCCATGCGGTTGAACTGTCGCCACCCTTTGAGGAATGGCGGGCCAGCAATCTTGATCGCAAATTGTCCGGCATGATGGCCCGCAAGGGCAGGCGCTGGAAAAAACAGCATCAGGTGGTGTTGGAACGTCTGAGCGATGACAAATCAATTGATGCCGCCATCAAAAACCTGGCGCGCCTGCGGCAAGGGCGTTTTGAAGGGGATCCGATTCAATCGGTGGAAGTGGCGAAATTCTACGCGCAGGTCGCCCGGCAGGGCGCCGCCAACGGGCTGGCGGAGACCTGGCTGCTAACATCAGATGACAGCATTGCCGGCATCCTGTTTGGTCTCACCCATGCCGGGCGATTCTATTACCTTTTGATCGGTGCGGACTATGACAATCATGGTCGCCATTCGCCGGGTCTGCAGATGTATGACTGGATTATCGAGGACTGGATGGCCCGCGGCGGCACCAGCTTTGATTTCACCATCGGTGACGAGCCCTTCAAAATGCAATTTGGCACCACCGCACAACCGATGAGCCGCTTTCTGCGCGCCAACAGTCTCAAGGGACGGTTGGCAATGGCCCTGTTTGGCAACAGGCTGAGGCGGACCAATGGCTGACCGGCGTCCCGCAATGCTCAATAATTCGGTGATCATCGCAGCCCATCCCGACGATGAATTGTTGTGGTTTGGCGCCATTCTCAAGCAGGTTGATCGGGTGCTTTTGGTGTTTGAGGACTATTGGCCCGATCCCACAATCGGCCCAGCCCGCGCCGCCGCATTGGCACATTTTCCGCGTCCCGGGGTTTCATCACTGCAACTTGCCGAGGCAGCAACATATGGCTGTGCTGACTGGCGAAATCCGGTGCTCACTGATTGGGGTATTGAACTGGGACGGCAATGCGAGTTGCGCGACGCCAAGCAGGCCGTCAAGCGTCTGGCTGGCCGCAGCAATGCGCCGCGCCAGGGAATTCGCAGCCGCTATCGGCAGAACTTCGAGACGCTGACGGAACATCTGCGCGGCGAGCTGACAGCGGATATGAATGTCTTCACACACAATCCCTGGGGCGAATATGGTCATGAGGATCATGTCCAGGTGCATCGGGTGGTGAGCAGTCTGCGCGCGGAAATCGGTTTTACCCAGTGGATGTCGAATTATTGCACCGAACGTGCATTGCCCCTCGCCACCACCTATTTTGATTCTGCAAAGCCGCAATTTGAAACCCTGCCGGTGGACAAACCCTTCGCCGACGCAGTCGCTCAAGTCTATCGTGATGCGGGTTGCTGGACCTGGTCCGACGACTGGCAATGGTTCGATACGGAATGCTATATGCAGGCGCCTTCTGCGCAGAAGATGCTGAAAAGTCAGGGACATTTGTTCCCGCTGAACCTGTTCAACATCGATCCCGTGTGAGCGCGTCAGCGCGCGTAATTCCCAATCAACAGCCTGAACCCTGAATGAACGCAGCGCTCAAATTGCGTTCAGCCAAGCTGTGGCAACTTGTTTTCATCACCACACTCCAGCCCCGCAACTGAGGAGAGAAAACAAATGACCATCAAGAACAAAGTTTCAAAAGCCGCCCTGGCACTGACCACCGTCGCTATGCTCGGCACGGGCTTCGTGGCCACCGAAGCATCAGCTGCTGGCTATTATGTCGATGACATGGCCAAAACCGCCAACTTCCCCAATTGGGACCGGCTGAATATCCGCAAATGGCCAGCCAGCCATTCCCAGAAAGTGGCTCACGTCAAACGCGGGCGCACCGTCTATGTCGAGCGCTGTATCCTCAAGCAGGGCGCTGACTGGTGCAAAATTCGCAAAGGCTGGAAGCAAGGCTGGGTCAATGGCCGTTTCCTGCGCGCCGGCCCCTACACATTCGCCCAACCACACCCTTGGTACTAAACCCTTTCAGGCTTAGCTGGACCCATTCTGAAGAGCGCTTTTGTGACAAGATCAAGTAAAGGATCGCCGGTCGTATCGGGCATACGTCCAAGAGCCTTTGCGCCGAGATTGGTGCAAAAGCGCCCTTCCCGAAGGGTTTGCGACTGGCGGACGCCCAGAGCCGAACCGCGCTTGCCCGATGCGAAGGCATCGCGCTGCGCACGTTTCAACTCTGGATCATCTCGCCAGTCACAAACAGAATTGCGTCCATCTAAGCCTGAAAGGGTCTATGTCCAATCTCCGGACTTTGTACCCCGCCGACCTGTTGATCTGCCCCGATTCAACAGGTCGGTTTTCGTCGTTTGACCCCGGTCCGAATGCTTTTGATGGCGCGCCACACACATATCGCGCGTTTCCAGAATCAAAATGTTCTGAGCGTCGCTTAGCTGACGGCGGACGAAGGGGGTCAACAGCTCCTGCTGCTTCATTTCCTCCACCATGCACGGGCAGTAGGCCCGGCAGAATTCTTTCGACCGGCTTTCAACACAGGTGGACTGGCAATGTTGCAGAAACTGCGACGTGCGGTCAGGGGCCATGACAAAGGTAGTAAATGTCCATACCAAGCCCATCAAAATAGGCTGATGGACCAGATAAAACACTAGCGAATGGCGGCCAATAAAGCTCAGCGGTTTTTCAATCGGACGGCTTACGGTCAGGGCGGCAATTCTGGTCCAGATATCAAATTGCAAAAACAGCCGTGCACAAGCGATGCCGAACAGCACCGCAGCCAGCCACGGAAACATCGGCACATAGTCATTTGCTTGCGGAGCCCGTGAGGCTAGCCCAACCCACCAAAGAACAGGCTGGGAAAAAATCTCGCTGGCATAGGTTTTCCAGATCACCAAAACGATGCCCGCCGCTGCCGCAGGCACCAACCAATGGCGCTGGACGCAGACCAGACCGACCAGGCTGAACAGGGCTATGGCATGCAAAATGCCGAAAAAGATGAAACCGCCTTGTATGAACCAGGTCACCGCCGAAATCAGTGCGGCTGCACCCGCCACCTGGGCAAAACGCTTCCAGAAGGCCGGCCAGCGAATGCCTTGCCCATGCGCCAGCACCAGGCTGATGCCGACCAGAAACAGGAAGCTGGAAGCGATGCCGCGGGCAAAATATAGCCAGCCGCCCTGCAAAGTGGTCGATGGAGCCATCCAGCCAAAAAATTCCAGATCCCAGGCGAAATGGTAGATCGCCATGGCCACCAGCGCGACGCCACGGGCGACGTCGAGCAATTCGATGCGGGGGAGTTTGGGTGGAGAAGCGGAAAGTTCTGACACGGTTTTGGTTATCGCGGGGACGGTGTGATATCGATAGCAGTTCGAAAAGTAAGTGCAAGTTTGGCACCAGGTGAGGTGCCGTACGGGGGACCCAGACAGATATGAAGATTTTGCCAGCAAACGGAGCGCAGATTCCAGCACTCGGTCTGGGAACATTCCGCCTGCAGGGGGCGCAATGTACAGACATTGTTCTGCAAGCGCTGGAGGTCGGCTATCGCCATATCGACACTGCCGCGTTCTATGAAAATGAAGTAGAAATTGGCGCCGCCCTGCAGCAGACGCAAGTTCCCCGCGAAGAGATTTTTCTGACAACCAAGGTCTGGCCATCGGAGATATCCGATGGTGCATTCCAGGCTTCTGTTGAAGCCAGTCTGGAGCGCTTGGATTTGGACCAGGTGGACCTGTTGCTGATCCACTGGCCGCCGAAGAATGCCAATACGGCAGAATGGGCCCGCCTGTTATGCGATGCTGCCCATAGAGGTTGGACACGGCATATCGGCATCTCTAATTTTACCACCTCTCAGATCGACGCGATGGCGGCGGCGTGTGAACTGCCCCTTGCCGTCAATCAGGTTGAGAACCATCCCTATATCAACCAATCCAAAATTCGCGCCACCTGCGCCCGGCACGGAATTGCGGTGATGGGGTATTGCCCGCTGGGGCGCGGGCAAATGTTGCTCGATGACGCGACCATCGTCAGCATCGCCAAGGCACATGACAAAAGCCCGGCGCAGATCATTCTGCGCTGGCACCTGCAGCATGATGGGGCAGGGGCCATACCCAAAACCTCGTCGCCGCGGCGATTGGTTGAGAATATGGACATATTCGATTTCGAACTCAGCGTGGATGAGATGGCCGCGCTTGAAGAACTGACGCTGCGCCATCAGCGCCTCTGCGACTACGATTTCTCGCCGGAATGGGACCGGCCGTAGCGGGTGGCCAAGCCAGAACAACCACCAGAACTTCGGCTTGGAATTCGTAATTTTGTCGGCGGTTTGATGTGGCGGTAATTTGCTCTAACATTCCCCCAGCAGAATCCGGCAGGGAAGAAACAAGAAAATGCGCAGCTTTGCCGAAATCTATCAGATTGCCAGCGACCGCAAGGGCGGCGATGACGCGCTTGAAGCACTGCTTGAACCAGCTGCGACTGCGGCTCAATTGGCGAAAATTCCCGACGACCGCTGGCTGGCCAAAATGGCCCAGTGCGTTTTCAATGCCGGGTTCAACTGGAAAGTGGTCGAAGCCAAATGGTCTGGATTTGAAGACGCTTTTGCAGGTTTCAACCCGGCCCAGGTGGCGATGTTCAATGATGATGATCTGGCACGGCTTGTGTCTGATGAGCGCATTGTGCGTCACGGTGGCAAGATACGTTCGGTGCAGGACAATGCCATATTTGTTCGGCAACTGGCTGACGAAGCCGGAGGGGTTGGCAAATTCATCGGTGAATGGCCGCGCGAGGACTATGTCGGTCTGCTGGATGTTTTGAAGAAACGCGGGTCGCGTCTGGGTGGCAATACAGGACAATATTTTCTGCGTTTCATGGGCAAGGACAGTTTCATCCTTTCCGCCGATGTGACGGCACGGCTGATGGCGGAAAACGTGATCGACAAACCGGCCAGTTCGAAAAAGGCCATGCAACAGGTTCAACATGCCTTCAATGAGTGGCACACGGAATCGCAACGTGACCTGAAGCAGATCAGCCGTGTCTTGGCGATGAGCGTGGGATAAGCCGACAGGTCGATGAAAGGATAACAATGCTGGGTGAGGTGCAGGCGGAAATCATAGAACTGGCGGGCGATGCCTGGCGGGTGGTGTTTCAAACCTGGACAATCTACCAGGCGCTGATCATTGCCGCCGCCTTCGGCCTTTCACGCTATATCGCCAAACATGTTGAGCCACCGCTTGAAACCTGGGTCAGGGGATTAAAGCTGAATGCCGGTTTCCTGCGCCTGCTGGCAGCCCTGCTGCGGCGGGTCGAGTGGATCGCCTTTGTCATTTTGGTCGGCACGGCCTTTTTGATCGTTTCGAGTTATACCTGGCCATCGCGGGCGTTCTTCTTAAATCTGGCGTTCAATCTCAGCCTCGCCTGGTTGGTGATCAGCGTGATTTCGCGGGTCATCCACTCAAGGCAACTGTCCCGCTGGGTGGCAGTGCTGGCCTGGATCATCGTGGCGCTCAACCTGACCGGCTATCTCGATCCGACCACCAGGGCGCTTGATTCTATTGCTTTTCATCTGGGCGAAGTGCGCCTGTCGGCGCTGATTCTGATCAAATCCATTGCCTTGCTGATCGGCCTTACCTGGCTGGCGACCAATACCGGAAATTTCGTTGAAACCCGCGTCAAGGGCATGCCTGATCTGACCCCCAGCCTGCAGGTGCTGATCGGTAAATTCATCAAGATTTTCCTGGTCATCGCAGCGGTGATTGTCGCGCTGAACGCGGTCGGAATCGACCTGACCGTATTTGCCGTCTTCTCCGGTGCTATTGGTGTTGGTCTCGGCTTTGGTCTGCAGAAGGTCGTGTCGAACTTCATTTCCGGTGTCATTATCCTGATGGATAAGTCGATCAAACCCGGCGACACGATTTCGCTGGGCGAGACCTTTGGCTGGATTCGCGAATTGCGCTCCCGGTTCGTTTCGGTGGTAACCCGCGATGGTCGCGAATTCCTGATTCCCAACGAAGACTTCATCACCGAAAAGGTGATCAACTGGTCATTCACCGACAAGCTGGTGCGACTGGACGTTGATTTCGGCGTTTCCTATGACAGCAATCCCCATGATGTGAGCCGTTATGTGATTGAAGCCGTCGAGAGCGTCGAACGGGTCAGCAACCAGAAGCGACCTGTCTGCTGGCTGACCGAATTTGGCGATTCCTCCCTCAACTTTCGGGCCCGCTTCTGGATATCTGATCCGCAAAATGGCCTGACCAATATTCGCGGCATCGTCATGCTGGCAATCTGGGACACGTTCCAGGCCAATAATATAGGCATTCCCTATCCACACCGTGAAATCATCATGCAACCCCCCAAGGCGGCGGCAACGGCGAGCGACGAGATGGCGGAGAGCGACGCGGCGGCAAATCCGAAGTCGAAACAAGCGACCAAAAAGCCCGGCAAAGCGGCCAGGGAATAACATTTTCAGCCTCGGCGGTGCCTTATTCACACGACAATTGTTAACCCTTTTTTAAGGGCATGGTCTCGCTAACTTATTGAAAATATTGATGCCATGCGCCAACTGCATGGCTGGTTTGCCGAATTGGTCATGAATCTGACACATTTGCTGTTGCTTGCTGCAGACCATAGGCCTATACCCGCGCCGGTTCTGGCAAATGATGCAGGTTCTGCACTGCCAAGTCGTAAAAATGTTTCGGGGCAAAATGGAACAATCTGTCGAAAAATCTTGCTGGGGAATCACCCTGTGGGCCATCGCAATCGTACTGGCTCTGGTGTTGATCGGTTCATTCGTAATGGGTTCAAGCACCGACGCCACCGCAACAGCAAGTTTGACAGTTTCCCTCGACCCCGCCCATCAATTGATGGTCAGCAAAAGCGTCTATTAACAACACAACTGCTTCCATTTGATGGTGTTAGGTTCTAGTTTGCAGTCCTGATCTGCAACAGGCGCCAAACCCCATGAAAAAGACCGCTGAACAGCTGGTGGCGGAAGCCACCGCTCAAATCGTCACCCTGTCACCCGAAGATGCCCTTGCCATGCAAAAGGCCGGCGAAGCCGTGCTGGTGGACATTCGTGACATTCGCGAATTGGGCCGCGAAGGCAAGGTGCCCGACGCGGTTCATGCGCCGCGCGGCATGCTGGAATTCTGGGTTGATCCGGCAAGCAAATATCATCGCGAGGTCTTTGCCCAGACTGGCAAGACCTATATTTTCTTCTGTGCAGCCGCCTGGCGGTCGGCCCTGGCAACCCGGGACATGCAGAATATGGGGCTGGCCCCTGTTGCCCATATCGAAGGTGGATTTACTCAGTGGCGGGAATCGGGCCTGCCGATCACCGAACCTGAACCGAAGAAATAGGGGTAGCGAATAACGTGAGCATATTGGAGCCATTGATTTCGCTGCACGGGGCCGAAGCTGAGCGCAATGCAAAGGCCTGGGCCGACCTGATCACCGATCTTGATGCGGTTGAGGCGGAGATCGCCCTGGGCGGGCCGGAAAAATCGCGTCAACGTCATCTGGATCGCGGCAAATTGTTGCCCCGCGAACGGGTGACGCGCCTGTTGGATCCGGGAACCCCCTTTCTGGAATTGTCGCCATTGGCCGCCAAGGGGCTCTATGAAGAAGATATTCACAGCGCTGCCATCATTACCGGGGTAGGGCAGGTTGAGGGGCGCCAATGCGTCATCATCTGCAACGATGCCACCATCAAGGGTGGCACCTTTTATCCGATGACGGTGAAAAAGCAGTTGCGGGCGCAGGACGTGGCGCGCGAAAACCATCTGCCCTGCATCTATCTGGTCGACAGCGGTGGTGCCAATCTGCCTTATCACACGGAGGGTTTCCCCGATAAAGACCATTTTGGCCGGTCGTTTTACAATCAGGCAACGATGTCAGCCCAGGGCATTCCGCAGATTGCCTGCGTGATGGGATCGTGCACCGCTGGCGGTGCCTATATTCCGGCAATGTCGGACGAGGCCGTGATTGTCAAAAACCAGGGAACGATTTTTCTGGGCGGCCCGCCACTGGTCAAGGCGGCGACCGGCGAAGAGGTTTCTGCCGAAGACCTTGGCGGTGCCGATGTGCATACCCGTCTGTCAGGCGTTGCCGACCATATGGCTGAAAACGACACCCATGCGCTGGAAATCGTCCGTTCAATCGTCCGCAGTCTGAACCATACGCCCAACTCGCCGCCGCCGGTGAAATTGCGGCCGATTGAGGAGCCGCTTTTTGACATTGCCGAGCTGGAGACCGTGGTGCCGGTGGACTTGCGCAAGCAATATGATATCCGCGAAATTATTGCCCGCATCGTCGATGGCTCAAGCTTTGACGAGTTCAAGGCCCGCTATGGCACCACATTGCTCACCGGCTTTGCCCATCTTCACGGCATGCCCGTTGGCATCATTGCCAATAACGGCATCCTGTTTTCCGAATCCTCGCTGAAGGGCGCCCATTTCATCGAATTGTGCTGTCAGCGAAAAATCCCTCTGCTGTTCCTGCAGAACATCACCGGATTCATGGTTGGTCGCGAACACGAGACGGGCGGCATTGCCAAGGATGGTGCAAAACTGGTCAGCGCCGTGGCCTGTGCCGAAGTGCCAAAACTGACCCTGGTGGTCGGAGGCTCCTATGGGGCCGGCAATTACGGCATGTGCGGTCGCGCCTATTCGCCGCGCTTCATGTATATGTGGCCCAATGCCCGCATATCAGTGATGGGCGGCGAGCAGGCAGCCTCGGTTCTGGCAACGGTGAAACGCGAAGGCATGGAACGGCGTGGCGAAAGCTGGTCGGAAATCGAAGAGGCCGAGTTCAAACAACCGATTGTCGAAAAGTTTGAGGAAGAAGGACATCCCTATTATTCCACCGCCCGGCTTTGGGACGATGGTATTATCCGCCCCCGCGATACCCGTCGGGTGCTGGCACTTTCCCTCGCTGCAAGCCTCAATGCGCCGATCCCGGACACCAAGTTCGGTGTCTTCAGGATGTAGCATTTGAAGTTTACCGCTGCATTTTTATATTTCCTCCGATCGCCGAAGATGTCTCGCGTTCGGGAACGGTCGGTTGTGCCGACTGACTGATTTTAAAATGCCAGTTCGTACTGTATCGTTCGCGGATGCCCGCCGATTCGACAGACTCGAAAAACGAAACCCGCCGCCTGCAGATCTTGCGGGCTACGATGCGGCTGTTGCGACAGCATGGCTCGGCGATCACCACTGCCCAGATTGCCGCTGAAGCCCATTGCTCCAAGGAAACGCTCTATAATTGGTTCGGCGATCGCGATGGCATCATGATGGCGCTGGTCCATGAACAGGCCAATGGCATGCAACAGGCGATGGCGGAACGCTTTGCTGAGGCGCAGGGCAGTCTGGAAGCCCGCATTGCCTCCTGCGCAACCCTGTTGCTCGACATCATGACAGGCGACGCGGCCCTGACAGTCAACCGGGTGGCCATGGCCAATGCCTGCAACGATAATGCTGAACTTGGAAAAGCCGTCATGGCCGACTGGAACGAACAGATCGCCCAGCCATTTCTGGATATCTTTCAGGAAGGCAATGTCAGCGGTGAACTGGCCGTTCACAGCCCGATAGAAGCTTTTGAGAATCTGGTTGGGCTGCTGGTGGGAGACCGTCAGAGACAATTGTTGTTGGGCGAAGATGTGCGGCCGGAACCGGCCACCATGAAGGCGGTCGCCACAAAAGCTGTACAACGATGGATGATACTTTATCGCCGTTGACATCGCCGCCCGCCTCGCCGCTCACCTCGCCGCTGATGTTCCCATTGTGTTCTATGATGGAACACACTAGGTTTTTGGCGAGAACATCCCGCGATTCCGGTCGGATATGCAATTTTCAACTGAACAGGACGCCGCGCTTGTTGCCGTTTCAGATTGGCTGAAACAAGGCTTTCCCCAGGTCTTTCGCCTGTTCGGTTATGCCGGCACCGGCAAGACGACGCTTGCCCGCTACCTGGCAGAAGGTGTGGACGGTGACGTGTTGTTTGCCGCCTTCACCGGCAAGGCTGCTATGGTGTTGCGGTCCCGCGGGGCGAAAAAGGCCAGCACCATTCATTCGCTGATTTATCGCCCGCGGGGGGAAGAGCTAGTGGAAGATGAAGACACCGGCAAATCGGCAATGACGCCACTCTTCACGCTCAACCGGCAAAGTCCTGTGGCCAATGCGGCGCTGATCGTCATTGATGAATGTTCTATGGTGGATGAAGATCTGGGACGCGATCTTCTGTCATTTGGCACGCCGGTGCTGGTTTTGGGTGATCCGGGCCAGTTGCCACCGGTATCCGGTGGTGGATTTTTCACCGATCATGAACCGGATATCCTGCTGGAATCTATCCACCGGCAAGCCCGCGACAATCCGATCATTGATTTGGCGCAGCAGGTGCGCGAAGGGGAGGTGTTGCCCTATGGCGACTATGGCGACAGTTCGGTGATTCACCGCCGTGATGTCGACCAGGGTGAAGTTCTGGGGGCTGATCAGGTATTGGTCGGCACCAACAAGACCCGCCGACGCTATAACCAGCGGCTGCGCGACCTGAAGGATTTTCAGGGGCCGTTGCCGGCAGCGGGCGACAAGCTGGTGGCCTTGCGCAATGATCCGGCCAAGGGGCTGCTGAATGGCTCGCTTTGGCAGGTCACCTCCGCCCCCAACAGCGCCAAGGCCTTCATGAACCTGCTGATCGCATCAGAAGATGACGGCATGGAACGCATGTCGGCGAAGATCCGGGTTCTTAAGGCGGCCTTTGAAAATCCTGAAGAGGAAGTGCCGTGGCAAATGAAGCGGCGCTATGATGATTTTGACTACGGCTATGCCCTGACCGTACACAAAGCCCAGGGTTCCCAATGGAACAATGTCTATCTGTTTGATGAGAGCTGGGCGTTTCGCGAACACAGCCAGCGCTGGCTCTATACCGCCATCACAAGGGCGGCCGAAAAAATCACCATCGTAAAATAGAATTCGAAAATAACCCGTATCATCAAAGTGATATAATAAGGCAGGCGCGCGCACCTATATTTCGCCCTGTCATGGTTAAAACCTTCTTAATATTTGAAGCGCAGGCTGAACTCATTAGACGACCCGGAGAATTATTGAGTGAAGGTTCAAGTAGTGAACCGGTTCGACAACGTGCTCGCTGGAGCCAATTAGACCTCCTGTGAGTTCGGTGTTTGAACCGAGAACGGAGGTTATAATGTACATGAAATCCAACAGACCCATACGGTTAGCAGCCATTGGCGTTGCGCTGATGGCGTGCTTTGCCATGACCAGCCAAAGCTGGGCCGGTGTTCGCGTTTGCGGCGAGCGTCTGAAAATGGCCAAAATGCTGACCGGCAAATATCAGGAAACACCCCGTGCTATCGGCGTGTCAGCGACCGGCAAATCCCTGCTGGAGGTTTACACATCCAGCGAAGGCAGCTGGACCGTGTTGCTGACCACGGCTCAGGGCATGGCCTGCATCATGGGCGCCGGTCATTCCTGGCAGGACAAGGATCCTGTCGAGTTCATGCCGAAAAGTTAGGTATAACAACAGCTTATTTGAATCAGATTAGTTTGTGATTCAATAGGAAAAGCCCGCCTTCATGGCCAGTCCTCCGTCCGGAGCCTGCGCCCAGACTGTGGTTTCCCCATCATGATGAATGGTGAAGGGTTGGGTATCGAATAGCGGCGCGACAGCCCGGAATGAGAAGCTTTTCAGTTCCTTGCCCTGACTTCGGCGCAGCGCCAGATCGGCCAACAAAGTTGCCGTCAAAGGGCCGTGGAAAATCAGCCCCGGATAGCCCTCTACATCCTTACAATAGTCGCGGTCATAGTGGATGCGGTGGCCGTTGAACGTTAGCGCTGAATAGCGGAACAATTGCACCGTGGTGGGGGTGATTGTCTCCACATGATCGCTTGCTTGCGGGGGCTCCACCGGTTTTGGTTTCGGCGCATTGGGTGCCGGGTCTTCGCGATAGACAATGTCGTGCTCTTCGGTGAATCGCAGATCATCACTTGCCCCTGTATATTCATGCCGCACGGTCACGAAGACCAAAGCGCCACTTTTGCCCTGTTTCAGAACCACATCCTTAATCGAGGAAATTTTGGTAATTGTTTCGCCCAACAATACCGGGCTCTCATAATTCAGCCTGCCACCTGCCCACATGCGTCTGGGCAGGGCAACCGGCGGGAGAAATTCACCCAGGGCCGGATGGCCATCGCGGCCCAGTTTCGACATTGGCGCGCCGGACAGAAAATAGGCCCAGTGCCAGGCCGGGGGCAGGGGGGCACCCGTGTTCAAAGAAGGTTCCCGATCCAGGGTCAGCTGCATCAGCCGCGACTGTTCGGCGTGCAGCGTATCGGTTCTGGATTCGCTGTTGCCAATCCATTTGCGCAAAATCGTCTCGTCCAGTGTCGGGTTTTGCATCTATTGCCTTCCATTTTCTTCCAGCCATGCAAGCAGGCCGTCGGCATTGCGGTTAATGCCCTTATATTCGCGCTCGGCCTCACTCATGTCCAGATATTGCCGGTGCAGGGCGGCGAGTTTCTGACGCCCGATATTGTCAATTGTCAAACTGCTTACCGGGCGGGTTTTGGTGTGAATCGTAAACAGAATGTCTTTTGATTCCGGTAGCTTATAAAGCGTCTGGAATTCCGTTCTAAAATACACATTGGAGTTGATTTTTGCTGCCTCTTCGCGCTTTTGATTTTCCAGCCGGGACTGACGCAGCTCGTCGTCTTGGTCGAGCGACCAATTGGTCCGCCAGACCGGAATTGATGGTTGAAGTCCATCGAATATCCGGTTGATGCGCAGGCTCATCTGCGCTGACAGGGGCACCGGCCCATGCACAGCTTCCAGGGGACGGGACATTTTTTCGGCCAGACTCCAGGACGCCGGGAAGGCCATCGAACCGGCCACCAGCCGCCAACCGCTGTCATCACGCCGCATCAGGACCAGGTCATCCGGGATCAGCAGGGCAGCGCTCGACAGCGGCATGTCGCGATTGCATTGAATCCGGGTTCCCGTCTGTTGGCAGACCGCGTCGCTCCCGTCTTCGCCGCTGAATTCATAAAGATGCGGATAGCGTGATTTCAGTTTGTCGATAACCAGTTCTTCGACCTCCCGCTGGGCATCAAGTGTGCCCGGTTCGGCGATGCAGACTTCATCAAACACGCGACCATAAAGGGCCTGTTTCTGGTCCCGATAGGAGAGGAAGTCCTCGTCAATATGCAGGAAGTTGCCGTCAGCCAGTGGTTTCAGCCCAATGGTGAAGGGGGGTGCCAGTTGGCGGTGAAAATCCGACAGATCCGCTTCCGCCAAAGAGTGCTTGTCAGGTGCTGCAGGCATTGTCATGGTGAATTTCAAAGCTGTTGAATGAGTCTAGCATCATGCCAGTCGCCCTGTCCGTCAATCTAAATGCTGTGGCCCAGTTGAGAAATCGGCGCGATTTGCCCTGGCCGAGTGTCACCGGCATGGGCCGCATTGCCCTGCAGGCCGGCGCCCAGGGGTTGACCGTGCATCCGCGCCCCGATCAGAGGCATATCAGGTTCACCGACGTGCCGGAATTGCGCGCGCTGATCGATGATGAATTTCCCGAGGCGGACTACAATATCGAAGGTTATCCGACGGATGATTTTCTCACCCTGGTGGAAGCCAATCAACCGGAACAGGTGACGCTGGTGCCAGATGATCCGTCGCAGCCGACATCCGACCATGGCTGGGATTTCCGTTCCCAGCACAATTACCTGGCGCCTATCGTGGCACGCTTGAAGAAGGGCGGCATGGAAGTCTCGCTGTTTGCCGATCCTGACCCGGAATCGGTGAAATGGGCCGCCGATACCGGCTGTGACCGGGTGGAACTCTACACCGGCCCCTATGGTGCCACTTATGATGACCCGGCGGCGGCGGCCCGTGAAGTGGGATTGCTGGGACAGACGGCAGATGTGGCTCAGGCTCTGGGGCTGGGGGTCAATGCCGGTCATGATCTGACAGTTTCCAATCTGCCGGCATTGGTGGAACGCATTCCAAATCTGATGGAAGTGTCGATTGGCCATGGTCTCACCGCAGATGCGCTGGAATTCGGCATGGCAGAAACGATCCGACGCTTTCTGTCAGCGATTGGCCGCTAAAACCAACGAATTTGGCGGCAACAGCCGAGTTTTGGTGAAATTCATGGCTATCCCACCGCTTCTCGCCACTTCTCGCCGCCGGATTCGTTTTCTTATTTGCCATTTGCGCTTCCCCCCGCTAAACCAGCCCTCGAATTGGCCAGTTCCGGGCCGAATAGAGCTTTTCACAACATTTAAGGGGAACGCTAATGCGCGTTTATTACGACCGCGATGCAGATATCAATCTGATCAAAAGCAAGAAGGTTTGCATCATTGGTTATGGTTCTCAGGGCCGTGCCCATGCCATGAACTTGAAAGATTCCGGCGCCACCGACGTCATCGTCGCTCTGCGCGAAGGATCTGCCACCGCCAAGAAAGCCGAAGCCGATGGTTTCCAGGTGATGTCCGTGGCGGATGCCGCCAAGATCGCCGACCTGATGATGATGGCCGCTCCCGACGAGCTGCAGGCTGGTATCTGGAAAGAAAGCATTGCCGGCAACATCAAGTCCGGTGCGGCAATCGCATTTGCTCACGGTCTCAACGTGCATTTCAACCTGATCGAGCCCGGTAACGACATCGACGTAGTGATGATCGCGCCAAAAGGCCCCGGCCACACCGTGCGCGGTGAATACCAGAAGGGTGGCGGCGTGCCTTGCCTGATCGCCATCCACCAGGATGCGTCCGGCAACGCCCATGATCTGGCCCTGTCCTACGCTTGTGGCGTTGGCGGCGGTCGCTCAGGCGTCATCGAAACCACCTTCCAGGAAGAATGTGAAACCGATCTGTTCGGTGAACAGGTTGTTCTCTGCGGCGGTCTCGTTGAACTGATCCGCGCCGGTTTTGAAGTTCTGGTTGAAGCCGGATACGCACCGGAAATGGCCTATTTCGAATGCCTGCACGAAGTGAAGCTGATCGTTGACCTGATCTATGAAGGCGGCATCGCCAACATGAACTACTCCATCTCCAACACTGCTGAATGGGGTGAGTATGTTTCCGGTCCGCGCATCATCACCGATGAGACCAAAGACGAGATGCGCCGCGTGCTGAAAGACATTCAAACCGGCCGCTTTACCTCCGAATGGATGCAGGAATGGCATTCCGGCGCTGCCCGCTTTAAAGGCACACGCCGCATGAATGACAGCCACCAGATCGAAGAAGTTGGTGAAAAGCTGCGCGGCATGATGCCGTGGATCAAATCCAACCAGCTGGTCGACAAAGAAAAGAACTAGCGGCGGCGGCGGCGAGCGGCCGCTGAACGCACCATAACTGAGAATCCGAAAGGCCCGGTCGAGAGATCGGGCCTTTTTTGTCAGCGCTGAATGCATCTATGCTTGAGTATCTGACCATTTAGATTTGAGACATCATCACTGGCAATTCGCCGCTGGCTCTCGGCATTTGCGAGATTTCTTTTCAACCGATCGATCCGTTGTTCGACTTCGAATATGTCATGTGCAAATCCCTCGCGATCTCCGGTACGCGTTTGCTGTTGTCTCAAACTTCGCAGCTGGTTCTCTTCAATTCGGATATCCTGTTCAAATCCACGCAGAAGGTTGGTCTGTTCGTCAAATCTGGCCTTCGCACTTTCCAACTTTCCCAAAAGCAAGTTGCAATTAACCGCCTGTATCGTTTCGTCCAGCGCCATAATAAATCCAAATTAGAAATATAATATATCTCCATGCAATGATCTCGTTTGGCGTGGATAAGTATTTAATTGTGGGAAAAATATATAAATATATTTTCATTATTATTCTTATTATTTTTAAGCTGTTAGCAGCAACTAACTTAACTCTTGCCGACCCGCGCCTGGATAAATTTGTCCACGCCCTTGATCGCCTTGGCGACAGAGACCCGTCGTTTCACGACCCAGAAAGCCCTCTTTATCCTTACCGACATCGCCATTTTGACGAGGGACTTTCACTGGCCGATCAGCAGATTCTCGATCGCCTTCAACGGTCCAGCGATTGCAGCGGGCAGATCTTTGACCTGATGATCAAAGGATTTTTCGGTCTCTACCCCCATCTGAAGCCGCTCATGAAAGAAGAGGATCGCTATCTGCCTGTCTACTATGCGATCAGAAACAGCTATCCGGCGATGCAGGAGCGCTGTATCTATTTTAAGAATAAGCGGCGGTTGGAGCGTTGGTTTGACGTGACACAGTTTCAGCCCGTCAACGGCGCTTACGGTATAAAGCTCGACGAGGACGAGGTGAGCGACCCAACAATGTTTCTGGCCTGGGGCAGGTGGCAGTTTTGGGCGCGCTATTTGGGAACATTGGCACTTTGCCGCAGCTACCCGCCATCAGTCCGCGATGTCTGGGCCAGCGCCGGGCAGTACGGTGGTTTGTCCTATACGGTGCAAGAAGCCGTTTACCTGACCGGACGGGCGGACGCCCATGGCATGCTGTCAGAAGCGGAATTGGCGGACCATGTGGAACAATTTCGCCAACAAGGACTGACCACCGCCGATATCCATGGGCTATTGGCGCAAGCCCGCGCCAAACGTCTGCAAGACATGCATTTTGTGCCCGGCAACTGGCAATTGATTTGCCGCAATTGGCACAGGCAATGAGTCAGCCAGCAAAATCGTTGAGATTGAACATGACGCGCCATTTTGGCCATCAACAGCAGCGCTATTCGTCTGGCCGCGCTAGGTGAGGGCCGGTTCGAAAATATGATACATTGTTGGTGAACGTAGTTTGCGGCACCAGCCTGATCATGCGGCCGGAGGGGTCGTCAATCCGCGCAATATTGTTGACAAACCAGGAGTTCCATCTGGCCTCGTCCGCACCAAGATATTTCCTCAGTAATCTGCGAAATCGCTCCGCCGAACTTGGTTCAACGGTCGCGACGCCGCGGAAACCAAGGTGGAGCAGAATTCCCTTTTGATTGTCATAGTGGACGATTTCAACCGCGCATCGCGGATCTTCCTGCAAACGTTTTGCAGAGCTTCCACCGGCATCTGCCAGCAGCCACAGGGAATCATCTTCCCAGATGAACCAGACTGGCGCGTTTCTTGGACCTTCATCACACAGCGTTGCCAGGTTGGCCATGAGCGGCAGACGGAGAATGTCTTCGGGGTCAAATTCTTGAGGCATGACTGAATTCTGCTGATTATCCTGCGGGACAATGCAGTTGTAGAACCTCGACCATGATTGAGGTCAAGCCCCCTTTGGTGCTTCGAGTTCCAGTGGTTTTGGCGCCGCTTCCTCAGTTTCATTGTCCGCCGCTGCGTCGGCCAGCCGGACCGTCACTTCCTTGTGGGCAAAGTGGATGCCTTCGCGCGCAAACAGGTCCTGGATCGCCTCGTAGACGACTTTGCGGGTGACAAACTGCTCCCCTGGCTTGGTCATGAATTTGACCCGCAGGATCATCGCACTGTCTTCCATCTTGTAGACACCCTGGCTTTTCAGCGGTTGCAGGAATGTGTGGCCCACCTGCGGATGATTGATCAGTTCCTGGCCAAGTTTTTTGACCAGCTTGCGCAATTTATCGACATCCGTGTCGTAGGTGACCCGCAAAGGCAATTTCACCATCACCCAGTCACGGGAAAAATTGGTCAGTTGTTTGATCTCGCCAAAGGGAATCGTGTGCAGCGCTCCCAGATGGTGGCGTAGCTGGAAAGAGCGGATCGATATGCGTTCAACGGTGCCCTTGGTTCCCTCAATGTCGATATATTCACCTTTGCGAAAGGCGTCATCGAGAAGGAAAAAAGCGCCGGAAAATATATCCCTGATCAATGTCTGCGCCCCAAAGCCAACCGCGATGCCAACCACACCGGCACCGGCGAAGATCGGGCCGATGTCAAAACCCATCCGCGAGAGCATGACCATGATGGCAATGGAGAAAAGCATGATGATCACCGCATAGCGCAGTATCGGCAACAGGGTGGCCATTCGGGTTGCGCCGGCACCACCACCTTCTCCGCCGATTTCTTCTTCTTGTTCCTCCGCGGGACCACCTTCCAGCTCCAGTCTCCGGTCAATGAAGACAGTCACAGCGCGATAGCCGAGCCCGCACAACACCGTCGCGAGAGCAATATCCAGAGTGGCGTTCCAGAAATTGCTTTCGTCAGTGATATCCACCCCCCAACTGCTGATCAGTTCTCCGGCTGCAACAATGGAGATAATTGCCATCGCGGCCATTTCGAAAAAGGGTTTGAAAACCGGTTGATATTCAAAATCTTCCAATGAAGGACTGGTGTCTGCGGCATCTTCCTCGGCAGGCTCGATCTGACCGATTTCGGCCGACCGGCGTTCTCGCTCGGCGGCGGCGCGCTCTTCAAACCGTGTGATACGCCGGTTGTACATGGCCTGCAGGACGATGATGAAAAGCCCGTAGGCCATCAGGGCTGCCCAGAAGACGATAAAGGGAGCCGCAATGATCGTGCCTGGATGTTCCAGACCAAGCACCAGCCGAAACACGAAGGCGCCCAGGGCTGCCAACATATAGATCAGAAAAATCGCTGGAACCGCGTTGGCCAGCCCCTTGCGCAGTCGATAAAGCGTGGCACTGGGGCTTTTGGGCGAGAATATGTGCTGCCAGGCTTTCCAGTTTTTGAACGTCAGCACCGCCAGAATCAGGGTCACCAGAAAGGCGGTGCCAATTTGGAGCAGCAAAATGTTTTCAGCCGTCAGGCCTGCATAATTCTGTTCCTGTCCCGTCATGCTCAAGAACCGTGCAAAGGCCGCAATAGATACGGCAATCGCGACAGCAACTCCCCAGTCGCGGTGAATCCGGTTGGCTTCCTCGTCTGTCAGATTAACGATGCGATGGCTCGGAGCGTCATAGGCGAACACGTTCCAGGAGACCCCCCGGATCATCAAGCGGTAGAACAAATAGGCCAATACAATTTCGAAAATGATCTGCCGGGCCGGACCGTGGTCGGAATCGAGCAACAGGGCGACTGCCATGGCCATGACGAAGAAGATGACAATATAGACAACCGCAAGCACCACCCTGAACACCAGATACTTGGCCTTGTCTGCGGTTGTGGCCGGATTGGGATCGTACATATATCTGAAATACTCACGGCCCCAGTTGAGAATTGGCTTGATCGCAAGCCAGCCAAAGAACAGGCCAATCAAAGCTGTTGCGATGGCCCGAAAGATCCAGAAGGACGATCCGTCCGGGCTGGCAATGGCGAGAGTTTTTTGAATATTTGGCCAAAGGGTGGGAGCGCTTGTCACAACATCGCGCAGTCGGGACCGGGCTTGCAGAAATCGTGCAGCCCTCATTTCGCTGGCACTCGCTTCAGAGGCCGCGCCTGTTTGGTTTTCCGGTCCAACGATGATGACCGTTGACCCTTTTTGGCGAGCCTCATCGAGTAAGGCACCCAGGCCGCTGCTAGCCTTCTCATCGGTTTTGCTGGCTGTCGTGCCGGGCAGTAACTGGGCATAGGCTGTTGGTGAGTGAATAAGCAGCGTCGCGCATAAAAGGGCAATGAGTGCAGCCAGAGCCGCCAAATAGTTAGATTTTCTCGTTGCGCCCATCGTGGCCGACTCCCAACATCACAGTGTCGTCGATCTTAGAGCCAGTCACCGCCAAATGGAAATGGTTCTGTTGGTTATAGGCAGGGCCGAGAAATCAGCGGTGGCTTGGTCTCAGCGGGTATCGGGCAAATATAGGGCGTTTTTGCTAATTGCGCCTGATGAGCGGTTTTGACGTCTGACAGCAATTGGCGGTCTTCAATCAGTGATTTTGCCGTTGCTCCCATCAGTTTTGCCGCGTGGAGCATGCCCTTATGGGCCGCTGATGACTTTCCCTGTGCCGTCAATTGCCAGGTGTGGAAGGGCGTGCCGATGGCGCAGGTTGCAACCCATGCCTGCACGGTCGGCGTTGCCCAACTGACGTCGCCGACATCGGTTGAACCGCTTGGCTTTTCGGTAGGACGATCAAGGGGGGCGATGAAATTGCACAGCACCAGATCTTCGTCGACCGGCTGACTGACCTGGCGAAAGGTTTTTTCAATCTCGTCATTGGTCAGGGTTTTTTGAATTTCACGGGCGAATTCAATATCTTGATCATCAAACGGCACCGGGCCCAGGCGCTGAAGCTCGGCTTCCATCAGCTGTTCCAACGGTTGGTTGCCCAGCAGGTTGGAAACGCCTGAAAAGACTTGGCTTTCCATCGCTGTCTCGCTCATCAGAGCAGCGCCTTTGGCGATGTTATCGACCCGCGCCAACAGGTCCCGCAATCCTGGCAAATCGCGGGAACGGACCAATTGCCGCACTTTTGCCTTTGCCTGAACCACGTTGGGTGCTTCTCCTCCGGCATCAAGATAGGCGTAATGCACCCGCGCATCGTCGGGCATGTGCTCACGCAGATAATTGATGCCGACATTCATCAGTTCAACCGCGTCCAGTGCACTGCGCCCCAGTTCCGGCGACGCAGCGGCGTGAGAAGCTTTGCCGTGAAAGGTGTAATCGATGCGGCAATTGGCCAGTGAGCTGGCATGGGAGACGCCTGTGAAACTGGCCGGATGCCAGGAAATGGCCGCATCGACATCGTCGAACAGGCCTTCGCGTACCATGTAGGTCTTGGCGGCCCCGCCTTCTTCGGCCGGACACCCATAATAGCGAATACGGGCCTGAATTCCCTGCTCGTCGATCCAGTCCTTGACGGCCGTTGCCGCCAACAGGGCAGCGGAACCCAGCAGATTATGGCCACATCCATGACCATTGCCACCGCTCTCAACTTCCACATGTTCAGCGATGCCCGGCTGCTGGCTTAGGCCGGGCAGGGCGTCATATTCTCCCAAAATTGCGATGACCGGCCCGCCGCTGCCAGCCTCTCCGACAATGGCGGTGGGAATGCCTGCAGCATTTTCAGTAATTTCAAACCCCTGCTCCAGCAGGGTATCGCGATGTTCGGCGACGGACCGATATTCGTTGTACAAAGTCTCCGGCACGTCAAAGACCCGATTGGCGAGGCCGATAAAAGTCTCGCGGTGGTCATCAACGTTATCCCAGATCAGATCAGTGTTTTTCATGGCCGCCAGTTTCATTGAGTTGAACGTGCGTGGGTTAGAAGTGCAAACCACGCGGATCGAAAAGCTAGCTGACCACCCGACCTGCGACAAGCGGCAATCCGACGCCAGAACGAAATCAGACCGGCGGAAAAGTCCCGCCGGTCTGCAAAATGGGCAATAAAATTAGTGGGAGAGTATCCGGAGAAGGCACGCCGGGCACTCTCCCAACGCCGCCACTACAGGCGGCACACGCGCTCGCGGCCGTTGCGCGTGATATAGGTGTCGCTGCGGCGATCATAGGAGCGGTATTTGCGTTCGCAGCGGCGTACGTGGCGTTCCCAACGGCTCAGCCTTTTGCCGTGGCGTACCCGGCGCGGCTTGCGTGGTTCAACATAGATATCGTCATCATAGACATGGTCGGAATGGTAGCGGTGGCCATAATGACGTCTGTTGTGGTTGCGGTTGATTTCGCTGGCGATAATGGCGCCGCCAACAGCACCCAGCAGAATGCCGGCAATTACCCGTCCTTCCCGACTGCCAGCCTGGGCTGGGGTCTGGGCTGAGGCGGCAAGGATTGCCAGAGCGGCAAAAGCGCTGATGGCGATGGTGGAAAAGCGTTTCATGTCGAGCTCCCGATGGTTTGTTTCAGGGCTGCATTGGGGCCAATCAGGCCCCGGGGGTGCAGCAATTGATAAAACCTTGCCAAATTCGCCCTGAACGCAACATGAATGGCTTGTTGGCCGCGGTTCAGCTTGTTTGAAACTGTCGACCAGCACTCTTGTATTATCGGGGGCAAAGCAGGAAGGTTGACCGGTCGGCAATTGATTCACCCAAAACCCCATGTCCGTTCGCATCGCCACTTTTAACGCTGAAAACCTGATGGCCCGGTTTGATTTTTCCGGCTGGCGCAACGCCATGCGCCGCGACCGCACCATCGGTGGCCGCAACATCAAATCTGAACGCGACTACCAGTTGCTCGAACAGGCCCGGGTGATTGCCTATGAGGACGATGCGCGACAGATGACGGCGCTGGCCATTGCCGATTGCCATGCCGATATTGTTTGCCTGCAGGAGGTCGAGGACCTCGATACGCTGGAGGCATTTGAGCGCAACTACCTGCTGCCGATGACGGGTCTGACCTACCCGCAGAAACTCTGGATTGAGGGCAATGACGGGCGCGGCATTGATGTCGCGGTGATGGCACGGGAACAAACAGCCAATGGAGAGGCGATTGAAGTGCTGGCCGTCAAAAGCCATGCGGAGCGGACATTCGGCGATTTGCAGGTGCACAACCAGCGGCTGGAGGAAATGGGCTTTGAGGCCGATGAACGATTGTTTCGCCGCGACTGCCTGGAGATTGATCTGAAAATCGACGGTCGGCGCGTCACCCTGTTTGTCAGCCATTTCAAATCCATGGGCACCGGACGCGACGGGGTGACCGGGCGCGAATACACCATGCCGATGCGCATGGCGGAGGCGCAGGGGGTTCGCAATATCATTGAACAGAAATTTGGTGCTGAACGGGCACCGAACATGCGCTGGCTGATATGTGGCGATCTCAACGATTATACTGAACGGCTGGCGATCAGCGGCAACAAACATACCGGCTACAAATTCAAACATCTGCGGGAAGGCCATTCCGGTGTTGACCCGCTGATGCGCGACGGATTCTGTGTCGATCTGATCAAGCGCCGCGCCGACAACAATCGCTGGACCCTGTATTTCGCAGCAGGGGAATCAAAAGATTCCCGCGATCCGGAAAGCCGGCCGATGCGCCATCTGGTCCAGCTGGACTATCTTCTATCGTCGCCCAAGCTGGCGGCCAGCAATGACCGCGCTGTGCCCCATATCGTGCGCCAGGGCCAGCCCCACCGCGCCGTATTTCCACCCGATCAGGATGTTGACCGCTATCCCCGCACCGGCTGGGACCGGCCAAAGGCTTCCGACCATTGTCCGGTCGCCGTTACACTGAAGATTTAATGACCTGCACCTGCCGAGACCGCTATGACCTTATCCCTGTTTGAAATTGCCGCGCTGTTATTGGCCCTGTCCGGATTCTTTGGCTGGTTCAATCACACGGTTTTGAAATTGCCCCATACTATCGGCCTGTTGGTGATGGCGCTTGTCGCCTCCATCGCACTGCTGGCCCTGGAATATGCCTTTCCGTTGCTTGGTATCACTGACACATTGCAGGACGCCATCGGGCAGATTGATTTCTATGCCACTGTGATGGAAGGCATGCTGGCCTTCCTGCTGTTTGCCGGGGCGCTGCATGTGGATTTCTCCTTTCTGCGCAGCCAGGCCTGGGCCATCGGCCTGATGGCCTCGGTCGGGGTGCTGATGTCGACCTTCATTGTCGGCACCGGCTTCTATTTTCTTTCCGGCGTGCTGGGTGCACAGGTGCCGTTTATCTGGGCGCTGGTGTTTGGTGCCCTGATTTCGCCGACCGATCCGGTGGCGGTGCTGAGCCTGTTGAAATCGATCAATGTTCCGGCTGCACTTGAGGCCAAGATTGCCGGGGAATCCCTTTTTAACGATGGCGTTGGAGTCGTCGTCTTCGTCATTCTGCTGACCATCGCAACTGCAACCGGCGGAACCGAGGTCACCGCATTTGAAGTTGGCAAATTGTTCGTCGTCGAAGCGCTGGGCGGCGCGGTTCTGGGCGCGATTACCGGCTGGATCGCCTACCGGGCGATGTCGACCATGGATGAGCATATGCTGGAGATATTGCTGACTGTGGGCATTGTTGCCGCCACCTATGCACTGGCGCTGCGGTTTCACCTGTCGGGGCCGATTGCCGTGGTCGTGACCGGCCTGTTGATCGGCAATCGCGGTGCCACGGTGGCGATGAGCGAACATACCCAGGAGAGCCTGTTCAGTTTCTGGGAACTGATCGACGAAATTCTCAATTCGATTCTGTTCCTGCTGATCGGGTTGGAAGTGCTGGTAATCGCCCTTGATCCGTCCTTTGTCTGGCTGGCCGTTGCGACCATTCCTCTGGTACTATTTTCGCGCTTTGTATCGGTTTCAACCCCGATCCTGCTGCTGTCCATTCGTCAGACATTCACCTCCGGCGCCATACCGGTTCTCACCTGGGGTGGATTGCGTGGTGGCATATCGGTGGCCCTGGCCCTTTCCCTTCCCGCGATGCAGCACAAGCCTTTGTTATTGACGTGCACCTATGCGGTGGTGCTGTTTTCCATCATCATTCAGGGGCTGACGGTCAAATCGGTGGTCAACCGCACCGTCGACCCAACCTTGGTTTAGGAGCAAGCCATGCAGCGCCGTTTTTCCATCTATGATGTCTTTTCTGACCGCACCCTGGCCGGCAATCAACTCGGGGTGGTGTATGATTGCGAAGGCCTGGACACGGCCGGCATGCAGGCGATTGCCCGGGAACTCAACTTCTCCGAGACGGTGTTTTTAATGCCGCCGGAGGATCCCAATCATTCCGCCAGAATGCGCATTTTTGTGCCCAATAACGAACTTCCCTTTGCCGGCCACCCAACGGTGGGCGGGGCGGTGGCGCTGGCGGTGGAAAAAGGGCTCGACAGTGTCGGTCAGGGCATTGTTGTTTTGGAAGAAAATGTCGGGCCGGTGCGTTGCGCCGTGCGCTTTGACGCGGCAGCGCCCTATGCCGAATTTGACCTGCCGGTTCTGTCCAAGTCCATTGAAGGCCCTGAAAACAAAGAAGCCATTGCCGCTGCCCTGTCACTGGATTCCCAGGAAATCGGTTTTGAAAACCATGTGATCTCTAATTATAGCGGCGGCTTGCCCTATACGTTGGTGCCGGTGCGTGATCTGTCCGCCCTGGCCGATGCCAAACCTGTGCTGAATATCTGGAACCAGGGATTCGGGGTGCACGATCACAATTCGGCCTATGTCTATTGCCGCGAAACCGGCGGCCACGACAATCATTTCCGCGCCCGCATGTTCGCACCCGATGCAGGCATTCCCGAAGACCCGGCAACCGGTTCGGCGGTTGCGTCGCTCGCTGGTGCGCTGATCAATTATGACGATCTGCGCGATGGACTGCATGTCTGCCGGATAGAGCAGGGGGTCGAGATGGGCCGCCCGTCGCTGATCACTTTGGAAATGGACATTCGCGACGGTGAATTTGTCGGTGGCCGCATTGGCGGCCACGCGGCGGAGTTTGCAAGGGGAACCATTGAGGCTTGAGACAACTTGCGATCCTGACCCTGTTGGTAATATTCGCGCCGCTGCTGGCGCTGGCTGGTCATGGCGCTGAGCCCACGCTGCCAAAACCGGTTCAGGATCAGGATTTTCGTCGCTATTCCGCCGCACAGGTGAAGCTGGGCCAATTGCTGTTCTATGACCGGGTTCTGTCCGGCACCTATCGTGTCTCCTGCGCTACATGCCACAATCCTGATCGTGCGGGGTCGAATGGATTTCCTCTTGATCGAAAAACTGGATTTGAAGTCGACGATCTGGCGATCAACGGTTTGCCGCTCTACGAGGCACTGAAACCATCCGCCAAGCACGCGCCCGCGCTGTTCAACCTGGGGGCGAAGGAATTTACCACCATGTTTGGCGACGGACGCGTGGCGCGTCGTACCGATGGTACATTTTTGTCACCGGCAGGAGAGGATTTGCCAACCGGCCTGCAGGATGTGCTGGCGGTTCAGGCGCTTTTTCCCGCAGTGACCGGTGACGAATTGGTCGGCACTGTCGACAATGACGTCAAAGCCGTTGCCCATCTTGGCAATAATGCGGTCTGGCAGGCGTTGACCGGGCGGGTGCAGAACCTGCCGGAATATTGGCCTTTCTTTCAAAATGCCTATCCCGAATTGAAATCCTTGGGCGAAATCAATATCACCCATATCGCCAATGCCCTTTCAGCCTTTGTTGGCACCGAATGGCGCAGCGACACCTCACCCTTTGATGCTTATCTGCGCGGCGACAAGGCTGCGCTCACTCAATCTCAACTGGCGGGTCTGAACCTGTTCTACGGCAAAGCGCAGTGCAGCAGCTGCCACAGCGGCCCCTTTCAGACCGATCATGACTTTCATGCCGTGGCCACCCCGCTTTGGCGGTTTGACGTTGACTTCTTTGCCGACAGCGGCGAGGGCGGCGAGAGCGGCGACGGCGATGGCGACGGCGAAGGAGGTGAGGCTGGCGGCAAGGCAGGCTTTGACCTGCATCTGGACCGTTCAGAACTGACCGGCAGGGATGCCGACAAATACCGCCGCCGCACCCCGTCACTGCGCAATGTCGAGTTCTCTGCACCCTATGGTCATGCTGGCAGTTTCGGCACCTTGCCAGATTTTGTGAAAGCGCATCTTGATCCGGCGGAAGGACTTCAGGGCTTCGTTGCCGAGCGAACAGGGGGCAGGCCTCCTCCTGTCGAGGTCGCGGCCACTGTTGCAGATCTGAAAAAGCGCAACTCTCTGCCGCCGGTCGCATTGTCTAAAACAGAGTTTGAGGATTTGATAGAGTTTCTCAAATCCCTGTCGCAGGCTGATGCCCTGTCGGGAAAACTGCGGCGACCGGAAATGGTGCCAAGTTCCCTGGCTCTTGACTGATCGACACCCATCATGCACCGGAGAATGGCGCAAAGCCTGATCCGGTAATCCAAAAAGTCAGAAGGCCCTCCCATGTACGCTTCCATGCCCAAGGTTTCCAACAGCAACCGGTTGATTGACCTGCGCAGCGACACGGTCACCCGACCTTCAACCGGCATGCGTGAGGCGATGGCCAATGCGGAGGTTGGCGATGACGTGTTCGGGGATGATCCCACGGTCATCGCGCTTCAGGAACGGGCAGCCGAAATGCTGGGCAAGGAAGCAGGCCTGTTTGTCGCGTCCGGCACGCAAAGCAATCTGACCTCTTTGCTCACCCATTGCGGCAGGGGCGACGAATATATCAGCGGTGTGGGTTATCATATTCCCCACCACGAAGCCGGTGGCGCGGCAGTGCTTGGCGGCATATCGCCCTGCATTCTGCCGGTCAATGAGAAGGGCGGGCTGAACGCCGCTGACGTTGAGGCGGCGATTCAACCGGATGATCCTCACTTTGCGATCTCCAAACTGATCTGTGTTGAAAACACCCATGATGGCATGGTGATGGATCAGGATGAAATCGAACGCACTGCCGCGGTCGCCAAAGCCAATGGCCTGAAGTTGCATTTAGACGGTGCTCGCTTGATGAATGCTGCCGTGCAATCGGGCCAACCGGCTTCGGATCTGGCGGCCTGCGCCGATACCGTGTCCCTGTGCCTATCTAAAGGGTTGGGCGCGCCGGTCGGCTCGGTTCTGTGCGGACCAAAAGATTTCATCCATCAGGCCCGCCGCGCCCGCAAATTGTTGGGCGGGGCAATGCGTCAGGCTGGAGTTCTGGCCGCCTGCGGTCTTTATGCTCTTCAGCACAATGTGGAGCGCCTCGCCGAAGACCACGCCAATGCATCGGCCTTGGCCAATCGCCTGATTGAGATTCCCGGGGTGAGTTTTGATATCGACAAGGTGCAAACCAACATGATCTGGGTCAACGTGACCGGCGAAGGGCAGGGACCCCTGTCTGAACACATGATGGCGCGGGGCATGATTGTAACCGACCCATTTGGCGCCCAGCATACCACCAGACTGGTCACCCATCTGGATTTTGAAAGCGCCGATGCTGATGCCGTTGTTGACGGGTTTGCCAGCTGGCTGGGGGAATCCAAGTGAGCGGTGTTGCCGTTGTTACCGGCGCTGCGCGGGGGATCGGGCTGGCGACCACGCGCCGCTTTGTCGACCAGGGCCTGAAGGTCGCCATGGTCGACCGCGATGGCGCGGTGCTTGAAGAGGCGGCGCAGGAATTTGGCGATGCGGTCGAGGCGTTGATCTTTGATGTTTCCATTCCCGATCAGGTGGCGGCCATGACAGCGGCGATCGAACGGAATTTTGGCGCCTGCAACGCGTTGATCAACAATGCCGGTGTCGCTGATTTCGGGCCGATTGCCGAGACCAGTTTTGAACGCTGGCGCACGGTGATGGAAACCAATCTGGATGGGGTGTTTCTGGTCAGCCAGGCACTGTTGCCGTTGCTGGCGAAAACCGCCAAACAAAGCCATGCGTCAATTGTCAATATTGCGTCGATTTCCGGCCTGCGCGCCAGCACCTTGCGGGTGGCCTATGGCACATCAAAAGCGGCGGTGATCCAGTTGACCCTGCAGCAGGCCGCCGAACTGGGTGAGCTGGGCATACGTGCCAATTGTGTGGCACCGGGTCCGGTGAATACAAAACTGGCCCTGGCCGTACATACGCAGGAGATTCGCGCCGCCTATCATGATGCACTGCCGCTCAACCGCTATGGCAGCGAAGACGAGATCGCCAGCGC
This sequence comes from Rhizobiaceae bacterium, assembly GCA_039977975.1. Lineage (GTDB taxonomy): Bacteria > Pseudomonadota > Alphaproteobacteria > Rhizobiales > Rhizobiaceae > Pseudahrensia. Next base: position 357,967 of record JBDWCD010000015.1, read on the forward strand.
CATCTGCTATCTGGCATCTGCCGATGCCAGTTTCATCACCGGTCAGTTGCTGGCCGCCGATGGTGGCTTTGAGGCCGTGGGAATCGGTCTACCGGCTTTGCGAACTTAGTGGTCGCCGTCGCCGCCGCCGCCCAGCCGACCGGTCTGAATCTCATAGTTCACCGCGATCCCATAATCCGGGTCGTCATCTGAATCGACAATCAGCTGACCAGCCCGGTTGAGCAATTTGTGGCAGTCGCGGGACAGGTGACGCAGTTGCAACTGCTTGCCGCGTTTTTCATAGCGGGTGGCCATAGCTTCAATCGCCTGCAGCGCCGACTGGTCGACAACCCGGCTGTTTATAAAGTCGACAATCACCAGATCGGGATCTTCGTCAGGTGTGAAAATCTCGGCAAAGCCATCGGCGGATCCAAAAAACAGCGGGCCTTCAATACCATAGATCTTGGAGCCATCTTCGGGCTCATCGATCCGCGCATGGATGCGGGTGGCATTCTGCCAGGCATAGGCGAGGGCAGAAACGATGACCCCAACGATGACCGCCACGGCAAGGTCAGTGGCGACAGTGACGGCCGTGACCAGCACGATGACAACGGCGTCGGTGAAGGGAATGCGGCCAAATATGCGCAGGCTGTGCCAGGCAAAGGTACCAATCACCACCATGAACATGACGCCAACCAGGGCGGCGAGGGGGATCTGTTCGATGAGCTGCGACGCCACAAGAATGAAAGCCAGCAGGAACAGGGCAGCCGATATGCCAGACATACGTGTACGGCCACCGGATTTCACATTGATCATCGACTGACCGATCATCGCGCAACCACCCATGCCACCGAAAAAGCCGGTGACCGTGTTGGCGGCACCCTGCGCGAGACATTCCTGTGATGCCCCGCCGGACTTGCCGGTGATTTCACCCACCAGGTTGAGGGTCAACAGACTTTCGATCAGGCCAATGGCAGCGAGGATCAGCGCGTAGGGCAGGATGATCTGGAAGGTTTCCAGGGTCAGGGGAACCTGCGGAATGTGGAACGGAGGCAGGCCGCCTTGAATGGAAGCCAGATCGCCAACCCTTGGCACGTCCAGTCCAAAGGCAATAACCAGACCGGCGACAATGGCGATGCCGGCCAGCGGGGCAGGAATCGCCTTGGTGAATTTGGGAAATAGATAGATGATGGCCATGGTCAGGCAGACCAGCCCGATCATCATTGCCAGCGGTGTGCCGCTCATCCAGACCTTGGCACCGTCGGCTCCATTTACCTTGAACTGGGTCATCTGGGCCAGGAAAATCACGATGGCCAGCCCGTTGACGAAGCCAAGCATCACCGGGTGGGGAACCAGGCGAATGAACTTGCCGAGCCTGAAAATGCCGGCGAGAATCTGCAAAATGCCCATCAGCACTACGGTGGCAAAAAGATACTCCACCCCGTGCTGGGCAACCAGCGCAACCATGACTACGGCCAATGCGCCGGTGGCGCCGGAAATCATGCCCGGGCGACCGCCAAACAGAGCGGTGATCAGGCCAACGATGAAGGCGGCATAGAGGCCCACCAGTGGATGGACGCCGGCGACAAATGCAAAGGCGACAGCCTCGGGCACCAGGGCCAGGGCGACGGTCAGGCCGGAGAGAATTTCGGTCTTGATGCGGGAGGGCGTGAATTTGGTGAAATCCCGCGTCTTGCGATCGCCCAGAGAAAGGCGCTCCGCAAACGCTGAAAGCGAGGGGCGTAGCATGGGGTTTCCAAGTGGATCGGAGGAATTGGCCCGTCCATAAAGGAAAGCTGCGCGCAATGATACGGCCGCGACCAGTTTTTATCGGCGGACGCGCAGTTTTTTGTGAAGTGTCGCTAAATAACCCGCACCTTGGTGCCCACCGGCACCCGGTTGAACAGGTCAACCACGTCCTGGTTGAGGAAGCGAATACAGCCGGATGACATGGATTTGCCAATCGAATTCCATTCCGGTGTGCCGTGCAGCCGGTAAAGCGTGTCGCGACCATTGGCAAACAGGTAAAGGGCCCGTGCACCCAGCGGATTTTCAATGCCGCCGGGCATGCCATTGCGGTATTTTTCAAGATCCGGCCGCCGCTGGATCATTTCTGCAGGTGGTGTCCAGCGCGGCCATTTTGCCTTGCGTCCGATCACGGCGTCACCGCTCCACTCAAACCCGGCCTTGCCAACGCCAATGCCGTATCGCACCGCCTCATCGTGGCTGAGAACGTAATAGGCGTGGTGATTGTGCGGGTCGACCAATATTGTGCCAGGCTTCATGCCGGTACGGTTGACAACCCGCTGGCGACGGAAGCGCGTTTCCATCTGATCGTAGGGGACAGCCGCCAGCGTATATTCGCCGTCGGTCTTTTCCGAATACATGCGCGCCGATGAGCGCAGATTGGCATCCACCCCGATTGCCGGGCGCGGGCCGCGTGTATTGCTGGCAATCGATCCGGTGCTCGTGGTGTCGAGAAAGCGGGTTGAGTTGCAGCCGACGAGAAGCGATCCGGCCGCACTGAGGCCGGTGGTCATCAATATACGCCGGTTCAGGAGTTGTTGCTTGCCCATGATTTAGCCCAAACTGTTTGTCTTGATGCGCTGCAACCGTTCGCCGCGGTGGGGGGCGTGCGGCTGGTGGCTGAACGCTGGTGAACTGGTAAACAAAACCTACATCATCATTGTAAATACACGGTTACCGGCCCATTGGGGCACGAATATGTTGGTTGCTCATATGGGCTGTCAACCGCAGGCCGACGATGGCAATCAGCAGGCAAAACCAGACCGGATCTGCACGGCGGAAGAAAAAGCTCTCCAGACTGGCGCCCAACAGGGTGAAAACCCAGATGGTGATGAACAGACCTGCGAGTTTTCCCGCATTGCCGCTATTGGCAATGCGGCAATAGTCAATCAGCGGCAGCACCACCAATACGGCCAGCAGCATGGCGGTGCCCGGAATTCCAAACGCCAGGGTGGCATCAAGCCAGGAATTGTGGCCATGGACGATGCCGCGCACATCCCAGTTCAGGTCAATCGGCTGAACCATATTGCCAACACGGGGTGTTGACCAAAAACTTTCAAATCCGTATCCGAACCAGGGGGCTTCCGCGACGCTGTTCAGCCCGAATATCCAGATATCGGTTCGTCCGGTATAGGTGAGACCGGGAATATGGAACTGCAATTCTTCAAGGATTGGCGGGTAGAGGACGCTGCCCAACGTCACAATTGTCAGAGCAACAACCGGCAGCAAAAGGACCATGACTTTCAACGGACGCCAGGAGACCCATTGCGCCAACATGGCTGTAAAGATCGCCGCCGGCAGGATGCCCAGAACGGTCTTGGAACCGGCCTGAATAACGAAAAACAAGGCGATAGCGAAGATCAGTAATCCCATCAACGGTTTGCCGTTCCGGCCGACAAAAAACCCAAAAATCGCAAAACTTCCAACTACATAGGAGGCGATGTTCTTGTGATCGTAGATGCCGCGCCAGAGCCCGGCATGGGCGCCTTCGAGGCCGGATCCATCGTGCAGGCCCTGTTCCGGGAAAGCAAAAACCGCAATGTAACACAGGGCCAGTGTGACACTGCTGACCATTGTCAGAACCGATACCAGGTCTGACAGGTTTCGGGGCAGGCTGAGGGCGCTGGCAGCGGCCAAAACCACAATGATGGAAAAGCCCATGGCGCGGGTGGCGGCTTGGGGATCGTCGGCATTGAACACAGCCAGGATCAGAACCGGCAGAAACAGGATCCACAGGGGGTGAAGCAGCGCGTTGACCGCGTTGCTGCAAGTTTTCCTTGCCAGCAGATAGGCGCAGATCAGACCCAGCAGGCCGAAACCCATCTGATTGACGATATCGCCGCCCGAAGATTGCACCACTAACAGGTTTTCGCTGCTGGTTGAAAACGGCCGGAAGGATATGAAAACCATGCTCAGGATCAGCGCCGAGGGCCACCAGCTGCTGCGGGGTGTCGCAATGGGGCGATACCAGGTCTGGTCATGGGCGAGCGTCATTGCGCCCCCCAATTCAATGAGACGTGATCAGTTCTTGTCGGCTGCTCTATATTGTTCGTTGGCAAAACCGAATTCCATCAGCAAACGCCCAAGGGCGACATTCATCGGATTGAGCGCCATGATAAGCGAGCCTTTGTTAACAAACAGTATTAACGAACGGTAAGGAGAGGCAGCCAGTAACAGGCAGGATTTAACAATCCGCCTGAAATGATCGAGAGCCGAGCCGGCAGCGCGTTTCTGGATCAGTGCCGAAATCGAGCCGTTGCGCAGGCTGCGCGAGTTGAGCCACGACAATTCGGTGCGTCGCAGCGGTGTGGTTTCATCAACACCGGCCTCGGCACACCATGCAAATTTTGCCCCATCCGCCTTGCAGCGACTGAAAAAATCGCTGTCTCCACCGCCCAGAAAGTTAAACACCTCATCCAGCCAGGGATGTTGATGGTGGCGCAGGCGGTGAGTGCTGATCAACACATTGCCGGAGGAGTAGAGGATTGGCACAGGCCCGGTGGTCTGAAAGGGCGGCTGGAACACAGGATGGCTTTGCCAGACCTGGTGCTGGCCACCATCGAATATGGGATGTTGGGGGGCGCCGCAAAAGTCGGTCCCGCATTTTTCGGCAACACCAATCTGTTTTTCGAGCCAGTCCGGATGGGCGATTTCATCATCGTCGATGATCTGGATCCATCGGGCATTGGGATAGGTGGTCAGCGCGGTGTGAAAACCGGCATTATAGGCGGCACAATTGCCGCGGCGGTGGGCCAGAATTACGGTTGCTGATATGTCTTCTTCAGCCAGCAATGCCTGTGCAGCTGCAGCCCCTTCGGCAGCGTCGGGATGATTGTCCATCACGACAATGGCATAGGGGGTATCGGTTGATTGCGCGACCACAGAGCGCAGGGTGATGCGCAGATGGTCGGGGCGTTTGAATGTTGGCAGGGTTACCACCAGCTCGATCTCTTCCGCCGGCCGTGCATGGTGTTGCCAGACCACCGAAATGTCTTTTTTGCCAGGAGGTTGCGCTGCCATCATTGCCTGAACACCCGCTTGTCGATTGGGCTGATAATAGCGCGCGCTGATTAACGAAATACTTGCTTTGTTGTGGCAGTAATTTTGAGAGATTCAGAACGGTTCAAAGCAATGAAACTGGCCTTCTTCACGTCGATAGTCCCGGACGGCAATGCGACAACCGGATTTGAGATCGCCAATGATGCGATTATTGCCGGATTGCGCGAACTGGGCCACGAGGTGGTGATCTTTGGATTTAAACTGCCGAGGCAGGGAAAGTCCCGAGATACTGATGTTGTCACGCTTGGCACGCGGGAACTGGAAAACTCGACCGCAGGCACAGCCCAAAAACTGCTTTGGGTGATGCAGGCCATGCGTCACGGACTGCCATTTGCTGCCGCGAAACTGGCTGATTTTCCAGTCTCACAGCTCGCCGAGGCGATTGAGCGGGCCGGCCCGTTTGATGGCCATATTCTCAATTCCTACCAGATGGCGGCGGCCTTTCCGCAACTATGTGATGTGCCGCATATCTATGTTGCTCACAATGTTGAGCATCGATCGGCTGCTCAAAATGCCGCTGCGGTGTCGTCAGCGGCTGAGCGTTGGTTGTATCGACGCGATGAGCGATTGTTGAAGAAGCTGGAGGGCGAATTAACGCAGCGCGCGCGCATTGTGTGGACCTTCAGCGAAGCCGACATCGACGGGCACGATCTGGCTCCCGACCATGGGTGTCTGTTGCCCTTATTTGTGCCGAGTGCGGCTGAGCCAGTGGACATTAGTGAGCCAGAATACGATGTGGGGCTGATCGGTACCTGGTCTTGGCAGCCAAATTTTGTTGGCCTGCAGTGGTTCGTGGAGGAGGTTGCGCCACTGCTTCCGCCTGGGATGCAGATCGCAATTGCTGGCAGCATTCCAACGACAAGTCTCAGGGCAGGGCCCAACATCCAGTTTCTCGGTCGGGTAGAAAGCGCCAACGGGTTTCTTGATTCCGTTCGCGTGGTGCCGCTGATCAGTCGTGGCGGCACTGGCGTGCAGCTGAAAACCATCGAAGCCTTTCAGACCGGGCGTCCGTGTGTCGCGACGCAATCGTCTTTGCGGGGCATTGATGAGCTGCCGTCAAACTGTTTGGCGGCTGATGATCCGCCGTCATTTGCCGAGGCGCTGACCGAGTTGGTGGAGGTGGCAAAATCCGGGACCTTGCCGGCGGTTGATGGGCAAAAATTCAGGGACAGGCAGAAGACCGCACTGATGGCCGGACTGCAGCGGGGAATTGCCCATCTGGCTTAACCAAAAGCCAAGGTTTTCACCAAATTGCAGGGTTTGTCAGATATTGTCGGTGCATACGGCGTCGGGTTGGGACCGTCTGCTGAAACCACAGGAACGTTAATGAGCGACGCTGTTGATACATTGATGGTAGCTGGGGGCTCGTGTGAGGCCCGCACGAGCCGTGATTTCAACACCCATAACATTTTGGGTGTTGATGTCTGGGCGGCCACGTGCAGCTCGGCGGTGGATGAAATCCAGCGTGTCATTGATGGCGACGACCACCGAAAATTATCGTTTCTCAACGCCCATGGCGCCAATATTGCCTTCGGCGACGCGGACTATTGCGAAACGTTAAAACAGTTCACCGTATTGTCAGATGGCGTTGGCCTCGACCTTGGTGCGCGCATGCTCTACGGCGCGGCTTTTCCGGAAAACCTGAATGGTACAGATTTTATTCCGGCCCTGTTGGCGCGCCTAGAGGGCAACAGGAAAATTGCTCTGCTTGGAGCGCGCCCCGGCGTTGCCGAAAGGGCCGCCCGGAACTTTGCCGATAATCACCCGCAACATCAGTTCCACGTCATCAGCGATGGCTATTTTGACGATGCGGATGAGCCGGCCATCCTGGCACGTCTGAAGGACGAACGGCCTGATATCTTATTGGTTGCATTTGGAAATCCAAAACAGGAAGTCTGGATCGCTGAAAATTGCAGCGAGCAACACGCCGCAATCTGCGTTGGTGTTGGAGCGTTGTTTGATTTTGCGTCCGGATCGATAGATCGGGCTCCGCAGAAAATGATCGATTGGCGTCTGGAATGGCTCTATCGCCTGTGGTTGGAACCGCAGCGCATGTGGCGTCGCTATATTGTCGGCAATCCGCTGTTCCTGATGCGGATCCTGCAGCAGAAATTGTTCGGTTTCAGCAATGGGGCAAAGTCTTGAACACCTCTCAAAGAACCGCACTGATTACTCCCAGTTATTGGGGAGATTTTGATAATTGTCGCCTGCTGTGCGATTCCATCGACCGTTTTGTGGCCGATCAACCGAACCATTACATCCTGGTCGATAATGACGATTTTGAACTGTTTTCTGTGCTCAATGGCCCGCGGCGTCACGTCATCAACGAGTTGGACATTCTGCCCAAATGGCTGAAAAGCGCCCATCAGGGATTTTCTCCCATGGCCCGCAAGATCTGGTTTTCCACCCGCACCTGGCCGATGCGTGGCTGGCATGTGCAGCAATTGCGCCGCATCGCCATCGCCGCCTATCTGTCTGAAGACGGCTTGTTATATTGCGATTCAGACATGCTGTTCGTCAGGCCTTTTGACACCCGATCCCTGTGGCAGGGCGATCAAATGCGGCTCTATCGCAACGACTATGGCATCAACGACGGATTGCCGGGGGGCGGGCACCAGCACAAGGAGTGGAGCCATCACGCGGCGCGTCTTAACGGACTTCCTGCCGTGGATTTTCCCGCCCATGACTATATCAATAATCTGGTCAGCTGGCGGCGTGACCTGGTCACTGGCATGTGCGCTCATATTGAAGAGGTCACATCAAGACATTGGCTGGCGGCGGTCGCTTCAAAGCGGACATTTTCCGAATGCCAGATTTATGGTGCCTATGCTGTCGGCGTGCGTGGTGGTGCCGGGCACTTCGCGGGCGAGGGGGCCCTTTGCCAGACCTATTGGTCAGGGGCAGCGTTGACAGCGGTTTCATTGAACCGCTTTCTGGCCACCATGGAACCGAGCCAGGTTGCCATTGGTGTCCAGTCGTTTACCGGCACCAGTCCACGATTGCTGCGCAAGCTGATTGCTGCCTGAAGTAAACCTGTTCAAGTCTAGCTGGCGAGTGACTTCCGATTGAGCCGCGAATAGGTCACCAGCGCGGAAGCCAGATAGAGCATTCCGAATATCACGTTCATCAGCAATGCCACTTCGGCAAAATCCTTGGTGTGACCCAGAACAAGCGCAATCAGGAAGGCTTTCAGCGTTCCCAGATAGGCCAGCAACACCACCCGTGAGGCCATGAATTGGTGGCCGTAGAGCAGTTCGGTGTGCAGCTCGATGGAATTGCGGAAAGCGGGTACCAGGAATACTAACCACAGGAAGGAAGCGCCCAGCGCAATGTTTTCGCCCAGTAGATTGGGGGCAAATGACAGCAGGGTCGCAATGGCAACAATGGCGGCAACCGAGGTGACGCCAATCAGGAAATCCAGTTTCAGGCCGGTTCTGGCAGCATTGCCGGATTTGCGACTGCGCATAATCCATTGGGTGAGCATGGTGCTAAAAGCCCGCAGTGGCACAGCCGTCAAATCGACCAACCGCATGACGATGGCATAGAGACCCGACAGGGCTTCACCGCCCAGTGCCAGGACCAATACCTTGTCCATTTCCGCCTGCAGGTAGAACAGGGTTTCCGCTGCCGATACCCCCATTGCATCGCTGGCCCGGCCAAACCATGCCCTGGGTTTCCAGCGCAATCGTTGCTTGGGGTAGATGAACACAATACCGGCCAACATGATCAGCAGCAGGCTGGAGAAGTAGATCGGTGCCCAGGCGATCAGGGTCGGATCACCATTTGTCATCAGCACAATGGCGGCAATCGCCTTGATGGCGACACCGGATATGCCGAGCATGGCACCGGTGGAATAACGGTTTTGCCCGTTGCAAACGATGATCGTGGTTTCAATCCCGCGCCAGCAAATGGCTTCCGCCAGGATGACCAGAAAAAAGACTTCAAGCGGGATCAGGCTGGCATAAAGCGTTGCATAGATTAACCCGCCTGCCGCCAGTACCAGCGGCATTGATATCAGGCAGGCAATCAGAAATCCGCCCGTATACGCGCCGATAAGCGTCGGTTTGGTGGTGGCAATGCGGAACAGCGGTGAGATATAGCCCAGTCCAACCAGCCGCGATAAAACAATGCCAATCGCTGAGCAGGAAGCAAAAATACCAAAGTCACCGAGCGTCAGCGTGCGCGCCAGGATGACGAAATAGATCATCGAAAAGATTAGTCGACCCACCTGGCCGCTCAGCAGCGCTGCGTAATCAACGATCTGTGCCCGGCTGATGCCAATTCGGTTCAGCCTGATGTCGATGATGTTTACCAGCGATTGGGAAACTGACTGAACAGTCATCAGAATTGCTTCACTAATTTGCTCTATAAACCTGGGCAGTCAGCGACAGGCTTAATGGTGGATGTAAAACTGTGGGCAATAATAGTCACAACCTGTTAACGCGTCGTTCCGCATTGCAAATTTGTGGCGCAGCATTGGGTAACAGTTTGTTAACCCCGGGCTCGTCGTTTGCAGGCCGCAAGATTCCCTTCGGTGTTGCGGTACATCTGGAGCCCTTTCGCAACGACCCCATGTTGAAGCAGAAATTGATCGAGCATGCCGACGTGATCGTGCCGATGAATGCGTTAAAATGGGCCAGCCTGCGCTATGACGAATCCCGTTTTGATTTTGCGGCCGCTGATGAAATCATTGATTTTGCAGAGCAAAACGGAAAGGTGGTGCATGGGCATGGGCCCCTTTGGTATCTTGCCAACCCAGCATGGTTGGATGCCATCGTATCGCCAAAAAGGCTGGAATATTTGCTCAACGAACACATCACAGAGGTTGTTGGGCGCTATGCCGGTCGCATTGCATCCTGGGATGTGGTCAATGAGGTGATTTCCCATGATCCCTTAAGCGACGGCAATTGGCGCGGTGGCGTTTGGTATAACGCGCTGGGTCCCAACCATGTCGATCTGGCTTTCAAGGCGGCCGCCGCCGCCGATCCTGCAGCCAAGCTCTATATCAACGATTATGACCTGCAGGATGCGGGACCGCGGGTTGCAGCCCGACAAAGGGCAATGATCAACATCCTGCGTCGATTGCAGGACAGGAACATCCCGGTTCACGGGGTAGGGCTGCAATCCCACCTGTATGCGGAACGCGAGGTGGGGCCGGAGAATCTGGCTCAATTTATCGGGCAGTTGAAACGAATGGGGCTGACCGTATCAGTCACCGAGCTTGATGTGATTGACTGGAAGCTGACCGCCGACCCGGATCGCCGCGACCGGGGGGTCGCAGCCACTGCAGAGCAATACCTGTCAGCGTTGACCGAGCTCATCACCCCACAAACCATCACCACGTGGGGCCTGTGTGATCGCTACAGTTGGATCAATGAGACCTTCCCCAGAGAAGACGGCGCAACGGCGCGTCCCTTGCCGTTTGACCGTAATTGGCAGACCAAGCCATTGTTTGAGGTGATCAAATCCTTCGCCGGGTGATAGGTGGAGAAAAATTTTCCAAAATTAGCGCCCAATATCTGCTCCTCAGCAGCGCACAGTTAATCCTTTGTTATCCATCCTGCTTAATACTTCGGTAAGGTGCCAGTTTTATCCGGCGCTCAGTCTTTTTCCCCCTTGCCGGAGCCCGAAATTCTTCCATGTTGTCCCGTTTTCTTGACAAGAAAAATCAAAATGATGGTGGGCTCAACCGGAAGGTCGCAGGGGCCGCGCCTTCTCATGCACCAGCCCCCCAAACCATGGCGGGGCAGGGTTCACTGCTCGATCTGATGGGACCTGCAGAAGTGCAGCAAGCTGCCGCCGCCGCCGCCGCGCCGGTGTCTCCACGGTCTTCAGGATCCCTGTTGACGGAACTGAACCACGCCGAATCCCGACATAGAACGCAATTGCAACAAACGCATGCGGCGCGTCTGGCGGAGTATGAAGCGACGCAGACGGGCAGGGATGGACATCATCACCCGGGATATGCCGGTTGGAACGCCGGGAAGGCGACAACTTCCCGCAAACCCAGCCAGGCTGAGCAGTTGGATCTGCTGGCTGAAGAGCTTGATCAGCTCAAGTCCAGAATGAGAAACCGCAGACCTGCTCCGACGCCTGAAAGTCATCCGCCGGTCGAGTCGGCTCCTGTTGCCCCACCGCAAAATATGCTGTCTGGTTTGTTTTCCTTTGACAGTTTCGTTGGCACCATCGCCAGATCGTGGAAGCTGGTGTTCCTGTGTGCCGTGATCGGCGCGGTTCTGGCCGCTCTCTATGCGCTGACCTTGCCAAACAAATACCAGTCGATCGCCGAGATATTGATCGAACCCCGCGGCCTGAAAGTGCTCAACAATTCGGTTTCGCCCAATGGGTTGAACAGCGAAGCGACAGTGGCTTACGCGGAAAGCCAGGTGCGGATTATCAATTCTTCCAGTGTCATCGACCCGGTGATTGATGAATTGAAGCTTATGGATGACCCGGAGTTCACCGAAGGTTCCTCCGCTGGTTTCCCGTTCAATCTAGTGACCGATCTCTTTAACGGCGGTCGAACTGCCACTGATGATTGGTCAGCAGCCAAGAGCTATCTTTTTGACAATCTCTACGTGCGGCGGGTCAGCCAGACCTTTACCATCGAAATTGGCGTTTCAACCACCGATCCTGCCAAATCAGCGCGCATCGCCAACGCCCTGGCACGCGCCTATATGGCGGATGAATCCGGGGCCCGGTCGTCCGTTGCACGCTCTGCCAGCCAGGATCTGACTGCGCGGCTTGACGAGTTGCGCCAACAGGTAAGGAGCAACGAAGAAAATGTCGAAAGATACAAGGCGGCAAACGGGCTGGTCGATGCAAATGGCCGCCTGGTCAGTGAAGTGCAATTGTCGCGATTGAACGAACAAATGGTGCTTGCCAAGGTTCAGGCCGGTGATGCCCGCACCCGTGCTAAACTGGCGGCTGAAGCCGATCTGGGCGATGTGATTTCAGGGTCCTTGCCAGCTGAACTGAACAATCAGACCGTTTCCCAGCTGCGTCTCGATTATTCGCGGGCCAATGCCCGACTGGAAAAACTGGCCGCCAAACTGGGCCAACGTCACCCTGACAGAATCGCAGCGGCCTCCGAGCGCCGCAGTGTATTGAATGCGATCTCCCAGGAGATGAAGCGGGTGGTTCAAACGGCCCAGGAAAATTACAAGCGAGCCAAGGCGCGGCAGGACGATCTCGCCTCCCAGGTGAACCAGATGAAAGCCGCTGCGGTCAATGATTCCGCCGCCAAGGTGAAGCTGCGGGAACTGAACCGTCAGGTTGAAGCAAGCCGCCAGATTTACGAATCCTTCCTGTTGCGGTCACGGGAAACCGGTGAACAGGAAAATATCCGCTCCAGCAGTGCCCGGCTCATTTCCGAAGCTGTTCCCGATTCAGACAAGGTTGGCCCGAAGCGAAAAGTGCTGGTCGCAACCGGTGCGATAGCCGGGACTGGCGTGGGTATGCTATTTGCCCTCATACCGCTGTTTTTGGCGGCTGGCCGTCAGATGGCATTGAACGGCAGCGGCAATGGCCTGTCGCACCCAGAATCCAGCCATCGTATACAGGCTGCTGCCCCGCCGATTGTCGGGGATCTGTATTCATCGGAACCGGTTCCGCCGTCGCGGGGGGGACAATTGCCTTTGCCCGGTCTGGGTGAGCAAGGTCGACACATGGTCAATTCGGCGGCAAGCCCGACCGCCCAACCCCAAAATGCGCCTCCGATGTATTACGAAAACTGGCGCCATTGAACTGGATGACCGGTGTTCATTGAGACCGACCCATTTGCGTTCTTCACCGATCTCGCCGGTCTCGCCGGCAGAAGAACTGGGAAATTCTAGGGGAACATTTTCATGCGCTTGCTTTTGTCTCCATGGCTGTGGTTGCTCGGCACTGTTGCTTTAGTCGCCACGCTATTGGTTGTTCCCGTGCCGATACCATTGGGACCGAATTATTGGGACCTGGCGCTATATGTTGATGGTGCCCATCGCCTCTCCGTGGGACAGATTCCGCAGATAGATTTTGAGGCTCCGGTGGGCGCGCTAGGCTATTATCTGGCTTATTGGACAATTCTTGTATTTCCCACCGGCAATCCCTTGTTTGTCGCCCAGTGGAGCCCGTTGATTATCACGTTGCCAATTATGGCATGGCTGATGGCGGAGATGGGAAGAGGCCGCACGGTCGAAAGACTGGCTCTGCTGCTGCCGTTTCTGGTGTTTCAGATTTTACCCTTCAACATTCAATCCTACACCACCTATGCCGGGGTCGATGGATACGGGTTTTACAACCGACAGGTCTGCATTCTGCTCTATGTGATGATGGCGGTGCTGATGTTTTCCAACTCACCGCGTTTTCGGGCGCTGGTCGTTTTCATCATTTTGAGTTGCCTGTTCTTTGTGAAAATCACCGGGTTTCTGGCGGCGGGCCTGCTTGCCTTCTACGCGTTGATCTCAGGTCGGCTGACATTCGGACTGACGTTGCTGGCCGCAATCGCCTTTGTCGTCGTGTTGGGCGTGCTTGAAATAACACTTGGGCTCACGTCGGCATATATTCAGGATATTCTCGGTCTGGTCGGGGCGAACGAAGGCACATTGCTGCCGCGGTTTTTGACGGTATTTTCGGTTCGTTTCGACACCATATTTGCCACCATATTGCTGCTCATTTTGTTGGTCGGCTTTAGTCTGTTCGGCGCGCAAGAGGCTGCTCCCGCCACCGCGAACCATATTGCCAGACTGGGCCTTTGGCTCGCGGTGGCACTGGTTGCGGGCATTGTGTTTGAAACCCAGAACACGGGCAGCCAGGACTTTATTTTCCTCTGGCCCATTCTGCTGGTTTTGTTACGGGGCTGTGCAAGCGATCAGACATCAAGGTTTATGGGCTGGCAGCGTTTGGCGATGATCGGCCTGGTGGCGGCAATTGCGATACCGCCGCTGGTGACCGTGCTTCACCGCGCCGCGCGGGCGGTGGTCGGGTCGGTGACATACCAGGCGCTGGAGGTTCCGCGCCTTAAAAGCTTTGGGCGTGTACGGATAAAGCAGGCCATGCATGAACGGGTTGAGATGATCAATCGCCATTATGCAAATCATCGGGTGGCCTATGAAGATCTTGCGGCGCAGGGGCAATTGCCCAACTGGACCTATTATTCTGAAATTCCCATGCAGGCGGCCTGGCTTAAGCAGCTCGATACCGCCGTGAAGCGCCTGCAGGACATCGAAGAAAAAGCCGGTGAGAAGTTTGACAGTGCCTTTGTCATGGACTTCACATCGCCATTGGCCTGGGCGCTGGGGGCTCTGCCGCCCAAACATGTGCCGATCGGGCTTGATCCACAACGCACGATGACCAGTCTGAGCGAGGCGGCAATTTCTGAGCTTCAAGGGACAACAGTGATGTTGCAGCCCATGTGCCCTGCAACGACCAGCCGCAATACAATCGCCGATTTTTACAGACCAATCACCCAGACACGAACCGCCATAAAGCTGGATCCGTGCTGGGTTCTGTATCTGAAGTCGTCAGATGTTCAAAAATTTGGCCTGCAAGAGGGCTGAAATAAATCAGCCTTTCTGGGACTTGATAAAATCCGTGACGATTTTGACGACGCCACCGGATAGCACTTTGTCGAGGGCTGTGATGAACTGATCGACGTTTTCGCGGGTTGTGATCAGCGGCGGCTGAAGACGCACCACATTGCGATTATATTCGGTAAACGCCACCAGGACATCGTGATCACGCAACAGAGCCGAGCCGATAAATCCTGACAGCGACCCTTTCAGCTTGTCATCAAGCACCGACAGGGCAGGGCGTACGGCCACCGGCATGGTTCTGGAGAAGTCCTGGAATTCCAGGCCCAACATGAAACCGCGGCCACGCACATCCTTGATCAGTCTTGGATATTTTTCCTGCAATTCCTGCAATTGCGCCTTCATATAGGCGCCGACGGCGGCTGCATTATCCATCAGGTCATCGTCATACATGATGTTCAGCGCTTCGATGGCGGTGATGCAGGCCTCGCCGATACCGCCGAACGTTGCCGGTCCGTGAATCAGCGCCGTGGCCGGTTTGCCATAGGCTTTCATATAAATAGGTTTGCGGGCAATCATCGCCGCCATGGCGGTCTTGCCGCCGCCCAGCGATTTGGCGAGCGCTGTCACATCCGGCACGACACCGTAATGCTCAAAGGCGAAGAATTTGCCTGAGCGTCCGGTGCCGGACTGAACCTCATCAGCCACCCACAGCACGCCTTTTTCATCGCACAATTTGCGCAGACCCTGCCAGAATTCCGGCGCGGCCTCGACAATACCGGCACCGCCCTGAATGGTTTCCAGGCAGACAATGCCGATCTGCGGATCGTTTTCCAGAGCCGTGCGAATGGCTTCAAGATCGCCGAACGGCACTTTGACCACATCATCCACCAGGTTGAACTGCGATTGATACAATGGGGAATCGGTGATCGACAAAACACCCTTGGTTTTGCCGTGGAATGCGTGCTCGGCAAACAGGATCTTGGATTTCTCCGGCCCCTGATAGCGCTCAGCTACTTTCAGAGCCGCTTCCATCGCTTCTGAGCCGGAAGACCCCAAAAACACCATATCCAGATCTTCCGGTGCAATGGCTGCCAGGTTGTGGGCCAGGGCGGCTGCATATTGCGACAGGAACGCCATAGCGATCTCGTGGCGCTTGTCTTCCTGAAATTTCTTGCGGGCGGCCAGAATGCGTGGGTGATTGTGGCCAAAGGACAGGGAGCCAAAACCACCGAAAAAATCAAGAATCTGGCGACCATTTTGATCGGTATAGAAGACGCCCTCGGCGCTTTCGATCTTCACCTTGTGGAAGCCCAACAGCTTCATGAAATGCAACTGGCCGGGATTGAGATGATCAACAAACAATTGGGTCATCCGTTCCAGCGGCATGTTGACCGCCTCGTGAATGCTCAGCAGTTCTGGCTTGGCGACAGGCTCTACTGCCGCTGGTGCCATGGCCGGTGCTTCAACCGCTTTGCGCTCTTCATAGGATGCTGGTTTTGTTCTGCGTTTGAAAATCATCGTCTTCCCCTGTCCCTGTGGGTTGGTGCTGCAGCTCAGGCAGCTTGTTTTTGCGGATTTGCTGCATCGGCATCGCGGTCGGCTCTGTATTCGCGATAGGCAGCAATCAACATGTCATCGTCGTTGTACTGGGCCTTCCAGCCAATCAGCTTGTCAGCCTTGCTGCAGTCGAGCAGGCATTCTTCATCAGCGATCAGATATTGCTCCGGGTCCATAATTGGTTTGTTGACCAGGTCGAGCAGATCGAGCGTGCGCTTGACCGCCCAGCCGGGGGTCGGCAGCAAAATTGACTTGCTGTTGGCTTCCTTGATCAACCGGGTGAGCAGCTTGCGCACTGATGGTGGATTGGAAGATCCCAGATTGAAGGCCTCGTTGGGAAAACCGGCTTTCCAGGCCAGATAGGCTGCTTCCGCGCAATCAAATACGGAGACGAATTGATAGGGATTTTTACCCGATCCGATCATCGGTACCGGCAGGTTCATGTCGACCAGGGTGAACAGCTTTTTCAAAATGCCCAGCCGTCCGGGGCCGATAATCAGCCGGGGCCGAAAAATGGAGATGTTGAAACCATGCTCACGACGCCATTCGGCGGCCAGTTCTTCGGTGGCCAGTTTGCTTTCGCCATATTCGCCCAGCGGTTGAACCGGATGGTCTTCGTGCATTGGCACCGTATGGGTGTGGCCATAGATCATGTCCGTGGTGAAATGGACCAGGTTTTTCGCCCCGGCTTCTTTCATGGCTTCAAGAATATGAACCGTGCCGTGATAATTGACCGGCCAGAAAAACTCGTGACGTTCCTGGCGGGTGACGATGGGCGACAACATTTTGGCCGACAGGTTGTAGACCACATCATCGGGAGAGATTTCAACCTTGTCGAAATTCGCCCGTTCGGTGACATCCAGATGCACCCATTGGCACTTTTGATAATGCGCGCAATCACCCTTGTTGATGTCTGCGACAACGACTTGCTCGCCTTCGGCAACCAGTTTTGCAGCCAGAACACGGCCGACAAATCCGTCGCCGCCAAACACTATGTGCTTCATGTTTTGTTACTTTCGATAAAGACTGAATCAGAAGTGGAGTTTTTTGATGCTGTGACGGTGGTCTCTGTGGCGCTCTGGGCGACCAGGATCGTGCCGACGCAGATGAAACCGAAACCAAGAATGCGCCAGCCATTGATGTCTTCACCGAAGAACAGCCAGGAACCGACAGCAACCGCGACAAAAGCGATGCTCAAAAACGGGTAGACAAAGGACAGTTCAACCTTCGACAGCACATAGAGATGGCTCATCATTGAAATCACGAAGGCGCAGAGGCCAAAGAATACCCACGGGTGAAAGGCCACTTTGAAGATGATGGTGATGATCGACATGACCGTCATCGGGCCGTCGCCAGTGGTGATCGGGCCGAATGTCAGCATGCCTTGTTTCAGCATCAACTGGGCGGCCGCATTCGACAGCACGGTGAAGAGTATCAGCGGCAAATATGTCATTGCGTCCCCGTTTTGGCTGAGCCAGCCCGATTCTTGTCCCGCTGCGTTTGTACCGGAGTTTTCTGAACGCCCCGTTGAGCGGTTTGGTTAACAGGAGTTTCAAGCGGCGGCGGCGAGAGCGGCGGCGGCGCGGCAATTGCCAGTCTGTCCGCGGTGGCTGCTGCGGAAACACGACGCCAGAAATCCGATTGAATGGCCGGATCGCGCAGATTTTCCAGTTGCTGCCACAAGGGAAAACCCTTTTGGAAGGTTTGCGGGCTCATGCGGGCGTCCTTGTAAGGATTGGTCCTGCCGCCGGCATCAAGGGTAATGGCGTCGAGATGGTCCAGCAGTTCTCGAGTGGCGTGGCCCCGATTGGCAAAATCCAGCGTCAGCGTGTAGCCCGACTGGGGAAACGACATGAAGCCCGGAGATTGGCGGGCGCCAAAGCGTTTTAATACGGTGAGGAATGATCCCTGACCGGCGTGATGGCTGGCGTCGAGAAGCTGCGGGATGGTCTGCCGTGCTGCGTCCAATGGAATGACGCATTGGTGCTGAAACAATCCTCCCGGCCCATACAGCCGGTTCCAGCCAGCAACTGCATCCAGCGGGAAGAAGAAACTGTTTGGATTGGTGGCTGACCCCGACACCTGCGACTTGTTGCGGTGGAAATAGGCCATATTGAACAGCCGCAAGGGCAGGCCCGATACGAGCGGAACAGGAGGCGTTACGGGCACGCTGAGACGCGGCGGTCCGTAATCAGCGCCGCTGTCATCGAAGCAAGTGTGGTCGCCGCGCATCAAAATTCCGCGGCCAAGCGACTTTCCGCGGGCCAGTGAATCTACCCAGGCCACCGAATATTCGCTGTTGGCGGTGAATTCGCCTTCCGTTTCAAAAAATTCATCCAGCGATCCAAAGGGCTGTTTGGATTCCCGAACGAAGTGAGAAGCGACCTTCATCAGCCGGATTTGCGCGCTGACGATTATGCCCGTCAGTCCCATGCCACCGATCGTTGCGGCGAACAGAGCTTCATTTTGGGCGGCCGAGCAGGTCAACACCTGCCCATCGGAGCGCCACAGGTCGAAGGACTCCACGTGGCAGCCAAAAGTGCCACGTTTTTCATGGTTCTTGCCGTGAATATCGTTGGCAATAGCGCCGCCCAGCGTGACGAATTTTGTGCCGGGAACCACCGGCAGAAACCAACCACTGCCTAGCAGGTGAGCCAGGATGTCGCCGAGCAATATCCCGGATTGAGCGGTGAGCAGGCCCTGATCGCGGTCAAAGGAGATAAGTGCGTTGTTGTGAGCGGTCGTCAGCAATGTGCCGGCATCATTGTGGCAAGAATCGCCATAGGAGCGCCCATTGCCATAGGCGAGCAGGCTGCCATCTGTTGGCGCCGCCATTGACGGCTCAAATGGCCGGGTCGAGCGTTTGGCTGAATTTAATCTTCCCCAGGAAGGCGATTTGCTCATAGCCCCACCCATGGCGGCAGCAATTGTGAGCCCAGCATAATCACCGCGCCAAGGCCGATCATGATCTGGCTGCGCCAGTCGGTCATCAGGAAGACGACCGGGTCGTCATTCATCTCTTCGCGTCGGGCAAGAACCCAGATGCGCATCAGCAGATAGAGCACCAGTGGACAGACCAGCCAGATCAGCTGCGGATTTGTGAAACTTTCAGCGACCATTGGAGAATCGATGAACAGGGCCAGAACCACCACCGAGGCAAAGCCTGATGTCATCCCGGCCTGGGCCAGGGTCTCCAGATCGTTGGACTGATAACCGCGTCCCGATACGGCGCGGTTGACATTGTGCAACTGGCCGGTGAGCTCAACAAACCGCTTCACCAGCGCCAGGCTGAGGAAGAAGAAGACGCAAAATGCTAGCAGCCAGGTGGAAACCATGCCGCCGATAGCGACCGCTCCGGCCATTACCCGGATCGTGAAGAGCCCGGCAAGCGTCAAAACATCGATGAGCAGCAGGCGTTTCAAGACGAATGAATAGGCTGTGGTGATGACAAAATAGAGCGCCAACACGCCGGTAAAGGCCAATGGCAGACTGGTCGACATCATCAATGCAGCGGTGAACAGGCTGACCGCTGCAAAACCCGCATCCGATACCGACAGGGTTCCCGCTGCGAGAGGCCGGTTGCGCTTGGTCTTATGTTTGCGGTCAACATCGATATCGATCAGATCATTGATCAGGTAGACGCCTGAAGCGCAAAAGCTGAAGGCAAGAAAGGCGACCATCAGTTGCATGGCTGTTATCGCCTCAAACATGCGGAAGTCCAGAATTGCCGGCACAAACAGCAGAGTGTTTTTCAACCACTGATGGACGCGGATGGCTTTCAACCAGATGCGCAGCCGAGGCTTGCCCTTCTTTTCGACCAGTCGGTCTGCATGGGGCTTCCTGGCATAGCGCACCGCGTCGCTTTCCTCGCCAACAACAATGGCGCGATTGGCCTTGTCCCAGACTTTGAAATCGGCGCGGCTGTTGCCGGCATAGTCAAAGCCGCCGGCTCCGAAACGTTCGACCAGCCGGTCGGCCTTTGCGGTGCTCGACAGATTGACCGTGTCGTCAGATGCCTCGACCGAGTGGAATATCTTCAGATGATCAGCAACCGCCTTGGCGTAACGGTGGTGGGAAGCGGTTGCCAGGATCAGCTCGCGACCCGCCGCACGCTGACCTTTCAGCCAATCCAGCAGTGGCTCGTTGAAGGGCAGATGCCCGGCTTCCGGCATCACACGTTTGGCGATTTCCGCCTTCATATGAGCCTTGCCCTTGGCCAGCCACAGCGGCAGCATGAATATGTAGAAAATGTTGAGACGCAGCAGCATGAAGACTGCTTCGTGCAGCAGATCGGTGCGGATTAATGTTCCGTCCAGATCGACGCAAAGCGGCTTTGAAGACGCCTCAGTCTGAATGTCAAATTGATCGGCTGTGATACTCACAACTGTGCCCACCTAGAATGTCCCACTGGCGACAGTGTGCTGCAAAAGCACTCAGGATTTGTTGAAAGTGATGTTCAATATTTAGACTTGATTTTAATGCCTCACTAACCTTGTTTGATGGGCGAATGTCGACCCCGTCGCGGGCTTCCATTCCGATGTCGCAAACGGAGTGGTGATGAAATGGCTTTGACGGGATATTGTCATTCAAACGGGAGCGGATTTGGCCGGTTTCCCTGACTTTCTTGAAGGAAAGAGTTCGATGCAAAACAAGGCGCGTGCAGTCGTAATTGGGGGCGGGGTTGTTGGTGTTTCAACCCTCTATCATTTGGCTAAGAAGGGTTGGACCGACAGTGTTCTGCTGGAACGCAAGGAACTGACCTCCGGTTCCACTTGGCATGCCGCCGGTCTGCTGCCCCTGTTCAACATGTCCTATTCGGTCGGCCAGGTTCACAAATATTCGGTGCGTTTCTATCAGGAACTGGCCGAAGAAACCGGCATGGATACCGGCTTCCGCAAGGTCTCCAACGTTCGTCTGGCCCGCTCGCAGGACCGCTGGGATGAATATGAATATTACATGGGCGTCGCCGAGACCATCGGCATTAACGTCAAGAAGATTACCCCGGAAGAAATCAAGGAACTTTGGCCCTATGTGAATACAGACGGTTTGCTCGGCGGCATTCAGCATCCCGATGATGGCTACATTCAACCGGCTGACCTGACCCAGGCACTGGCCAAGGCGGCGCGTGATCGCGGCGGCAAGATTCACCGCAACACCAGCGTCACCGGCATTCAGCGCCTGCCCGGCGACAAATGGCTGGTGCAGACCGATCAGGGCGACATTGAATGCGAACACGTCATTTCCTGTTCGGGCAACTTTGCCCGCAAGACCGGTGCAATGGTCGGTCTGAACGTGCCCGTCATTCCCGTTGAGCATCAATATATCGTCACCGAGGCCCACCCGGAAATTCAGAAATTCCGCGAGGCGGGGGGACCGGAACTCTGCGTTCTGCGTGAGAGCGACAGCGCCTGGTATATGCGCGAAGAAGCCGGTGGGCTGATCCTCGGCCCCTACGAGAAGGGCGCGCCGTGCTGCTATGTCGATGGCCCGGATGACGGTAGTGAGTACGAACTTTTCCAGGAAGACCTTGACCGGTTGATGCCACATATCGAAACCGCCGTTGAACGGGTGCCTTACTTTGGCGAGGCAGGGATCAAGAAGGTCTATAATGGCGCCATCGCCTATACGCCCGACGGCAATCCGATCATCGGTCCGGCACCCGGTCTGAAAGGCTTTTGGCTCAACGAAGGCCATTCCTTCGGCATTACCGCCGCCGGTGGTGCCGGTTGGCAGTTGGCGGAATGGATCGTCGACGGCGAACCGACCATCGACATGATGGGCGTCGATCCGCGTCGCTACGGTTCCTATGCCACGGAAGGCTATCTGAAAGAGAAGAACGAAGAAGCCTATGCCAATGTTTTCACATTGCATTTTCCAGATGAAGAGCGTGCCGCAGCGCGTCCGCTGAAAACCACGCCTGCCTATGAGCGCCAGAAGGCGCTGGGCGGCGTGTTTGGCTCGGTCTATGGCTGGGAGCGCGCCAACTGGTATGCGCCGGAAGGCTATGAACTGCCGGAAAGCGAGCGCGGTGTTGGTGTCGACGTGTTGGTCAATGAAAACCACGCGCCTGCCGATCACACCGGCAAAATCCGTGAAAAATGGTCGTTCCGCCGCTCCAATTATTTCGAGCATGTCGGCAACGAGGTAAAAGCGGTCACTGAAAGCTGTGGCCTGCTCGACATGTCGGCATTCGCCAAGATCACGGTCACTGGCCCCGGCGCCCGCGATTGGCTGGAGAGCATTTTTGCCAACAAGATCCCGAAAAAGCGGGGCAGGGTGGCCCTGTGCCACCTGTTGACCCAGCAGGGTGGGGTGAAGAGCGAATTCACCGTCTATGAAGTGCGCCCCGGCGTATTCTATCTGGTTTCTGCCGGTGCCTATATGACCCACGACCACGACGTGCTCTACCGGCATTTGCCAGGTGATGGTTCCGTAACACTGACGCCGATCACCGAGAAATTCGGTGTTCTGGTGCTGGCGGGTCCAAACAGCCGCAAGGTGCTGCAAAAACTCACCCGCGCTGACTTGAGCAATGCCAGTTTCCCATGGCTGTCCGGCCAGTCGATCTCTGTCGGCACAGCCACAGCAGAAGCCTTGCGTGTCAACTTTGTCGGCGAACTGGGCTGGGAGCTGCATCACCCGATGGAAATGCAAAACGCCATCTGGGATGCGGTGATGGAAGCCGGTGCCGAATTCGGCATCAAACCATTCGGCATCCGCGCCATGACGTCCATGGCCATTGAAAAGTCCTATCGCCTGATCCCAAGGGAACTGTCGATTGAGTACTCGGCCTATGAGTCGGCGCTCGATCGCTTCATCAAGCTGGACAAGGACTTTGTCGGCAAGGAGGCCCTGGTTGCCCGCCACGAGGCAGGCGACAACTGGAAATTCGTCACCATGGAAGTGCATGGTGTGACCGACAATGACGCCCGTGGCTCGGAAGCGATTTACAGTCCCGGCGGCGGCGAGGGCGGCGCCGCCGAGCTGGTCGGCCGGGCCACCCATGGCGGTTTCGGCTATCGCACCGGCAAAAGCCTGGCCCTGGCCATGGTCAAACCGGGCAATGAAGCGGTCGGTACTGAACTCGAAATAAAACTGCTCGGCGTGCCGCACAAGGCGGTTGTGATCGACGAAAGTCCATTTGATTCATCAAATGAACGTTTGCGTGCAAATGCCTGATTAAAAAAGCTTAAGTGCGATTCAAAAAAGGCGGCTTCCGGGCCGCCTTTTTTGATTCAGTCCAGAGAGTTACGCCGCCTCAACCTGCCGTTCGGCCCGCTCCTGTTGCGGTGAGCGGCCGTAGAGTTCGCGGTAGCATTTGGAAAAATGCGAGGCTGAGACGAAACCGCAGGCAATCGCCACTTCAACCACCGGCAACATGGATTGCAGCAACAGGTGCCGGGCCCGGTCGAGGCGGATTTCGAGATAGTAGCGGGCTGGTGAGCGGCCCATGTGATGGCGGAACAGGCGTTCGATCTGGCGGCGCGACAGGCCCGCATGGTCGGCAATCTCTATCAGCGTCAGCGGTTCCGACAGGTTGGCTTCCATCATCTCGATAATCGACAGGATGCGGGCATTTTGCACCCCAAGACGGGCGCGCAGCGGCAACCGCTGGCGGTCGTGAGGGCCACGCACCCGGTCGGTCAGTGCCTGTTCGCAGATGGCATTGATCAATTTCTCGTCGTGATCTTCAGCAATCAGCGACAGCATCATGTCCAGCGCTGCGGTGCCACCGGCGCAGGTATAGACATTGCCGTCGACCTCAAACAGATCGGCATAAACATCGGCCTTGGGGAAGGCTTCGGCAAAGCCTGGCAGGTTTTCCCAGTGAATGGCGCAGCGGCGGTTGGACAACAGGCCGGCAGAAGCCAGAATATGGGCGCCGGTGCACAGGCCACCTACGGCGACACCGCGATTATGCTCTTCGCGGATCCAGCCATAGACACTCTTATTGCCGTGTTTTTCGACATTTACGCCTGAGCAGACAAACAGCATGGAAGGCCTGTCCTTGCCGGACAACAGACGCCGTTCCTCTTCCAGCGATGTGTTGACGCTCACCGCCACGCCGTTTGAAGCGGTCACCGGATTGCCATCCAGCGAAGCGAGGCGCCATTTATAGCTGTCGTAGTTAAGCATGCGATTGGCCAGGCGCAGCGCTTCTATGGCCGTGGCGAAAGCAATCATGGAAAAGTCCGGGACCAAAAAAAACACAAAACTGCGCAAAGCGGTGCTGTCCGGGGCCGATTTCGGCACAGAATTCAGCTTTTTTGCTTCAGAAATTTCAGAAACGGACATTTTTGCGACCTCCCAATCGACTAGCAACTTTGCCCATACCATCAAAATTGCTTGTCGCATAGAGAACAATTGCCGCCCCTTGGGCGCAATAATTGAGTCATTGTTCACCAAACCTGTTCATTTCACCGCAATCAGATGGCGCTAATTTTTGCCAAAACGGGCCACTGGGAGCATCACCTTGTCATCACCATATGCATTGGAAATCACCGACCTGAACAAAAGCTTTGATCGCCCGGCGGTCAACGGGCTTGATCTGAAGGTGCATGGTGGTGAGTTTTACGCGCTGCTTGGACCCAATGGGGCAGGCAAGACCACGACACTGCGCATGGTTGCCGGATTGCTGCAGCCCGATAGTGGTGACATCAGCGTATTCGGCACGCGTCTCGCCGCAGATCCGCTGGAAGCCAAGCGCAAGATTGCCTGGGTTTCTGACGAGCCGATGATCTATGACAAGCTGACGCCGCTGGAATATCTTGAATTCGTGTCTGGCCTCTGGGCAGTCGATCCGCGCGAGGCTGAGCGCCGCTCGCTTGATCTTGTCGAATGGCTGGGCCTGGGGCCGCACGCGATGGAACGCTGTGGCGGCTTTTCCAAGGGCATGCGTCAGAAAGTGGCTTTGGCCGGCGCGCTGGTGCACGAACCGCAACTGATCATTCTCGACGAACCGCTGACCGGTCTGGATGCCGGCTCCGCCCGGCAGGTCAAGGACGTGTTGCTGTCGCGGGTCAAGCGCGGCACGACGATCATCATGACCACCCATATTCTGGAAGTCGCCGAGCGCATGGCCGAACGGATTGGCGTAATCGCCGAAGGCCGTCTGGTGGCAGAGGGCACATTTGCAGAATTGCGCAATCGCTCTGGCGGCGAGAACGCGACTCTTGAAGAAGTGTTTCTGGATATTGTCGAAAGCAATGAAGAAACTACCGATGTCGGGAGCCTGGCTGCATGAGTGCTTCTCCCGCTGCATCCGCCGCATCCGCTGCCTTCGCCGCCAATGCCAATTCGATCCGCTGGTATGCTTCCCATGAGGCGCGGCTGATTTGGCGCGACTTTGCTTCGCTGGTCACCGCCGGCAAGCCCAAGCGCATTGCGTTGGTCAGCACCATCATTGCCGGTTTTGTCATCGGCATGCATCTGTTCGTGGTTCATCTGCTGCGCAACCAGCTTGAAACCGGCATCGCCGCCGACAAGGCGACATTGCTGATGATTTCAGGTTTTGCGGTGATGCTCGGTTCGCTGATGTTCAGCCAGGCGATTGAAAGCGTTACGCGGGCCTATTATGCCCGCTCGGACCTCGACCTATTGCTGTCGTCGCCGGCCACATCGCGCCGTTTGTTTCAGGTGCGCACCTCTATCCTGTCGGTTCAGACGACGGTGTTTGCCCTGCTGATTGCCTCGCCGCTGGTCAATATTTTGGGTTTCATGGACGATCCGCGCTGGTTCAGCGCCTATCTGGTGATCATGGCGCTGGGTGGTTTTGCCACCAGTGCTGCGGTGATGCTGACCCTGCTGCTGTTCCGTACCGTCGGACCAGCGCGTACCCGGCTGATTGCGCAGATTATTTCCGCCATTGTTGGCGCCGGCTTCATCATTTCCCTGCAGGCGATGGCCATCATGTTCGGACAAGGCTTTTCGCGCCTGGCGCTGTTTACCTCCGCTGACACGATCGAGGCGGCTCCGGCGCTGGACAGCTGGATCTGGTTTCCGGCCAATGCGGCGATGGGCGACGGCTGGTCACTGGTGTTCCTCTGTGCCGCCAGTCTCATCAGCCTGATTCTTGTGATCAGCTATTCCACCCGCCGCTTTGCCGATGATGCGCTGGCCACATCCGGGCTGATGGACGGCAAGGGCAAGCAAAAGACGTTTACTGGATTTAAGAAACAGTCCGGCATCGGCGCCGTCTTGCGGCGCAAGGAATGGGATCTGTTAAAACGCGACCCCTGGCTGTTGTCACAGTCTCTTCAGCAATTGCTCTATCTGGTGACACCGGGCCTGTTGCTCTGGGTGCATTACGGGCAGGGCAGTGGCATTTATTACGTGGTGATCCCGGTTATCGTCATGGCGGCCGGTCAATTGGCCGGGGGGCTCTCCTGGGTGACCATTTCCGGCGAAGACGCGCACGAATTGATTGATACATCCCCGATTTCGGCGAAGACCATTTTGCTGGCCAAAGCGGAAGCCGTTGTAACCATTGTCGGCCTCGTCTCGGCACCTTTCCTGATTGCACTGATGTTCTTTTCTCCCCGTGCGGCTCTGTGTCTGGCGGTGGGCACGCTGCTTGCGACCTTCTGCGCGGTGGTGATCCAGCTTTGGTATCGCAGCCAGGCCAATCGCAGCCTGTTCCGCCGCCGTCAGGTGTCGTCGAAAACAGCGACGATCAGCGAGGCGGTGGTTTCCATTCTATGGGCCGCTGGTGCTGCCCTGGCGTTCCGCCACGGTATCTTCATGGTGCCACTGGCGTTGATGGCGGGCATCGTCATGGGCGTCGCCTGGCTGTTGCGGCCACAGGGGCAGGGCTAACCTGAAAAAGTCTAGGGCAGGACTTTCTTCAACAAGTTTTCCAGATTGCCAGAGGCTGGCTCACCGTCGGTTGAGTTGTTTGGCCGCAGCAGGTCTTCGGCAATGTTTTCGACCGTTGGGTTGGAGGTCGGGGAGCCTATATTCAATCCAGACTGAACGGATCCCGGTCTGCGCGGATTCGGCGTCGGTATCGGAATCCGGCCACTGGCGAGCGGTGAGCCACCAGGAACGGGCGAACCGCTGGGCGCAGGTGAACCGGTGGTCTCGCCAGCCTGATCCCGATTCTGCGGATTGGCGAATTTGTTTAGCAGGGATCCGACCAGATTGCCGGTGCCCGACTCATTGTTGTTGTTACCACCAATCAAGCCCTCAACCGACTTGCCAACCAGGTTGCCGGTTTCACCCAGATTGAGGTTGTCCAGCTTGAGACCGCCGTCGCCGTTATTGCCCAGCGCCAGGTTTTCCAGGTTAAGATTGCCACCCCCAAGACCCTGTATGCCCAAGCCCAGCTTGGAAAGTGTCTGCAAGGCTCCGGTGGGGTTTTGCAATATACCGCTGAGGTCCGGATAGACTCTGGGGCTGGCCAGTGCGCCCTGCACGATGAGCGGGATGCCGACACCGGCCACATCAAACTCTCCGCCCTGACCGGTTGGTGAGCCTACCAGTTGTGGGTTGAGCCGCATGTCGATGGTCTCCTTGCCAAGATCGACCGTGCCGGCACCATCCATGCGCACCAAAGGTCCCAACAATTTGATATCATTGGTGGTTGCGATGCCCTGATTGATCTTGAAGGACAGGCCCATCTCGGTGAATTTGGTCTTGTCTGAAGAATTTTCCTTGAATCCGCCGGTGAGAACCGAAGAAAGATTGTTGTAAATATTGGCAATGTCGACGCCGATGATTGCACCATCGGAAAATTTGGCGACGGCATTGCCGTTCAGCGAACTGGCAAACTGACTGGTGGTCTTGCCCGTGCCACTGGTGTTGATATCAGCGTTCAACCTGCCTTCGATGCGTTTGAAATCTGCTGCATCTTGAAACAGCGGAAGCGCTCTGATGTTCGTCAGTTTAGCATTGAGTTTGATGGCCGGCACATCCTTGGAGCCATCGGCCTCGATATCGGCCAACACGCTGCCCTGATAGAACGGCGTTTGGGGTATCTGTAACCGGGCCACACCATTCTTGATCACCAGAGACGTATTCACCGGACCGGCATTGACCTTGCCAAAGCCCAGTTTCTGAGCCGAGATTCTGATATTGGCATCAATTGACCTGAGGGCCGAAAGATCAATGGGAGTGGCCGCGCCCGGATTGGCCGATCTGCTCGAATTCCCTGCGCCGGAACTTCCACCGGTCAATGCCTCGAGATTAAGGGTGTTGAAAGCAAGATTGGTGTTGATCGAGGTTTTGCCTGCCAAGGCAACTTCGCCACTGCCCGACGCATTCATCCCGTTGAGGACTATGTTGGAATTGGAGAAGGAGAAGGCCTTGTCGCTGACCGAAATATCGCCAGCGTAGGAAAAGTCTTTCAGATTGGTATTGTCGCCTTGCCCCAGCCATCCAAGCAGTCCGCCAAGCGACGATGTGGCAATCCGTGCGTTGCCGCGGAGTCTGCCGTCGAGACTGACGGAGCCGTCGTAGCTTGCATTGACTCTGCGCGAATCTACGGAAAGCCGAACCGGTCCGGAATTGGCCGCGAGGAAATTAAGCGGCGACAGACTTCCATCAAATGAAAGTCCTTCCTTCATCCACGTAAGGTTGCCAGCCAGACTGACGGGTTGACTTATATCCTTGATATCTGCCCGAACATTCAGACCGGAGACCTGGTCTGCTGACGGTCCCAATCCGGCATCGCGCAACGCGGGTACTGAGAGCTTGCCATCTGACAATTTGATGTTGCCCGCCACATTAAGAGAGTTGCGGATGCTTTGTTCGTCCGTTCCACGGAAGGCGTAACCAAGATTGACCGACAGGGCGCCATCTGCAGGGATTTCGACATTGGCAATTCGGTTCAACGCCGCTATCTGCAGCGAATTGGCCTGGAGATTGCCCCTGAATGTTGGGTTCTTCTCTCCCAGATTCGAGGATATTTCGGCACCAAAATTACCGTTGGCCTGAGCCAGTTCGACGTTCAGCGAGCCAGCATCCAGAAGCCCGGCAAGACGAATGTCTCGGATTTCTACCCCGTTCATCAAAAGAGATTTGACCGCCATATCGACATCGACATCAATATCCATCAGCGCAGATAAGTCGATTGGTTCCGATAATTTCGAAG
Source organism: Rhizobiaceae bacterium (assembly GCA_039977975.1). Taxonomy (GTDB): domain Bacteria; phylum Pseudomonadota; class Alphaproteobacteria; order Rhizobiales; family Rhizobiaceae; genus Pseudahrensia. The sequence continues at coordinate 387,193 of JBDWCD010000015.1, forward strand.
CAGCGGTGGCCGGTTTTGAAGCCGGTTTTTCCGACTCTGTGGAATTGGCGAAGAGCCCCAGATCAACCAGATCAGCGCTCATCCTGGCAATTGCAGCAGGCCGTTCACCGGGCCTGTATATGGCGTCAAGTTTAAGTGGCTGATCCAATACAAAAAAGCGGCCATCGGCGATACGATAACTTCCGTCATCTTCCAGTTTGACCGTGCCGCTTGCCCTGATATCAGCCAGGGCCGGATGCGGCGCTGGTGTCATTTGAAGAGCGATATCAATCCCGGCAGGCTGCTGTTGCAATATCGGTCTCAGGGCAGCAACTGAAGCTTCCAGCGTAACCTTCCGGCCGTCCTGCACGGCCGATAGTGCAATTTCCACCTCCTCATCGAGGTTCGTCGCATTCAGGGACGCGTCGATATTGGTTATTACACTGGTGGCACCAGACAGGGCTTGCGATGACAGTTTGCCATTGCGCACCGACACGCCGCTGAGCGATACGCCTTCAAGCAGCGTGATCGCGGCTTTGAGTGGATCGGAATTGGCGCCATCAACGCTGTTTGCTGGCGAGTTTCCGCCCCCGGCACCTATCGTTTCAACAAGGGTAAATTCGGGTTGGACCAGTCCAATCTTGGTAATCTCGATCTGACTGGAAAGCAGGGAGAACAGGCTCACCCCGGCGACGATTTTTGCAGCCCTGATCTCCATGCTGCCATCCGGAGCCTGCAGGACAACCTGTTCGGCAACAAGCCCGAGATCAGGAAAGACCGAAAGGTTGACGGGGCCATTGAGCGAAGCTTGCATCCCGCTGGCCTGGGAGATGCGTTTTGCCATTTCGTCCCGCATGGCGGCCGAAGTCAGGATGGACGGCAAAGTCATCGCAAGAGCGACCACGATCAATGCTAAGACAAGAGTAGAAATCAGTGTCTTTTTCATGTTCTTGGCTCCCGGCAGTCCGTGATACCAAGTCTAGCGACGAAAGTGTGCCCAGACCTGTCTAATCTTTTTTGCCCCAGGTAAAAGATTCGACCTGCGGGCCTGCCGTTTCAACTTCCGTCCTCTCGATTGCCCTCCACAGCGGGAATAATGGCTACCCCTTTGCGGTATTAGCGATTTCTCGTATTCTTTCAGGACATAGAACACCACATGGCGATGCGTGTGTCACGCCAGTAATGAACTGGATGTGCAGGAGTGCGGGTGGTGGCGGTGCTTGATCGGACCCGCCAGAGCGGTCCTTCTTGAACGCAACGGAACAAGCGGGCACTCCTGTGGATCTTCATTTGGCTCCTGCGTGTTGATCGAAATGAAGTAACTCCAATCATCAAAGGCGGGTTCGAATGGACAACCTATTGAAAGCTCTCTTCTAGGTCATCCCGTCGACAGCCACCACGCTGGAACTCGCAATTCTTTGTCGCAAGGCCTTGAGATCCGCATATTCCGGATCATTGATGAATTCATGGATTGCCTGGCGGTCTGGGAAGCTGAAAACCACCAGTCTGGTCGGTTCCCAATCACCTTCCAACACTTCGAACTCTCCACCACGAACCAGATATTCGCCGCCGTGTTTTGCAATGAGCGCCGGTACTTCCGCTTTGTATTTCTCGTAGCCTTCGGGATCATCCACGTTCACGTCAACTATCATGTATGCTGTCATATCGTTGCCCAAGGTCGGCGTTGAAGAGAGGCTGATTAAGGAGGCGAATGCATGGGAATGCAATAGCTGTTGATCCCGCCTAGGGTGTCGGCCAAATCTGAATGGGCCCGGTTGGAATTGTTGTCCGACGTATTGTTGCCGGGATAGGGTGGGTGCCTAAGATTTACCCAGCCAAAATGTATGTAAATCGATAGTGCCACGTGGAATTGGATATTTTGTGAAACCTGCTCGTTTCAGCATCTATACGTCAATGGAGCGAAATGCTGCGATTGATCAGCTGCGTCAGGCGATAATGGCGTGCGGGGGGTGGATTGAGAACCAGACCCTGTTTTCCAATATTGCAGCGACGATCAATCTGGAAATGCCTTCAACCGCGTTGGGTGAATTCCAAAAAGACCTGGCGCAGAGAGGCCTGATTGCCCATGTGGAAGGGGAACTTCCCAGTGGGGCAGCCGGAGATATCAGGTCAACGGTCAGCCTGACGTTTTCCCACGACGAGCCGGACATGAAGCGGGTTGTCCCACCTTTCGGCTAAGCCTGAAAGCGCCTAATCTGGCGCGCTTTCATCAGTTCCCGTTCAACGCCGCTCGACCACCATTCTGGTTTGCTGATAGGCAGCGAGGCCTTCCATGCCGCCTTCGCTGCCATATCCGCTGTCACCAATGCCACCGAACGGCGTCTCGGCCAATGAAATCATCGGCGTGTTGATACCCAGCATGCCGGACTGTACTTCGCGACCGAGGCGCTCGGCGATGTGGCCGTCCTTGACATAGGCATAGGCGGCAAGGCCGACAGAAAGACGATTGGCGCGGGCAATCATCTCATCGACAGAGTCCACCGGCGATACCGGGGCGAGGGGGCCGAAGGGTTCCTCATTCATGATCGCCGCATCGTCATTGACGTCAGCAATGACGGTCGGGGCAAAGAAACTGCCCTGGTTGCCGGTGCGCTCGCCGCCCGTGGTGATGCGTCCGCCATGGGCCTGGGCATCGGCGACAAATTGTTCCATGACCGGGATACGGCGCTCGGCGATCAACGGCCCCATCTGGACGCCTTCCTCAAGGCCGTGGCCGAGTTTGAGGGTTTTCGCCTCTTCGGTCAGCGCATCGACAAAATCGCCATAGACAGATTTTTGCACCAAAAAGCGGGTCGGAGATATGCAGACCTGACCGGCATTGCGGAATTTGAAACCGGCCATCTGCTTTGCCGCATCGGCAATGTCGACATCGTCAAAAATCATCACCGGGGCATGGCCGCCGAGTTCCATGGTGACATGCATCATCGTGTCGGCAGCGAGGCGGGTCAGGTGCTTGCCCACGGGCACGGAGCCGGTAAATGACAATTTGCGGGTGATCGGCGAGGCGATCAGTTGGCGGGAAACATGGTCGGGCACGCCGAAGACAATCTGCAGGGCACCGGCAGGCACGCCGGCATCGTGAAACGCCCGGGCGATGCCGATTGCGGTGGCGGGCGTTTCCTCAGATGGTTTGAGGATCATCGAACAGCCGGCGCCGAGGGCATGGGCGATTTTGCGGATGACATTGGTGCCCGGAAAGTTCCAGGCGGCAAAGGCACAGGCGGGTCCGACCGGTTCGCACAACACCGTGTGGCGGTGATCTGCTGCGCGACCCGGAACTACACGTCCATAGGCGCGCTTTCCTTCTTCGCCACACCAGCGGGTATTGGCGATGACAAAGTCCATTTCCACCAGGCTTTCGGCCAGTGGCTTGCCCATTTCCAAGGTGCACCAGCGGGCGATTTCTTCCTTGCGCTCTTCGAGATTGCGCGCCGCCTGTTCCATGATCTGCTGGCGGGCGAAGGGCAGCATGTTCGACCATTCATCAAAACCCCGTTGGGCGGCGGCAAGCGCCCGGTCGAGATCAGCCTCAGACGCATGGGGTACTTGGCCCAGAACTTCGTGGGTTGCGGGATCGATGACATCCTCGGACTGACCAGACGTTCCGGAGGTCCATTCACCGTCAATCAACATTTTCAGTTCTGTATAGCTCATTTTGTTGTTCATCCCGTCTTCTGGCCGGTTGGTGCCTGATTTCCAAAGCAACTTAATGCACCGGCAGCGACAAGTGATCAACTGCAGGGGGTGGCAATTTGTTTGTCAGGCAATGGAAGCTGGTAAACGCCACCGTATTGCGTCGGCTTCGCGGTGATGAAAACCGACTTCGGTCACCAACTATGATACAATCGGTCAGATAATATTCAGGGTTTGGTGGCTTCGAGTTCTTCACTGCGACTGCGGGATCGGCTCAAAATGCCAGAGGCCATGAAAACGCCGACGACCACCAGGGTAATCCCAAGCACTTTTAGCGGCGTAACGGATTCACCCAAAAATACCACGCCACCGATCAAGGCAAGAATAGGGGTCAGAGCTCCGAAGGCCGCTGTTTCAGCTGCACCGAGATGGTGAACCGCGTAGCCGAACAAAAACATTGCCAGAATGCCGATGACGATACTTTGCATCACAATCATGACCACGATGTCGGTCATTCCGGCCGTTGCGAAAGTTACATTGCCCGTTGCAAATAGCAGGGGGGTGATCAGCAGCGCGCCCCAGAAAAGCCCGATGACCAATACGTGCAGAGAGCTGAAGCCGCTCTGGCGGAATATGACAGAATATATTGCAAAACATCCCGACCCGATCAGGAACATCAGATGGCCCTTCCAGGCCTCGTCATCAGCGCCGGAATAAATCTGCCAGAGGCTGACAATTATGGCGCCGACCAATATCAATATCAGGCCCATCCGTCGGCGCGGCCCGGGGATTTCCCCAAGCAGAAAATAGGCGGCCAAGGCGGTCCAGAACGGCAACATCCCCGGCGCCAATGCACCACCATCGGAAGCCGGCGCATAGGCCAGTCCCTTGGACACGACATAGGGGAAAACGGCACTGGCACCGACCATCAGCATCACGGCATGAAACCAGGATTGACCGCGGGGCATGACACCCAGCCGCCACATCACCGGGGCCATAATGAGTGCGCCGGGAACGATGCGCAGAACCAGGACCTCTTCAACGGTGAAAGTGCTCTGCACGGCGAACCGCGTCACCAGCAGAAACGCGGCCCAAATTGTCACTGTGGCGATGGCTGCCAGCAATCCGAGGCTGCGTTTTCCAGAAAAATGCATCAACGAACCACTTTTGAAGTAATCGAACCAAAAACAAATAACATATCAAAAGACCCGGCCAGCAGAGCACAGCAATATAACACCCGTGCTCTGAATACCCGAATCCCTCATGTCCTCAATCTACCTTTTTGCGTTTTTTCTTTCGCTTGGGCGAGGGCGGCGAGGGCGGCGACGGCGGCGAGGGCGGCGCGGATGGTGAAGAAGTCTTTTTCGCTCCGCCCTGCGTTTTCAGATCAGCCTGTTGACCCCGGCCTTTTCGATGCTTTGATTTCGGTTTGTCGGGCGACTTGCCGGACTTGAATTTACCCGGGGCACGTTTGGAGCTTCTTTCTTCGCCGTATTTCTTGGTCTTGCGATGTTTGACACTGGCGTCGAAGTCCGGCTTGGCGTCCAGAATTTTTACGCCGATATTTTTCTCCAGCGTCTGATTGGGACCGATTGCCTCGAGAAAACGATCCGCCTGATCGGCATTCAGTTCGATATGAGTTTGATTCTGTTCAATGCGGATATAGCCGATATGTGATTTGGACAGACCACCTGCATTGCACATCAGGGGGATCAGCCAGCGCGGTTCGGCATTTTGTTTTCGTCCCACCGTGATGGTGACCCAAAGACTATTGTCGAAATCTCTTTGTGCCTTGCCGTCCTTTTTCCTGCCGGCCTTAGACTCGCTGAAATCACGGGTTGACGGGCCGTCGACCGGAACCATCTGGATATCTTCCGGGGCAGACTTTCCGGCTTTGTTGAGGCGCAGAAATGCTGCTGCAATCTGGTTGGGGGAGTGGTTGGCCAAAAGACGTTCGGCAAATTCTGATTCTTCGGGAAGAAGAGCATCGGTGAGTATCGGATCAGCCAGCATGCGCGTTTCGTCGCGCTGCATCACTTCATCGGCAGATGGCGGATTGTCCCATTCGGCGTTGATCTTGGCAAAACGCAGCAGGCGTTCGGCGCGACCGCGGCCCTTTTTATCGATCATCAAGGCGCTCACCCCCTTGCGACCAGCGCGACCGGTTCGACCGCTGCGGTGCAGAAGGGTTTCTGGATCGCTAGGCAGATCTGCGTGGACGACCAGCTGCAATTTTGGCAAATCAATGCCGCGCGCCGCGACATCGGTGGCAATGCAGACCCGCGCGCGGCCATCTCTCATGGCCTGCAGCGCGTGGGTGCGCTCGCTCTGGCTGAGTTCGCCGGAGAGAGCCACAACAGAAAAACCGCGATTGTTAAACCGCGCCACCATATGATTTACCGCGGCCCGCGTATTGCAGAATACCAGGGCGTTTTCTGCTTCATAGAAACGCAATACGTTGATAATGGCGTTCTCGCGCTCGCGTGGTGCAACAAGCAAGGCGCGATATTCAATGTCACTGTGTTGCTGCTGTTCTTCCTGGGTGGAAATTCTGATTGCATCGCGTTGATAGCTTTTTGCCAAGCGTGCAATTTGGGCTGGCACGGTGGCTGAGAACAGCAGCGTGCGCCGCTCTTCAGGTGTCGCGTCAAGAATGAATTCAAGGTCTTCGCGAAAACCCAGATCCAGCATCTCGTCAGCCTCGTCCAGGACAACTGCCTTAAGCTCTCGCGTATCAAGCGCCCGCCGTGAAATGTGATCGCGCAGCCGGCCAGGCGTTCCAACGACAATATGCGCCCCACGTTCCAGGCCGCGACGTTCCGTCCTTATGTCCATGCCTCCAACACATGACAGAACGGTGGCGCCGGATTTTTCATAGAGCCAGTCCAGTTCTCGCTTGACCTGCAAGGCCAGTTCGCGCGTCGGCGCCACGACCAGGGCCAGGGGCGCTTTGGATTTGGCGAATTGCTTGGCTTGACCCAGCAGGGTTGGTGCCATTGCCAGGCCAAAAGCCACGGTTTTGCCTGACCCCGTTTGCGCGGATACAAGGAGGTCGGCAGCTTCGAGCTCCGGGCTTAAGACCGCGGCTTGAACGGCGGTCAATTGATCATAGCCGCGGTTTTCCAGCACGCCTGCCAGGGCTGGCACAATGCCTGCAGATAAGTTCATGTTCAGTCTTTCGGTGATATCAGGCCTAGCGCCTGAGGATGCGAGACCATGTGCGGTGGCACCTGTCTGGCTGAATTTATTGTACGTCTAGGCGCGTAATCACCAAAAGTATAGGCCTATCGCGTTTGCAGCCATGCTGCTTTCGCTCTAGGCCGCGTCAAACGCGCCGACGGCGGCGACGGCGGGCGCCAGCGCCGCCGCCGGTTTGGCCATCGCCAGACTCGGCGGGACCACTACGCGCCGGCAGGGTGACTTCAGCCTCAAGCCGCGGAAAGCGATCCACCTTGTTGGGAAAGGCCATGGCGTTGACGAAGTGTTCCTGGAACTTCGGCTCCAGAGCGGTTTCGATCTTTTCGATATTCTTGACCGTTTCCTCGATTTCTCGGCGGTGATTGCGGTTCAGCAGCGCCATGCGGGCGCCGGTGCCGGCGGCATTGCCCACGGCTTTGACATTGTCGATCTCGCAATCCGGCACAAGTCCCATGACGAGGGCATATTTGGGATCAATGAAAGTGCCGAAGGCGCCGGCCAGGCTGATCTTTGATACGGTCTCGGTGCCGTGTTTTTCCATCAGCAGTTTGACACCTGCATAGAGCGCCGCCTTGGCCATCTGGATGGCCCGCACATCGGTCTGGGCGACGGTGATATCGGGACCGTTTTCGGTTTCCCAAAGCCGATATGAAAAGGTGCGCTTGTCTTCAAAAATGCGGTTGGAAACAGCCGCTTTTGAACCATCCAGCACGCCGTCTTCGTTGATGATTCCAGCCAGGAACATCTCGGCCATCACCTCGATAATGCCGGAGCCGCATATGCCGGTAATTCCGGTAACCTTGGCCATTTCGGTAAAGCCTGGTTCGTCGGACCACAGGTCGACACCGATGATGCGGATTTTTGGTTCCAGGGTCACCGGATCAATGCGCACCCGTTCGATGGCTCCCGGCGCGGCCCGCTGGCCGCAGGAAATTTCCGCGCCTTCAAAGGCAGGGCCGGTGGGGGATGAGCAGGCCAGGGTATGCCCGGTCTTGCCCAGCACGATTTCGGCATTGGTGCCAACGTCAACCAGCAGGGAAAGCTCTGCCTCATTGTGCGGGGCTTCAGAAAGTGTTGCAGCAGCGGCATCGGCACCCACATGGCCGGCAATACAGGGCAGGACATAGACCCGTGTGCCTTCGTTCATCGACAGGTCCAGCTCCGACGCCCAGGTGTGGACAGCCCCGGAAACCGCCAGCGCAAACGGCGCGCCGCCCAGTTCTGTGGGGTCAATGCCGAGAAACAGGTGATGCATGATCGGATTGCCGACAAAAACCGAATCGAGAATGTCATTGGGATCAATGCCCGCTTCGGCGCAGACATTCTGGATCAGGCCGTTAACCGCATCGCGCACCGCCTTTGTCATCGATTCCCGGCCATCGGGATTCATCATCACATAGGAAACCCGACTCATCACATCCTCGCCAAAGCGAATCTGCGGATTGGGCGTGCCCGATGATGCGATCGTATAACCGGAAAGCAGGGAGGACAGATGCATGGCGATGGTGGTCGAGCCAATATCGCAGGCAATGCCGTACGCCTCGTTCTTGAGGCCCGGATAGATGGCGATCATTGTCGGACGGGAGGATTCCAGGTCCTGATGCATCGCGACAGTTACCGCCCACTTGCCCTCACGCAGCACGCGCTGGACAATCGGCAGAATGTGTTGGGAGACCAGAATGTCGGAAAAACCCCATTCCTCTTCCAGCTTGACCTTCAGTCGGTCCAGGTCTCCCAGCGGCTTGTGCATATCGGGTTCGTCGACCTCCACATAACACATGTGGATGGCCGGATCGCGTTCGATCAATCTCGTGTCGACTGCCTTGCGGATGGTCTGCTGGTTGATCACCGTGTCTGCCGGGATATCGACCACCAGCGGGCCCTGGATCGTGGTGGAGCAGGACAGGCGGCGGCCGTCCTTCAACTCGCCACGTTTGTCAGTATAGCGCACCTCTTTGGACGACCATTCGGACACGGCATCGGGTTTTGACTCAATACCGTGTTTGGCGAAATGGCCGAATTCCGGCGCTACCTGACAGCGGCCACAAATGCCGCGCCCGCCGCAAACCGATTCCACATAGACCCCAAGCTCACGAGCCGCATCCAGGATCGGCGTTCCGACAGGAAAACGACCGCGCTTGCCGCTTGGGGTGAATATGACGAGAGGATCAGACATAAGGGCTCACTGTTAAGCAAGTGCGGCGAAAGGGCAATCGGTGATCCCCCTTCATGCACCTCTATCCGGTGCGTGCCGCGCGGCCACCGCGACGGCGCCCGGCACCGGCGGGCTTGGGTGTGCCGCCCTGATTTCCGGCCAGCGTGGCCGGAAAGGTGCCCTGAACCGCGACGCGGTCCTTGTAAGTGCGGATCCACTCCATGCAGTCGGCATCGACGCCGGCCAGAACATTGGCGGCGTGAACCATTTCCATTTCCTGCGGGCGGCAGGGATTCATGATCGCGCTGGTCATGCCAGAGGCAATGCACATGGGAATGAAAGCGGCATTGATGCCGTGCCGGTGGGGCAGGCCGAAGGAAATATTCGACAGGCCGCAGGTGGTGTTGACGCCAAGCTCTTCACGCAACCGGCGCACCAGGGCGAATACCTGCTTGCCGGCAGTGCCCATGGCGCCAATCGGCATGACCAGCGGGTCGACCACGATGTCATGGGCGGCAATGCCATAATCGGCTGCGTGCTCGACGATCTTCTTGGCGACGTCGAAACGGACATCGGGATCTTCCGAAATGCCGGTCTCATCGTTGGAGATGGCAACGACCGGTACGTCGTATTTCTTGATCAGCGGCAGAATAGCTTCCAGCTTTTCGGTTTCTCCGGTCACCGAGTTCACCAGCGGACGGCCTTTGGCGACTTTCAGACCGGCTTCAATGGCGGCGGTCACCGAAGAGTCGATCGACAGGGGAACGTCGACCAGTTCCTGCACCATTTCCAGGGTCTGGACGAGCAGGGCAGGTTCGGTGGCGTTCGGGTCCACCGAGGTGACGCCGGCATTGACGTCCAGCATGGTGGCGCCGGCGGCAACCTGGGCCAGGGCGTCGGCCTTGACGGTTTCGAAATTGCCCGCCTGCATTTCGGCGGCAAGTTTCTTGCGACCGGTGGGATTGATGCGCTCTCCGATAACGCAGAATTTCTGGTCAAAGCCGATAACGACCTCTTTGCTTGCTGATGCAACGATTGTGCGTGTCACGTCACTGTCTCCAATATATTGGCCGGTGCGGTTTTCCGGTGGCCTGTGTTGCGGCAACTATCATCGTCTTTCTTACGGCAACGCAGTGCCAAATGCGACACCAAACCGCTCCGTTTTAGACGTCAGCACCCTGTGGGCAGTTCTAAAACATAAAGAAATCTTTATATCAACCTTGCGCATGAGGATTTTTTGATGTAATTTCTTTTAACGACATCAAGTGTCGCAAATACGCCAGCTTGATTTATTCGGTAAAACGCCCCTGCTAATCCATAGGAAACTCCCATGTCACCAGCAAAAATCATCGACGAACCCATTGTAAGTGTGGAATATTTTCCACCTAAAGGACTTTCGGCCGAACGTTCGCTGATGACCGGAGCCCATGCATTGCGCAGATTCTCTCCCGCCTACCAGACCGTCACCTTCGGGGCAGGGGGGTCAGCTATTGAGGGCAGTTTCGACTGGTCCGTCAGCCTGCAGAACCTCAACGAAGTGCCGACAGCCACCCATATTGCCCTGTGTCACTTTACCCGCGACAGCCTGCTGAAATTCGCCAGCGCCCTGTGGGAACAGGGAATCAAACGTCTCGTCGTCCTGCGCGGCGACGGCGGCGACGGCGACGGCGGCGGCGAGGGCGGCGAAGCTGGCCCATTGGCTGGTTTCGATACGGTGGCAGAGGCCATTGCCTGGCTGAAAGGCCTGCATCCCTTTGATATTTCTGTAGCGGCCTATCCGGAGGTCCACCCTCTGGCCGGATCGAGAGACATCGATATCCAGAACCTGATTGCCAAACAGGATGCCGGCGCGAACCGGGCGATTACCCAGTATTTCTTCAACAACGAGGATTTCTACCGCTTCCGCGATGAGGCAGAGCGCAAGGGATTTCGCCGCGATATCGTGCCGGGGGTCATTCCGATCACCAATTTCGAACGGATTATCGAGTTTTCAAAAAAATGCGGTGCCAGCATTCCTGAACGCTTCTATCCACTATTCGAGGCGGCAGGTGACGACCGTTCAAAGCACAGCGAAGTTGCCCGTAAACTGATTGAAGAACAGGTGCGTAACCTGGCGCAGAACGGGGTATCCCAACTGCATATCTACACACTGAACCGGGTTGACCTGACGGCCGATGCCATACGTGCCTTTAACGACGAGTTTGACGATAATGTCGCGGAATTCCGCCCAGCACTGGTCGGATAAACTCCCCTATCGGCGGTTCCGGCTCAGGCCAGAACCGCTGACTGGTTTTGATCATTGAACTGAAAGCTGCCGCGGTCGGTCAGCCAGTCTGCAGATGCCTGCAATCCACCGAAGGGAAAGACGTGCAGTTGCACGATATTACCGATCTCTTCGCGCCACGCCTGTTCAATTGGGCCAACGACATCTTCGGGTGAATGTTTCGTCGCCAACTGGGTAATAGCACTGGTGCGTTTCTTGAAGAAATTCAGTGAATTACCAACACCACACATGGCTGCATATTTGATCAATGTGGTGATCTTGGCAGGGCCAGCAACGCCCAGATGAATGGGCGCATCGATGCCCGCCAGTTTGACTGAACGGGCCCAGTCGACGAATTTTGGTCCGTCAAACCCAAACTGCGTGGCGATGCGGAATTCGGCGTCGCTGTCGGCGCCGAAATCGATCTTGTCCTTCAATACCTGCATCACGTCGCGGCCACCATAGGCCACATTGCCTTCCGGGTGCCCGCCGACGGCCACATGCTGAATGCCCAATTTATCGATCAGCCCGGTCTGCAATACGGCGAGAGCCTCTGAGTAGGGGCCCATCTGTTCATCCGCTTCGCCGGCGATGATCAGGATATCGCGCACGCCACCCTCATTGACCATGCCGGAAACGCGGGCTTCCAGGGCCGCTTCGCTTTCAACCCGGCGGGCGGGAATGTGGGGCACCGTCTGATAGCCCATATCCGTGACCTTGCGGGACGCGCCAATCAGCTGCTCGACCGGATCAACACCGACATCGGTGATGTAAACGCGGGTGCCCTTTGGCAGCATGTCGCCATGCAGTTTGCCGTCATGGACGTGTTTTGCACTGACCTCGATAGAGGCTCCGATTTTGGCGTTCATGCTTCGCGACCTCCGTTTTTGACCAGGGTAACCAGCCGGTCCTTGTCATAATCGTTTTCAATGGCGTCCATCGCCTGCTGGGCTTCTGCTTCCAGATCATCGCCGACCTGAACCGGATCACCGCGACGCCATTCGGCGAGATAGTCGTCGGTTTCAGCCGCACCGGTGCGCATGGCCGCCATGTCGATGGCTTCGGTAAAGCGCAAAGACAGTTCTCTCTTGGCCTGATTGCGACGTCCCGCCTTGACCATGACCTGGGCTGGAATGTCGCGCCAGTAAACGATTTGAAGTTGTGCCATTGCCTGCCTCACGTGTTTTCGGTGGCCAAAATGCGCCTTTGTTGTGTCCAATCCTTATGTAGAGGCGACGGCGGACAACTTCAAAAACGACTCCTCAAATAAATTTTGGCCTGTTTGCTGTTATGTGGCAGCGTTTTAGGACTGTGAAACGCTGACCGATCATAGTCGCCATTGCCGCAGCGTGCCAGCAGATTCTCACCGCGAAATTGACGCATCTGCGACATTCGATCTTTGGTTCGATCGCGAAAAATCAATCGCCAGCGCCGTCGTCGCCGTCGTCGCCGCCGCTCGCCGCCAGAGCAGGTGTCAGGTCGCCATAGCCGGTCAGGCGTTTTTCATATTCCAGGCCGAGAAACTCTGCCGCCTTTTTTGCATTCGCCGTCAGTTGGTCGTCATCCGTCTGGGCGATATAGATCATCCGCGTGTAATTGGCGAAATACATGTCCTTCAGTTCCGGGTGCCGGTCGAGACCCAGCGGCTTGACCAAAAAGGTCTCAAAATGGCGGGCAAGGAAATCCGTCATGAAAAAACTGGTCAGCAGGTCGTCGCTTTGCTCTTCAAAAGTGTCATTGCCCATATAGAAGGAAAAGCAGTGCGGGCCGGCAATGCGTTCCACCCCATGTTTTTCGCAGACCTGATCCAGATGGCCACCGGTGCCGCAATCGGCATAGGCAACGATAATTTCTTCAAACCCCTCCTGACGGGCCTGTTGAATAGCCTTATCAACCCCCGGTGCAATCTTGTCTGGATAATGATGCCACATGGCTGGCAGGCATTTCAGATCGATATTGTCGAGACCAAGCTGCTCGCTGACCGCCAGTATCTCCCGGGCAATCATGCCACAGCCGATCACACGTACCGGTGCGGCCTCGGGTGCAGTCTGCCTGTCATCTTGATTCATGAATTCACTCTAACATCTTCTGCGACAAACAAAAAAGGCGTCCGAAGACGCCTTAATCTTGCAGTTTCATCAGGCAAGCTGGCGTCAGGCGCTTGCCCGTTGGTTGTGCTTACGGGTCATGAAGTCCTTGGCGGTTTCCACCGCCACGGCTGCATCGCGGCAATAGGCGTCAGCGCCAATGGCTTCACCGAATTCATCGTTCAGCGGAGCGCCGCCGACGAGCACGGTATAATCGTCGCGAATACCCTTTTCCTTCATCGTGTCGATGACCACTTTCATGTAAGGCATCGTGGTCGTCAGCAGGGCTGACATGCCAACGATGTCCGGCTCATGCTCATCAATCGCATCGAGATAATTTTCGACCGGATTATTGATGCCCAAGTCGATGACGTCAAAGCCGGCGCCTTCCATCATCATGCCAACCAGGTTCTTGCCGATGTCGTGGATATCGCCCTTGACGGTGCCGATGACCATCTTGCCCTGTTTCGGCGCACCGGTGGCGGCCAGCAGCGGACGCAGAATGGCCATGCCACCCTTCATCGCATTGGCAGACAACAGAACTTCCGGCACAAACAGGATGCCGTCGCGAAAATCTTCGCCAACAATGCGCATGCCTTCAACCAGGGCTTCGGTGAGCACCTTGTAGGGTTCCCAGCCGCGTTCCAGAAGGATATTCGTGCCTTCTTCGATCTCCTCTTTCAGGCCGTCATAGAGGTCGTCATGCATTTGCAAAACCAGCTCTTCTGTCGGCAGCTCAGAGAGGATAATTTCTTCTTCGTCAGACATGTGCATAAACCCTGTGCGAAACGTCCATTGTGATGGTGATTATGTCTTGCTTGTCCAGTTCGACGCTTCCTAAAACGACTTTGCGCGACACGATTGCGACTTGTTTTAGACATAACACCTTGCTTTCCCCCGCCAAAGGCAAAATTTTTCAAAATTATCGTCTTCATTGCGACCGCCGTCTTGATTGCGCCAATAGGTGCCGCATCGGGAAAGCTGTCCGGGCTGTGCTTGAGGGAAAAGTGGGTTGAAAAATGTTTTTTGCGTGGTGCCATTGTTCAAAATGCGCCATGCTTGGATCCACTGACCGGGATGAAAGATCATGAGTGAAGCCAGAGCTGCAAGACGCGGACGCGGAGGTGGTGGCGGTGCAGCAGCCCGCCGGGCGGCCCGTACCAGCGGGGTAACCGAGCAACTGCCTTATATCCGCAGGAAAATCGCCACATTCGATATACTTCACGATGAAGCGATGGAAATCATCGAATCCAATGCCGATACGGTGCTGGAAGAGATCGGCATTGAATTCCGCGACGACGCTGAAGCCCTGGCCATGCTGAAGGATGCCGGAGCCGATGTGCAGGGCGAACGGGTGCATTTCCCCAAAGGCCTGTGCCGGGAACTGATGAAAACCGCACCCAGCGAATTCACCCAGCATGCCCGCAATCCTGAGCGCAACGTGGTGATTGGTGGCAAGAATACGGTGTTTGCCCCGGTCTATGGCCCACCCTTTGTGCGCGATCTGGAAGGCGAGCGGCGCTATGCGACCATGGACGATTTCCGAAATTTTGTGAAAATGGCCTATATGGCGCCTGCCATGCACCACAGCGGCGGCACTGTCTGCGAGCCGGTGGATGTGGCGGTCAACAAACGCCATCTGGACATGGTGCATGCGCATATGACCCTGTCGGACAAGCCCTATATGGGGTCGGTCACCGCGCCGGAGCGGGCCGCGGACACGGTGGAAATGTCAAAAATCCTGTTTGGCGAAGACTTTGTCGACAACAATTGTGTCGTCACCTCGCTGATCAATATCAACTCGCCAATGGTCATGGATGACACCATGCTCGGTGCGCTGAAAGTCTATGCCCGCGCCGGGCAGGCAACCATCATTTCGCCATTCATTGTCGGAGGAGCAATGTCGCCGGTCACCGTAGCCGGAACGCTGACGCAGGTGCTGGCGGAGGCCCAGGCGGCAATCGCCTTTTCGCAGCTGTGCCGCCCCGGTGCCCCGGTGATCATGGGGACATTTGCGACATCGATTTCGATGCAGTCCGGGGCGCCGGCTTTCGGCACGCCGGAACCGGCCCAGGTGCTCTTTGGTGCGGCCCAGTTTGCCCGCAAATTCGGCCTGCCATTCCGCTCCGGCGGATCACTCACCGGCTCCAAAATGCCCGATGCACAGGCCGCCTATGAGAGCGCCAATACGCTCAACCCGACCCTGTTGGGTGGCGTCAATTTTGCTTTGCATTCAGCCGGTTGGTTGGAAGGTGGCCTGGTCAGTTCCTATGAAAAATTTGTCATGGATTGCGACCAGCTCGCCGCCCAGCAGAAGATGGCTGCCGGTGTTGATGTCACCGAACATGGCCAGGCGATGGATGCCATTCGAGAAGTCGGTCCGGGCAGCCATTATCTTGGCTGTGACCATACCCAGGCGAATTTTCAGACCGCCTTTTTCCGGTCGACCGTCGCCGACAATAATTCCTTTGAACAATGGGAAGTGGAAGGCTCCAAAACGGCACCGCAGCGGGCCAATGATATCGCGCGCAAGTGGATCGCCGATCACGTGGCACCCGAAATGGATCCGGCCAAGCGTGAGGCGCTGGATGCCTATGTGGCCAACAAAAAGGATTCCATGCCCGACGCCTTTACCTGAACACGCGAGGTCAGGGCGCCAAATTGTCGGGAAGTTAGAAGCCGGGAATTCATCGCCGACTTCATTCAGCAGGAAGTCTGGCGTTCTGCGATCAAAGGATGAGCGGCGACAGATGACGCACACCACGGCAGATCAATGGGAAGCCAGAATCGCTGAATTGCTTTCGCCCGACGGCCTGTTGCCTTTGGGCTGGCTGGAGATCAATGGCAATCCCGCCCTGTTGATCGGCAATATCGGCAGCAGCCAATGGCCGGCCTTCTCGAAGTCCAACCAGCTTTCCGATGGCCAACCCGACCCGATGAACCGCTGGACGCAGGCAATTCTGTCGAACCTGGCCACACAATTGCCGAGCCTTGGCATCGGAGAAATCAGATATCCCTTCGGGGAGCCAAACTGGCCGTTCCAGGACTATGCGCGGCGGGCTTTGGGGATAGAGCAATCGCCCATTGGTCTGCTGATTCACCCGCAATTCGGCCTGTGGATGGCATTTCGCGGGGTGCTGATCTTTTCAGCCCGATTTGAGGTGCCAAAACCTTACCCGTCGACCCATCCCTGCGTCAGTTGTCAGGACAAGCCCTGCCTCAATACCTGCCCGGTGGGGGCTTTCACCCTTGAGAATTATGACTATTTGTCCTGCAAATCCCATGTGGCAAGCGCTGCCGGTGCGGCCTGCCGGGAAGAGGGCTGTCTGGCGCGAAATGCCTGTCCGGTGGGGCAGGTTCATGCCTATGAGCAGCCCCATCAGGCATTCCATATGCAGGCTTTGGACTGATCAGGGTCTATTGCGTCGATTTGTTCGATGACAGCATTGCCTCGGCTTCAATCTCCACCCGGTAATCGCCAATCAGACTGGCAACCTCCACCAGTGTGTTTGCCGGTTTTATGTCGCCAAATATCCGTCCATGGGCGCGCGACACGGCCAGCACGTCATCGGCATCTGACAGATAGATGCGGGTGCGGACAACATCAGACATCGAAGCCCCGAGCGCGGTCAGCGCTGCGGCGATCTTGTCAAGAATGAAGGTGGTCTGGGCTGCCGCGTCGCCGGGTGCCACGGCCCGGCTGGTGCCGGCTGTCGCCGTGGTGCCCGAAACCAAAACGCGGTCGCCGATCTTTTGCGCCCGGCAATAACCGGCAATCTCTTCCCATTCGCTGCCCGACAAGACCCGCTGCGCATCTGGCCGATGCGGCGCCGGCTGGACTTCTACCGCCAGAGGCATTTCATCCAGATGGTGGCTCAAATCGCCCGAAGCCGTCAGAAAGGGCGGCTTGCGGTACTCGTCTCCACAATCGCCAGGCAGAGGTGAGGTTGCCTCGAACGCCTCTTGGAGCCGTTGCTGATCCTCATTGTCGAGGCTGAAGTCAAACAGTTTTGAATTGTCGGCAGAATGCTGGGCCTCCCCCAGACGGGCGCCGATAATAACCCCGGCAACGGCTGCGTTCTCCAACACCCAGCGCGTTGCAACATTGGCAATTGAAACGCCATGTTTGCGGGCAACATCGTTGGCCGCTTCGAGCAAGTGCTGATAGGCGTCCCAACCGCCAGCCGTATCGATGAAGCGCTTATACTTCATCTTGCTCCAATCACTTATCGATTGGGGCTCAGGTTTGCCCATCCAGCGCTCGGAAAGGAAGCCCCCGGCCAATGTGCCATAGGCCAGCAGGCGAACGCCACTATTGGCGCAAAGCTCAGACAGCGGACCAGCGGCCCGTCGGTCGATCAGCGAGAAGGGGACTTGATTACTGACCAGCGGAACGCCGTCCGCCAGTGCCAGTTGCAAATGGGCTGCGTCAAAATTGGTGACGCCGATTTCACCGATCAGGCCCTCATCGCGCAGCCGGGCCATTTCATGCAGCGCGTCAAGCCATGCCGGATGTTCAAAGCTCCACCAGTGAAATTGCAGCAGATCAACCCGCTCGCTACCGAGGCGGTCCAGGCGCTCTTGCACCCCGGCACGCACGATATCCGCCGACATCGGACCGGGAGCGGGACACCATTTGGTACAGATTGTGGCGGTTGGCTTCTCATCGCGTTGCAATAATGCCCCGGCAATCAGTTCGGCGCTGCCGTAATGGTCAGCCATGTCGAATGTGCTGAAACCTTCCTCCACATAGGCTGCAAGGTGATCGGCGCCCGTCTGGGGGTCGATGATGTCGCCATCTTTTTCAATATCGGCAACCTGCCACAGTCCAACCAGCACACGGCTGATGGTCAGTCGATCGGTAAGGGAAAGCTGTTGGGGAGCGCTCATGCAGATTGCCATTGAAAAAGAGGGATCTGTCATCTGTGTAAGCGCTGAAACCGGGGCTTGTAAATCGCAATTCAAAGATGCGTCCCGGCGGACCAATTGACAGAGTTGCAATAAGTCCTCAATTTTGCTGTTCGACCAATGACGGGCGCACCTGATGGTGTATAGCGACCGGGAACTTAAGAGAAAACGATGCAGGAAGATCCAGGTGCAGATGGCTTTTGGCTTTATGACCTGCGGGTTGAGACCGTGGTTGGTGACCGCACCGCGGTTTGTCGGCATGTTGAGGGCGAGAGCTTTCGGGTCGAAGGTGAGCTGCTGATTTTTGATCAGGGGCAGAAAGTTTCCATGTATGCCCTGGCCGCCCTGCTGCCATTGCTGCCCGTTAAGCAGCGCGACACGTCCCCCCATGACTGGATTTCAACAGATGCTGAGGTCGATTGTCCCGACCCCAATTGCGGTGGCCGCTTCAAGATTGTCCGCGCTGAGAAACGGTGGTTTTCCCATGCTGAGACAACCGGTCTGCCGGAGGCGCGGGACACACCATATTGGGCCAAATCGGAGGAGCAGAAGTGACCGTTGAAACCATTGATCTGCGCCCCGGCCATACAATCTCGCGGGTGATCAAGGGTGGTTGGCAGCTGGCTGGCGACCATGGTTCGGTCGACCGGGCAGCAGCGATTGGCGACATGGAACAATTTCTCGATGCGGGGATCACCACGTTCGACTGCGCCGACATCTATGTCGGGGTGGAAGAAATGATCGGTGAGTTCATTGCCGATATCCGCCGCCGGCGGGGGGCATCTGTTGCAGACCTTGTATGCGTGCACACCAAACTCGTGCCGGACCTTTCGCTGCTGGAAAATATTCGCCCCGCTGATGTTGAAGCGATTGTCGATCGGTCCCTGAAACGGTTGCAGGTCGAGTGCCTTGATCTTGTGCAGTTTTATTGGTGGGACCTTGCCGTTGGCAGTCCGATGGAAGGCCTGGGCGTGCTGAAAGACCTGCAGGCCAAGGGCAAAATTCGCAATCTTGGCTTGAACAATTGGGACCGCAAACAGATTGCCCCGTTTGTCGACGCCGGCTTTGATATTGCCGCTGCCCAGGTGCAATATTCAGTTCTCGACCGGCGACCAGCTGGCGGGCT
The DNA here is from genome assembly GCA_039977975.1 of Rhizobiaceae bacterium. Classification (GTDB taxonomy): domain Bacteria; phylum Pseudomonadota; class Alphaproteobacteria; order Rhizobiales; family Rhizobiaceae; genus Pseudahrensia. Next base: position 406,563 of record JBDWCD010000015.1, read on the forward strand.
GGTGGATTGGGCTGCCGGCCACGACATGCAACTGGTTTGCTATGGTACGCTGGCCGGTGGCTTTTTGACCGAAAACTGGCTGGGAAAGCCGGATCCCGGCTTTCAGTTTGAAAACCGCAGCCTGATCAAATATCGCCTGATCATTGATGAATTTGGCCCCTGGGAACAGTTTCAGCAATTGTTGCAGGCGCTTAAGAATGTTGGCGACCGCCATGGCGTTTCGCTGAGTTCGGTGGCAACACGCTGGGTACTGGACCAGCCCCAGGTGGCTGCCGGGATTGTCGGTGCCCGCTATGCCCGCCATCTGCCAAAAACACTGGAAGTGTTTGCCTTTTCCCTCGATGACGATGATCACGCCACCCTGGATGCCGTGCTGTCAAAGGCCAATGGTCCTTCCGGCGACGTCTTTGCCCTGGAGGCCGACCGCACCAGCCGCCATGGCAGCATCATGAAATACAATCTCAACTCCAATCCCGATGACAAGGTGCTGGGTGCCAATGGCTGAGGTGATCCTTGGCCTGCAGGCAATCACCCGTGACTTCGACGCATTTCGGGCGGTGGACAGCGTTTCAGTCGACATTCAACGCGGCTCAATCACCGGTCTGATCGGCCCCAACGGCGCTGGCAAGACAACCCTGTTCAATGTGCTGACGGGCATGCTGGCACCGACAGCTGGCAGGGTAGAATTGAACGGCCGCGATATCACCCGCCTGTCACCCAATGCCCTGTTTGGCCAGGGGCTGGGTCGAACCTTCCAGATCCCGCGTCCATTTGCCAAAATGAGCGTGCTGGAAAACGTCATGCTCGCACCATTGGCCCAATTGGGCGAGCGCTGGTTCGGTCCCCTGCTGCACGCTGACAAGGTCGCGCAGCAGGAAGTGGCAATTCGCGACAAGGCGATGGAAGTGCTTCAATTCGTTACTCTCGACCAACTGGCCGACCATGCTGCGGGACAGATATCCGGTGGCCAGATGAAACTGCTGGAACTGGCGCGGGTGTTGATGGGCGATCCGGATCTAATCTTGCTGGATGAACCGGCTGCGGGCGTCAACCCCACACTGACCGGCGTGTTGATTGAAAAAATCGAGGAACTGAACCGGCGCGGCAAGACCTTCGTCATCATCGAACACGACATGGATTTTGTCATGCAGCATTGCGATCCGGTTATTGCTCTGGCCGAAGGCAAGGTGGTGTTTCAGGGCACACCGCAGGAAGCGCAGGAAAATCCGATCCTTCTGGATGCTTATCTGGGGGCGCAGATCGATGAGTAAATTTGCAATCGAAGCCCGCGATATCGTTGCCGGATATGTCCCGGAACTGCCGATCCTCAAAGATGTGTCGCTGAAGGCTGAAACGGCCAAGGTCACCGTTATTATCGGCCCCAACGGAGCTGGCAAGTCGACCCTTATCAAGGCGATCGCCGGGCTGGTTAAAGTATCTTCCGGCAGGGTCACCTTGAACGGATCGGACATCACCAACCCGCAGCCGGACCAGATGGGGGCAATGGGTATTGCCTATGTGCCCCAGTCCAACAATATCTTTCGCAGCCTGACGATCCGGCAAAATCTTGAACTGCTACTGCGCAATGCCGGTGCGGAGCGCGCTGCGCGACTTGCGGCGCTGTTTGAACAATTCCCGCCCCTGGCTGAAAAACAGCATCAAAAGGCTGGCGCCCTGTCGGGCGGACAACGTCAGTTTCTCGCCGTTGCCATGGCCCTGGCGGTCAAACCATCGGTCATCTTGATGGACGAACCCTCCGCCGGCCTGTCTCCCAAGGCCGCCCAGGAAGTGCTGGAACATGCCCGCAAACTCACGGAGCAGGGGGTGACGATCATTTTGGTGGAACAGAATGTCAAACAAGCCCTGCGGCTCGCTGACCACTGCTATATACTTGCCGATGGCCGCAACCAGGTGGATGGTCCGGCGCAGGACCTGCTCAGCGACCCGGTGGTGGCGCAGATTTATCTCGGCGGCAAACGGATAGCGGCGACCGCGGCGGCGACGACGACGGCGGCGACGGCGACGACATCATGATTCAGCACCTCGTCGATGGCATACTTGTGGGCTCTATCCTGTCGCTGGGGGCAATCGGGTTGACGATGGCGATGCACATGCTGCGCTTTGCCAATTTCTCCCACGCGGAACTGTTGTCCATCGGCGCCTATTGTGCGCTTGTGTTCGACGGGGTTTTTAAGGCCATCTATGCACCCCTCGCTGCCGCCATCGGGCCGCTGAGCCTGACCTGGGCGCTGGCGCTTGCCATCGTCATATCCATGGGCATCACCGGTGGATCGGCGATTTTGATCGACCGCCTGGTGTTCCGCCGCGTGCGGGCCAAGGGGGGTGAATTGTCGATGGTGTTCGCCTCATTCGGCGTCGCCATGATCATTCGCAACGTGCTGGGCCTGATGTTCGGTCTGCAGGTCCAGCTCTATTCCAAGGATATCGTCTTTGCTGTCGTGTTGAGCCAGGATCCGTTTTTGCTGGTCAAACCGGACCAGATTTTCTCACTGGTTGCAGCGCTGATCATCATGTTCGTATTTCATCTTGTGCTGTCGCGCACGACATTTGGCTACTCGCTGCGAGCGGTGGCGGAAAATCCTGAACTGGCGCAGGTTTCAGGCATCAGCCTGATCCGGATGATCACCCTGATCTGGATCATCGGCGGTGGTCTGGCGGCGGCGGCAGGCGTCTTTTATGGTCTGACCAATCAGGTAAATCCGGTGCTCGGCCGGGACCTGCTGCTGCCCATCTTTGCCGCCACCATTGTCGGCGGCATCGGCAGTATTTATGGCGCGGCTTTGGGTGGTTTCCTCGTTGGCATTGCATCCAACCTGGCGCTGTTGATCCTGCCTTCGGGTTACAGCCCGGCCATGCCATTCCTGATCATCATTGTCGTGCTGATCCTGCGGCCCACCGGCCTGTTTGGGGAGGAGCGGCATTGATTGGCCTGATCTCCTATTTGGTGTTTTTCTCCACTGTCGCCGCGATACTGTCGATTGCCGTGCTTGGGCTGAACCTGCAATGGGGCAATTCAGGCCTGTTTAATGGTGGTGTCGTCGCCTTTTTCGGCGCCGGTGCCTATGGAACACTTATTCTGGGTGGCACATCGCAGGCTGGCCATCTGGGGGGCTATGAATTGTTCTATCCCCTGGCTCTGCTGGGGGGCATGGCCGCCGCCGGGCTGATGGCCTGGATTGTTGGACTATTGACGATCCGGCTGCGGCACGATTATCTGGCCATCTCCACATTTGGCGTTGCCGTCGCCTTTGAAAACCTGATGCGCAATGCCGAAGGCCTGGCGGGTGGGGCACAGGGTCTGCGCGGGTTTGAACGCCCATTGCATGCCTGGCTCGGGGACGGTTTTATCTATAATGCGTGTTTTCTGGTTTTCGTTTTGGTTCTCCTGATAGCGACCTACAAATTTCTCGAAGTGTTGATCCGCTCGCCCTTCGGGCGGCTGTTGCGCGCCATTCGAGAAGACGAGACGGCGGCCCGCTCTCTGGGCAAGGACTCGGCCAGAATCCGCCTGACCTCGCTGATCATCGGATCGGTAATTATTGGCCTGTCAGGTGGACTCTACGCCACTTTTTACGCTTTTATCTCTCCGCAGGATGTATTGCCCATTCTCACCTTTCAGATTTGGGCAATGCTCATCGTGGGGGGAGCGGGCAACAACAGGGGGGCCGTTGCGGGCGCCTTTCTCATCTGGGCGGCCTGGACGGCCAGTGGTTGGGGGCTTTCGCGCTTCGCACCGTTGGAAATGCAGCTCTATACGGGCTCGATTCAGTTTATCCTGATCGGCCTGGTGATTGTCGGAATGTTGCTGTGGCGACCACAGGGACTGTTTCCGGAAAAACTGGTTGTCTCCCAGTCGGGGCGGCCGAAAAGTGAAATTAACAGGGAGTAACTCCATGAAGAAACAAGCAAAACACGCAGCACTGGCCTTGGGGCTGGTGACCGGGCTCGCCACCTACGGCAGCGCCGCCATGGCGCAGGACTGCACAACCAAAGTCGGCGCTGTTTTGCCAACATCTGTGGATTGGGGAAAACCCATTGCCGCCACTGCGCAATATGTCGTTGATCTGGTTAACGAAGCCGGCGGTGTTGGCGGTTGTAAGATCGAAATGGTGCTGCGCGACAGCCAGGTGGATCCAAAGGTTGGCGTTGATGCTGCCAAGGCGCTGGTCGATCTGGATGGCGTACAGGTTCTGCTCGGCGCCGTGTCCAGTGGCGTATCAATGCCTATTCTGACTTCGGTAACTGTGCCTGCCGGCGTCATGCAGATGTCCTGCTGCTCCTCGTCAACGGCCTTTACCGGTCTGGCCAAGGAAGGCAAGGCCAAGGGACTTTGGTTCCGTACCTTTGCCACAAGTGGTGTGCAGGCAGCCGTTGGTGCCATGGTGGCACGTGACCAGGGCTACAAGTCCGTTGCCATCATGTACAAGAACGATGACTGGGGACAGGATATCGGCAAGCTGATTGCCAGCGATTTTGAAGCTCTCGGCATCAAGGTCACGGCTTCCGTTGCGCTGAATGACGGACAGGCCTCCTACCGGGCTGAAGTCACCGAAGCACTGAAAGGCCAGCCGGAGGCGCTTTATATGGCGCTCTATCCAAAAGAGGGCACTGCTGCCGTGCGCGAATGGCTGTCACTGGGTGGTTCGCAGAACATGATTGTTGCCAATTCGCTGAAGTCAGACGAGTTCCGCGACAATGTCGGCCTGCAATATCTGGGCAAGGCAATTGGCACTGACACGGCTTCACCACGCAGCAATTCGGCTTCCGCCTTTGTCGACCAGTATACGGCCCATTTTGGCAAGGCGCCGAGCGGTCCCGGTCTGGCCAACAGCTATGACGCGACAATGATTGCCCTGTTGGCGATGGAAGCGGCTGGCAAAGGTGCCGACGGCGCCAAGATCGCCAGCATGGTTTCAAAGGTCACCGATTCCGCTGGCACGCCGATCACCGCCGATGCGGCTGGCTTCAAAAAGGCCAAAGAAGTGCTCGCTGGTGGTGGTTCCGTCTACTACCAGGGGGCGACCGGCAATGTGCGTTTCGACGCCAATGGCGATGTGTCTGCTCCGGCGGTTACCTGGGGCTTCTCAGATGCCGGCGCCAAGGAATTGAGTTTCATTTCCCTGACCGATGTGGATGCCTTCATCGCGTCACTGAAATAACCCGAACTACGACAATGGATGACCGCCGATCATACTGATTGGCGGTCACCGCCCAGCAGCGTATGTGCGGCGCAATAAAAGGTGCTAGACCAGATGCCAAACGTCTATGGCTTCTTTTCTTCCCCTCAGTTTCTGCATGCCCGAATGCTCAAAGCCTCCCGTTGTGGAAGCATCCTGAACCAAGGCGTCGCTCACCAACGCTCTTACGCCGGCCGCTCGTGTGGATGCTTCAAGCCGTGCCGCCACATTGACGGTATCGCCGATGGTTGCAAATTCCAGCCGCCGCTTTGAACCCACATCGCCGAGAACAACGGTTCCGCGATGTGCACCAACAGATACCGACAAGTCATCGGGCAGGTCCACGTTGACCATTTCTTCGATGCATCTCAAAGCGCGGTCGGAATCATCATCTCGCGTTAGTGGCGTTCCGAAACTTGCCATCACGCCATCGCCGAGGAATTTGTCGAGCGTGCCCTCATGACTGAAGATTATTCTTTCCATTTGCTCGTGAAACCGACCCAGCAACTCGATTGTCTTTTTCGGTTCATTGCGTTCGGCAAAGGCGGTGAAACCGACAATATCGGCAAAAAGGATAACAACTTCCTGAGACCGTATTTCGCCGAATGGATTGTCGCGGGTCGCCATCATCTCAATCATGTTGGGGGCAAAATGCCTGGACAGGTTTGACCGCTGGCGAGACAGTTCGGCCTGGGCAAGGACCAGCTGATTGCGCCGCCAGGCGCTTATGGCGAGAATCGCGGCGACGAGCACCAGTGCCACGGCATCGGCTATCCTGGCCGACCAAAAGACCCTGTTTGGATCCAGTATCCGTGCCAGTGAACCGCCGTCAAAAACCTCGGCAAGCTGCCGGGTGATTTGTGGAAATTCGGTGCCATATATGGAGACGATTCCGGCCGTGACCAGCCAGACGAGTGCCATCCACGCCCCAAACGCCAATATTATGCGCCAGGAATGTCCAATCGTGGCGGCCGCCAGAAAAACAAATAAATAACGCCAGCCGTTGAATTTGTAGATCGTGGCGGAAGGCCATTGCGGGTCGGTCCAGGGATTGGGAGCAAACAGCATATAGGTGAGAATTACCGCATCCAGCATCAGGGCGATCAGGGCCATTTTAGGGTAGTTGGCACGGGCAAATGCCAACTGGCCCCATCCAACAAGAGCGAAGGCACCAATGAATATCAGGTAATAGCCGGATTCCGGCCAGGGGATGCGCGTAACAAAGAGCAGGGCGAGAATGACCAGAATGAGCGTTCTTGCCTGGATCGTGTGGCGCAACCCTTCGCGTCTGTTGCTTTCCAGCGCCTCGACGACAAACTGATTGTCAGCGCTGGGGGAGGCATTCACAGAATCGGATTTCTGGAAAATTCGGAAGATTTTGGTGTTCCCCATTGTTGACCCAGGCCAACGTCACCCTACACCTTCAACCTTACAATGCCAGCAAATGCCTATCGCCGCCACCGCCGTCGCCGCCGGTTTAGCGTCGCCGTCCTCGCCGCCGCCCACTGCGGGCGGTTTGTTCATCGGCAGATCTGGCCGCGGCGATCTGGTTGACCAGCTCTCCGGTTGCTGCAACGACACTGTCCAATGCCGGGCGCTGGCCCTTTGTATGGGCATCAATAGCACTGCGCATGGCGACGAGGTGGTCTGCGGACGTGCCGCAGCAGCCGCCGATGATTTTGGCGCCGGCATCAATTGCCAGTCTGGCATATTTGCCCATCAGTTCCGGCGTGCCGGTATAGACAACTTCATCGCCGCTGACCCGCGGCACACCGCAATTGGCCTTGGCGATGACAGCTATATTGCCGCCTTCGGCTGTCGGGCCATTTTCGGTCATATCGAGCACCGAGAACAACAGGTCTGTTGCGCCAACGCCGCAATTGGCGCCGACGGCAGTGGGTGGCGAAGGCATTTCATTGGCCAGCGCGCCGAGTTCCGACGGGGCAATGCCCATCATGGTGCGCCCGGCCGTGTCGAAACTGGCGGTGAAGATATACTCAAGGCCCACCGCATTGGCGGCCTCCGCAGCGGCCAGGATTTCTTCTCGGGCCGACATGGTTTCAATCCACAAAACGTCGGCGCCACCTTCTTTCAGCCCTTCCATCTGCTCGGTAAAGGAAGCTACTGCTGCGTCGTGGGTGAGTTCGCCCAGAGGCTCAAATAATTCGCCGGTCGGGCCGACCGAGCCGGCAACCAAGACAGTCTTGTCGGCGGAATCGGCAACTTCGTGGGCCAGTTTGGCGGCTTTGAAATTGAGCTCGCGGGACCGGTCCTGGGCATCGTGCAGTTTCAGACGGTGACGGTTGCCACCAAATGTGTTGGTCAAGATGATGTCGGAACCAGCATCAACAAAGCTCTGGTGCAGCGCCTTGACCTTTTCCGGTGCGTCCTCATTCCACAATTCCGGCGCATCGCCGGACAACAGGCCCATATTGAAGAAATTGGTTCCCGTTGCGCCATCGGCAAGCAGCACACCTTTTTCTTCGATCAGAGATTTTAGTTTCCCGGCCATGTTCATCAGGCTCCAGATATAGATATAAGGAATTCTTTATATGATTGGGAATTTGATGGCAATCATTGCATAGGTATGCAAAAAAATTCTTGCGCGACTTCAAATTTCGGCAGAGTGTGAAAATCACGGGATAGTGACAAACAGAAGAAAACGGGGATGAACAGAAAGATTGAATGGCCGACGCTGGGGCTGATGGTGTCGTGTTACGCATTATGGATTGCCGGAGGGCTGTTGTGGCAGACTTCCTGGTGGTTTGCGGGGCTTTTGCTGATGCCGTTTCTGGCAGCATTTCACACGTCACTGCAGCATGAGGTGATCCATGAGCATCCAACGCCCTATCTGTGGCTCAACGAGTTGCTGGTCAGCCTGCCGCTTGGTGCCGTTTTTCCCTATCGCCGCTATCGTGATCTGCATCTGAAGCACCACAATGATCTTAATCTGACCGATCCCTACGAGGACCCGGAGAGTTATTTCTGGCCCTTGTGCCAATATACCGCGATGCGCCCGATCATGAGGCGCCTGTTTCTGGTCAACAACACGCTGGCCGGACGGTTGACGGTTGGTCCGTTGCTGACGTTATACGGTTTTACCCGTACAGAGTTGAAGCGTGTCGTCGCCGGAGAGAAGGGGGTTCGGCTGGCCTGGCTGCTACATGTTGTTGGCCTGGTGGCGTTGGCCATGATCATCATTCACCTGTTTGCCATGCCGCTCTGGGCCTACGCGCTGTTCATCGCCTATCCGGCCCTGTCGCTGACCTCACTGCGTTCCTACGCCGAACATCAGGCGGCGGAAAATGTCGGCGCCCGCTCGGCGATTGTAGAAGCCCATCCGATCTTTGCGCTGCTGTTCCTGAACAACAATCTGCATATCGTGCACCACGCCAATCCCGGCGTCGCCTGGTATGATCTACCGGGGCTTTATCGGGAGCGCCGGGAACTGTTCCTGGCGGCCAATGAGCACACTTTGTTCAACGGCTATGGGGAAATTCTTCGGCGCTTTGCCTTTCGGGTGAAACAACCGGTCGACCATCCCTTCATGCATCGTGAAGAAGCCAGATCAGAGTGATTGCCACTCTGCCCATGTATGACTGGCCGGAAGTGCGGGCCGACACGGATGGTTTCTGGCAGGTTCTGCAAAAGCATTTTTCCGAAGCCGGCTTCAACGCGCCTGATGCGTTGAAACACGTTGAAGATGAAACCGAGGGCTGGCTGGAGCCCGATCTGCTGTTCAGCCAGACCTGCGGATATCCGTTCATCACCCGCCTGGAAGGGCAGGTGGAACTGATCGGCACACCGCATTTCGACATTGATGGCTGGCAGGGACCCAACTACAGCAGCGCGGTGATTGTTCGCGATGACTTCCAGGCGGACACCCTGGATGATTGCCGTGAGGCGCGCTTTGCTTTCAACAGTGCCAATTCCCTGTCTGGTTATCGCTGCATGACGCCTTTGGTTGGTCGACTGGAAGACTGGTTTGCTGATCTTGTCAAAAGCGGTGGCCATCGATATTCGGCCACGATGGTCGCCGATGGGCGCGCTGACATTGCCGCGGTTGATGCAATGTGCTGGCATCTGTTCCGCACTTTTCAGCCGCAGCAGGCAGCTGGTTTGCGGGTGCTGCAGTGGACTCCATCGCTGCCCGGGCTGCCCTATATCACCAATCGCCACTGGCCTGTTGATCAGTTGCAAAAGATGAAATCCGCCTTGTCGGAAGCGATTGGAGAGATGGCGACTTCGTCACACAATGGGACGTTGCGGGTGAGTGGCCTCACGCAGCTGGATGCGGCGGCTTATAAATCGATTAAATCACTTTAGTATAAATACGGGGCATTGAGGCATTGCAACGAATTGGATTCCGTGCAAATTTCCCCACCATTCCGGAAGCTCGAGGGAGCCGTCCGGTCGTCTGGGGCTCCGGCTCTATCGACGACGCCGCGCGGGCGGGAGGATAACCGCGCGGCGATTTCGTCTCTCTCGCTTCCGTTGAATGTTCAGGCAAAGCCTCTGGTGGCAAGCGCGCTTGCCTGATGCCGCTCGCCGCCGCCGCTGCTCGCCGTCGCCGCTCGCCGTCTCAACTCGCCGTCTCCGCCCGCCGCCGCTCAGGCTTCGCCCATCAGTCGTTTGTCATAGGGGTAGGTGGACAGCAATTCGTAACCGGTCTCGGTGATCAGGCACTGATCTTCAAGCTTGATTCCCTCACCGCCACCGTGACGACCGACATAGCTCTCCACACAGATGCACATTCCCGGTTCGAGTTCACCGTCATAGCCGTGGTGTTCCCAGTCGAGGGAATAGCGGATTGCGGGATATTCGTCGCACAGGCCGACCCCGTGATAGAGCACGCCGTAACGGGTTGGCATGCAGTCGGGCGGGAGTTCCTTCGATTTGGTCGACAGGTCACGGAAGGTGACGCCCGGGCCGAGCATTTCGAAATTGGCTCTCATCTGTTCTGCTGCGGTCTGATAAAGCCAGCGCTGTTCGTTGGTTGGCTGACCATCGCCGGCCAGCCAGGTGCGGGAGATGTCGCAGCAAAAACCGTAGGGGCCGACAAGATCGGTGTCGAAGGCGACGATGTCGCCGTCTTCGATGACCCGGGAGGAGGATTCCTGAAACCAGGGATTGGTGCGCGGACCGGAGGAGAGCAGGCGGGTTTCGATCCATTCGCCGCCGCGGCGGATGTTTTCTGCATGCAGCACCGCCCAGAGGTCATTTTCCGTCATGCCCGGAACAAGGGCGCTTTCCATTTCGGCCATCGCCACCTCGCAGGTGACAATGGCGCGGCGCATGCAAAGGATCTCGTCAGCAGATTTGACCTTGCGGGCTTCCTCCATCATTTCTTCGCCATAGACCACTTCGACACCGGCCTTCTGGAGCGGCGCAATGCCGTGGGGGTCGATCTGATCGAAGGCACAGCGCAAATTGCCGCCGCCGTGCTGGCGCAGAAGGTCGGCAATTTCATTGGCCCATTTGTCGGCAAATTCCTGGCTGCGACCACCGCCCTCAAAATAGAACCAGGAGGTGCAGCCGCGTATCTCATCCACCACACCGGTGTGATCGGAAAGATGTTCACAATTGTGAAACTCAAACAGGATGACCGGCCCGTCGGTGGCGATGAAGGCGCTGCGGGCCGGATTGTGGGTGGTCCACAATTGCATGTTGGTGCAATCGGTGGCGTAGCGGATGTTCAGCGGGTCGTAGAGATGGATGCCGGCAAGATCATGTTTACGCAGTTGATCGCGCAGCCGCTCCAACCGGTAGCGCCGCATCGCGTCGAGATCGGGATCAGCAATGCCGGCAGATTTCCATTCCTTTTCAGCCAGTTCGCCATATCCGATGAGATGTTGATTCATCGACGCCGCCTTGGCGCGGGCATAGGCCTCCAGTGCTTCATAGCCTGCATCGGAACCGGGATGTTCGGGCAGCACGAAGGGTTGTATCTTGCGCTTGTGGCGACCAAAGCCTGACTGAATGTTCATGATTGCTCTCCCGGTGTTGGCACAATTTTGTGGGGGATTGGGGCGTTTCGCTGTTGAAAAAGCGTCACATCACATGGCGCATTTCTGGGCGAATTTCTGGGGTGACACGGCAAATGAATTAGTCTAGCGTTTGCGCGCTAGCTGGCGAAGGCCAGACAGTCAGTGGGAGAGCGTGGCACCGCAAGGGGCCGCCGCCGAAGGTGAAAACACCCATAATCTCTCAGGCAAAAGGACCGCTGATTGTGGATCGCAGGATCCAAAGCACTCTGGAAAGTCAGGCCCACAGGCCTGCGCCGACGGTGTAAGTTCAGGAGCCCAGGCTTCTGCAACGAGTCTCTCAGGCCAAGGACAGAGGGGGCATCCCGCATAAGCGGGCATGTGCCTTTGACTGTCAGGAGCCTGTTTTGAAGCATACGCCATTTTACCAAACCCATATTGATGCCGGTGCCAAAATGGGCGCCTTTGCCGGTTTTGATATGCCGTTATTTTACCCGCTTGGCGTGAAGAAAGAACACGAACACACCCGCCTGCAGGCCGGTCTGTTCGATATTTCCCACATGGTCCATGTCTCGGTGTCCGGCCCGCAGGCCGCAGCGCTGATCGCCACCCTGTGTCCCTATCATGCAGACCAGCAGGGTGTGGGACAGGCGCGCTATACATTTATGCTCAACGCCCAGGCGGGAATTATTGATGATCTGATTGTCACCCGGCTGGCAGATGACCGCTATCTGATTGTCGCCAATGCGGGTTGTGCGGAAAAGGATGTGGCCCATGTCCAGGATACTGCCGGTAATTTCGATGTCTCCGTTGATATTCTTCCCCGTGCTTTCCTGGCCCTGCAGGGACCGGCAGCAGAAGCAGTGCTCAGTGATCATTTCGCCGTCACCGAGATGGATTTCATGACTGCACAGGAGCCGACCGATGGTTGGTTCATTTCGCGCACCGGTTACACCGGTGAAGACGGGTTTGAGATTGCCATGCCTGAAGGCGATGGCGTGGCTTTCGCCAACAAGCTGACGGGTGATGTGCGGGTTGAGTGGATCGGGCTTGGTGCCCGTGACTCCCTGCGGCTGGAGGCAGGCCTGCCGCTCTACGGACAGGATCTCAGCGAGGAAATCACCCCCCATGAGGCCGGTCTGCTCTGGGCGATTCCCAAGGATCTGCGCGGCGAGGAAGGGGCATTTATCGGCAATGATGCATTAGCCGCCAAGATCGCCGAAGGGCGCCGTCGCATGCGTATTGGCTTGTTGCCGGAAGGCCGGCCCGTGCGTGGCGAAACAGTTCTTGTGGACGAAGCGGGCAACGAAATTGGCACGGTCACATCCGGTGGCTTCGGCCCCAGCCTGGAAGGTCCCATGGCGATGGCGCTGGTCAATGTTGACGCTGCCGATGCCCCGATATTTGCCGATATGCGCGGCAAGAAAATTCCGATGACGCGGGTCAAGCCGCCTTTCGTACCCCATAATTACAAACGCTAAGGAGAAGCACCAATGAGCAAGATTTATTACACCGACGAGCATGAATGGCTGAACGTTGAGGGAGACGTGGCAACGGTTGGCATCACCAATCACGCCCAGGAACAGCTCGGCGATCTGGTGTTTGTTGACCTTCCCGATGTCGGCACAGAGCTGGAGCAGGGGGATGATGGCGTAGTGGTTGAATCGGTGAAGGCCGCTTCCGACGTCTACGCACCAGCCTCCGGCACAATTGTCGAAGTCAATGAAAAGCTCAACGATGATGCGGCGCTGGTCAATGCGGGCGCTGAGGGCGATGGCTGGCTTTATAAAATGAAACTCAGCGATCCCAGCCAGTTGGACGACCTGCTTGATGCCGATGGCTATCAGGCACTGATCAGTTAAGGGCAGCACCATGGCATTCGAATTGACAACTTATCAGGCGTATGACTTTGCCAATCGCCGGCATATCGGTCCATCCCCTTCGGAAATGGATGAAATGCTGAAGGTCGTGGGCTTCGACACGCTCGACGATCTGATCGATGCAACCGTTCCGGCGGCAATCCGCCAGAAGGAACCACTCGACTGGGGCGGGCCCGGCCTGTCGGAGCGCGACGCACTTTTCCACATTCGCCAGGTTGCCAATAAGAATACGGTTCTCACCTCGCTTATTGGTCAGGGCTATCATGGGACCACCACCCCGGCACCGATCCTGCGCAACATCCTGGAGAACCCGGCATGGTACACGGCCTACACGCCCTACCAGCCGGAGATCAGCCAGGGCCGGCTTGAGGCTTTGTTGAACTTTCAGACCATGGTCAGCGACCTGACCGGGCTCGACATTGCCAATGCCTCGCTGCTTGATGAAGCGACTGCCGCGGCAGAAGCGATGACCATGGCGAAGCGGTCTTCGAAATCCAAGGCCACTACCTTTTTCGTTGATGAGAATTGCCACCCGCAGAATATTGCGGTGATCAAGACCCGGGCTGAACCGCTGGATATCGAAGTTGTGGTCGGCAATCCTGATGATCTGGACGCCGCTTCCGTGTTTGGGGCGATCTTCCAGTATCCGGGCACCTATGGCCATGTGCGTGACTTCTCCGAAATCATCACCAGCCTGCACGAAAACAAGGCGCTTGCCATTGTATCGGCCGATCCGCTGGCGCTGGCGCTGCTCAAATCACCGGGCGAGATGGGAGCCGATATCGCCATTGGCTCGACCCAGCGCTTTGGCGTGCCGATGGGATATGGTGGCCCTCACGCGGCCTATATGTCCTGTAAGGACGCCTATAAGCGCGGCATGCCTGGCCGGATCATCGGCGTGTCGATCGATAGCCGAGGCAAAAAAGCCTACCGCCTGTCGTTGCAGACCCGCGAACAGCATATCCGTCGTGAGAAAGCCAATTCCAATGTCTGCACCGCGCAGGCGCTTCTGGCGGTGATGGCGTCCATGTATGCGGTCTATCATGGGCCCGACGGTATCAAGGCAATCGCCCAATCGGTGCATCGAAAAACCTCACGTTTGGCCAAGGGGCTGGAAGAGCACGGATTCACGGTGGAGCCGGTGGTGTTTTTCGACACTATCACCGTCGAGGTAGGCCATTTGCAGAAAAACGTAATGGAAGCGGCTGTTGCCCGCGGCATCAACCTGCGCAAGGTGGGGGACAGCAAAGTTGGCATCTCGCTGGACGAACAGACCCGGCCCGAAACCATTGAAGCCGTCTGGGGTGCCTTTGGCATCGATCAAAAAGACGACAGCGAAGCCAATCGCGAGTACCGCCTGCCCAAACATGCGCTGCGCGAAAGCGAATACATGACCCACCCGATTTTTCACCTTAACAGGGCCGAGGCTGAGATCACGCGTTACATGCGTCGTCTCGCTGATCGCGATCTGGCGCTGGACAGGGCGATGATCCCGCTTGGTTCCTGCACAATGAAGCTGAATGCAACGGTCGAGATGATTCCGGTTACCTGGCCGGAATTCGCCGAGCTGCACCCCTTCGTGCCGGTGGATCAGGCCAGGGGTTATCACGAGATGATCGGCGATCTGAACGACAAGCTCTGTGAGATCACCGGTTACGACGCGATCTCGCAACAGCCAAATTCCGGCGCCCAGGGCGAATATGCCGGCTTGCTGGCAATTCGCGGTTACCATGCAGCTCGGGGAGAAGGGCACCGCAATATCTGCCTGATTCCAACCTCGGCCCATGGCACCAACCCGGCCTCTGCACAGATGGTCGGTTACAAGGTGGTTGCGGTGCAGTCGGATGAGCACGGCAATATCGACGTTGCTGATTTCCGCGAAAAGGCCGAGAAATATTCCGCCGATCTGGCGGCCTGCATGATCACCTATCCGTCGACCCATGGGGTGTTTGAAGAAACCGTGCAGGAGGTCTGCCAGATCACCCATGATCACGGCGGCCAGGTCTATATCGATGGCGCCAATATGAACGCTATGGTGGGGCTCGCCCGACCCGGCGATGTCGGAGGCGATGTCAGTCACCTCAATCTCCACAAAACCTTCTGCATTCCCCATGGCGGTGGCGGTCCCGGCATGGGTCCGATCGGCGTCAAGGCGCATCTGGCCGATCATCTACCGGGCCACCCGGAATATGGTTCTGCCGTCGGTCCTGTATCAGCCGCACCCTTCGGCTCGCCCTCGATCTTGCCGGTCAGCTGGGCCTATGTGCTGCTGATGGGCGGCGGCGGACTGACCCAGGCAACCAAGGTCGCCATATTGAACGCCAATTACATCGCCGCGCGGCTGAAGTCGGCCTATGACATCCTCTACACATCGCAATCTGGTCTCGTGGCCCATGAGTGTATTCTCGACACACGCCCGCTGGCAGACAGTGCCGGTGTCAGTGTCGACGATGTCGCCAAGCGGTTGATGGACAGCGGTTTCCACGCGCCGACGATGAGCTGGCCGGTGGCTGGAACCTTGATGATCGAGCCGACGGAGAGTGAACCAAAGGCCGAACTGGACCGGTTCTGCGAAGCCATGTTGTCGATCCGCGAAGAAGCCCGCGATATCGAGGAGGAGCGCATTGACGCGGAAAACAACCCGCTGAAACGCGCCCCCCATACGGTGGCCGATCTGATCGGCGACTGGGACCGGCCCTATAGCCGTGAACAGGCTTGCTATCCGGCTGGATCATTCCGCGCCGACAAGTACTGGGTTCCGGTCAATCGTATCGACAATGTATTTGGCGATCGCAACCTGGTCTGCACCTGTCCACCGATGGAAGATTATGTGGATGAATAGTCCCTGAATCGGCCATTTTGACCTAGATGGGGCGATTCAAATCGCCCCATCGATAAAAGCCTTGTGATGTCGAAAATTTAATCTAATTGGCACGCCCCTTTTCAGATTAACTGTGCTAGGCCTCATTTCAGAATATGAGCCGGCATGGAATCGGCCTAGGGGAGATGTGCGACTCTTGACCAGTGATATACAATGGGGCCACCGGCTGGCGGCCTATCGTGCGACAAGCGATTTGCGTGCCTATGTCGAACTGTCCATTACCCTCGTGCCCTATGTGGCCCTCTATGCTGCCATGTGGTGGTCACTATCCGTCGGCTATTGGCTGACGCTGCTTCTGGCACTGCCGACATCGGCCATGTTGGTGCGGCTGTTTGCCATACAACATGATTGCGGCCACGGGGCCTTTCTGCGCTCCAAGCGATTCAACGACTGGCTTGGCCGCTGTATTGGCGTGTTGACAGTCACCCCCTATGACGACTGGCGGCGCGAACATGCGCTGCATCACGCCGGATCGGGCAACCTCGCGCGCCGCGGTTTTGGCGATATCAATACGCTGACGGTGGCCGAATATATGGCGCTGAGCAAACCGCGCAAATTCCAATACTGGCTGTATCGCCACCCAATCGTGTTATTCGTCATCGGGCCAAGCTGGCAATTCCTGCTGCGCCATCGCTGGCCGACCGGCAAGACCAAGAACCTGATGCCGTTTTTGAGCACCCATTCAACTAATATCGGCATTGCCGTCTACGCGTTGCTGATGATCTGGTGGATGGGCTGGCAGGCCTTTTTGATGGTCCAGTTGCCGGTCACAATTCTGGCGGCAACGGTTGGCGTGTGGCTGTTTTATGTGCAGCATCAATTCGATGAAACGCTTTGGCAGGAGGATACCGACTGGCAGCGCGAACATGCCGCTCTGCATGGCTCATCCTATTATGATCTGCCGCAACCATTAATGTGGTTGACCGGCAATATCGGCATCCACCACGTGCACCACATATCCAGCCAGATACCGTTTCACGTCCTGCCGAAGGTGGTGCGCGACTATCCAGAATTGAAAGATATCGGACGGCTGACCCTTTGGGAAAGCATCAGATGTGTGCCGCTCACCCTGTGGGATGAGGAGCGCAAAATGTTGGTGTCCTTCCGTCAACGCCGAAAAATGGCCCTGGCAGCCGCCTGATTTCAACTCCCTATTGTTGAGTCCGATCAGGGGCTTGCCAAGCTTTTCTTGCGCAGTCTTTCAGAAGCGTCGTCCGGTGTTAGCCAAAATCTCCCCGCATGCGCTTTCCTTCGGGGTCAAAGGGCGGTTCATCCTGAATTTTGGCGGTGCACATGTCGCCGATGATTTCGACCTTCAGGCCCTGTTCCTTCGCTTCGTCAAGGCGATCGGTCGGGATGTAGCCGGTGGCCAGTGACTGGTCGACATAGTGGCCGTAGCCTCCCGATGTGACCCAGCCGATGACTTCGTCACTGTCTCCCAGGAAGATCGGCTCGTCGCCAATGCAGTCGGCGTCGGTGGCGCCGGTGACGTTCATGCAAATGCGGGTCAGTGGCGGATTTTCCGCATGGGCAAACACCCCGTCGCGTCCAATGAAGGTATTCTTTTTCTTCGACACGAAACGGTCAAGTCCGGCTTCCCACGGGGTATAGATCGGGCGGAATTCGCGGAACCAGGTGCCGAAATGTTTTTCGAGCCGCATGGTCAGTAGGGCGCGCATGCCGAAGGGTTTTATGGCAAATTCTTCGCCTGCTGCCATGATGCCATCATGGAGACGGCGGACGAATTCTGCGTCAACCCAGATTTCATAGCCCAGATCGCCGGAATAGGAGATGCGGTTGACCTTGGCGGGCACGCTGGCGATGACCGTCTCGCGGTAGTCCATGAATTTGAACGCCTCGTTGGAGACATCCTCGTCGGTCAGCTTGGCCAGCACTTTTTGGGCATTTGGGCCGGCAATGGAAAGGCCCAGCATGGCCAGGTTGATATTGCGGATCTGCACCGAGCCATCGTCTGGCAGATGCTGTTCAAACCAACGCATGTGATAGATCTGCGCCTGGCTGGAACCCCACATCTGGAACCGTTCATTACCTTTATTGGGGCCCATCTGATCGATTCCGGCGGCCGCGATGGTGAAATCGCCATTGATCTTGCCTTCATGGGTGACCATCGATGTCAGCGCCAGGCGGCCGGTTTTGGGGATGAAATTTGTCATCACCTCGCCCAGCCATTCGCGGGCACCGGGTCCGGTGATCTCATATTTGGCGAAGTTGGAAATGTCGGTGACACCAACATTATTGCGGCAGTTGAGGACTTCAGCCTTCACATGCTCAAAGTCATTGGAGCGGTGGAAGGAGAAGATGTCCTGGGCTTCGACCCCTTCCGGTGCATACCAGAGCGGTGTTTCCAGCCCCCATGAATCCCCCATCACCGCGCCATTGGCGAGATGGACATCATAGAGCGGCGTGGTCTGATGCGGGCGTGCGGCCGGCAGTTCTTCATTGGGGAATCGGATGCGGAAGCGGCGGGAATAGTTTTCACGCACCTTGGCATTGGTATAGTCGCGGGTGATGTGGGGGCCGAAGCGGGAGACATCCATGCCCCAGATATCGTGCCCCGGATCGCCATTGACCATCCATTCAGATAGCGCAAGGCCAACGCCGCCGCCCTGCGAGAACCCAGCCATCACGGCACAGGCCGACCAGTAGTTCGGCACGCCGCGGACCGGGCCGACCAGTGGATTGCCGTCTGGAGCAAAGGTGAAGGGGCCATTGACGATGCGGCGGATGCCGGCTTTTTCAAAGGCCGGAAAGTGTTTGAAACCAACCTCCAGCGACGGTGCGATACGGTCGAGATCCGGGTTCAGCAGTTCCTGGGCAAAATCCCAGGGCGTGTCTTTTGGCGACCATGGGGTGGCCTGTTTTTCATAAGTGCCGAGCAGCATGCCGTCGCGTTCCTGGCGAATGTAGATTTCGCCGGAAAAGTCGATGGCGTGCAGGACTTCCTTGCCGGTTGATTTGTTGATTTCAGCCACTTCCGGCATCGCTTCGGTCAGCAGATAATGGTGTTCCATTGCCAGAACCGGCAGTTCGACCCCCACCATGCGGCCCACTTCGCGGGCCCAGAGGCCACCGGCATTGACCACGTGATCTGCGGTCATCGTGCCTTTGTTGGTGACGATGTTCCAAACGGATTTCGCTTCGTCCCAGTTGAGTTCTTCCACCTTGCATTGCAGTTCGATCTCGGCGCCGCCGATACGGGCGGATTTGGCATAGGCATTGGTGGTGCCATAGGGGTCGAGATGACCTTCCACCGGGTCCCACATGGCGCCGACGAAATATTCCTCTTCTAGAAGTGGCAGCAATTCCTTGGCTTCGGCGGTCGAGATGATCTCGGTTTCCATGCCCAGATAGCGGCCACGGGCATGGCTCATTTTCAGCCATTCCAACCGGTCTTTGTTTTCAGCCAGTGCGACGCCACCGGTCAGATGCAGGCCGCACTTTTCTCCGGAGATTGCTTCCAGCTCGTCATAGAGATCAATCGTATAGGCTTGCAGTTTGGCAACATTGGGATCGCCGTTTAGTGTGTGGAAACCGCCGGCGGCGTGCCAGGTGGAGCCGCAGGTCAACTGGTCGCGCTCCAGCAGAACGACGTCTTTCCAACCAGCCTTGGTCAAGTGATACAGAACCGAACATCCGACCACGCCACCACCGATGACGACTGCCTGTGCATGAGATTTCATAGATTATTCTCCGGAATTGCGGCGTTGCAGCCGACATAATTGTATTTTTTATAGTCCAGGTCACCCGACCAGACCCAAACGGCAATCAATCCTGATTGTCCGGTGCGGCTGGCATGGGGTTGATAGCTTTGATGATGCATGCGGTCGCCGGGATGGCGCGGTGCATAGGGTTCGTCGCCCTTGCACCACTCGGCCTCGCCGGCGATCTGCACGAACAATTCTTCAGCCGAATGGGTGCGGATGATGTAGTTGGTCTGCGCGGTCTGGGCGAACAGGCCGACCCTGCAGGTCGCATCGTAAATCATACCGTCGGCGCCAATCAGCTCCACCGTCTGCATGCGCAGCGCCACATCGGCGCTGATGCGGCCATCATCATAGCCGGAATAATGCCAGGAAAGCCGGTCGACAATCGGTGCGATTGTGGCAGCACAGGGCAGGGCAGCGGGCATGGTCAGCAGGGAAGAGATTTCTGCGCCTGTCGTGAGAATATTTACCTCTCCGACATAGGATGCGTTGGCATGTCTTCGCAGAGCACGCGCCCCGGTTGCGGCAATGTCCTCGCTGCCCGTTTCCAGCAGCTCTGCAAGGGCTGTAAACATCTCGGACAGGTCAAGTTCGGCCATGGCTAAAAATCCGTCGGTGCTCCGCCTTCTTCTTTGCGCTTGGCAACAAAGGCCTGAAGTTCCTCATCAATCGCCTGGTCGAGCTCCGGTGGCTCGAATTCATCGAGAATCTGCTTGTACACCTGGTTGGCCCGGTCATGGGTCCAGACCGACCCACGGTCTTCAAAATTCTCGTAATTGTTCCAGTCCGACAGGAAGGGATTGTAGAAAGCGTTTTCGTAGCGGTCCTGAGTATGCTGAATGCCGAAGAAATGACCGCCGGAGCCCACTTCTTTCATGGCATCGAAGGCCAGTGTTGATTCGTCGACCACCATCGGGTTCAGATAGGCTTGGAACTGCTGCAGAACTTCGCAATCCATGACGAATTTCTCAAACGAGGCGCACAGACCGCCCTCCAGCCATCCGGCGGCGTGGTAAACCACATTGGTGCCGCTGGTGATCACCGCCCACATGGAATTCATATATTCCCACATGGACTGGCCATCCGGCACATTGGCCGCACAAACGCCGGAAGACCGCATTGGCAACCCGTAAAAGCGGGCCATCTGACCGGTGATCTGCGTGGCGCGCACATAGTCCGGTGTGCCAAAGGCGGGGGCGCCGGTTTTCATATCGACATTGGAGGTAAACGTGCCGATGGCGGTTGGACAGCCGGGACGGATGCACTGGATCAACACGATGGCAATCAGCGCTTCGGCAAGTGATTGGGTGACCGCACCCACCATGGTCACCGGCGCCATGGCTCCGGCCAGCGTGAACGGGGTCACAATCGTTGGCTGGCCACGCCGCGCCAGGCGCATCATGCCGTCGAGCATCGGGAAATCATGCTTCAGCGGCGAGGTGGAATTGATATTCGTATACATGCGCGGAGAGGCGTCGAATTCCTCATGAGTCAGGCCACCGGCAATGCGGGTCATCTCCATCACATCTTCCACCCGTTCCTTGCCCAGCGAATAGGCGTGAACCACCTTGTCGGTGAGGGTGAGCTTGTCATAGAGGCAATCGAGATGGCGCACCGAGGGGTGAATATCCATCGGCTCAACCGGATAACCACCGGCAAAATGGATGCAGTTGAAATACTGGGTCAGCCGCATGAAGTTGCGATAATCTTCCTGGGTGCCGGTGCGGCGTCCGGTGTCGAGATCGGAGCAATTTGGTGGGCTGGAGACATTGCCGAACACCAGGTGATTGCCGCCGATTGTGATTTTTCGGTCGAGATTGCGCGGCGTGAGGGTGAATTGTGAAGGCGCCAGGGCGATCTTTTCCATCACCATGTCGCGCCCCATGCGGACATTCTCGCCGTTTACCGTCGCCCCGTGCTGGCGCAGGATTTCCGCCGCCTCCGGATTGAGAAATTCAATGCCGATTTCTTCGAGTATGCGCATTGCGGTGTCGTGGATTTTTGCCACCCCTTCCGCGTCGATTGGTTCAATGGGCTTGTCGTTATTGATGACGGTCTGCCAGGGATATTGCCGGATCGCCGGTCCGCCACGCCGGGTATTGCCTTCGCGGCCACCGCCACGTGTGCGGCGAGAGCCGCGGGAGCGGCCCGCGCGACCAGAAGACTTAGGTTCTGCAGCGATTTCTATTTCGCCCATGATCATTCCTCCCACCAGGCACTGGCTTGTCAAACCATTGTGGAATCCCGGTACGCCAGCAGTGACGGAGGTACGACGCAAGCCAACAGGAAAGCGACATGGGTTGAACTGTTTAGAAAAAACGACTCCTAAAGCCGCATGAAGGATTGAAATGCCCCATTTCGCCCCGCAAAGTCCTGGCGACTCAATCTGGTAACGTGACCATGACCCCATTTTCCCTGACCAAACATCCCGCAATGACAATGGCGCCCGGTGCGTCGAAAGAACTTGGCCAGCGGGTCACCGAAGTCACCGGCGCCAACAGCCGCGTGTTGCTGGTCTGCGATCCGACACTGGTGGCGCTCGGTCTTTCGCAACCATTGATCGAAAGCATGGAAGAGCAGGGGCACTCGGTGATCGTGTTCGATGATTTGCAAAGCGACCCCAAGGAAAAGTCGGTCAATGCCGCGACGGCCATAGCCCATGAGAATCAGGTGGATTGCGTGGTTGGCCTGGGCGGTGGTTCGGCGCTGGATACCAGCAAGGTGGTGGCTGCTCTTGCCGCCAGCGGTGAGGGCTGCGAGCCCTATCGGCTGGCGCTGAAACAATTGCCGTTTCGAAAGACGGCGCTGATTACCCTGCCGACCACGGCAGGCACGGGCAGCGAAACCACCGGTACGTCGATCATTTCACAGCCGGACGGGGTGAAGAACTGGTTCTGGGGACAGCCATTGAAGCCGGACCTGGCACTGATGGATCCCGAGCTGACCCTCGGCTTGCCGGCTTACTGGACGCTTTATACCGGTCTGGATGCGCTGGTCCATTCCGTCGAATCACGAACCAACCGTTACCGCTATGAGGCCAATGATCCGTTGGCGGAAAAGGGCATTGTCGAAGCGGCGTCTCACCTGGTGGAAGCGGTCAACAATCCCACCTCCATCGAAGCCCGCACCGGCATGATGCTTGCGGCAGCCTATGGTGGCCTGGCGATCGCCAATACCGGCTGTGCCGTGGCCCATAATATCGGCCATGCCCTGGGATCGCTGGCCGGCATTCCCCATGGCAGGGCGGTGAGTGTTGCCCTGGCTCAAACCATGGAATGGACCATTGAAGGCAACCCTCGCGCCTTCGAACGGGTGGCCGAACTGCTCGGGGCGAAACATACGTCGCAGATTGCCGAGAAGCTGCACGGGATCGCCGACCAATGTGGCGAGTCGCTGAGCCTCAGCAATGCGGAAAAGGACAAGCTGTCAGAACAGGCTCTGGCCGATGACATGGTGGCCGATGCCAATATCGCCATGCTGGAGGCAACCGCCCGTGATGCCTCGCGGACTGATGTGGAGCAATTGGCCAGCCGCATCCTCAGCGCCTGACCACATTCGAAGACTCAAAGCTTTCAGGGTGACCCGCGGGCCACCCTCCGCCGCTTCAGCAGCCGCCGATGGCCTTGCGCCCGGTGCGGTTGCCAAGACGGTCATAGGCCCAGCGATATTTCTTGTTGCGGTAGCAGCCTTCGACAAAAATCGTCGTTGATCTGGCACCGCGATTCTCAAGCGTCTTGAGAATATTCAGCACCGAATTGGAAGCGCAGGTGCCGGAATCACGTTCCGACACCGTATCACCAAAGCTGTTGACCCGGATCAGGCGCTCCACTTCGTCGCGGCACACACGAGCGCTCCAACCGGAGGAGAGCTTGCGTACACGAACATTGAGATAGCCATCCTTGGCAAAGCGATCTTCCAGGCTCTGCTTGGTCACCGGCGGCGCACAGCGGCCAACATTGTCTTCCTTGGTGATGCGTCCAAAACGGTCGACCAACAGTTCCACCAGCGCGGTACCTTTACATCCTTCAACGAGGTAAGGGGTGCGGCTGCCGCGCAGAACCTTGACGCGGTTATAGCCTTCCTTGCCCATCAGGGTAACCAGATTGGCCGGATCAATCGGGCGGGCACAGCTGCCAATGCGATTTTCACCGCGCAACCGGCCGAAGCGTCCGATAGTCACCTCGATCCTGTCGTTGTTCTTGCAGCCATGGGCGATATAGGGTGGCCGACGTCGGTCGATCACCTCTATACGCGTATAGCCGTTGTCACGCATCAGCTTTGCGATATTGGCGGGGTCGATCTGCTGACGACAACGGCCGATGCGGCGTTCAGAGCCAATGTCGCCACGGCGGTTCATTTCGATGCTCACCCGGTCATTTTCACGGCAAGCTTCAGCCACATAGCGGGGCAGTTCTGCGTCTACAATTTCAATCCGGCGATAGCCATTTCTCTCAAGAATATTAGTGAGTTGGCGCTTGTTGAGACCTTCGGGACGGCACTCGCCGATGCGCTGGCGGGCGGCGACTTCGCCGCGGCGGTTGAATTCGATCTGATAGCGGCGATCATTGCGGCAAGCGGTGGCAACAATGATGCGTCCTTCACGGCGCGCCTCGATGCGTCGATAGCCATTCTTTTGCAGCAGATCGGTGGCATCATTGCGGGTAAATCTGTTCGCCTGCGGCGCAGGGCAGGTGCCGATTTTCCGGGTGCTGGTGATCTTGCCCAATATGCTGACCTTCACCTGATACTTGTCGGTACCCTTACAGGCTTCGGTGCGCACAATTGTCAGACCGCGGCTGGTAATCCTGACATTGCGGTAGCCCTCACCGCGCAAAATGCGCACAACCTGCTGGTCATCGCCGCCCAATGTAATCGTCTGTGCACTGGCCGTTATCGGCTGCGACAGTGCCAATATCGCCAAACCGGCAATGAATATGAATCTAGCAAGCGTTTGTGGCATTTTGTCCTCCAACTGGATGCTCTGCTTCGGTCAATGGGAGTGAAGATGACGTTACGTTATTTGTCAAATGTCGCCCACGGTTTCCGTATCCTACCAAAATAAATTAATCCACAATCAGTTAAGCGGTTTGCGCGTTGTGATTGCTGCGCATTTTCGATACAGTAAGGAAAGACTTTTTGCATTAATGAAGGCAATTTTATGAAGCATTCTATGATTTTGGTGGGCGCTGATAAAGGCGGCGTGGGCAAAACCACTCTTTCTCGCGCCCTCCTGGATTATCTGGAACGCAATAACGTGTTGGTGCGCGCCTTTGACACGGAGAATCCGCGCGGCACGCTCAATCGTTTTTACCCCACCAAGGCAACGGTCATCGACCTTTCAGATGTCGCTGATCAGATGCGCATTCTCGACACTATGGAATCGGCTGCAGAACAGGTGACCGTGGTCGATCTGAAGGCGGGCAATCTGTCTACGGCGCTGAATATTTTCGAGCGGATCGGCGTCTTGCAGGCGGCCAAGGACGGCATGTTTGACCTCGGCCTGATGCATGTTGTCGGACCGTCCATTGCGTCGCTGGATGAGATGAACGAAGTGGCCAAATATACCAATGGCCTGGACTATGTGGTGGCGCGCAATTTCATCAATGAGACCAATTTCTTTGAATGGGATGAAACCACCTACAACAAGTATTTTGCCCGTCTGCCCAATGCCAAGGAAATCGAAGTGCCGAAGCTTAACGAAATGGCTTATGAGCAGGTTGATCTGTCCGGTGTCACTTTCACCGACTTCACCAACAACAAGATGGCCAATGGAGACGACGCCAATTTTTCCTTCGTGCTGCGCGGCTATGTGCGCAAGTGGCTGAATGATATCGATGCTGAATTTAACCAGCTGGATATGGTAAAATCCATCATGAAGGCGAAGCGCTCCAACGCAACCGGTGAGTCCTGAGCATTTGGCTGAAGCGGGGCATTCACCAGACAGGCCTGATCAATGGGGCCAGGCGGGTGCCTCCGCAACCATCGTTTGTTCTGACTGCCCACGCAATGGCAAGACCCTGTTTGCCAAACTGGTGGCTGACCTGCTGACTTTGCGGCTGGGTCATCCGCCGCAGATTTTCGACACCGACGATCCAGATGGCGGGCTGATCCACCATTTTCCTGGCCATGGACAGATCATCAGCCTGTCCAATACAAGGGCACAGGTGGGGTTGTTCGACGGCATGTTGACCCAGCCGGGGGCGCATTTCCTGATTGACCTGGAGGCGCGCCACTTCTCCCAGTTTTTCCAGATATACCAGGACATCAGTTTTGAGTTGGGGGCAGAACAGGTCGGCCTTGATATGTCGGTGTTCTTCCTCATCGACCGCACCGAAGCCTCGATACAGGCGGCGGCAGAGCTGTCGGCGGCCATCCCCGGAACCCGGTTTCAGACGGTGCGCAATGCTGCCATCGGTGACGCTTTGGGGATCGGGCGCAGTTCCGATATCTATCACCGCATGCGCATTGACCGGGAAATATTGCTGCCGGAACTTTCCGCTGAAGCGCTCGGCATGCTGGAACATCCAGACTTTCATTTCGATTCATTTATTGCTGGAAAATACGAGCATTTTCCGTTTGAATTGAAAGCTGAGCTGTGGAGCTTTCTGGAAGGGCTTTACGAGCAACGAGATAGTGTCGATTCCGGCACGGCCTATCCTGTCTGACGAGGACGAGCCAATGTGGAGCGTGAGACAATCAAAGCAGACCGCGCATTTTATGATGCTGCTTCTGTGCGCCCGCATCGGCTATTCGCCGCCGACCTGAGAAGACCAATCCCACTCTTCTTCTCAAAATTCGGAGCCCAGTAATGGCCTATAAAAACTTTTCCACCGAGCAGCTGCAGGCTGCCGATAATGCACACCATCTTCATCCCTTTACCGACCATGAAGAATTGCGCAGCGGCGAGGGACCTGCCGGCGGCGTCCGTGTCGTCACCGGCGCGGACGGCAATTATTTCAGCGATAGTGAAGGCAATCGCATCCTCGATGGCATGGCTGGCCTGTGGTGCGTCAATGTTGGCTATGGCCGCGATGAGCTGGCTGAAGTCGCCTATGAGCAGATGAAAGAGCTCGCTTATTACAACACATTCTTCAAGACCACCCATCCGGCGGTGGCGCTGCTGTCGAAACGATTGGCCGAGCTGGCGCCGGCCCATATCAACCAGGTTTTCTACGGGGCCTCCGGGTCCGAGAGCAATGACACGGCCATCCGCACCGTGCGCCATTTCTGGGCGCTGCAGGGCAAGCCGGAAAAGCACATCATCATTTCGCGCAAGGACGCCTATCATGGCTCGACAATCGCCGCGACCAGCATGGGCGGTATGAGCGCCATGCACGGGCAATTGGGACCGATGTTGCCGGGTTTTGTCCATGTCATGGCACCCTATGCCTATGAACTGGCGGAAGAGGGGGAGTCGGACGAGGCGTTTGGTCTGCGCGCTGCCAAGGCGGTTGAAGATGCGATCATCGAAGCTGGACCGGAAAATGTCGCCGCCTTTGTCGGCGAGCCGATCCAGGGAGCGGGCGGTGTGAAAATTCCGCCTGCCAGCTATTGGCCGGAAATTCAGCGCATCTGCAAGAAACATGACGTGCTGCTGATGATCGATGAGGTGATCACAGGTTTTGGCCGCACCGGTGAATGGTTTGCCTGTCAGAGCATGGGGATTGAGCCCGATACGATCACCGTCGCCAAGGCGATCACCTCCGGCTACCAGCCACTATCCGCCGTCCTTGTTGGCGACCGCATGGCCGACGTGCTGGCCAAGGGCGGCGAGTATTACCATGGCTATACCTATTCCGGCCATCCGGTCTGCTGTGCCGTTGCCATGGCCAATCTCGCCATTATCGAGCGGGAAGGAATGATCGAGCGGGTGCGCGATGATACCGGCCCCTATCTGTTGCAGCACTTGCGCGAAATATTGGGTGATCATCCGCTGGTTGGCGAAATACGCGGATTTGGACTCTTGGCGGCGATTGAAATCGTCAGGGACAAGGTGAGTAAGGAACGTTTTGAACCAGCCGGGCACGCAGCTGGCGTGGTGCGCGATCATTCAATTGCAAACGGCATGATGATGCGGGCGGTTGGTGAAACCATGATCCTGTCGCCGCCGCTGACATGGACCCGCGAGACCATTGAGGAAGCAGCGCAAATTGCCAAGACAGCGCTCGATCTGGCGCAGAAAGACCTGGTATCATGAGCGGCATAGAGGCCATCTTTCTGGGCATTGGCGCCTATTTGATCGCAACGATCAGTCCGGGTCCGGCAACGCTGGCAATTATGGGC
Organism: Rhizobiaceae bacterium; assembly: GCA_039977975.1. GTDB lineage: Bacteria > Pseudomonadota > Alphaproteobacteria > Rhizobiales > Rhizobiaceae > Pseudahrensia. Next base: position 434,514 of record JBDWCD010000015.1, read on the forward strand.
GTCGCGGCACGCCATGGCCGGGTGGCGGGATTGAAACTGGCGTCAGGCGTGGTCTGCGGGTCGCTGTTCTGGGGGCTGTGCGCAGCCTTCGGACTGGCGGCCGTCATGGCTCAATTTGCCGGATTTTTCGTGGTGTTGAAGATCGGCGGTGGCCTCTATCTGCTGTGGCTTGCCTTCCGAGCGCTGCGGTCGGCGTTTTCATCCAGCGATCCCCTGAAAGCCCGCGAAACCAGGCCGGGCAATTACTGGCTGCAGGGATTGGCCATTCACCTGACCAATCCGAAAGCCGTATTGGCCTGGGTGGCAATATTGTCTATCGGAGTGCAGCAGGGAGCCCCGGCCTGGCATTCAATTGCCATGTTTGGCAGTTGCGCGGTGCTTGGGGTGATCGTGTTTCTCGGCTATGCGCTGGTGTTTTCAACCCACCGTGCGCAGGCCGCCTATGCCAAAGCGCGGCGTTTGTTTGAACTGATGTTCGGCGCGGTGTTCGGAGCGGCCGGGATTACGCTGATTGCCGACCGCAACTGATCCGGTCTGAATTTGGAGAGTGATATGGATGCGTTGACTGAATTTGATCGCCGGTTTGATCTGAACCAGGACCAGCGGTCGATGCAGGATATGGTGAGTGACTTTGCCCGCGAGAAAGTAGCACCCTTCGCCGTGCAATGGGATCAGGACTGCCATCTGCCGCTGGATGTCATTCGCCAGACGGCGGAACTCGGCATGGGCGGCATATATGTGCGTGAAGATGTTGGCGGATCGGCCCTGTCGCGATTGGATGCGGCGGTGATATTTGAAGCCCTAGCCAAGGGTTGCCCGGCGACATCTGCGTTTATCTCGATCCACAATATGGCCGCCTGGATGATTGATCTCTATGGCAGCGAGGAGCAGCGCCAGAGGGTGCTGCCGCAGTTGACTTCGATGGACAAAATTGCCAGCTACTGTCTCACCGAGCCGGGCAGCGGCTCGGACGCGGCGGCATTGAAGACCACAGCCGTGCGTGATGGTGATCATTATGTGCTCAACGGCACCAAGCAGTTCATCTCCGGGGCCGGCTCCAACGACCTTTATGTGGTGATGGCCCGCACCGGCGAAGCCGGGCCAAAGGGCATCTCCTGTTTCCTGGTTGAAAAAGATGCACCGGGCCTGTCTTACGGGGCGCAGGAAAAGAAGATGGGCTGGAACATCCAGCCGACCGCACAGGTGATATTCGATGATTGCCGTATACCGGCTGAAAACCGGCTCAACGACGAAGGCATGGGATTTCGTATAGCCATGGCCGGCCTCGATGGCGGGCGTTTGAATATTGGTGCGTGTTCCCTGGGAGGTGCGCAGGCGGCGCTGGACATGGCATTGGCCTATTCTTCCGAGCGTAAGGCATTCGGCAAGGAGATCGGTCAGTTTCAGGCGATCCAGTTCAAGTTGGCCGACATGGCCACAGAACTGGAGGCCGCCCGGCTGATGCTTTATTCAGCTGCGGCCAAATTGGATGCAAAATCGCCCGACGCCGGCAAGGCCTGTGCAATGGCCAAACGCTTTTCCACCGATATCGGGTTCAACGTCGCCAATGAAGCGCTGCAGATCCACGGCGGCTATGGCTATCTGGCGGAATACGGGGTGGAGAAGATCGTGCGGGATCTTCGGGTCCACCAGATCCTTGAAGGCACCAATGAAATCATGCGCGTTATCATCGCGCGCAACCTGACGGCATAAGGAAATCAAAATGGCCACTATCGGATTTATCGGTCTGGGAAATATGGGCGGCCCAATGGCGGCCAATCTGGTCAAGGCGGGTCATGAAGTGACCGGATTCGATCTTTCTGCAGCAGCCGTCGAGGACGCCCTTGCAGCCGGATGTGCCATCGCTGACAGCGCCGCTGAAACAGCCGCCAACAAGGACGTGGTCATCACCATGCTGCCAGCTGGCAAGCACGTTGTTGCCGTCTATGAAGACATCAAGAGCTCCGTCGCCGCAGGTAGTCTGTTGATCGACAGTTCCACCATCGACATTGCCTCCGCCCAACAGGCCCACAAGATTGCTGATAGTATTGGTGCGCTGAGTGTCGACGCACCGGTCTCCGGCGGCATCATGGGCGCTGTCAACGGCACGCTGACCTTCATGGCTGGTGGTTCCGATGCGGCGCTCGCCGCCGCAGCGCCGATCCTCGAGCCGATGGCCGGACGGGTGGTCAATTGCGGTGGCGCAACCGCCGGACAAGCGGCCAAGGTCTGCAACAACATGATCCTGGCGATCACCATGATCGGTACGGGTGAGGCGTTTGAACTGGGCCGTCGTCTGGGGCTGGAGGATCAGGCGCTGTTTGATGTTGTTTCAACCGCTTCGGGCCAGAGCTGGTCGACCACTACCTATTGCCCGGTTCCCGGACCGGTCCCCACATCGCCTGCAAATAACGATTACAAACCGGGATTTGCCGCCGACCTGATGCTGAAGGACCTTGGCCTGTCGCAGGAAGCTGCATCGATGGCCGATGCCTACACACCGCTTGGAGCGCATGCCAGCGAGCTTTATCAGCGCTTTTGCGACGATGGAAATGGCGGTGTGGATTTCTCCGGCATCATCAAAATGATGCAGGCGGCAAAAAAAGACTGAAATTTATTTTTTTGGCAAATTAAGCACTTCGCGGCGCCCTGCCTTGATGGCCGCGCCGAAATCTTAACGTTGCGTCATATCTGCCCCAAAGACGGCAAATTTTTCCGGCCAGATTTCCTTTTGCTTAACCACTCATTAGCCGCCTGTTAGGAAACAGCCGCTAGTTTGAAAAACACGGCAGGCTTATTCACCTGCTTGCTTCCCGGATCAGGTTTTGCGTACCGGGCAAGAATTCACCGACGCGTATCTGTCGGATTAGTATAGTCTTTGAGTAAAGACGGCGATGATAGGTTCCTCGATATTCGGAAATCTATCATCGCCGTTTTGCTTTGTGCTCCCGACAATTGCGAAATCATCTGTTCAACCGGCCCCGGCTGCGGTAAGCCGCTTGGATGAGCAAACAGCGCAAATTCAAGGCCATCATGTTGCAGGGTACCGGCTCCGACGTGGGCAAAACGGTGCTGGTGGCTGGCCTGTGTCGCCTTGCTCGGCGGCGAGGACTGCGGGTGCGCCCCTTCAAACCGCAAAACATGTCGAACAATGCAGCCGTTGCCGAAGTGCCCCTGAACGATGGAACAGGCGGTGGCGGCGAAATCGGCCGCGCGCAATGGCTGCAGGCACTGGCCTGCGGCGTGCCCTCAACCGTCGACATGAACCCGGTTTTGCTGAAGCCTCAGTCTGAGACCGGCAGCCAGATCATTGTTCACGGCAAGGTTTGGGGGACCGCGAAGGGCAGGGACTATCAAAAACTGAAACCGCAATTGCTGGATGCCGTGCTGACCAGCTTCAACCGCCTCGGCGGCGGCGGCGGCGGCGGCGGCGATGGCGGCGGCGGCGATGGCGGCGATGTCGGCGAGGACGGTGAGGACGGATTCGATCTTGTCATCGTTGAGGGAGCGGGCTCTGCAGCTGAAATCAATCTGCGCGCCGGCGACATTGCCAATATGGGCTTCGCCACCGCAGCAGATGTGCCGGTCGTTCTGGTCGCTGATATCGACCGGGGCGGGGTGATTGCCAGCCTGGTCGGTACCCATGCGATTTTGCCAGAGGCCGACCGCAACATGGTGCGCGGTTATCTGATCAACAAATTCCGCGGCGATATCAGTCTGTTTGATGAGGGTCTGGAACAGATCACCCGGTTTACCGACTGGCCCTCGCTGGGGGTCATCCCCTATCTGCCGGAGGTCGCACGGTTACCGGCTGAAGATTCGGTGGCGCTTGAAAAGGCAATTGAAACCACCTCCGCCGCTGAAGGTGTTGTGGTCGCGGTCCCGGTTCTGTCGCGCATTGCCAATTTCGACGATCTGGATCCGCTGAAACAAACCCCGGACCTGCGGTTGGTATTTGTCCGCCCCGGTGATGACTGGCCTCGCGAGGCCAGACTTGTGGTTTTGCCGGGCTCCAAGTCCACAATTGCAGATCTGAATCAATTCAAGGTCTTGGGCTGGGATGTTGAGCTTTTGAATCACGTGGCCCGTGGCGGCCATGTGCTGGGAATTTGTGGCGGCTACCAAATTCTCGGCCATGTGGTGCGCGATCCTGACGCCATTGAAGGAACGCAAACCGAGGCACAGGGGCTTGGCCTGCTTGATGTGGAAACAGTGCTGGTGCCGGAGAAGACGGTGCTGAACAGTTCGGCAATCGATGTGGAAACCAACCGACCGCTGAGCGGCTATGAAATCCATATGGGCCGCACCACCGGACCCGACACAAAACGCCCAATGATTCGAATTAATGGTCGTGACGATGGGGCGGTGTCGGATAATGGACATGTGCGTGGCTCCTATCTGCATGGATTGTTTTCCGACGATGCCTGGCGCAACGCCTATCTTGCCGGCATCGGGGTGGCCGATAGCGGCCTGAACTACCGGCAAAATGTTGAGGTCGCGCTGGATTCTCTGGCCGATCATCTGGAAAAAATCATCGATCCCGCCCTTTGGGATATTCCCCGCTGAGCCGCCGAGCTGAATCTTTTGCGGTGGCCGTCAATCCATGTCGCATTCGTGATTGACTTGTCTGTGCCTGCGCTATTTAGTCTCACCAGCAAATGGTTTTCGACCCGCCCCGGAAGGGGAGTTGAAAAGCAAAAGGGAATGTGATGGGCCGACCCAATCCGGGGGCTCGAAACACAGCCGACCCCGCGACTGTAGCGGTGAGGCCCTGTCCGAAAAGCCACTGTTTCAAACTGAAGCGGGAAGGCGGGCAGAGGTCGCTGATCCGCAGCCAGGAGACCTGCCATATGCGACGGGCAATAATGCCCACAAGTTTAACGGACGGGGAGCTCCGTTGGCGCTGATGCGATGGGATATCTATCCCGATGCCGCTGCCGCCGCGATGGTTCTCCCGCCAAATGGCACTGACACGGGAGTTGTTCGACCATGAAAAAACTATCACTCGCCGGCCTTTTTGCGCTGGTTTCCACCTCTTCATTTGCCCATCACCCTATGGGTGGCGCAACGCCATCTACCTTTGGTGAAGGCCTGCTGTCCGGCGTTGGTCATCCGATCATCGGTGTTGATCATCTGGCCTTTGTTGTTGCCGTGGGCATTGCTGCTGCACTGGCTGGCAGCCGTTTCCTTTCACCGCTGGCCTTTATCGTCGCCACGATTGCCGGTACGGCTATTCACCTCATGGCCATTGGCCTGCCTGCGGTTGAATTCATGATTGCCGCATCTCTGGTGGTGCTGGGCGCTGTCGTCTTCATCGGCCGCAAAATGCCTGTCGCAGCTTTGGCCGCCATTTTCGCAGTCGCTGGCCTGTTCCACGGCTTTGCCTATGGCGAAGCGATCTTCGGCGCTGAAGCAACACCGATGTTCGCGTATCTGCTCGGCTTTGGTCTGACCCAATACGCCATTGCAGTTGCCGCTGGCACCGCCGTAGTCGTGATGCTGGGCAAGGCGCAGGAATGGTCGCAGAACGTGCCGGCCCGGGTTGCAGGCGGCATGGTCGCTGGTGCCGGTGCTCTGCTGGTCTCCGAACACGCCCTGGCCGCCCTTAATCTGGCTGGCTGATGCCTTTCCGTCCTGGCGTATCGCTCATTTTGGGCGGTGCGCGGTCGGGCAAGAGTGTTTTCGCCGAACAGCTGGCCGCTGAAAGCGGGCGTCAGAAAATCTACCTCGCCACCAGCCAAGCCTTTGATGGCGAGATGAATTCACGCATTGCCCAACATCAGGCCCGCAGGGGTGACGACTGGCAATTGGTGGAAGAGCCGCTGGAACTGGCGGCACGGCTGCCGGAATTGGCCAGTTCTGACACCTGCATTTTGGTGGATTGCCTGACACTCTGGCTGACCAACCTGATGATGGCCGAAATGGACGTGGCGGAGCAATCTGGCAAGTTCGTTGAGTGCCTCGCCGGCCTCGCCGACCTCGCCGCACGGCCAAAAGACTGTTCGGTTCTGCTTGTCTCCAATGAAGTGGGGCAGGGCATTGTGCCGATCGACAAGATGGCCCGCGACTTTCGCGACCATGCCGGAAGACTGCATCAGGATATTGCCTCTGTCGCGGCCAATGTCTGGTTTGTCACTGCGGGCCTGCCGCAAAAGCTGAAATGAATTTGAAAAAGAGAACATGATGGACGCGCAAAAAATTCCCGCCACGGTAATTACCGGGTTTCTCGGTTCCGGCAAAACCACGCTGATCCGCAATTTGCTGGCCACCGCCAATGGCAAGCGCATCGCGCTGATCATCAATGAATTTGGTGACCTCGGTGTCGATGGCGATGTATTGGCCGGCTGCGGTGATGAAACCTGCACCGAAGATGACATCGTCGAACTGACCAATGGCTGCATCTGCTGCACCGTGGCGGATGATTTCATTCCGACCATCACCCAGTTGATGGAAAGCGACCGTAAGCCGGATCATATTGTTATTGAAACTTCCGGCCTGGCCCTACCGCAGCCGCTGGTCAATGCCTTCAACTGGCCCGATATCCGCGAACGGGTAACCGTCGATGGTGTTGTGACCGTGGTGGATTCCGCAGCCGTCGCCGATGGCCGTTTTGCCGATGACCATGATGCCGTGCAGGCCCAGCGGGAACAGGATGAAAGCCTTGACCACGAAAGCCCGCTTGAGGAGCTGTTTGAGGACCAGATCACCTGCGCTGACATGATCATTTTGAACAAGACCGATCTCTTGCCGGTGGAGGCCCTGGATGTGGTTGAGGGCGAAGTGCGCGATGCAACCGAGCGGCGAGTAAAGCTGATCCGCGCCGGTCTTGATAATGCGCCTAATGCTGATGTGTTGCTGGGTCTGGGTGTTGGCACCGAGAGCGATATTGAAAACCGCAAGAGCCATCACGAAATCCACCATGCGGACGGCCATGAACACGACCACGACGAGTTTGAAAGCTTTGTCGCCGAGGGCGGTTCTATCTCCGACGTCAAAAAACTCGTGGCTTCGCTGAAGAAGATCATCGAAGAACATGACGTTTTGCGCCTGAAAGGTTTTGTTGAAGTTGAGAGCAAGCCAATGCGCCTGGTGGTTCAGGCAGTCGGCAAGCGCATAGACACATATTTCGACCGGGATTGGGCAGTTGGTGAGAGACGCGCCTCGCGGTTGGTGGTTATCGGGCTGCACGATATGGATGAACCAGCCATTCGCAGCGCTGTTGGCGAAGCGCTGAGCTAGACCCTTTCAGGTTTAGCTGGACCCATTCTGAAGGAGCGCTTTTGTGACAAGATCAAGTAAAGGATCGCCGGTCGTATCGGGCATACGTCCAAGAGCCTTTGCGCCGAGATTGGCGCAAAAGCGCCCTTCCCGTAGGGTTTGCGACTGGCGGACGCCCAGAGCCGAACCGTGCTTGCCCGATGCGAGGGCATCGCGCTGCGCACGTTTCTGCACTGGATCATCTCGCCAGTCACAAACAGAATTGCGTCCATCTAAACCTGAAAGGGTCTAGCGGCCATGCATCTGCTGCTGGCACAGAAGGGGGCAATAGCAGATGCTGACGAGGCCATTGATCTTGGCCAGTCACCAGCCGACGTCATCTTCATTTCCGCCGCTGACACCGAACTGGCCAGCCTTTCGGCGGCTCTGCGTGGTCTGACCGACGGGCCGACCCTGCGGCTTGCCAATATGATGACCCTGGCGCATCCGATGTCGATTGATGTCTATGCCCAGAACACAATTGCCAAGTCGCGCATGGTGGTTGTGCGGGTGCTCGGTGGTGAAAGCTACTGGCCCTATGGGCTGGAAGTGCTGCATGCCACCTGCGTGGAACACGATATCCCGCTGATCGCCCTGCCGGGCGACGACAAGCCAGACCCCTCGCTGGAACGGTACAACACCGCTGACCCGGCGCTGGTGCTGGCGCTGTGGGACTATCTGGTCCAGGGCGGTGCCCAGAATGCCTCAAATTTTCTACGCTCCTGTCAGGCCGCTCTCAGCGGCACGCAGGAAGATGTTGCCCCCGCCGCGCCATTATTGAAAGCAGGGTTGTGGTGGCCGGGCAGCGGCTCGCCGACGCTGCAGGAGGTTCAGCAGGACTGGCTCAAGGAGGCACCCGTCGTGGCGGTGACTTTCTACCGGGCGCTGCTACAGTCGGGCAATACGCAGCCGGTGGAACAACTGGTCGCCGCTTTGCGGGAGCGCGGCATCAATGCGCTGCCGATCTTTGTCAGTTCGCTGAAAGACGAGCTGTCCCAGGCCACCATACGCAACCTGTTTGCCGATACTGCGCCGGGGGTGGTCATCAACCTGACCGGCTTTGCGGTCTCCTCACCGGATGGCCGCCGCCGCCGGGTGTCGACGGTTCTGGAGGAGGGCGGTGCAATTGTCCTGCAGGCGATCCTGGCTGGTGGCAGCGAAGAGGCCTGGCGGCAGTCAGATCAGGGGCTTTCGTCGCGTGACCTGGCAATGAATGTTGCGCTGCCGGAGGTTGATGGCCGGGTTCTGTCGCGCGCCATTGCGTTCAAGAATGCCGACAATTTCGACGATGCGACACAAGCCAATATTGTCCGCCATGTCGCGTTGCCGGACCGGATATCCTTTGTCGCCGATCTCGCGGCCAATTGGGTAAAGCTGCGCAATAAATCTGTAAATGACCGGCGGATCGCGCTGATCCTGGCTAATTATCCCAACCGTGACGGACGGTTGGGCAATGGAGTAGGGCTTGATACCCCCGCCGGCACGGTTGAGGTGCTGCGGGCGATGCAGCAGCAAGGCTATGCGGTGGGTGATTTGCCAGAAGATGGCGATGCATTGATCACCCACCTGCAGGCCGGACCAACCAACGCAGCTCGCGACGGCAGGGAAATCCGCGAAACCTATAGTCTGAATCATTACAGGGCCTTGTTCGAGCAGCTTCCCAGTCAGATTCAACAGCAAGTGGGCGAAAGATGGGGCGCGCCTGAATCAGATCCCTATTTCCTGGAGGCGGAGGCCCGGTTTGCCCTGCCGCTGACCCGGTTCGGCGAAGTGCTGGTCGGCATTCAACCGGCGCGTGGTTACAATATCGATCCCACAGAAACCTATCATTCGCCTGATCTGGTGCCGCCGCACGGCTATTTTGCATTCTATTTCTATCTGCGCAGCGCCTATGGCGCTGATGCAATTGCCCATATGGGCAAGCACGGCAATATGGAATGGTTGCCCGGCAAGGCGCTGTCACTGAGCGAGACGTGTTATCCGGAAGCAGTGTTCGGGGCCGTGCCGCATCTCTATCCGTTCATTGTCAATGACCCCGGCGAAGGCACCCAGGCCAAGCGCCGCTCCTCCGCTGTCATCATCGACCACCTGACACCGCCCCTGACCCGGGCGGAAAGCTACGGCCCGCTGAAGGAACTGGAAGCCCTGGTCGACGAATATTATGAAGCCGCCGGCTTTGATCAACGGCGTTTGCCTTATCTGAAGAGTCAAATCCTCGACCTGATGCGCGATACCGGCCTCGATAAGGATGCCGGAATTGCCGGTGACGATGATGATGCTGGTGCTCTGGAAAAGCTCGACGCCTATCTGTGTGAACTGAAAGAAATGCAGATCCGCGACGGATTGCACATTTTTGGTGTCTCTCCGCAGGGGCGGCTGAAAACCGATCTGGCGGTCGCGCTGGCCCGTGTGCCGCGTGGATTCGGGCAGGGGGCAGATGCCAGCCTGCAACGGGCATTGGCCGCTGACCTGTTCCCAGATACCGATTTCGATCCGCTCGACTGTGATATGGGCGCCGAATGGCGCGGCGGCGGCGGCGGCGAGGGTGGCGGCAAAAGACCGCAAATACTCGCCGCCCTGTCCACCGATAGCTGGCGCAGCAATGGTGATACGGTGGAGCGGCTGGAACTGCTGGCGGCTCAACTGGTTTCCGGTGAGGTCGAGGCGGATCAAAATTGGTCGAACACGGCATCGGTGCTGGCCGAGGTGCAGCAAGTTCTTCTGCCCAGCGTTGAAGCCTGTGGCGACACCGAAATCGCCGGATTCCTTGCCGCCCTCGACGGGCGTTTTGTTGAAGCCGGCCCGTCGGGCGCACCGAGCCGTGGACGGGTAGATGTGCTGCCGACGGGGCGCAATTTCTATTCGGTTGATTCCCGCTCCGTACCCACTCCGGCAGCCTGGCATCTGGGGCAGAAATCTGCCGAACTGCTGATTACCCGCCACCGTCAGGAACATGGCGAATGGCCCACTTCCCTTGGTTTGTCTGCCTGGGGCACCTCTAATATGCGTACCGGCGGGGATGATATCGCCCAGGCGCTGGCACTCATCGGGGTGCAGCCGGTCTGGGACCATGGCTCGCGCCGCGTCACCGGAACGCAGATTATTCCACTGGCTAAACTGGGCCGTCCCCGGGTGGACGTCACCATGCGCATTTCGGGATTTTTCCGGGATGCTTTCCCGGCTCAGATTGAATTGCTGGACAAGGCGATCCGGGCTGTAGGGGCTTTGCAGGAAGACGAAGAAGACAATCCAATTGCCGCCCGCATGGCGCGGGAAGCCGAGCGTCTGATCGCTGAGGGTCAGGACGAACAAACCGCGCGCCGCCATGCCGGACATCGCATATTTGGCTCCAAGCCCGGGGCCTATGGCGCTGGACTGCAGGCACTGATCGACGAAAAGGGCTGGAGTGAAAAGGCTGATCTTGCGGAGGCCTATCTGACCTGGGGCAGCTATGCCTACGGGGCGGGTGCTGAAGGAGACGAAGCCCGCGCCGTGTTCGAGCAACGGCTCGGCGGCATCGAGGCGGTGGTGCACAATCAGGATAATCGCGAGCACGATCTGCTCGACAGCGACGATTATTACCAGTTTGAAGGCGGTATGACCGCGGCGGTGGAGCATGTTTCCGGTGCGCGTCCGACCGTTTATCACAATGATCATTCACGGCCGGAGCGGCCGGTGATCCGCACCCTGGAAGAAGAGATCGGTCGTGTTGTCCGTGCCCGGGTAGTCAATCCCAAATGGATCGCCGGTGTCATGCGCCACGGCTATAAGGGTGCCTTCGAGATTGCCGCCACGGTGGATTATCTGTTTGCCTTTTCAGCCACCACCGGAGCGGTGCGCGACCATCATTTTGACGCTGTCTATTCCGCCTTTGTGGCCGATGATGAGGTGCGCGATTTCATGGCCGACAAGAACCCCCATGCCTTGCGGGAAATGTGTGACCGGCTGCTGGAGGCCATCGAGCGTGATCTGTGGACGGCCCGGTCGAACTCGGCGAAATTTGAACTTGAAAAATTGGCTCATCAGGAGCGAACCCCGGCGACGGGCCCAACAATTGGACAGGCAGGAGAAATGCAACATGGCTGATAAACCTGGAAAATATGATCATCTTACCGAAGATGAGCTCAATGCGCGTCACGCTGACAAGATGAAAAAGAAGAAGGCGGCGCGTGACAAGATCATCGCCACCAAAACCCGCGAAAAGGGCCTGGTCATGGTCCATACCGGCAAGGGCAAGGGCAAAAGCACCGCCGCCTTCGGCATGGTGTTCCGGGCGCTCGGCAATGGCATGAAGGTTGGCGTTGTCCAGTTCGTCAAAGGCAAGTGGCAGACCGGCGAGCGGGTTATTCTGGAAAAACTCGGTGATCAGGTGACGATGACTGCGATGGGCGATGGGTTCACCTGGGAAACCCAGGACCGACAGCGCGATATCGACGCCGCCCGTGCAGCCTGGGAACGGGCCAAGGAATTGATCATGGATGATCAACACGACATGGTGTTGTGCGATGAACTGAATATCGTGCTGCGCTATGACTATCTGCCGGTCTCGGAAATCATCGAAGTGCTGCAGAACAAGCCGGAGATGAAGCATGTCATCATCACCGGTCGAAATGCCAAGGACGAACTGATGGATTTCGCCGATCTGGTGACCGACATGACGATGGTCAAACACCCGTTCCGCGATGGCGTGAAGGCGCAGGTTGGGATCGAGTTTTAACGCGCCAGTCGTTACCGGGGTCAGATTCCCCACCGCATCCGCTTGCCAATGCAAGCCCCTGACTTGCCAGGCGGGTCCTATTTCTGGAACAATTGCCCCCGGACGGCGGGGAATCCGTCTTTATTGGACTTTCTGCCGGGGGCAAGGATGCGAATATTGGATTCGATCAGGTCGATGTTGACCAACAAATCATCGGTTCAGGTGGTGGCGGATGATCCGCATCTGGCGTCGGAAATCATGTTGCTGGTCCGCATGATGTTCATCGATGGCGAACTCAATGGACCGGAACTGGATCTTTTCAAGCAATATTGCAGCACGATGTTTGGCATTCCCGAAGAGGATGTGCCGGAAGTCATCAAGTTTCTCAGCGATTATGGCTATGAAACCAGCGGTGAACAGGCGGCGGCCGTGTTTGCTGAAATGCCGGGGGAACGCAAAGCTCAGATCCTCGGCAATCTGATCACTATGGCGCGGGCCGACAATGTGCTGCATGCGCAGGAAGTGGACCTGATTGCCCGGGTGTCGCGGGTGCTTGGTTATTCTCCCGAACAGGTCAGCCAGATCGTGGCACGGCTTTAGGGATGGGACCGCGCCGCCATGTTTGACCGGGTAATGGATTGGTTGGAAACGGCGGCATCGGCGACACCTGAGTCTTCAAAGGATTCAACCGATCAGGGTTTTGGCGACCATGATATCCAGGTCTGTGTAGCGGCTCTGTTTTATCACATGGTGGCGGTAGATGGAGTGGTCACCGACGAAGAAGCCGAGAAATTGCGCCAGATTCTCTCTGAGCGTTACCAGTTGGATGAGGAACAACTGGCCCAACTGGCGCAGGACGGTGAGGAAAGTGACCGGCAGTCGGCCGGGCTGTTTCCGTTCACCGTTATTCTGAACCGGCAGATGGATGCAAGCCAACGCCAGATGGTTTTTGATCAGCTGCAGCAGCTGGCCATGGCTGACGGGGTGATAGATGATCTCGAACAGAACATGTTGGACCATGTGAAGGTCCTGCTGAAATTGTCGGACAGCCAGTAAAAAGGCTCTAGTCCCCAGATCGGTCACGAACAAAGCTGCTTGCCAACGGGAAGGGGGGAAGCCAGGATTCCCGCCGGATCGTCCAGCCTTCATAGCTGGGTTGCAACTGGTTTGGTGCATCCAGAGTGCCCAGGTGGACTTCGGTTTCCTCGCCGCTGCGGGCAAATACCGACCCGCCACAGCGGGGGCAGAAATGGCGGCCTTCAAATTCGTGGGTTTCACCTTCAATCGTCACCGCGTCCTGAGGGAAGATGGCGGCAGCGTAGAACAGGGCGCCATGGTGTTTGCGGCAGTTGAGGCAATGGCACAGCCCGACCCGGTCTGGATCGCCTGTTGCCACAAGCCGGACATCACCGCACAGGCATCCGCCAGTAAATTTGGTCATCTTGCATCTCCGCCCGGCACTTTTGTCCATGCTAGCAATGAATCGGGTGGGTGGTCGATATGGTCGGGCTTTGCCCGCAGTAAGAAAGTGTCGCAATAAAGGTGAAGGAAGCCGCGAAAGCGTTTGTCCTTTGCTCAGCGCTTGGATATTGTCGCCGCAGATCGATGGTGCCCCGCGATGGGCTGGAAACGATTTCGATGCGGTTGACCCAAGCAGGGGACCAAGTTCGAAACTGTCTGATTGGTGAAGCAAGCGCTGCTTGCCACACTGACCCTCGGCCTGATGTTTTTTGTCGAGGAGACGATGATGTTCAAGACTCTTTCAATTCCATCCGCTTTTGCAGCTGGATTTACGGTCCTCCCGGCCCATGCCCATTGGGGCCATGTGGGCGAACTGGCAGGCCATGGCCATGTGATTGCCATTGGTGCCGCCGCCGCGGCGGCTGCGCTGGCCGCAGCCTTGGCGCGCGGCAAGCCAAAAGAGCAGGATGAGGAAGAGGCCGAATTGGAAGCTGAAGGGGAAACAGCATGAGCAGCGGCGAGAGTGGCGGCGAGAGTGGCGGCGGGAAGTTACCCGAAAAACTCGGCATCATGATTTGTGGCCATGGCAGCCGCAACCAGAACGCCATGAAGGAATTCGCTAAGGTGTCGCAGGGCCTGAAGGGTCGGTTCGGCGATGCGCCGGTGGAATATGGCTATCTGGAATTTGCCAATCCGGTCATTTCCCACGGTCTCGACAAGCTGCGCGAGCAGGGTTGTACCCGGGTGCTGGCGGTGCCGGGCATGTTGTTTGCCGCCGGTCACGCCAAGAATGATATCCCTTCCGTGCTGAATACCTATCAGGCGCAGAATCCGGGCATGGAGATCATCTATGGCCGAGAACTTGGCGTTGATCTGAAAATGATCCGTGCCGCCGCCGCCCGGGTGCAGGAAGCGATTGATGCTGCTGACACGGAAGTTGAGCTGCACGACACGTTGTTGATGGTGGTGGGCCGCGGCGCATCTGACCCGGATGCCAATTCAAACATCAACAAGATCATGCGCATGTTGTGGGAAGGATTTGGCTTCGGATGGGGCGAAGTGTGCTATTCAGGCGTCACCTTTCCACTGGTCGAACCGGGCCTCGAACACGCCGCCAAACTCGGCTACAAGCGCATTATCGTCTTTCCCTATTTCCTGTTCACCGGGGTGCTGGTGAAGCGCATCTTTTCGTTCACCGATGATGTTGCCGCCCGCCATCCGGACATTGAATTTCTCAAGGCCGGCTATCTCAACGATCACGAACTGGTGCTGTCGACGTTTGAAGACCGGGTCAATGAGATCGATGCCGGGCTGAATGTGATGAATTGCCAGATGTGCAAATACCGCGAGCAGGTGCTGGGCTTTGAAGACCAGATCGGCCTGCCGCAGGAAAGCCATCATCACCATGTGGAAGGCATTGGCGGTGGGCTGGAAAATTGTCCGTGCAAAGGAGACTGCGACGCTTCCTGCCGGGAAGAAGATTTCTGCAAGCAGCACGGCCTGCCATGGACACCGGTTCATTCCCATGATTCCCCGGCCAGCCTGGAACCGCATCACCATCATGGACATGATCATTCACACGATCATCATCATCATCACGATCACGATCACGATCATTCCCATGATCACCACCATCATCCCTATCCCCATGCGGATCATCCGTTGGGGCCCAACTCGATGAAGAAGGACTGACCTTTCAGGTGCCATATGGCTGTGAGCTACGATTATATCCGCGATCCGGCAGAAATTTACCGCCGTTCCTTCGCCATTGTCCGTGAGGAAGCGGGGCTGGCAGCGCTGCCGGAGGCGATGCAACCGGTGGCAACGCGGTTGATCCACGCCTGCGGCATGGTTGATGTTGTGGAGGAGATTTCCTTCTCTGAAGGGGCAGCAGAAATTGGCAGCGCGGCACTAAGCAATGGTGCGCCGGTCTATTGCGACGTGGAAATGGTGCGATCTGGCATTATCCAGTCACGCCTGCCAGCAGACAATGAGTTGCGGTGCAGTCTCAACGATTCCCGGACACCGGAACTGGCCAGCCGGATCGGCAATACCCGTTCTGCAGCGGCGGTTGACCTGTGGGATGACTTAGAAGGCGCTGTTATTGCCATCGGTAATGCGCCAACGGCCCTGTTTCGCCTGCTGGAGAATATTGAAAAGGGTGGGGGAAAACCTGCCCTGGTCATCGGCATTCCCGTTGGATTTGTCGGTGCAGTGGAATCAAAGCTGGCGCTGGCGGATTTTGGCCAGGGGTTGAATTACATTACCGTTCATGGCCGTCGTGGCGGTTCGGCGATGGCCAGCGCGGTGGTCAATGCTCTGGCAGCGGGGCTGACACAATGAGCTGGCTGACAATAATCGGGATCGGCGAGGACGGGGTCGATGGCCTGTCGACGAAAGCTCTTGCCGAACTGGAACAGGCGGAAGTGATTATTGGCGGCCAGCGGCATCACCAATTGTCGCCCAATATTTCGGCCAAACGCATCAACTGGCCGTCACCCTTTGACGCGCTGATCGATCAAATCAAATCCTACAAGGGCCGCAGGATCGTCATTCTGGTGACCGGTGACCCGCTCTGGTATTCGGTCGGGGCCCGCATTTTGAAGGCGATTCCCGCGGATGAAGTGACCTTTTTTCCGCAACTGTCGTCATTTCAATGGGCGTCGGCGCGGATGGGTTGGAGCCTGGCGGATGTCGAAACAGTTACCGTTCATGGTCGGGCCGACAGCCAGATTCTGCCCCATATGGCCCCCGGCGTTCGCATGCTGGTGCTGACACAGAATTCTAAGACACCCGCTGCGTTGGCCGATATGCTGTGTGACCGGGGATTTGGCGCCAGCCGGATGGTTGCACTGGCAGCACTCGGGGGAGACCGCGAAGAACGTTTTGACGGCACAGCCGAGACCTGGCAGCACGACGTGCCGGACTTTCACCTGTTGGCGATTGAATGCGCGGCGGGTGAGAATGCCCAATTCTATCCCCGCACCGGTGGTCTGCCGGACAGCGCCTTTGTCAGCGACGGCCAGATGACCAAGCAGGATGTGCGGGCAGCGACGCTGGCCAAACTGGCGCCTTTCCCCGACGCGGTTCTGTGGGATATCGGCGCTGGATGCGGTTCCGTCAGCATTGAGTGGATGCGCGCCGCCCGCAGTGCCCTTGCCATTGCCGTGGAAGACAAAGCAGAGCGGGTGGAAATGATCCGTCAGAATACGGTCCTGTTGGGGGCCGAAAAAATGCAGATAGTGCAGGGGCGGGCACCTGATTGTCTAAATGATCTGCCCCAGCCCGACGCGGTTTTCATCGGCGGCGGACTGTCTGGCGACGGCGTGTTCGAAGCGGCATGGGCAGCCCTGCGCCCGGGCGGTCGCCTCGCCGCCAATGTGGTGACGCTGGAAGGTGAAAGCCGCTTGTTCGACCTGCACAGCACCCATGGTGGTGAGTTGGTCAGACTGTCGGTGCAAAAGGCTCAGGCCGTCGGGCATTATCGCGGCTGGAAAGCGGCGATGCCGGTGACCCAATGGTCGGTGACCAAGCCCTGGGAGGCGCGGCAATGACCGGTACGCTTTACGGCATTGGTGTCGGCCCCGGTGACCCGGAGCTGCTGACCCTTAAGGCGCATCGTCTGCTCACCGCCGCCAGGGTGGTGGCCTATCCGGCGCCCGACAGCGGTGACAGTTTTGCCCGTTCAATCGTCGCCAGCTATCTGACCCCCGCACAGCAGGAAATCCCCATTGTCGTGCCCATGCGGGTGGAGCGGTTTCCGGCAAAAAGCGTTTATGATCAGGCGACAAAGGAAATTGCCTCGCATCTTGATTCAGGGGAAAACGTGGTTGTGCTCTGCGAGGGGGATCCGTTTTTCTACGGCTCTTTCATGTATCTGTTTGAGCGTCTGGCCGAAGACTATGATTGCGAAGTGGTCCCCGGCGTATCCTCAATGATGGCCTCTTCTGCAGCATTCGGACGACCACTGGCGGCCCGCAATGACGTTTTGACCGTGGTGCCGTCGCCGCTCGACGATGCCCGGATCATGCAACATCTGGAGGCCAGCGACGCCCTGTGTTTCATCAAGGTGGGGCGTCACCTGGACCGGGTGCGCGGACTTATCGAGCAGGCAGGCCTGTTGGGCCAGGCCGCCTATCTGGAGCGGGCGACCCTGCCGAACCAAAAAATTTCGCCGCTGGCCGACGTTAAAGACGCCGCGGCTCCCTATTTTTCGATGATCCTGATCTACAAGGGTGCTGAAGACTGGATATCGAAGCTGCCATTGTCTGGAGTTACAATATGAGTGCCAATCTGCAAGAGCCGGTCATAATCGTTCTGTCATCGTCATCGATGCCGGTGGCGGAAGAGATAAAATCCCTTTCCGGTGGCGAAATTCACGGACTGCGCGACCGTGTGGAGCGGGCCGATGTGTTGTTCGATGACGCCAAACACCATGTCCGCAGCCTGTTTGAGCAAAAACGCACCCTGATCGGCATCATGGCCACCGGCGCGCTGGCGCGCCTACTGGCCAAGTCGATTGGCGATAAGCGCACCGATCCGCCGGTTCTGTCGGTGGCAGATGATGGCTCATCGGTGGTCCCCCTGCTGGGCGGCCATCATGGCGGCAATCAGATGGCACGGGTTGTTGCAGATCATCTGGGCGGCTTTGCTGCTGTCACTACGGCAGGAGACGTGCGTTTCGGGGTCTCGCTGGACGAACCACCAAAGGGCTGGAAGTTGCGCAACCCGGGACGCGCAAAATCCGTCATGGCAGCGCTGCTGGGCGGTGCCCATGTGCAATTGGCCGGTGATGACCTGGAAAAAGCCACCTGGCTCACCCGCTCCGAACTGCCCTTCAGCCCTACCGGCGATGTGCGTCTGACCGTTGGCGGCGAGGGTGGCGGCGAGGGTGGCGGCGGCGAGGGCGGCGAGCCCCATCCGTTGGAACTGAAATATTGCCGTCAGAACCTGGCGCTCGGGATTGGCTGTGAACGCGGAACCGATGTTGAAGAGCTGAAAACACTGCTGGCGCAATGTGACATCGACCCCTGCGCCATTGCCTGTCTTGCCTCCATTGATCTGAAGGCCGACGAGACGGCGATCCACCAATTGGCCGACCATCTCGGCGTGCCCGCACGGTTTTTCCCTGCCGCCGCTCTGGAAGAACAGGCAGACCGTCTGGAGAACCCGTCCGATGTGGTGTTTGCCGAAGTTGGTTGCCATGGCGTGGCCGAAGGAGCCGCCCTGGTGGTCGCCGGTGAAGACGGCGAACTCCTGCGCCCGAAGATCAAGTCCAAACGGGCCACCATGGCAGTCGGTGCTGCTGGCGGAGTGCTGGTGCCGGAAGAGCATGGAAGGGCCCGTGGCCACCTGTCTGTTGTTGGCATTGGACCGGGCTCGGAAGGCTGGCGCTCGCCGGAAGTTACCCAATTGGTGTCGCAGGCAAGTGATCTGGTGGGTTATTCGCTCTATCTCGACTTGCTGGGCGATCTGACAGAAGGCCGCACGCGGCACGATTTTGATCTGGGCAAGGAAGAGGACCGGGTGCGCCATGCCATGGAACTGGCAGGCGAGGGGCGTAATGTGGCTTTGGTCTGTTCCGGCGATGCCGGAATCTATGCCATGGCAACGCTTGTCTATGAATTGCTCAAATCCGGTGGGCTCAGTGATGCGGCACAGCGTATTGCATTGCAGGTATCGCCGGGCATTTCGGCACTCCAGGCCGCAGCGGCGAGGGCAGGAGCCCCGCTGGGCCATGATTTCTGTACGATTTCCCTGTCTGATCTGCTGACCCCGTGGGAATCCATCCAGATGCGGGTGCAGGCTGCGGCACAGGGTGACTTTGTCATCGCTTTCTACAATCCGGTGTCGAAACGCCGTCGCACCCAGCTGACCTATGCCAAGGATGTGCTGTTGCAGCACCGGCCAGACGATACGCCGGTCATTCTGGCCACCAATCTCGGCCGCGATGGTGAACTGATCCGCGTTGTGCCGCTGACTGAGCTGAATATTGATGATGTGGACATGCTGACCGTGGTGATTGTCGGCTCTTCGCAAAGCCAGACCGTGTCGACCGGTGACGGCAAGACATGGGTCTACACGCCGCGCGGCTATGCCGCCAAAGAAGGTACAAAAATTGGGAGTGCGGCATGACCGTCTATTTCATTGGCGCCGGTCCCGGTGCACCTGATCTGATCACCGTGCGCGGCCTAAAACTGATCGAATCCTGTCCTGTATGCCTCTATGCCGGTTCGCTGGTGCCGGAAGAGATCGTTGCCGCCGCACCCGATGATGCCCTGGTGATGGATACTGCCCCCATGCATCTCGATGCCATTATTGACCAGATCAAGCTGGCCCATGAGGCTGGTCAGGACGTGGCGCGGGTACATTCCGGCGATCCGTCGATCTATGGCGCCACGGCGGAACAAATGCGGCGATTGGACGTGCTCGGCATTGATTATGAGATCATTCCAGGCGTTCCAGCCTTTGCTGCGGCGGCAGCAAAAATGAAAACTGAACTGACCCTGCCGGAAATAGCCCAGACGGTGATTGTGACCCGCACAGGCATGAAAGCTTCTTCCATGCCGGATGGCGAACAGCTGGAAGTGCTCGGCCAGTCCGGCGCGACCTTGGCCATCCACCTGTCGATCCGCAATCTGGTCTATATCCGCGAGGCGCTGGCGCCCTATTACGGCGACGATTGCCCGGTTGTTATCGCCTATCGCGCCACCTGGCCTGATGAGCTCTATATCCGCACAACATTGGCCGAAATGAAGGATGCCGTGCGGGCGGCAAAAATCACCCGCACGGCTTTGGTGATGGTGGGGCCGGTTTTCGGCGATGTGGAATTCCGCGACAGCGATCTCTACAACCCCGAATATGCCCATGTTCTGCGCAATCGCGGTAAGAAGAAGGCCGTGGCCTGAAGCCTAAGAAAGGTTGACCGGAACTTTCAACGGTCCGCGGAAAGCCCAGCCGCCGAACGGTACGTCGCCGGCCAGTTGAATATCTGGAAAGGCGTCAAACAGCATCGGCAGGGCGATTTCGGCGATCAGGCAGCGCGAGGCGGCCGCACCCGCGCAGAAATGCGGGCCAGCCCCGAAAGATATTGCTTTCGACGTATCCCGATTGATATTGAAGACTTCAGGCTCGTCAAAAATCGACTCGTCACGGTTGGCCGAACCGAACATGAAAAACAGCCGTTTTTCAGCCTCCAGTGACACGCCGTTCCACTCATAGTTCTGGGCAATGCGGCGCGGCGACATGCCAATCGGCGAAATCCAGCGGGCATATTCCTCAAAAGCGTCAATCCAGCTGTTGCGATCATTGAGAATATCTTCGAGCTGGTCGCGATGGGTCAGCAGCGCCCACACGCATCCGGCAATCGCGTCGCGCGGCTCGTTCTGGCCACCGCTGATCGCCAATTTGATATTGGCACGGATGCTGTCCATCGGCTGGTCGGTCTGGCTGAGCACGCTGAGCAGGCTGTGATTGGGGTCCTGGCGGACCTTTGGCAACATCTCATCGATGGCCTTATCCACCAATCCGGTGGCGAAATGGCAGCGTTTTTCGATCTCCGGATCACCGCCATAATTGCCAACGCCGTCAATCATACCTTGTGAAGCGGCATCCATTTCCCGGGCCGTCAGGCTGGTGAGGCCGGTAATGTGGCGCAATGCATGGGCAGAAACCGGCAGGGCAAAATCCTGTACCAGATCGCAGGATTTTTGCTGGCTGACTTCGGCAATCACCGCTTCGGCATCCTTTTGAAACTGGGCCTTCCAGACATCGCGCACGGTGCGCGGAGAAAGCGCCGGGAAACATTGCCGCCGCTCCAGCATGTGCGGCTCGCCGTCCTTGCGCATCATGTTTTCGCCCATCAGCACGGTCATCAGACCGCCGGGTTGGTCGGAGGAAAATACGGCGATGTTCTTCTCGCAGGTGAAAATATCATCCCGCCGCACCATCAGCGTCGCATTCAGTTCCGGCACGAAACAAATCGGCGAATTGGCCCGCATGTCAGCCAGGGCAGGATAGGGGTCCCGCCAGAACTCTTGCGGGTCAATTGAAACGGATGGTGGTGTGGTCATTGGGGCATTTTGAGGATGATCACCGGCAATGCCAACTCCCTTGCGGCAATAATTTTGGCATAGGCTCCACTGCCACCGGAATTGCGGCAGACAATATGGCTGATCGCGTGTTCGTTCAGCAATTCCGCTTCCTTGCGCCAATCGGTTGAGGGGCGACCGAGCAGGAGCTGATGATCGGGCAGGTCGGGCGGTTGCAAAGGGGCGTCGACCATGCGCACGAGAAAATGCACATCGGAGCGGTGGGCAAAGGCGGTGAGGTGTTGTGACCCAAGAGCCAGCAATACCCTGGCATTTGCGGGGATTTGCGCCGCCGCCTGATCCAGGCTGTCGACCTCTATCCAATTGTCTCCGGTTTCCTGCCGCCACGGCTGGCGGGTGAATTTTCGCAGCGGCACGCCAGCCTCCCGGCAGGCCCATTCAGCGTTTTTGGAAATCTGATGCGCAAAGGGATGGGTGGCGTCGATCACCCTTGTGATGGCGTTCTGGCCGATCCAGTCAGCGAGTTTTTCGCGTCCTCCAAATCCTCCGATACGGGTTTTTCCGGCAATTGGCTTTGGTTCGCGGGTCCGTCCGGCAAGGGACGAGATGACGTCGTGTCCTTCGGCGACCAGTCTTTGCGCCAATTCAGCAGCTTCCCTGGTGCCGCCCAGAATGAGGATCCTGTCAGACACGGGCGAGAATGTCCCCGTTTCGGGCCACCACCATGATTTCCACTTTGACCGGCGCATCGCGTAGAACGCCCTGTGCCGCTTGTTGGGCGAGCAGCGCGATTTGCCTTGGCAGGTCGATTGGCAATTCCTGAGTCAATTGAAGCACTTCGGCGGCAGTGTTGGCATTTAGAATCCGCTTTTTCATTTCATCCTCAAGGCCGTCATCGAGCAATGTTTCGACCTGATCCACCAGCCACTTGAAATCAACCTGGCTGCGGCCGGAATGCAGGTCCATTGCGCCCTGTGCCAGCTTGGTCAATTTGGCAAAGCCGCCCGCGATGGTCAGGTTGGGCAGCGGGTGTTTACGCAGATATTTCAACAGGCCGCCGGCAAAGTCGCCCATGTCGAGCAGGGCGGTTTCCGGAAGTTGATATATCTTCTGCGCCGCCGCTTCGGAAGTGGAGCCGGTGGCGCCGAGAACCCGCTCGAATCCCGCCGCCCGGGCAACGTCAATGCCGCGGTGGATGGAGTGAATCCAGGCCGAGCAGGAAAACGGATGAACGACCCCCGTCGTGCCCAGAATGGAGATCCCACCAACAATGCCAAGGCGCGGATTCCAGGTCTGTTTTGCAATTTCCTCGCCATCCGGCACGCTGATGGTGATCTGCAGGTCCGGTGGCAGCATGTGCTGGGCACAGATTTCGCCAACCACGTCGCGCATCATCTGGCGCGGCACCGGGTTGATAGCTGCTTCGCCCGGTGGAATCGGCAGGCCCGCCTTGGTCACTTCGCCAACCCCTTGTCCGGCAACGAACACCACGCCGGAGCCTTCCGGCAGGGGCACCACATGGGCGATGATCGTGGCACCATGGGTGACATCTGGATCATCGCCAGCATCCTTGACGATTCCGGCATAGGCGCCACCGTCGTTGAGTGATTCAAAACACAGGGGAAAACTGGGAGTTTCGCCCTTTGGCAGAGTAATCTCGACGGGGTCGGGAAACGTGCCGGTTACCAGTGCTGTCAGTGCAGCTTTCGTGGCCGCCGTGGCACAGGCACCGGTGGTCCAGCCGCGGCGCAGTTCGTTGCTAGGTTTTTGATCGCGTGGCGTCTCCATCATTGGCTTATAGGCGACATGGGCAGGACGTAAAAGCGCTGGTTTTCGACTTCAGTTTGGCGCATATTTCCGACATGACTTTTGCAATCGACAATCTGCCGAATTTTGAGCCGGGCTGGGTCTGGCTCGTGGGCGCCGGGCCGGGTGATCCGGGCCTGTTGACCCTGCACGCGGTCAATGCGCTGCAGCAGGCGGACGTGGTGATATATGACGCCCTGGTCAATGATCAGATACTGGGCCTGGCAAAGCCTGAGGCGGACATGGAATATGCGGGAAAGCGGGGCGGCAAGCCATCTGCCAAGCAGCGCGATATCTCGCTTCGCCTGGTGGAACTGGCTCAACAGGGTAAAAAGGTCTGTCGGCTGAAGGGCGGCGATCCCTTCGTTTTCGGACGCGGCGGCGAAGAGGCGCTGACCCTGGTGGAGCACGGTGTGCGGTTTCGCATTATTCCCGGCATTTCAGCCGGCATCGGTGGGCTGGCCTATGCCGGCATTCCGGTGACCCATCGCGACACCAACCACAATGTCACCTTTCTCACCGGCCATGACGCGGGCGGCGTGGTGCCCGACGCGATTGACTGGCACAGCATTGCGAAGGGGTCGCCCGTCATCGTCATGTATATGGCGATGAAACATGCTCACAATATTGCCCGCAAACTGATGGAAGCCGGGCGCAGCGGCGACGAACCCATTGCCTTTGTCTGCAATGCGACAACTGACGCGATGCAGGTTCACGAAACCACTTTGGGCAATATCGGTGATCTTGAAGAGCTTGGCCTTGCGCCACCGGCGATTGTCGTGCTGGGCGAAGTCGTCCGGCTGCGCTCAGCGCTCGACTGGCTGGGAGCGATTGAAGGACGGATACTGGAAAAAGATCCGCTGGGAACCCGCCAGATTTCCAAGAGCGCCTGAATCCGATGGCTGATGGATTTCTGATCGCCGCGCCGCAATCTGGCAGCGGCAAAACCACGATAACCCTTGGCCTGTTGCGGGCTTTGAGCCGTGATGGGCACCCTGTTTCCTCGGCCAAAGCAGGGCCTGACTTCATCGATCCGGCCTTTCACAGCGCCGCAACCGGTAGAGATTGCATCAATCTCGATCCTTGGGCCATGCGCCCGGAACTGATCCGGCAACTGGCCCATCAGTCGAGCGATCTGTTGGTCGTGGAAGGCATGATGGGACTGTTTGACGGGGGTGCCGATGGTCGTGGATCGGCCGCCGATCTGGCGCATCTGCTCGGCCTGCCGATTGTTCTGGTGGTTGACGCCGCCAAACAATCCCACTCCATCGCCGCCCTGGTGGCCGGATTTCGCGATCATCGCCGGGATATCAATGTCGCCGGGGTGATTTTGAACAAGGTGGGCAGTCCCCGCCATGAAAAAATGCTGCGCGAGGCGCTGGAAAGCATTTCGATGCCGGTGCTGGGTTGCGTAATGCGCGATGCAAGACTGGAACAGAAGTCGCGGCATCTGGGCCTGGTGCAGGCGCGCGAACATGGTGATCTGGCTGGATTTCTTGATGGCGCTGCTGATTTGATTGGCGAATCGCTGGATTTGCCAAAATTGCTCGCACTCAAACGTGGCGTGGGCGGCGGCGAGGGCAGCGACGGCGGCGGCAAGGCAAGTGTTTTGCCACCCTTGGGACAGCGTATTGCAATCGCCCGCGATGATGCCTTTGCTTTTCTCTACCCCCATCTGGTGGCGGGATGGCGTGATCAGGGGGCGGAACTGAGCTTCTTTTCACCGCTGCGCGATGAATACCCGGAAACGGGTTGTGACGCGGTCTATCTGCCGGGCGGCTATCCCGAATTGCACGGGGCGACGTTGGCGAGCAATGAGAAATTCAAACAGGGATTGAAGGCGGCAGCCAGCTCAGGGGCCTTCGTTTATGGGGAATGCGGCGGCTATATGGTACTGGGAGAAGCCCTTGTGGATGGAGATGGAGAAAGCCATCAAATGGCCAATTTGCTGCCGCTGGTTACCAGTTTTGAGAAACGCAAACTGCACCTTGGTTTCCGTCATGCGGAAGTTCTGCAATCTGTTCCCTTCGCGCCTCGCGGGGCGCGTTTGACAGCACATGAATTTCACTATTCGACAATTGCCAGCGCGGCGGCGGGGCAGGCGTTGTTTTCAGCGCAGGATGCACGGGGAGAGGCGCTCGGCCCCTGTGGAATGCTCCGCGGGAATGTGGCAGGCTCGTACCTACATCTGATTGATTTGTGCGAGACGGATGTTTGAGGCAAAGGCAATGATGGGGCGATTTGTATGACCGATATCATGCATGGCGGTCGGCTGGACGAGGCCGTGGCGCGGTTTGGCGGTGCGCGGGAACGCTGGATCGACCTATCTACGGGCATCAATCCCCATGCCTATCCGGTTCCAGAGATTGCCGATATCGCCTGGACCGCCCTGCCGGACAGGGATGCGGAAGATCAGGCCCGGCTTGCGGTGCGTGAAGCCTATGGGGTGGACGAATCAGCGGGCATTTCTCTGGCGCCGGGATCGCAGATGCATATCCAGCTATTGCCCTTTTTGTTCAAGCCGCAACCGGTGGCGATTGTTGGCTTCACCTATCAGGAACACGGCGTGTGCTGGCAGCGTGCCGACCACAAGGTCTATGTGACGGATGGCCTGAGCAGCGCTGAGGCGACTGCGCGCATCGTGATTGTGGTCAATCCCAATAATCCCGACGGGCGGATTTTTGAAGGCGACGAACTGGTCTCCCTGTCGCGTCGGTTGGCCGCCAAGGGTGGGTTGTTGGTGGTGGATGAAAGTTTTGCCGACGTTGCGCCGGAATGTTCCGTCGCTGACGAAGCCGGGCGGGATGGGCTGTTTGTAATGCGTTCGCTGGGCAAATTTTTTGGCCTTGCCGGGCTCCGCTTTGGCGCCGGGCTGACCTCGCGGACCTTAGCGACACGGCTGGACGAGCGGATTGGCCCCTGGGGCGTATCGGGACCTGCTTTGGCGGTGGCCACAGCGGCCTTGCGCAATAAGGGCTGGCAAAAACGCAACCGGAGCAAGCTGGCCAAGGGCCAACAGGCTGTTCTGGATCTGTTGCAAAAGCACGACGTCAAAACCCTGGGAGGGACCTCGCTGTTTACTCTGCTCCAACATGAGAAGGCCGAGGAAATGTGGGAACACCTTGCGAGCAACCAAATTCTGGTTCGCTCCTTTCCCGGCAAAGCAGATTGGTTGCGGATAGGTCTGCCAAAGGGAAAACCCCAGCTGACCAGGCTGGATAAAGCCCTGGCAGGCTTTTGAGTCCGCCAAAAAACTAGAGGCGCAAAGTTCATGGGTTTGCTGACTCTGGCACTGTTGATCGACATATTTGTCGGAGACCCGGACTGGCTGTGGCGTCGGATGCCGCATCCGGTGGTGTGGTTTGGCAAGCTGATTGACTGGTTCGACCGTTTGCGGGACCGCGAAAACCTGCGGGCTATGGCCGCCCGAATGGGCATCAAAAAACCTCAGAATATCGATATCGCCCTGGGCCTCTTGCTGCTCGCGACATTTCTGGTGATCGCCGTTGGCCTGGGCCGCATTGTCGGCTCGCTTGGCGGGCTCGGTTGGCTGATCGAGCTGGTCATCGTGGTGGTATTGATGGCTCAGAAGAGCCTTTATGACCACGTCTCGCGGGTGGCGAAGGCGTTTCGCACAGAAGGGCTGGCCAGTGCCCGCAAGGCGGTGTCGATGATTGTCGGGCGGGATGTCTCCAAGCTCGATGAATCCGGGGTCAGCAAGGCGGCGATTGAAAGCCTGGCGGAGAATTTTTCCGACGGGGTGATTGCCCCGGCGCTTTGGTATGCGATTGCCGGGTTGCCGGGCCTGCTGTTTTACAAGGCAGTCAACACGGCAGATTCGATGATTGGACATCGCACTGAACGATTTGAATATTTCGGCAAGCCGGCGGCGCGCTTGGACGATTGGCTGAACTGGCCGGCGGCGCGGCTGTCTTCGTTATTTGTGGTGGCCGCAGTTGCCCTGGCGCGTGGGGCCAGGGCGGCGGGCACGGTGTGGACGGCAACGCTGCGGGATGCTTCCTCGCACCGGTCTCCCAATGCCGGATGGCCGGAATCGAGTTTTGCGGCTGCGCTGAATCTGTCGCTGGGCGGGCCGCGTTCCTATGGCAGCGAGACGGTTGAGGCAGAGTTCTTGTTTGCCGAAGGGCGCGACATTGCCAAGCCCGCCGATATCGAAAAATCACTCGGTCTTTTTCTGCGGTGTTGTATCTGTCTGATCGCCGCCTGCGGGTTGCTCTGGTTGTTGTTCGGCTGAGCCTTCCAGATCGGGCGCATCGGGCAGTTCGGGTTCAACCATCGCTTCCGGCGGCATGGTCAGGTTGACGGATTTTGCCATTTCCTCAGCGAGTTGCAATTCATCCAGGTCAAAGGCTGCCACGTCGTCTTCATTATTTTCGCCGTCGCCGTCGCCGTCGCTCTCGTCGCTCTCGCCGCTGTCCTGGCTGGTTTCCACCAGGATCGCATCAGCGTCAAATTCCACCTCGTCGTCTTGAGCGCCATCGCCATCGCCGCTGGAATCAGACTGTGTTTCGGCGAGGGGGTCCGGTTCAGGATCGGGGCCTTCGGCCATGGATTCTTCGGTGAATTGCTGTGACAGTTTTTCGACGTCTTTCTCATCCGGCTGGGGTAGCTCGATTTCGGCGGCGGGCTTTTCCATCAGTTCGATGATCCGTCGCACCATGGGGCTGTCGGGTTTGACCATGCCGTCGATGACGGTGAAATGGTTGGCGCCGGGAACCGAGACATAGCGGCAGGGTGTCGCCAGCATGTTCCAGCGTTGCGCCAACTGGCGACTTTGACGGTGGAATTCGTTGGATTCCTCGCTGCCTACCCAAGCGTCAAAGCGTTGAAATGTCTCGGGAAGCCAGAGCATTGGGCTGGTTGAACGGGCTTGTTCATCGTCCATGCCAAGGGCGTCATTTATCGGTGTTTGGAGGATTGGAACCAGATCATAGAGACCTGAAATGCCGAGGCCCGAAGCGACCAGGTCGTGGGGCAGGTCTTGATGAATTTTCGGCCAGTTCGTGCCCAGCATGCAGGCGGTGAGATGGCCACCGGCAGAATGGCCAACGACGGTGATGCGGCGCTGGAAGGTCTGGAACAGCACCAAACAAGCGCGCCTCATTTCATTGATGATGCCTTCAACGCTGATCTGTGGGCAAAGAGTGTAGGAGGGGATGGCAACAGCAATACCATGGTCATTCAGGCCAGCTGCCATGTGGCTGAAGCAGGACTTGTCCATGCGTTGCCAATAGCCACCATGGATAAACATAACCATCGGACTGTCGCGTTCCCTGGCGGCATCGCTGTCGGGCCAGAAAATATCCATTTTGTTGCGGTCGCCACCGCCATATTCCAGGTCAATCTGGGCCCGATCGGCGGCAAATTCGCGATACTTGGTTGCGTCGGTGATGTATTGGTCCATCAACTCGGCGGCATTGGCTACGCGCCCGGAATTGTCATATTCGGCGGGGTAATCGATTTCACTGTTCATTGCCCATCCTCTCTTTCCCCTTCTTTCCCGTCCTCGTCATCTGTGCGTGTTCGCAATGACCGTTCGAGGTTCGGCGTCGCTGCGACCAGCAATTTGGCTGCCATCGAGCGCGGATTATCGAATATGTCGCTGGCTGTGCCGTGTTCCACAATGCGCCCGGCCTCCATCACCAGCACTTCATCACACAGGGCCCTTACCACAGAAAGGTCGTGGCTGATGAAAATATAAGCTAGCCCCAGTTTCTCCCGCAATTCGGTCAACAGGTCCAGCACCTGTGCCCGGATGGAGACATCGAGGGCGGAAACCGGCTCATCAGCGACAATCAGTTGGGGCCGTGTGATCAGCGCGCGGGCGATGGCCAGGCGTTGCCGCTGGCCGCCGGAAAACTGATGGGGATATTTTGACAGGGCGGTGGCCGGCAAGCCGACTTCCTCCAATGCGGCAACGACGCGATCCCGTTTTTCGGCACCCTTAATTCCCTTTTCCAGATGCAGTGGCTCTGCAACCAGCCGTTCGACCTTGTGACGGGGATTGAAGCTTGAATAGGGGTCCTGGAAAACCACTTGCATATTGCGGCGGGCGGCAACCAACTGCTTTTCGGAGGCCTTGGTCAATTCGACATCATCGAAGCGGATGGAACCGCTTGTTGGCCTGTCGAGGGCCAGCAACATGCGCGCCAGGGTGGACTTGCCGCAACCGGATTCGCCCACCAGTCCCATCGTCTGACCCGGATAGATTGTCAGGTCGACATTATCGACGGCGCGGAATGGCGGGTTGGGTTTCAGCAGGCTTTGGCGTTTGACAGGATAGTCGCGGGTCAGCTTGGTGGCGATCAACATCGGTGCCAAACCGGCTTCCTTGGCCAGGCTGCTGACGATTGGCTGCTGGCTGCGCTCGGGAATATGGCTGGAAGCTTCTGCCAGTTGAGCGGTGTAGGGGTGTTTTTGCGCCTTCAGAACCGCTTTCGTTGGCCCCCGGTCAACAATCTCACCATGGCGCATCACTACCAGTTCGTCGGTGATGTCGGCGACAACGGCCAGGTCATGGCTGATCAGAATCAGTCCCATATCCTGTTCTTCCACCAGTTCACGCAACAGTTTCAATATCTGCGCCTGCAGGGTGACGTCGAGGGCGGTTGTTGGCTCGTCGGCAATCAGCAATTCGGGTTTCTGGACACAGGCCATGGCAATCATTGCCCGCTGCCGCTGGCCGCCGGACAATTCGTGGGGATAGCGCGACAGGGGATAGTGGGTGACCGGCAGGCCGACCCGCTGCAGCATGGCGATGGTGCGGGTTCTGGCTGTCTGCCGGTCAACTTTGGCGTGCAGCATAATGCCTTCGGCGATCTGGTCGCCAATTGTGTGAACCGGGTTCAGCGCGGTCATCGGTTCCTGAAAGATCATGGCGATATCGTCACCGCGCAGGTCCTGCATCACCTCATCGTCGGCATAGAGCAGTTCCTGGCCGTTAAACTGGATGGAACCGGCGGTCATTGATGCGTCAGGCAATAATTGCATGATGCTGAGGGCGGTCATCGATTTGCCGGAGCCACTTTCCCCGACAATGCCGAGCACCTTGCCCGGTTCGATGGACAGGCTGACATTCTTCAAAATGCGCGCGTCGCCGATGGAGAGATTGAGATTGTCCACCGTCAGCATCAGTCGTGCTTTCTGGTCAGGCGTGGATCGAGCACATCGCGCAATCCGTCGCCGAGAAGGTTCAGCCCGAGAACGGTGATGACAATGGCAAGCCCGGGAATGATCGCCATATGGGGGGCAAAGCTCATCATGGTCTGCGCCTCGGAGAGCATTTTACCCCAACTGGGCAGCGGCGGCTGGGTGCCCAGACCGACATAGGCGAGACCGGCCTCCAGGATAATGCCCAGGGCAAAGGCAATCGTCGCCTGAACGATCACCACATTGGCAATATTCGGCACGATGTGTTCGATGGTGATGCGGGTCTTGTTTTTGCCTGCGGCGCGGGCCGCCATGATGAAATCCCGCGGCCAGAGCGACAGGGAGGCTCCGCGGGCCAGCCGGGCGAAGACGGGAATGTTGAAAATGCCGATGGCGATGATCGCATTGATCGCACCCGGTCCGAAAACGGCGGTGATCATCACCGCCGAAAGCAGTGCCGGAAAGGCAAAGATCACGTCATTGCCGCGCATCAATGACTCGTCCAGCAATCCGCCCTTGGCCGCTGCCCAGCAACCGATTGGGACACCAATGCCGACGCCGATGACCACCGCGACCAATGCCACTGCTATGGAGTTTCGGGCGCCGACCATGATCATCGAAAAGATGTCGCGGCCAAAGTGATCGGTGCCGAACCAGTTCACCTCGTTGGGCGGTTTCAGCTTGGCGGCAATGTCGAGATCGGTGACGTCAAAAGGCGTCCAGAAAAACGACGTGACGGCCATTGCAATCACGATCGAGGTAATGAGAAATCCGGTGACAAAACTGCCATTGCGCAGGGCTGTGAGGAGAAATCTGAACATCAGCCGCGATGCCTCAAACGTGGATCAACCCACAGATAGGCCAGGTCAACAATCAGGTTGATGACGATGATGGTGGCGACAAGCATCATCACCACTGATTCCACCACAATCAGGTCGCGCAGTGAAATGGCCTGAAATACCAGACGGCCCAGGCCGGGCAGATAGAAGACATTTTCAATGATGATCGTGCCGGCCAGAAGATAGGCAAATTGCAGACCCATAATGGTCAGAACCGGGATCATTGCATTGCGCAGGCCGTGGTTCCAGATTGTGGCCCGGCGGCTCAATCCCTTGGCGCGGGCGGTGCGGATATAGTCTTCCCCCAGGGTTTCCAGCAAGGCTGAACGGGTAATGCGCGACAGGATGGCCGCCTGCGGCAGGGCCAGCGCCAACGCCGGCAGCAACAGGGATTTTAGCGCAATCAAGATGCCCACGTCCCAACCGGGAAAGCCACCGGCGGGCACCAGTTGCAACCAGATGGCGAGAAAATAGACCAACAGCAGGGCAAACCAGAAATTTGGAATGGCAATGCCCACCTGGCTTAGTGCCATGATGCCGGTATCGGCCCAGCTGCCGCGCCGGGCGGCAGCGTAAAGACCAACGGGAATGGCAATCGCCGTGGAGATCAGCATGGAGATCAGCGCCAGTGGCAGGCTGATTGTGATCCGGTCGGCGACCAGTTCGTTGACCGATACGGAATAGGTATAGGACTTGCCGAAATCTCCCTGCAGCATACCAGTGACCCAGGACAGATAGCGCTCCAGCACCGGCTTGTTGAGGCCGAGATCTTCTCGCAGGGCGGCAATCGCTTCGTCGGTGGCGTTGATGCCGAGCATCACCTCGGCCGGGTCGCCGGGCACGATTTCCAGAGCTGCAAACACCAAAATGGAGGCGACCGCCAAAGTGGCGGCCGCCCACAGGATCTTGCGGATCAGGAACATAATCATGGCGGGGAACGGCGCGGCGTCGTGGTGTTAATCGCTCCAACTGACGCCGGTCAGATCATTGGCCTGAACCGGAGAGTTTTCCCAAAGGCCGTTGATCTTGGCGTTCCAGACACCGGATTTCGCCAGCTGAAACATGAAGCCATTGACGGCATCTTCTGAAATCACCTTTTGGGCTTCGGACATCAGGGCGTAGCGCTCGGCTTCACCTGTCGTCACATTCAGCTTGGCGATGATGTCGTTGAAAGTGTCGTTGGAATAATTGAAGTAATAGTCCTTGCGGGAATAGATGCCGATATCCATCGGTTCGGTATGGGAAACGATGGTCAGGTCATAATCCTTGGCCTTGAATACTTCCGGCACCCAGACACCCCATTCAACCGGGATGATCTCCAGATCAATGCCGATCTTGCGCAATTGCGAGGCGACAATCTCGCCCCCGCGCCGAGCGTAAGTCGGCGGTGGCAGTTTCAGGGTTGCCTCAAACCCATTTGGAAAGCCGGCCTCGGCGAGCAGTTTCTTGGCCGCATCCAGGTCCATCGGATAGCGGTCAACGAGATTGACATAGGCCGGATGGTGGGGTGCGAAGTGAGTGCCGATGGGTGTGCCCTGGCCAAACATCGCGCCATCAACGATGGCTTGGCGGTCAATTGCATGGGCAATCGCGCGGCGCACCCGCACATCGTTGAAGGGGGGCTTGGTATTGTTGGTGGAGAGGATCGTTTCCCCTTCGGTGGAACCGATCACCACCTTAAAGCGCGGATCGGCCTGCAGTTGCGGCATGGATTCCGGTGAGGGGAAATTGGCAAAGGCATCGACGTCGCCGGCCAGCATGGCTGACAGGGACGCGGCCGGGTCCGAAATGAAGCGGAATGTGGCCGTGTCCAGCGCCACCGGTGTGCCCCAGTAGTCAGCGTTTTTCACCAGATTGACCGAAGCGCCCTTGACCCAGCTGCCGAATTTGAAGGGGCCAGTGCCGACGGGATTTGCCTTGTTGCCGTCTGCTGTTTCGGCGGCAACAATCACCGCATCACCCCAGCCCATATTGAAAAGGAAGTTGCCAGCTGGCGACTTGAGCTGAACGACAACGGTGTTGGCATCTTTCACGGTGACCGATTCAATGCCGGCAAACAGGGCTTTCTGGGCATTGGTGGAGCCTTCAGCGCGGGCCCGGTCGAGGGAGAATTTCACATCTTCGGCGTTGAAATCGGAGCCGTCGTGATATTTGACGCCGACGCGCAATTTGAACGTATAGGTTTTGCCGTCTTCAGAAATATCCCAGCTTTCAGCCAGCGCCGGCAGCACCTCGCCTTTTGAACCGATGCGGGTGAGACCTTCAAAAACGTTTGCATAAACAACTTCATCGATGGCCGCGGGAGCCCCCGCCGTCGGGTCCAGATGCGGTGGTTCCAGCGCCATGCCCATCACGAGACTGGTTTTGGCGGCGATTGCCTGGCCGGCAAGTACAAGCGGGGCAATAGCTGTGGTTATCACGGCGGCG
Organism: Rhizobiaceae bacterium; assembly: GCA_039977975.1. Taxonomy (GTDB): domain Bacteria; phylum Pseudomonadota; class Alphaproteobacteria; order Rhizobiales; family Rhizobiaceae; genus Pseudahrensia. The sequence goes on from JBDWCD010000015.1 coordinate 468,221, forward strand.
GCGAGTAGTTTTTTCAGAGTTCTCATCGTGAACGTCTCCCGTTATCGATAAACATTTTCAGTAGTTAAGCACCTTGGCCCGCCCGTGTCAGCACCAGAGTCAGATGGGGGGCGTCAGGCTTCCAACAATGCGTGAATGGCGTGGCACATCACCTTGGCTGACTCGACCATGTCGTCAATGACCACATATTCGTCTGCCATATGGGCCAGATCGAGAATTCCCGGCCCATATGCGATGCAATCGTGGAGATGGCCGATGCGGGCAATGTGCTTTTGATCATAGGTGCCCGGCGATATGACATATTCGGGGTCCTTGCCCATCACCGCGCGAATGCCGTCCGACACCGCCTCGACCACCGGGGCGTCGCGTTCGGTCATTGTCGGCAGAACTTCCATGATGTCCTTGATTGCGTAGTCAAACGCTTCTTGGTCGCGCTTGAGACCCTCAAGTATCGCGGTGACTTCACCTTTGACGGTGGCCAGGTCCTCTTCAATGAGAAAGCGACGATCAAGGATCAGCCGACAGGAATCGGCGACATTGGGGCTGGGCAAGCCGTCATAATCGTCGGGCTTGCCGCCGGCGCCGGTCTCAGATTCGCCGCCATGGATAGAGTTGAAGTTCATCGTTGATTGCTTGGCTCCTTCGGGAACCACCGGCATCTGGGTGCGTTTTTGCGCCAATTGCGGGTAAAGTTCGGTTTCAAAGGCTTCCAGAACCGAGCCCATATGGCGGATTGCACTGTCGCCAAGAAACGGCATGGAGCCGTGCGCCTGGGTGCCGAATGTCTCAATCTCCGCCCACCACACACCACGATGGCCAAGACAGACGCGGTCCTTGTTCAGTGGTTCCGGGATGATCACGTGATCGACACGGGGCTTGGAAAACAGGCCCATTGAGGCGAGATGGGCCACCCCGCCAAAACCACCGGATTCCTCATCAACCGTGCCGGATATTTCTATCGCTCCGCTGAAACCGGGATTGGCTTCGATATAGGCCTCGGCGGCGATGATCGATGCGGCCAGCCCCCCCTTCATGTCACAGGCACCGCGGCCATAGACCTTGCCGTCGCGCACCACGCCGGCAAAAGGGTCCAGTGTCCAGTCATCACCGACTTCGACCACGTCGATGTGGGAGTTGAAATGCACCGTTTTGCCGGGCCGGGCACCTTCCAGGCGGGCAATTACATTGGTGCGCGGGAAGCTGTCGCTGTCGCCCGGCGTGTCAAAGGCGCGGATATATTGCACATCAAAGCGTCGCTTCTGCAGCCGTCGACCGATTAATTCGGCACAGGGCGTATAGGCGTCGCCGGGAGGATTGATGGTGGGAATTTGGATCAAGGCCTGAGTCAGCGCCACCAGTTCGGTGCGTTTGTCATCGATTCGGCGGTTGCAGGTCTCAAACAATTCCAAATTCCCAAACAGAAAATTGCGATTCTCACTGAATTTTGAAGCAGCTTCGCTATGGTAAGTTGATCAAAGATATGGCTATTATCGAGTCGGGGCAACGCTTGGGTGAAGACAATGAGTGGGTTGGGCCGATTGTTTACGCAATACTAACCTATACTGCGTGTTTCTGAATCTGTTCACGCATTACTCATCTAGCTCGAGAATAGTAATTAACCAGGTGGGCGACACGCTGGGGGATAACGCCCCGTAATGTGGTTTCTCACCGAATTATGTGGAGAGGGACCTGATGAAGAAACTGATTCTGATTACACTGACTATCCTCGGCCTCGCGATGACGCCGGCTCTTGCTCACAAGATTTCGACCTCTGGCGAAATCAAGGTGAAACGAGACACCAATGATTACTCAAGTGGACGGGTAGTTGCACGCGTTGACCTGTCGTCGCAGCGCATGAAGGTCTATCGACGCGGAAGGCTGCTTTATACGTGGAAAGTGTCCACCGGACGCCGGGGGTATGGCACCCCCACCGGTACGTGGCGCATTCACCGTATGCACAAGCGCTATTTCTCGCGCAAATATGACAATGCACCAATGCCTCATGCGATGTTCTACTATCGCGGTTTTGCAGTGCACGGCACCACGTCGATCAAGCGTCTGGGCCGTCGGGCTTCCCACGGTTGCGTGCGTTTGCATCCCAAAAATGCCGCCAAGCTGTTTTCGCTGGTCAAACGGCATGGGGGCACGGTCAAGGTGAGATACTAACTCCCGAAAGACCATCAATTCAGAAGGGCGCCTCGGGCGCCCTTTTTTGTTGTTAATGGCTCTGGAGGGGGTTTTCTGGACCCATCCAAATTCGCCGACTGGTACCCCTGCACGGCTGTTCAACCCATACGCTGTGTGATGGAATGGCGGCACACTGATTTTGGTGCGCTTCATTATGGAGAAAAGCTATGAATGTGCATGTGCAAGAGAACGACATCAGCCACGTGGTGGACGCTGATAAAGCCCACGTTTGGCATCATCTGACGCAACACAAGAAATTTGACGTTTCCGACCCGCAGATCATTGTTGAAGGCAAGGGCATGCGGGTCTGGAACCAGGCCGGCCGTGAGCATCTCGATGCAGTCTCCGGCGGTGTCTGGACCGTCAATGTCGGCTATGGCCGTGCGTCGATTGCCGATGCAGTCCGCGACCAGCTGGTCAAAATGAACTATTTCGCCGGTTCCATGGGCAGCATTCCCGGTGCCCTGTTTGCTGAAAAGCTGATTGAGAAAATGCCGGGCATGAGCCGGGTCTATTATTCCAATTCCGGTTCGGAAGCCAACGAGAAGACCTACAAGATCGTTCGTCAGATTGCCCATAACAAATATGGCGGCAAGAAGCACAAGATCCTGTACCGCAACCGCGATTATCACGGCACCACCATCACAGCACTCTCATCCGGTGGTCAGGACGAGCGCAAGGGCCAGTATGGTCCGTTCACTCCAGGCTTTGTGGAAGTGCCCCATTGCCTGGAATATCGCTCCCAGTGGGGCGAGGTGGACGATTATGGCATCCGCGCCGCCAATGCGATTGAAGAGGTGATTCTGCGGGAAGGGGCCGACACAGTTGGTGCGTTGATTCTTGAGCCGATCACCGCCGGTGGTGGTGTGATTACCCCGCCGGAAGGCTATTGGCCCCGGGTTCAGGAGATCTGCAAGAAATACGACGTCCTGCTGATCATTGATGAGGTGGTTTGCGGCATGGGCCGTACCGGCACCTGGTTCGGCTATCAGCATTACGGTATCCAGCCCGACATGGTGACCATGGCCAAAGGCGTTGCCTCCGGTTACGCGGCGATTTCCTGCACTGTGACGACCGAGGAAGTGTTCCAGATGTTCAAGGCGGATCCCGATGATCCGATGAGCTATTTCCGCGATATCTCGACCTTCGGCGGCTGCACGTCCGGTCCGGCTGCTGCGCTGGAAAATATGCGCATCCTGGAAGATGAGAATCTGCTCGATAACACCACAGCGATGGGTGAATACCTGCTCGAAGGCCTCAATGGCCTGATGGCCAAGCATGACATTATCGGTGATGTGCGCGGCAAGGGCCTGTTTGTCGGTGCCGAACTGGTCAGCGACCGCGAAACCCGCGAACCTGCGCCAGAAGGCATTGCCCAGGCGATTGTCGGGGAATGTTTTAAACAGGACGGCGTGGTGATTGGCGTTACCAACCGTTCACTGGCCGGCTTCAACAACACGCTCTGCCTGAGCCCGGCGCTGATCTGCACCAAGTCCGATCTTGATGAAATCGTCACATCGATTGACGGTGCCATCACACGGGTCCTGGCAGCCTAGCACCTGCAAGCATAGTCAGATTCATTACGCCAGCCCGGCTGCGAAAGCGGGGCTGGCGTTTTTATTCCGCCACGCACCGCCGCCCGCCGCCCGCCGCTCGCCGCCGCCGCCGCTCGCCGCGTGGATGTTGACAATGGGGGCAGGGTGACCCACAACAACTGGACCCAATTTGCCTTTCAATCTGGTTCCAAATGCGAGATTTTCTGATTGCGCTGGATCGCAATGCCAACAAAAGCCTGCAGGCTCAGCTGCGCGAGGTATTGGTATCGGCGATTTTGGCGGGTCATTTGCGCCCGGGTGAGAAATTACCGTCAACCCGGCACTTGTCCCAGCAATTGGGCATATCCCGTAATACATCGGTATTGGTCTATCAGGGGCTGACTGACGACGGTTATCTGCGTACCTCGGAGCGGTCGGGCTATTTCGTCAATGAGACGGTCCTTGAAATGGGAGTCTATAATTCCTCGCAACCGGCGGCGGCGGTCGACATGTCGCTGGGGGAGGATGCCCGACCGATTAACTGGCAGGACAAGATTCTCAAGAAACCGGCGGAACAGCGCAATATCAACAAGCCGCGCGACTGGGCCGACCTGCCATATCCGTTTATCTACGGTCAGCCCGACCCGACGCTGTTTCCGATCACCGACTGGCGCGACTGTGTCTACAAGGCGATGGGCAAGAAATGGCTCGACGAATGGAGTCAGGATACGCTGGATAATGATGATCCGATGCTGGTGGATCAGATTCGCACCCGCATATTGCCGCGGCGGGGCATTTTGGTGGGAGAGGACCAGATTCTCGTCACCCTGGGGGCGCAGCAGGCGCTCTATACCATGGCCAGCCTTTTGGTGGGGCCTGAAACCAAAATCGTCGTGGAAGAGCCCGGTTATCCCGACGCGCGCAATATTTTTGCATTGCGCACATCGCAGATCATTCCGGTACAGGTGGATAATGAGGGACTGCCGGTGGATGAACGGCTGGACGAAGCGGATATTGTTTACACCACGCCAAGCCACCAATTGCCGACAACGGTAACGATGACCGATGCCCGCCGCCGGGCGTTGCTGGAAAAGGCATCGCAACAGGATCTGATCATTCTGGAGGATGATTACGAGCTTGAATCCAATTATGTCGGCAAGCCGCTGCCCGCCCTGAAAAGCCTCGATAAGGAAGAGCGGGTGATCTATATGGGTTCTTTTTCGAAAACCCTGTTTCCCGGCTTGCGGCTTGGATTTGTGGTGGCTTCCCGGGACCTGATCCGCGAAATGCGGGCGCTGCGGCGGCTGATGGTGCGCCATCCCCCGACAAACAATCAGCGCAGCACCGCCTTTTTCCTGTCGCTGGGCTATTACGATGTATTCGTGCGACGGCTGCACCGGGCCTATCGTGAGCGCTGGGCTGCCATGGGGGGCGCCCTGGAGCGCCATTTCCCCGGTGCAGAAATCATTCAGGGCATGGGTGGCTCATCCTATTGGGTGCGGCTGAAAGAAGCACCTGGGGTAGACACCGATCAACTCGCCGATATCGCTCTGGACCACGGCATTATGATTGAACCCGGCGGTGTCTATTTTCTGGAAGGCGCCGACAGAACCTGTTTCCGCCTTGGCTTTTCCTCCATCGATCACAGCAAAATCGATGCAGGCCTGGCAAAACTGGCAGAATTGGCCCAACGCCAGTCCCGGCGCTAAGCGGCGGCGGCGAGTGGCGGCGGCGAGCGGCGAGCGGTTGCTAGTTGTCCATGCTGCTGTTGGATCGTGTGCAATATTGCAGCCGGCATTTCTCAGATTGGGTCGGCACGTTGATCCGGCGTACCGTTTCATCCCGTTGGCAGAAGCTGCGATCGGCGACGAAACGCTGGAAAACACTGGTGCCCTTGGTATTCAGCACAATGGCGCCCTGCTGAAAGATCAAGTCTTTCAGATCTGAACAGATATAGTTCTTGGTCGACAACCGCGCTTCGGCAGGTAAGGCGAATCCAACACAAAGAACTGCCATCCACACTGTTCTCAGCATGCCATTTTTCGGTTTCCAACCCATGCCGACAAATTCCCCTTGCGCATTGATGAGAGTTTTGAAGCATAATTTAGCCCGGTCGTCACGATTGGCGGTCTCAATTTTGATGGAATTTAGGTGATCTCCCCAATTGCGGATTTTGGCACCAGCACAACTCTCCATTTGGTCCTAAACCAGTACCATTGAAGGCGGGTATTATCTGTGTTATGAACAAAAATTGAGACTTGTTGTCCCGTTTTTTACACAAGTGAGAGATCCCTATGACCAAGATGACCACCGAAGAAGCCTTTGTAAAAGTGCTGCAAATGCATGGAATTGAGCATGCTTTTGGCATTATCGGATCGGCGATGATGCCGATTTCTGATCTGTTCCCGCAGGCTGGCATCAGTTTTTGGGACTGTGCCCATGAGTGCAATGCCGGCATGATGGCTGACGGTTTCACCCGTTCCACCGGTAAAATGTCGATGATGGTGGCTCAGAACGGTCCTGGTATCACCAATTTCGTGACACCTGTAAAAACCGCTTACTGGAACCACACGCCGCTGCTGCTGGTCACACCACAGGCGGCCAACAAGACAATCGGGCAGGGCGGTTTCCAGGAAATTGAACAGATGAAGCTGTTCGAAGACATGGTCTGCTATCAGGAAGAAGTTCGCGACCCGACGCGTATCGCCGAGGTTCTCAACCGGGTAATCGCGCAGGCTTGGCGTGGCTGTGCTCCTGCACAGATCAACATTCCACGCGACTATTGGACACAGGTTGTCGATATCGAATTGCCGCAGGTTGTCGACTTTGAACTGCCTGCCGGTGGTGCAAATGCCGTTGCTGAAGCGGCCAAGCTGCTTTCCGAAGCCAAATTCCCGGTCATCCTGAACGGTGCTGGCGTGGTTCTTGGGGGTGCGATCGACGCTTCAGCCAAACTGGCTGAAAAACTGTCCGCGCCTGTCTGCTGCAACTATCAGCACAACGACGCCTTTCCGGGTAGTCATCCACTGTCGGTTGGCCCGCTCGGCTATAACGGTTCGAAAGCCGCTATGGAGCTGATCTCCAAGGCTGATGTCGTGCTGGCGCTGGGTACCCGTCTGAACCCGTTTTCCACATTGCCCGGCTACGGCATCGATTACTGGCCAAACGACGCCAAGTTGATCCAGGTCGACATCAATGCCGACCGTATCGGCCTGACCAAGCCTGTGGCCGTTGGCATTCAGGGCGACGCGCTGAAAGTTGCCGAGCAGCTGACCGCCATGGTTTCTCCTGCCGCTTCCAGCGATGAGATGAAAGAACGTGCAGCTCTCGTTCACCAGACCAAGTCATCCTGGTTGCAGACCCTGTCTTCCATGGACCATGAGGACGATGATCCGGGCACAGACTGGAACGATCGTGCCCGCACCCGCGAGCCGAAGAAAATGTCACCACGCATGGCATGGCGCGCCATCCAGCAGGCGCTGCCGAAAGAGGCGATCATCTCCTCTGACATTGGCAATAACTGCGCCATTGGTAACGCCTATCCAACTTTTGAAGATGGCCGCAAATATCTGGCACCTGGCCTGTTCGGTCCTTGCGGATACGGTTTCCCGGCCATTATCGGCGCGAAAATGGGCAATCCGGATACACCGGTTGTCGGCTTTGCCGGCGACGGTGCCTTCGGCATCTCGATGAACGAAATGACCGCCTGTGGCCGTGACGACTGGCCGCCAATCACCATGGTGATTTTCCGCAACTACCAGTGGGGTGCTGAGAAGCGCAACACTACGCTTTGGTTCGACGATAATTTCGTCGGCACAGAGTTGGATCTGGACGTGGAATATGCCGCGATCGCGCGGGCTTGCGGTGTCAATGGCGTACAGGTCTCTTCGATGGAAGAATTGACTGCAGAACTCGACAAAGCAGTTGAAGCTCAGATGAAAAAGGGCGAAACCACCTTCATCGAAATCTTGCTGAACCAGGAACTGGGTGAACCATTCCGCCGTGACGCGATGAAGAAGCCTGTATCGGTTGCCGGTATCAATCCCGACGACATGCGCCCCCAAGCGGGCGCATGATTGCTCCGGAAGTTTCCGGAATTAACAGAAGACCGCGCAGGGTTACATTGAAAGAGACACATCTGAATGGAAACCCTGCTCGGCCTCACCAACCTGTCTGGATGGCAATTTTGGGTCTGTGTGGCCGTTGTCTTCCTGGCAGGCATGGTACGCGGCTTTTCAGGCTTTGCCTTGTCTGCGCTGGTGATGGCTGGATTGGTGGTGATTTTGCCGCCCATCGAGCTCATCGTCGTTTGCTGGTTTCTTGAAATGGCGGCCAGTCTGCTGATGGTGAGAGACGGGGTAAGGCAATGGGACAGATCCGTTGTCATCGGCCTGGTGGTTGGGTCGGGTCTCGGCCTGCCCATCGGCCTGTATCTGACCAATACACTGTCAATCGACACCTCAAAGACCATTGCGCTGGTGATCATTCTGGCGCTCGCTGCGCTGCAATTACTTAAGGTGCGGGCGGCCTTTCTGGGGACCAAGCCGGGGGTTTATGTTTCCGGTCTCATCGCTGGCATGGCCACGGGACTGGCCTCGGTTGGCGGCATGGTGGTGGCACTCTACGTGCTGGCGCGCGATGCGTCGGCCAATGTGATGCGGGCCTCACTGGTGATGTATCTGTTCTGCGCCAGCCTGGTGTCCTTCGTGATGATGAATTTCTACGGCATGTTTGATGGTCAGGCGATTGCCCGCGGCCTGATCTTCGCGCCGATCTGCATGGCCGGTGTGGTTGCCGGTCAAAAATTATTCCGGCCGCGGCTGGAACCTTATTACAAGCCCTTTTGCCTGTGCCTGTTGATGCTGCTCGCTGCAGCCGGACTGGTGCGCATGGGGCTGGCTTGAGAATTATGGGAGCAAACTGAATGGCTGATCCGGAGCTTCAACTGTCCGAGCCTTTGGGCGAGAAACACTCGACTACATGTTACATGTGCGCCTGTCGCTGTGGCATCAATGTTTATTTGAAGCCGGGTGCCAATGGCGAAAAAAGCGTCCGCTATATTGAGGGCAACCGTGACCATCCGGTCAACCGTGGCGTGCTTTGCGCCAAGGGATCCGCCGGCATCATGCAGCACTATTCCCCGGCACGCCTGAAGGCTCCGATGCGCCGCGTCGGCCCGCGCGGCTCCGGAGAATTTGAAGAGATCAGCTGGGAAGAAGCCCTGCAACAGGCCGTCGACTGGATGGAGCCGCTGAAAGAAGACCCCAAGAAACTGGCCTTCTTCACCGGCCGCGATCAGTCGCAGTCGCTGACATCCTGGTGGGCGCAGCAGTTTGGCACGCCCAACTATGCCGCCCATGGCGGCTTCTGCTCGGTCAATATGGCCGCGGCCGGCATCTATACGATCGGCGGGGCTTTTTGGGAATTCGGCACCCCCGATTGGGAACGCAGCAAGCTGTTTGTGATGTTTGGCGTGGCCGAAGACCACGATTCCAATCCGATCAAGATGGGTATTGGCAAGCTGAAGAAAAATGGCGGGCGTTTTGTCTCCGTCAATCCGGTGCGCACCGGTTATTCTGCGGTTGCCGACAACTGGCTGGGCATCCGACCTGGCACCGATGGCTTACTGATCCTCTCAGTAATCCACGAACTGTTCCGCATGCAGAAGATCGATTTGGATTATCTGATCCGCTATTCCAATGCCCCATTCCTGGTGATTGATGCCCCTGGCACTGCCGACCACGGCATGCTGGCCCGCGACGAGGACGGTGTTGAGCTGGTCTGGGATGCGGCGAAGAAGGAAGCCGTGCCGCATACCGCTAAGGGCGTGACACCGCATCTGACATCGGAAGTTACCCTGCCGAACAAGGTCAAAGCCAAGCCGGTTCTGATGCTGATGGCGGAAGAATATTCCAAGCCCGAATACGCCCCGGAAGCTGTCGCCGCCGAAACCGGAATTGCCGCAGAAACCATCCGCGGTCTCGCTGCTGAAATCGCCAAGGTGGCGTTTGAAGAAGAGATCACCATCGAGCAGGAATGGGTCGACATGAAGGGCGAGAAGCACGATCGCTTTATCGGCCGTCCCGTCTCCATGCATGCCATGCGTGGTATCTCCGCCCATTCCAACGGTTTCCAGACCTGCCGCGCTCTGCATGTGTTGCAGGTGCTGATTGGCTCGATTGACTGCCCCGGTGGTTTCCGCTGCAAGCCGTCCTATCCAAAGCCCTATACGGCCCACCCAAAACCCCACGCGACCAATGTCAAAGGCACATCCGGGCCGCTGGCCGGACCGCATCTGGGTTATCCGCACGGGCCGGAAGACCTGGCGCTGGACAAGGACGGCAATCCGCTGCGCATCGACAAGGCCTATACCTGGGACGCACCGCTGTCGGCCCATGGCATGATGCATATGGTCATCGCCAATGCCCATGCAGGCGACCCGTACAAGATCGATACCCTGTTCATGTATATGGCCAATATGGCCTGGAACTCGTCGATGAACACCCGCGGTGTCATCGACATGCTGACCGACAAGGATGAGAACGGCGAGTACAAGATTCCGCACCTGATCTATTCCGATGCCTATAATTCGGAAATGGTCGCCTATGCCGACCTGATCCTGCCGGACACCACCTATCTGGAACGGCATGACTGTATATCATTGCTCGACCGCCCCTGTTCGGAGCCGGAAGCGGTTGTCGATTCCATTCGCTGGCCGGTGGTTGAGCCGAACCGCGATGTGCGCGGTTTCCAGTCGGTTGTGCTGGACCTCGGTGCCCGTCTTGGTCTGCCCGGCATGGTCAATGAGGATGGCTCGCCCCGCTACGAGGACTATGCCGACTACATCGCCAACCACGAGCGCAAGCCCGGTGTCGGACCGCTGGCCGGTTATCGCGGCAAGGATGGCAGCAAGTCGGGCAGGGGAGAGCCCAACCCGGATCAGCTGGAACGCTATAAGGAAAACGGATCCTTCTCGATCACCCATCTGCCCGAAGATGCCGTGTTCTTCAAACATGCCAACAAGGCCTATCAGGACTTTGCTGTCGATATGGGCTTCTATGACAGTCCGCAGCCGGCAATCTTCAATCTCTATTCTGAGGTGATGCAGAAATTCCGCCTTGCCGCCGATGGCCATGGCGATGTCCAGCCACCGGACCGATTGCGTGAACGCCTGACCCTGACTTTCAACCCGCTGCCAACCTGGTATGCGCCGTTTGAAGAAGAGCGTCTGGGTGACCGCACCGATAAGGAATTCCCCTATCACGCACTGACCCAACGCCCGGCAGCGATGTATCATTCCTGGGGCTCCCAGAATGCCTGGTTGCGCCAGATTCACACCAAGAACCCGCTTTATGTGCCGGGTCCGATCTGCGATGACAAAGGCCTGGAAGATGGTGACTGGGCCTGGGTGTCTTCATGGCATGGCAAGATCAAGGTACAGATTGCCCGCATGGAAGCCGTCAATGACCGCACCATGTGGACTTGGAACGCCATCGGAAAGCGGCGCGGTGCCTGGGCACTGGACGAGAATGCGCCAGAGGCGACGAAGGGCTTCCTGCTCAATCACCTGATCAATGAATTGCTGCCGCCGAAAGGGGATGGCTATCGCTGGGCCAATAGCGACCCGATCACCGGTCAGGCAGCCTGGTATGACCTGCGGGTCAATATCGAAAAGGCCCCGCCGGAAGCAGAGGTGAGCGAACCGGTGGTGGAACCGCAAAAGCGAAGCAAGCAAACCACCGAAGAATTGCGTTACGGACTGGAGTGGACCAAATGACCAGCCTTCCACAATCAACCAACAAGAAACTCGGTCTGGTCATCGACCTCGACACCTGTGTCGGCTGCCATGCCTGTGTGATCAATTGTAAGGAATGGAACACGTCCGGCTATGGCACGGCCCTGTCGGATCAGGACCCATATGGCGCCAATCCAACCGGCGCGTGGCTCAACCGCATCCACACGTTTGAGGTGGTGCCGGACAAGCCGAAAGGCCAGGGCGTTGGCGAAGTGATCGGCACAGCGGGAGAAGCCCGCGTCGTGCATTTTCCCAAATCCTGCCTGCATTGCGAAGACGCGCCCTGTGTCACAGTCTGCCCTACGGGTGCTTCCTACAAACGCTCGGAAGACGGCATTGTGCTGGTTGACGAAGACAAATGCATCGGCTGTGGCCTGTGCGCCTGGTCCTGCGCCTATGGGGCCCGTGAGATGGATCTCGCCGCCGGTGTGATGAAGAAGTGCACATTGTGTGTCGACCGCATCTATAATGAAGAACTCGAAGAGATCGACCGCCAGCCCGCCTGTGTGCGCACCTGTCCGGCCGGTGCCCGTCACTTTGGCGATCTTGGCGATCCCAACTCCGACGTCTCGCTGCTGGTTGCCGAACGCGGTGGCTTTGACCTGATGCCGGAGCAGAACAACAAGCCGGTCAATAAATACCTGCCGCCGCGGCCGCGCAGCGATCTGGGCGAAGGCGCCGAATTTGCCGCTCCACAGGAATCAACCGAGGGAGCCAGTGGCCTGCTCGGCTGGATCGACCGGGCGTTGTCCGGTTCCTCAAATCAAAAAGGAGCAAACTGATGCATCCGGCACTTTCGGTTATTTCCTTCACCACCCTTTCCGGCGCGGGCTATGGCCTCGCCTTTGTTCTGGCGCTCGGCCACGGCAATCCCGGTGCGCTGAGCACCAAGATCGCCTGGATCGTGGCGCTCGGCCTGATCACCATCGGTTTCCTGTCTTCGACCCTGCATCTGGGCAACCCCCAGCGGGCCTGGCGGGCCATCAGTCAATGGCGGTCCAGCTGGCTGTCACGGGAGGGGTGCATGTGTTTTGTCACCTATGTGCCGCTCTGCCTGCTGGCCGGGATGAGCATATTCTATGATTCCTTCAATCTGACGCTCGGCTATGTCGGCGCCATCTGTTGCGCCATTACGGTTTATTGCACGGCGATGATCTATGCGTCGCTGCGCACCATTGCGTCATGGCACACCGGCTGGACTGCCGGTTTCTACCTGGCTTTTGCCCTGACCGGCGGCACCTTGATTTACGTCGCCTTTTTCGGCCCGCCGGTTGGCTCCCGCTCTACTGAGATCTGGATTTACCTGTCGATGATCTTTCTGGTGCTTTCCTGGGCGTTGAAATATGTCTGGAAGCGGCGCGCCGGGCGGGTTGGCTATGGCAGTTCCACCATGGAAAGCGCAACCGGTCTCGGTAATATCGGCAGGGTGCGGCTGTTGGAACGGCCCCATGCGATGGGCAATTACCTGACCAACGAAATGGCTTTCCGCATCGGTCGCAAACATGAGCAGAAACTGAATCAGATTGCTCTTCTGCTGGGCCTCGCCCTGCCGCTGGTGCTGCTGGCGCTGGCGCTGGCGATTCAGTCTATTGCAGCTTTCTTCACGATTGTCGCAGCACTCGGCTTCATGGCCGGTGTCTTTGTCGACCGCTGGCTGTTCTTCGCAACAGCCCGCCACGCCGTTGGCCTCTATTACGGCGGCGACGAAGCCCTGATGCCAGCCGAGTAGCGGTGCCTCGCCGTCACCGCTACCTACGGTTGTGCGCCGCGTCGGCCGCTTCCCGTCGCTTGTTCGGTGGCTTCAGCTTCCAGCGGTCATGCAGCCACAACCATTGTTCGGGATATTCGCGCACCCAGGATTCAACGATATCGGCAATCGTCTGCGTAGTTGCCTGCAGGTCGACGGAACCGTTTTCCTTGCGGCTAATTTCAATCGCCGGGTGCAATTCGATGCGAAAGCGACCGCCGGGCAGGCGGACGCAACGAGCAGGGTGAATGTCACAGTCAAACTGGCGCGCCAGCTTGGCGGCCAGCGGATTGGCCGAAGCTTCAAGGCCCATGAATTTAATCCGCGGGCCGCGGTTGAAGGCCTGATCGGACAACAGGCCAACCGCGCCGTTATTGTCGAGAACCGAGGCGAGAGCCCAGGCAGCACCGGCGCGGGAGGGAACAAGATGCCCCCCCTCGGTCTTGCGGGCCTTCAGAACCCGTTTGGCCAGAAACCTGTTGTTGGGCGGGCGGAACAGGGCGGTGATGTTGAGGTCATAGGCAGCGGCGGCGACGGGCAGGATTTCCCAATTGCCGGTATGAGCGGTAAAAATCACCACCGGGCGCTCGCTCTCCCGCACCTTGACGAATTGATCAATGCCGACAACCTCAATGCGACCGTCGGTCGGGCTATCGAGATTGATGTCGATGAGATCGTCGAGAAACACATATTCGGCGATGGTCCGACCGACATTTCCCCACACGCCCCGAGACATCTGCTTGATTTCGGCAGCGGATTTTTCGGGAAAGGCGTTGGCCAGGCTTTTGCGGGCTAATCTGGTGCGCGGCAGGATGGGGGACAGGAACCGGGCCAGCCTTTCCGCCGCATCAATGGAACGATGGGGCGGCAGCTTTTTGGCAAAATGCAGCAACAGGCCAACCAGTTTAGCAACAAGCCAGTCATTGGCGGTCTTCAGCGACAGCAATATCCGTTCAACAAGTGGATGGCGAATAATGCGGGCCAAGGGTCTAACTCATGCGCATGATGATCTTGCCGAATACTTTGCGGCTTTCCATACGTTCCAGCGCCGTTGCCAGGTCGCCGAATTCAATTTCGGTGTCGACCACCGGCTTGACATGGCCGCGGGCCATTTTGTCCATTGAATTGGTCATGTTTTCCATGCGGCAGCCGAAGGAGCCGATCAGCCGCAACTGGCGCTGGAACAGCATCATCAGATTGGTGTCGGCAGAGACACCACTGGTTGAGCCACAAGTGACGAGGCGCCCGCCGCGTTTCATGCACAACATGGAACCGGCCCAGGTTTCCTTGCCGACATGTTCGAAGACCACGTCGACGCCCTGTTTTTTGGTCAGTTTGCGCACCGCGCCTTCGAAACGATCTTCACGGTAATTGATAACATGATCGGCACCCAGCGCCTTGGCAGGTTCGATCTTGTCGTCGCTGCCAACGGTGGTGATGACGGTGCAGCCGATCGCCTTGGCCAGCTGAATTGCTGCGGTACCGATGCCGGAGCCGCCGGCCTGAATGAGAATCGTTTCAGAGGGTTGCAGCAAGGCGTTGTCAAACAACATGTGCTCGCAGGTGCCGAAGGTGATCGGCGCCAGCGCCGCGCCGACATCGTCGCACCCGGCAGGTGCAGGCACGCATTGGCGGGCCGGCAGGTTGATGAATTCCTGGGCAAAGCCGTCGAGATGAAAACCGTGCACCCCTTCCACATGGTCGCAAAGATTATCGCGCCCGGCGCGGCATTCGTGGCATGTGCCACAGGTGCGGGCGCCGAATATGGATACCAACTGGCCGGGTTTCAGCCCCGATACACCGTCACCCAATGCCACCACTTCAGCACTGGCTTCTGCGCCAATGGTCAGCGGCAGCTGGCGCTTGGCAAATGCCATGCCGCGCCACCCCCAGACATCGAGATGATTGAGGGCAACAACGCGGATTTTCAGGGTCACTTCACCAGGGGAAGGGGCGCCGGGTTCGGCAAGATCGACCTTTTTGACTTCCCGGTCGGAGACGAGTTGCAATGCGCGCATGATATTCCCTCGCAGCTGATCGGCGGCGGTTAAAACTGGTTGCTGAAGACGAGGCAGGCATTTTGCCCGCCAAAGCCGAATGAGTTGGACAGGATGTTGGAAACTTCGGCTTCCCGTGCCTGATGCGGCACCACGTCCAGCGGAATATCCGGGTCTGGCGTGTCATAATTGATGGTTGGCGGTATCAGCCCGTGCTGCAGGGTGAGGACGGAGAAAACCGCTTCGATTGCACCGGCTGCGGTCAATGTATGGCCGATCATCGACTTATTGGAGGAAATCGGCGTCTGATGGATGGCGTCGCCGAAAACTTCTTTCAGCGAACTATATTCCATGCGGTCATTTTCCGGCGTCGAGGTGCCGTGGGCATTGATATAGTCGATTTCATCGGGGCTGACGCCGGCATCTTCCAATGCCCGGTTTACCGCAGCGATGACGGGGGAGCCATCCGGCGACGAACGGGTGCGGTGGAAATGGTCTGCCTTTTCGCCACAACCACGAACGATTGCCAGAATATTGGCGCCGCGCGCCTGGGCATGTTCCAGCGACTCCAGGACGAGCGCGCCGGCGCCTTCAGCCATGACAAAGCCGTCACGGTCCTTGGAAAACGGTTTGGCGGCCTTTGTCGGATCGTCGTTCTGGGTGGTCAGTGCCGACAACAGGGAAAAGCGGATCAGCGATTCCGTTGTCACCGAACCATCGGTTCCAATGCACAAGGCGGATTCGGCATCGCCGCGGCGGATTGCTTCAACCCCAAGCTGCACTGCGGTAGCCCCGGAGGCACAGGCCGTGGACAGCGATACCGGCAGGCCTTTGGTGCCGAACTCATCGGCCAGCAAATCGGCGGTGCGGTTGAATTGCAGCAATTCATACATTTTGTGATGGCGCTTGGCGCGGGCGGCTTCCAGCAAGTGACCGTAGCCTTCACGCTCTTTAACCGGCAGTTCAGCGTCCAGCTCAAACCGGTGTTGCCATTCGGTCTCCACCGGTGGGGCGGCCAGGAAGAGGGGGCCGGGAAAGTCGCCCATTTCGATGCCGGATTCGGTCACCGCCTCGTTGGCGACGCTGCGCGCCAGCGCCAGCGACAGTTCGGGAGCGGAATGCTGGTCGAGATCCATAAAATCGACGGTGCCGGCAATGGTGGTGCGCAGACCTTCATTGGTAAAGCGTTTGATGCGGTGGATGCCGGACTGGCCGCTGGTGAGTTTTTCCCAGTTTTCCTGTTTGCCCTGGCCCAGTGATGAAACAACGCCAATGCCGGTTATTGCAACAATCGGACGTCCCTTATGATCTGTCGTGCTCATGTTTTGGCCTCCTATTGCTTGGCCGGTCTGACAAGTCCCAGACCCTCGGCCCGGTAATGCCCAACTGTGGTCACCAGAATGTCCGACGGTGACTGGGAAGCGGCAGCTTCACTGGCTTCCAATGGTTCATAAAACGCTCCCTGCCGGGTGGCAATTGCGGCAAGCGCGATGCCCATCGGGAATTGCGCCTCAACAGAGTGGCCGGTCAGGCTGCCATAGGCTCTGACCGGAGCATCGGGAAGATTTTCCGCCAGCCAGTCGCGCTCTTCATTGGTGGCAGCTTCTACGCCGCTGGCACCACTCAAAACTGCTGCGGGCGTTTCGCTGCCCAGTGACGCCAGCGCAGAGGACAGGCGCGCCGCCGCCTCGCCGCTGTTGCGGCGACCGTGATCGGCTGCCACGGCTGCCAGTTCGCCATAGGGCGTGGCACCGCGTTTGCGCGCATGTTGTTCAGATTCCAGAACCATGAATGCACCGACTGAGCCAAAATTCAGCCCGGCTGCATCGCCGCCGCCGCTGCCGCTGCCGTCGCTGCGGCTCCAGATGGGCAGATAGGGGCCTTCAGCCAAATAATGGCCCAGTTCAAACAGCAGCAGCATATCCTCACGCTCGCCGTTAATGGCACCGCCCACCAGAACGATATCGCTCTGGCCTGATGCGATGCGGGAATGGGCGGTCTTGATGGCTGAAATGCCGGCCCCTTCTTCGCCCATGAAGGTGCGGGACGAACCGGTGACCTTGTGAACGATGGAAATATTGCCGGCCAGCAGGTTGGACAATTGTGCCAGGAACAGGGTTGGGCGCAGATCATTGGACAGGCGTTCGGTGAGCAGTGCTTCGCGGTCGTTCGATGTGCGGGCTTCGGTCATGATGGCGGTGTCGACTTCGACATCACGTTCGCCCCCACCGGCGGCAACAATCATATCCATCCGGCCGACCAGTTCCGGGTCATCCTTGGCGCCGGCATCATCGAGAGCCAGGCCTGCGGCATAGGTGCCAATCTGCTGCCAGGGTTCCATCTGCCGCATGTCGCGGCGTGAAATCTGCTGGGCCCAGTCAACCTCTCCAATTGCATGCACATTGTAGGGCGCGAAGCGTTCGCTATCGAGGCTCAGCGGCGTGCCATTGTTCATCGCTTCCCAGTGGGATTGGCTGCCTTCGCCCAGGGCGGACAGCAGGCCTATACCGGTAATCCAGACGGGATTTGAATTGTCGCCCATGATCAGGCTCCCAATGCGATGAGGTGACTAGAGTTGCGCAGCAACCAATAAGGCCGAAACGTCGTTTCGGCTAGCCCCTTTGAGGTGGAGTTGGGGCAGTTTAATGAATCAGCCGAGCAGATGTTCCGGGCAATTGAGCTGCCGGGCCCGATTGACAATCATCTCGGCAAAGGATGCGTCCGGGAAAGGCATGGTTTTCAGCGTCAATTGCGCATCACAGATTTTCTTGCCGTCGGATTTGATCGAGGCGGTGGTCACGGCAAATCCGGAACCGTCGTGCTCAATGCGGGCTTCCACGTCGAGCTCGGTTTTCGGTTCAACAAAGGTGCGTAATTTGCCTTGCTTGACGCCGACCAGAAAAGGCATTGCCGCGAAACCTGTTTTCGCCAGTACCAGAAACCCGGATGCCTGCGCCATGGTTTCTATCAGCAACACGCCGGGCACCAGCGGCATTCCTGGAAAATGGCCTTCAAAAACGAGACTGTTCTCCGGCACTTTTGACTGTGCAGTGAGCACAGTGACGGCGTCATCAACCGAAACGATGCGGTCGATCATCTGAAAGCGTTCAAGTTCCATATCGGATCTTCAGCCTTTGGGCCTGAGACAAAGCCACAATGATGCTTACGCTTTCGCGGCGGCCAATTCGTCAATGCGGGTGCAGAGATTTTTCATGACGAAATAGTCTTCAGTTGACGCGTTGCCGTTATTGACCTCTTCGGTCCAGGCTTCCATCGGGATCTTGATGCCGAATTCCTTGTCGATGGCAAATACGATGTCGAGGAAGTCCAGGCTGTCGATGCCGAGGTCATCAATGGTGTGGCTGTCCGGGGTGATTTCTTCGCGCGGAATTTCACTGGTGTCAGAAATAATATCGGCGACTTTGTCAAAAGTAGACACTGTTGTCGTTTCCTTTGAGACTGAGGAGGGATGGATTGTCCGACAATTCGGCAAGATTGGCGCATTCCCTAGCGCTTTCCATGTTATCTTGCAATTGCCAAATGCCAAGCTTGCTGTGGAGCATAAGTAGGCAGGCTGCGGCCTATTTCAATTGGTTTCTGTAATGCATCGTATCACTGCGGCAAAGCGAGCGGCGCCACTCGACGACCCGGTCGTCCAGCGCAATGGCGCGGCGATCTATCTCCAGCAGCGGCGAATGTTTTGGTAATTGCAACAGGTCCGCCACATTGTCGGGGGCGGTGACTGCCCGCAATTGCTCGTTCACCTTGGCAACAATGATGCCATAGTGAGTGCTGTAGAACTGGTAGACATTGTTGGGCAGGTGAATGTCGGGGGTGAAATCGCTGAAATAGCGGGCGGGCAGAACCAATTGTTCCCACAGGATCGGCCCATTTGCGTCACTGCGCAGCCGTTCAAATCGCCAGACCCTGTCGGTCGGGCCAATGTCAAAAATTTCCTGCTCCTGCTCGGTTGCGACGCCCTGGGATTTCGACAGGTATCGAGATTCGGGAAAAGCCTGATCCGCAGAGGCGTTTTGTCCCTCATTTGGTGTTAACCGATAAAAGCGGAACAGGATCGACTTGTCTTCCGCTTCGGCCACGAATGTGCCGCGGCCCTGGCGTCGAACCAGCAGTCCTTGGGCCGTCATATCGTCCAGGGCCTTGCGCACAGTGCCCTGGCTGACCCCAAGCTCGTCGGCGATGGCAAATTCTGACGGCAGCATTTCACCGGGACGCCATTGGCCGGAAATCAACCGGTCCACCATGATATTGCGGGCCTTCACATACAGAGGCTGTGCTTCCAGTCGGGCCGGGGAGGTGGAATTGTCAAGAACAGCCATGGGGTGAACTTTCAAACTGTCGATTGTTTTGAATTCTGCGTTGACAGCGCTTATGCCATTGTCTTATGTCTTATACAAGACTTAGTTGTGACACATGTGGAGAGCATTTTAAATGAGCAACATCCCCCAATTGCTGGTTCATGATCACGAGGACAACGTTGGTGTTGTCGTCGTGGAAGGATTGACGGCAGGAACTGAAATGCTGTGCGTGGTGACCCACGACAATTCATCCTTCAAACTGACCGCCAATGACGATGTGCCAATCGGCCACAAGATTGCGCTGAAAGACATCGCCGAAGGCGACACGGCCATCAAATATGGTGAGGACATCGGTAAATTTGTCGGTGCTGTGAAGCAGGGCTCCCACGTCCACACACAAAACCTCAAAACCAAGCGCTGGTAAGGAGCCACATCATGTCTGACAAAATTATGGCTTATCGGCGCGAAAATGGCCGCGTCGGCGTTCGCAACCACGTAATCATTCTGCCGGTGGACGATATTTCCAACGCCGCGTGTGAATCTGTTGCCAACAACATCAAAGGCACCATGGCCATTCCTCACGCCTATGGTCGTCTGCAGTTTGGTGAAGATCTTGAAGTGCATTTCCGCACCATGATCGGTACCGGCTCCAACGCAAATGTTGCCGCTGTTGTCGTTATCGGCATCGAGCCCGACTGGACCGCCCGCATCGTCGACGGCATCAAGAAGACCGGCAAGCCTGTCTTCGGCATCTCCATCGAGCAGAAAGGTGATCTGGAAACCGTTCGCCAGGCTTCCTGGAAAGCCAAGGAATTCGTCCATTATGCCTCCGAGCTGCAGCGCGAAGAGTGCGACATGTCGGAATTGTGGATTTCCACAAAATGCGGTGAATCCGATACCACAACCGGTCTCGGCTCCTGCCCGACCGTCGGCAACATGTACGACAAGTTGATCCCGACCGGCATTACCGGTTTCTTCGGTGAGACTTCTGAAATCACCGGTGCTGAGCACATCTGTAAAGAGCGTGCGATCAACGAAGAAGTTGGTGAACGCTGGTATGCCATGTGGAAAGCCTATCAGGATGATGTGATTTTCGCCCATCAGACCGATGATCTGTCCGACTCGCAGCCGACCAAAGGCAACATCCTCGGTGGCCTGACCACGATTGAAGAAAAAGCGCTGGGCAATCTCGAAAAGATCGGCCGTGAGTGCAAATATATCGACATTCTCGAGCCGGCTGAAGAACCTGCAGGCGGCAATGGCCTGTATTTCATGGATTCCTCTTCTGCTGCAGCAGAATGTGTGACCCTGATGGCCGCCGGTGGCGCCGTCATCCACACCTTCCCGACAGGGCAGGGCAATGTGGTCGGTAACCCGATCGTTCCAGTGATCAAGATCACCGCCAACCCACGTACCGTGCGCACCATGAGCGAGCATGTCGACGTTGACGTTTCCGGTATTCTGACCCGTGAGAAAACCATTGATGAAGCCGGTGATGATCTGATCGAAATGATCAAACGCACCGCCAATGGCCGTCACACGGCTGCTGAAGCTCTCGGTCACCGTGAATTCTCGATGACCAAGCTCTACCGCAGCGCCTAGCGGCGAGCGGCGAGCGGCGCGCGATTTTGGCTGCGGCCTTGCCGTTCGCATATTGAAGTTCAGGACCCGGCGCGTTAGTGCCGGGTTCTTTGTTTTAAGACCCTGCTGACAAGGAATAATCGATGCCTGATATCATCATCACCGAATTCATGGACGAGGACGCCGTTGACCGGCTGACCGCAGATTATGACTGCGTCTACGATCCTGCCCTGGTGGATGATCCGGACCGTCTGGCTAGTCTGGTGTCCACGGCCCGCGCGCTGATCGTGCGCAACCGCACTCAGGTGCGAGGGGATTTGCTGGCGGCTGGCGAAGTGCTGGAATGTGTCGGGCGGCTTGGTGTCGGGCTTGATAATATTGATGTTGCCGCCTGCCAGGCGCGGGACATCGACGTCTATCCGGCCACCGGCGCCAACGACCTGTCGGTTGCCGAATATGTCATCACCACGGCTCAGGCCCTGTTGCGCGGTGCTTATCTGGGCACCGCATCCGTCGTTGCCGGTGAATGGCCGCGTCAGTCGATGATGGGCCGGGAATTGTCAGGCAAAGTGATGGGCTTGGTCGGCTATGGTTCGATTGCTCGCGAAGTCGCTGGCCGCGCCAGGTCGCTCGGCATGTCTGTCGCCGCTTATGATCCGTATTTACCGTCTGACAACGCCGCCTGGGGAGACACGACCAGCATGTCGCTTGCCGATCTCGCCGCCTCGGCTGATATCATCAGCCTGCATGTGCCGCTGACCGAATCGACCAAGCACCTGATCAACGCCGATTACCTCGCCGCCATGAAGCCCGATGCCATGGTCATCAACGCCGCCCGGGGTGGTGTGGTCGACGATGCTGCACTCGCCGCCGCGCTCGCCGCTGGTGAAATTGGCGGCGCGGCTTTGGATGTATTTGAAACCGAGCCGTTGACCGCAGAAGCCGGGGAAAAATTCGCCGCGTTGCAGAATTTCATTGCCACGCCGCATATTGCTGGTGTGACGTCGGAATCAAATATTCGCGTCAGCCACTTGATCGCCGATAAAGTGCTTGAGAAACTAAGTTCAACCTCCTGATTTAGAGTCGCAATTATGGACACCTTCACCGCCGACCAAGTTCACGCGTTGGTGCGTGATGCCTTCATGCGCTGCAACACCTCGGCGGCCAATGCCGATAGTGTGGCCACCGCTCTGGTGGCAGCGGAACTTGCCGGCCAGACTGGCCACGGACTGCGCCGTGTTACCTCGTATTGCGGCCAGTCGCTGAGCGGCAAAGTCGACGGCCATGCCACGCCAAGTGCTGAAAAACCCGCCGCCGCGACGCTGAAAATCGATGCAGCCAACGGATTTGCCTATCCGGCCCTGGATCTGATGCAGGCGCAACTGCCAGCCATGGCTCGCGAGTGCGGCATTGCCATTGCCGGCATCAGCCGGTCCCACCATTGCGGCGTTGCCGGTGTGATCATGGAAAAGCTTGCCAATGAAGGCCTCGTCGCACTGATGTTTGCCAATACACCGGCGGCGATGGCGCCCTGGGGCGGTAACAAGGCCCTGTTTGGCACCAATCCGATCGCTTTCGCTGCACCGCAATCCAATGGCGGCGGCGGCGCAATTGTCGTCGATGTGTCGCTGTCGAAAGTGGCTCGCGGCAAGATCATGGCGGCCAAGCAGAAGGGTGAACCGATACCCGAAGGTTGGGCCCTGGGGCCGGACGGCGAGCCGGTGACCGATCCGAATATCGCCCTGCAGGGCACCATGGTGCCGCTGGGCGATGCCAAGGGCACCGCGCTGGCGCTGATGGTTGAGCTGATGGCCGCAAGCCTTATCGGTGCCAATACGGCCGACAAGGCAACTTCCTTTTTCGATGCCGAAGGCGCGCCTCCCGGTGTCGGCCAGACAATCATCGCAATCGATCCGACAAAGATCGGAGGGGCGGGAGCCATCGACCGGTTTGCTGACATGGCAGCCAGTATCGCTGCCCAATCGGGCGCCCGGGTGCCGGGCCATCGCCGCCAGCAATTGAAACAGGAACTTCTTCAAAACGGCATAGCAGTGCCCGCCGATCTGCGGGCCGAGATAGAGGCATTGGGGCAATGAAATCAGGTGTGGTCATCGTCGGCGGTGGCCAGGCCGCTGCATCCGCTGCAGCGAAACTGCGTGAACTGGATAGCGACGTCAAAATCACCATGCTGTGTGGCGAGGCGGTTTTGCCCTATCAAAGGCCACCGCTCTCCAAAAAATACCTCTCCGGTGAAATGCCGCTGGACCGTCTCATCCTGCGGCCACAGGAATGGTTCGATCAGCAGAATATCGAAGTCCGGTGCGGGCAATTTGTCACTTCCATAGATCGCGACGCCAGGCAGGCCGTTCTGGAAGACGGATCGCGGGTTGGATATGACAAAATGCTGCTGACCACCGGTTCCAAACCCCGCCTGCTGCCGGATTCTATTGGCGCAAATGCCAAGGGGGTTCACTATCTGCGCGCCGCCATCCACGCCGATGATATGCGGCCCATTCTGGCAGCAGGTCGGCGCCTGGTGGTGATTGGTGGCGGGTATATCGGCTTGGAAGTTGCTGCCGTTGCGGCGCAGATGGGCATGGATGTCACTGTCGTTGAACTTGCCGAGCGGATATTGCAGCGGGTGGCCGCACCGCAAACCTCCGACTTCTTCCGTCAATTGCACAGTGAAAACGGCGTCAGGATTCTGGAATCCACCGGCCTCGACAAAATCATCGCCGATGGCAAAGGGGTGACTGGCGTGGCCATTGCCGGTGGCACCGTGATCGAAGCGGATATGGTGTTGGTCGGCATTGGCGTTTTGCCCCATACGGAATTGGCCGAGGCCAGCGGATTGACAGTCGAAAACGGTATTCTGGTTGATCGTCACTGCCGCACGTCCGATCCGGATATTTATGCTGCGGGGGACTGCTCAAGCTTCAACTTCAAGGGCGCGACGATCCGCCTTGAATCGGTGCCCAATGCCATCCATCAGGCCGAGATCGCGGCGCACAACATGTTGGGTGGCGAGTTGGACTACGTGGCGACGCCGTGGTTCTGGTCCGATCAATACAGTGTCAAACTGCAGATTGCCGGTCTCAATACCGGCTATGATGACACGCTGGTGCGACCGGGCAAGCGCGAGGGCAGCCAGTCTGTCTGGTATTACAAGGGCGATAGCCTGCTTGCCGTTGACGCCATGAATGATGCACCGTCATTCATGATGGCGCGGCGCATTCTGGAAGCGGGAAAATCCGTGCCGAAACAAGTCGCCGCTGACCCGCAAACAAATCTGAAGGACTGGGCCTGAAACATGAAATCAAACCGACCGGAAACCACCTTTTCAGGTTCTGAACTGTGCACCAGGTCGGCCCGTGAGGTAGTCGGCCTGTTGCGCAAGGGGGATATTTCTCCAGCCGAATTGATCGACGCGAGCGCCAGTCGCACCCAACAGGTGGGCGGGCAGGTCAATGCCGTCGTCACCACTTGTCACGACCGGGCGCGAGGCAATATTTCGGGTCTCGCCGCTCTCGCCGCTCTCGCCGCTCTGGATGCGGATCATCCTGGCTATCTCGCCGGCCTGCCCATCGGCATCAAGGATCTGACGGCGGTTGCCGGGGTGCGCACAACCAAAGGCACTTTGGGTTTTGCAGATTTCGTGCCTGAGGAATCCGATCCCATCGCCGACAATCTGGAAAAGCGCGGCGGTTTGATTGTCGGCAAAACCAACACGCCGGAAATGGGAGCAGGGGGCAATACGTTTAACGCCGTGTTCGGTGAGACGCGCAATCCCTGGGATACGCGCAAAAATGCTGGCGGGTCGTCCGGCGGTGCGGCGGTTTCTCTGGCGACCGGCGAAGTCTGGCTGAGCCATGGATCCGATCTTGCAGGCAGCCTGCGCACGCCCGCGGCCTATTGCGGAGTGGTGGGCATGCGCGCCTCGGCCGGGCGCGTTCTGAGCGGCCCGGGCCCCATCGGCTTTACGGTTGAAGGGGTGCAGGGGCCGATGGCGCGGTCGGTTGCCGATTGTGCCCTGTTCCTGGATGCCATGAGCGGGTTTGATGCAAGAGCACCGCTCAGCCTGCCAGCGCCGGATGAGCCGTTTCAAAAGGCGGTGGAGACGGTGAATTGCAACGTCAGAATCGCCTATGCGCCGACTTTGGGCGGTTTTGCCCCGGTGGAGGCAGAGCTTGAAACGATCATGCAGGCGGCGCTTGCCAAACTCGCCGCCGAGGGTGCGCAGGTGGACGAAGACTGCCCGTCCATGGACGGACTGAATGACACATATATCACCCTGCGGGGGCTGGTCTGGGCGGCGACAGCGGGGCGCCTTCCGCAGGAAATTCAGCAGCACTACAAGCAGACCCTGGCAGAAAATATCGAGGTTGGCCGCAATCAGACGGCCGAACAGGTGATGGATGCAAATCTCAACCGCACGGTGCTCTACCAGCGCATGCGGGTGTTTCTGGAGCGCTATGATGTGCTGGCCACGGCGGTTGTCGGCATTGAACAGACCCCGGTGGGCCTGGAATTCCCCACCGGCGTCGATGGCCAGGTGATGGAGTCCTATATCGACTGGCTGAAATTCTCCTATCTGGCGACGACCGCTGGCCTGCCGGCCATTTCCGTGCCGTGTGGTTTCACCAAATCCGGCATGCCGGTGGGTATTCAGCTGATCGGCCCGCCGCGCGGTGACGCGAAAGTGCTGGCAATTGCCCATGCGCTGGAACAGGTTCTGGATCTTGGCACATCCCCCATCGATCCCTTTGTGAAGCACTGACGCCCATGTCTGACGGTGAAGGCCTGCCCATTCAGCGCATATCAAACCGGGTGATGAATCTGGGTCATTTTCTGACCCAGGTGGCGCAGCGTCTTGGCAGTAATCCTGCGTTGATACGCGGCGAGGAAAGTCTTACATTTGCTGAACTGAATGCCCGGGTCGACAATGTCTGTCATGCCCTGCAGGGTTTGGGCATCGGCAAGGGCGATCGAATTCTGGTTCAGTCGCGCAATTCCTTTGCGATGTTTGAGACCATGTTCGCTGCCTTCAAGTTGGGCGCGGTCTGGGTGCCAGTCAATTTTCGCCTGTCGGAAGACGAAGTTGCCTTTATCGCCCAAAATTCCGGCGCGAAGGCGCTGGCCTATGACCCGGTCTTCAAACCCCACCGCGATGCCGCCGCGGCCGCGGCGACGGCGGGGGCGAGCGGCTCTCTTGAGCACATTATTTCACTCGGTGAACCAGATGAGGGCGAACTGGCGTGGCGTGATCTGAACAGAACCGACAAAGGCAGGTTTGTCGAATGCGCCGTTGATCACAGCGATCCGTGCTGGTTCTTCTTCACGTCCGGCACCACCGGACGCCCCAAGGCAGCGGTGCTGACCCATGGCCAGATGGGCTTCGTCATCACCAATTATCTCGCCGACCTGTTCCCGGGACTTGGTGCGCAGGACGCGTCCTTAGTGGTTGCCCCGCTTTCCCATGGCGCAGGTATCCATCAGATAGCCCAGGTGGCGCGTGGCGTTGTCTCGGTGATGTTGCCCGGTGAACGGTTTGATACGGAACAGGTCTTTGCTCTGATTGAAAAACACCGTATAACCAATGCCTTCACCGTGCCGACCATCCTGAAGACCATGGCCGACAGCGAGGCGATTGATCGATACGATCACAGCAGCCTGCGCCATCTCATCTATGCAGGATCGCCAACCTATCGCGTTGACCAGCAAAAGGCGCTGGAAAAGCTCGGCCCCTGCATTGTGCAATATTTCGGCCTCGGTGAAGTCACCGGCAACATCACCGTTCTGCCGGCGGCGCTGCATCACGTCGATGACGATGTACAGGGGAGAATCGGCTCCTGCGGCTATGCCCGCTCGGCAATGCAGGTGCAGATACAGGATGATCAGGGCGCAGAATTGCCGCGCGGCGATACGGGCGAAATCTGCGTCATCGGCCCGGCGGTCTTTGCCGGCTATTACAACAATCCCGGAGCTAATGAGAAAGCGTTTCGCAACGGTTGGTTCCGCACCGGTGACCGGGGACATATGGACGGGGAGGGGTTCGTTTATATCACCGGCCGGGAGAGCGACATGTATATATCCGGCGGCTCCAACATCTATCCCCGCGAGATAGAAGAAAAGCTGATGCAGCATCCCCATGTGCGGGAATGCGCTGTGGTTGGCATGCCTGATCCGAAATGGGGGGAAGTGGGGGCGCTGGCGCTGGTGGCGGCGAGCGGGTTTGACGAAGATGAATTCACCGCCTGGATGAGCGATAAGATCGCCAGCTATAAACGCCCGCGCCGCGTTGAACTGTTCGACGCGCTGCCAACCAGCGGCTATGGCAAGGTGACAAAAATACTGGTTCGCGAGGCCATATTGGCCCGCGATGAAAAGCAGGAAGATTAGCATGTCTGACTTGAAGACCGGTTTCTACTTCGACGAGCACTGCCTATGGCACACGGCAGCGGCGCACGCCCTGCTGGTGCCCGTTGGCGGCTGGATCGAGCCGCTCGCCGCAGGTGGCCATGCGGAATCGCCGGAAAGCAAGCGGCGCTTCAAGTCACTGCTGGATGTTTCGGGCCTGACCGGCCAACTGGATGTGCGCAGCGCCGATCCGGCGGCGATGGAGGATCTGCTGCGGGTCCATGGCCGTGCCTATCTTGATGAGTTCAGGAAGCTTTCGGATGCCGGCGGTGGCGAATTGGGTACCCGCGCGCCATTTGGTCCGGGCAGTTTTGATATTGCGCTGGTGTCAGCAGGCCTCGCCATGCGGGCTGTTGACGATGTGCTGGGGGGCAAAGTTAAGAATGCCTATGCGCTGTCGCGCCCGCCCGGCCATCATTGCCTGCCGGACGAGGCAATGGGCTTCTGCCTGCTGGCCAATATTCCGATTGCCATCGAGGCCGCCAGGGCAAAGAAGGGAATCGACAAGGTCGCGGTCGTTGACTGGGACGTGCATCACGGCAATGGCACCCAGGTGATCTATTATGATCGCGGCGACACATTGACGATTTCAGTCCATATGGAAGGTGGATTTCCGCCTGGCCTGTCTGCAGCCGACATGCGCGGCGAAGGGGCCGGGAAGGGGGCCAATCTGAATATCCCGCTGCTGCCCGGCGCTGGGCAGGAAGCCTATATCGCCGCCTTTGAGCAATTGGTGCTGCCTAAATTGCAGGCCTTTGGACCTGATCTGATCGTTGTCGCCAGCGGCTTTGACGCCAATGGCTTTGACCCCCTGTCACGGACACTCGCCCATTCCGGCACGTTTGCCGATATGACCGATCTGGTCATGGCAGCGGCAGATGACCTGTGTGGTGGGCGTCTGGTGCTGGTGCATGAGGGCGGATATGCGAAGGCTGTGGTGCCGTTTTGCGGTGTTGCCGTGATGGAAAGACTGTCCGGCA
This sequence comes from Rhizobiaceae bacterium, assembly GCA_039977975.1. Lineage (GTDB taxonomy): Bacteria > Pseudomonadota > Alphaproteobacteria > Rhizobiales > Rhizobiaceae > Pseudahrensia. The sequence continues at coordinate 496,779 of JBDWCD010000015.1, forward strand.
TTTCTACCGAGGTGGAAGACCCGTTCAGAACCCTGCTGGAAGGCCGGCAACCGCCACAAGTGCTCACCGAATTACAGATGAAGCTGCTGGACGAACAAGTTGCCGCCGCCGCCGCGGCGGCGGCGGCGGCGAGCGGCGAGCGGATTTTAACCATTTGATTGCCACGTTCGGCATCGGGTCCTGCTGGTAACCGAATGCTCACCTCTGCCGCTTAGATTTTCTGCCACTGAAATAGAGTCGATGGTGGATCGACAAGTGGGGAATGGTTCATGGCCGAGGCGGCGCGCAAAGCATCTGATGTTTTTAATCAACAACGCAGCGAGCAGGTGGAAACCCTGAGCCAGAGAGTGTTTGGCAGATCGCCAGAACGTGTTGCCTTTCCCGGTGGCACCAGCCGCAGCGCATTTATCGTTGATATGGGCCGCGCCCCCTATGTCTTTGCCAAGCGCGGCAACAAGGCCGATGCCCAGCTGGAAGGCATTGTTTTGCGCACCCTTGGACCATCGGGATATGTGCCCAAGATGAAGGCGATTGTCGAAAACTGGGTGGTTCAGGAATTTGTCGCCGGCGAACGTCTACCGGTGGTCATGGATGCCACCGAAAGCATGGTAGAGCGCCAGCGATACGTCGCCGATGCGCTGGAAAGCCTCGCCCATATCCACCAACAGGCCCACTCCGCCAATCTGCACCATCGCGTCCCACGCATTGGCACGGTGGACAATTGGCTGTGGAACCGTACCGGTGTTGCGAAACGAATTTCCAAGGCCGCAGGACTGACACCACCGGAATTACCCCGTGCTGAACTTGTCGAGCTTATGGACGTCAAGCGCGATGAATTTGTCAAATGGGATGCCCGTCCGGGCAATGCGATGGTCACCGAAGACCGGGTCCTGTGGTTCGACTGGGAAGATTGTGGACGCAGTAAGGCTTTGGATGATCTGGGCTTCGTGCTCTGTGATGAATGGATGGACCTCGATGCCGAGACTGAAGCGCATCTGCTGAAGACTTACTTTCCCTTCTTCAACCGCAGCCTGTCGCAGCAGCAGGGAGAAATGTATCTACGATTGTTCGGCGTCATTCACATGATGTTGCGGATTCGCATGGCGCAAAAACTTTATCACCGTGAAGACAAATGGTGGGACCGCGATTTTTGCCTGAAAGGCGACAAAATTGGAGTGACCGCCACTGAAATGGGCCGGCAGGTCAACCGTATCCGCCGCTGGGCTGATGGGGTAGAGCAGTTCAACTCCCTGTCACCGTGGCTGGACGACCTGGCAGATCGTTACAGGCTGTAATAGATCCGTAAACGGGACCGATGGCGCAGCCGCGTGATCCGAGTTTGATAATAAATCCATTATTTTCAGTCGTTTAATCGTTTTCAACGTGACCTTTCCCGTTTGTAACGCCATTAAACAGCGCATTTGCTCGCGCAATTAGCGCCGCCGAGCGGCGAAAACCTGCGGCTCGATTTGCACAAAGAGCAGGCTTTTCTAATCCCTAAGTTTGATTGCGGCATTTTTTGATACCCAATAGTTTGGCGCCTGAGACGGGTCGGATTCTGACCCTTGTTCTCTATTTAGCTCAATTCCTAGGGAGGAAACTTTCAATGAGTGAACGCAAAGACATTACGCGCCGTCGCGTAATCAAAAGTGGTGCCGCTGCAGCTGCCGCCGCTGGCGCAACGCCATATTTCTTTACACGGGCCTTTGCTGATGGCCATGGTTACATGAACGCCCCAAAGGGCGACACCGTAACATTCGGCTTTAACGTACCTCAGACAGGTGCCTATGCGGATGAGGGCGCTGACGAGCTGCGCGCTTACGAACTGGCTGTTGAGCATATCAACGCTGGTGGCGGCGGCATGTTGGACACTTTCTCCTCCAAAGCCCTGACTGGTGGTGTGAACGGCAAGACCGTTAAATTCGTAACCGGTGATACACAGACCAAGTCTGACGCCGCCCGCGCATCTGCCAAGCGGATGATCGAAAACGACGGCGCTATCATGATCACCGGTGGTTCTTCATCCGGTGTGGCGATTGCTGTGCAGGGTCTGTGTCAGGAAGCTGGCGTGATCTTCATGGCTGGTCTGACCCACTCCAACGACACCACGGGTAAAGACAAGCGCGCCAACGGTTTCCGTCACTTCTTCAACACAGAAATGACCGGTGCTGCTCTGGCTCCCGTGCTTAAAAACAACTTCGGTACTGACCGTACTGCCTACCACCTGACCGCAGACTATACCTGGGGCTGGTCGCAGGAAGGTTCGATCAAGAAATACACCGAAGGTCTCGGCTGGAACACAGCCGCAGCTGTTCGCACACCTTTGGGTGCTGGTGACTTCTCCCAGTACATCACACCAGTTCTCAACTCCGGTGCTGACGTTCTGGTTCTGAACCACTACGGCAAGGACATGGTGAACTCGCTGACTCAGGCGGTTCAGTTCGGTCTGCGTGACAAGCAGGTGAACGGTAAAGACTTTGCCATCGTTGTTCCGCTTTACTCTCGTCTGATGGCGCAGGGTGCTGGCGAAAACGTTAAAGGCATCTTCGGTTCCACCAACTGGCACTGGTCGCTGCAGGATGAAGGCTCCAAGGCTTTCGTTAAATCCTTCGGTACCAAGTATGGCTTCCCGCCATCACAGGCTGCCCACACCACTTACTGTCAGGCTATCCTGTACGCTGATGCATGTCAGCGCGCTGGTACATTCAAGCCATCAGAAGTTGGTAAGGCTCTGGAAGGCTTCACGTTTGACGGTCTCGGCAATGGCCCGACCGAATATCGTGCCGCTGACCACCAGTGCTTCAAGGACGTTCTGGTTGTGAAGGGTAAAGAAAACCCGGCTTCCAAGTTTGACGTTCTGGAAGTTGTTGAAGTGACGCCTCGCGCACAGGTTGAGTATGCTCCTGAGCTGCTCGGCGGTGAGCTCGGCCCTTACAACAACGGCTAAACCGAACGATGAAATTCGGCTTCCCCGCTAAAGTGGGGGAGCCGATCATACCGCTGGTTGAACTATGCTGAAGGTTGGTTCAATACGGTGTGCAGGTCACTGATGTGGGCTACACTTATGAACCATGCTGGGCACGAAGCCGCAGTGTGATTTTGCAAATGTAAAAGGGAAACCCGTGGCGCGCCGCAAATCTGGCCGCGTGGGAGGATGATATGGACGCTCTTTTTCTTCAGGTATTGAACGGGTTGGACAAGGGTGGAGCCTATGCGCTGATCGCGCTGGGTCTGACACTGGTCTTTGGCACGCTGGGAGTCGTCAACTTTGCCCATGGTGCATTGTTTATGCTCGGTGCCTTTTGTGCCGTCTCGCTGCAGCGTATTTTTTCCATTTCCTATGAACGCATTAACCCGGACAAACAGGATTTTCTGGGCAATCCGTTGAAAGAGCAGGTGCCTTATCTGGAAGGCTGGCTCGGAACGGATGTGTCCAACTTTCTGCAGGACTACTCGGTTCCCCTGTCGATCATATTAGCCATGTTCTTCATGGCAATTGTCGGCATTGTGATGGAGCGGGGCCTGATCAAGCATTTCTACAAGCGTCCCCATGCGGACCAGATCCTGGTGACTTTCGGCCTGGCCATCGTGCTGCAGGAGATCGTCAAACACTATTATGGTGCCAACCCGATTCCACAAAGTGCCCCGGACATTGTTGCCGGTGCGGCCAATGTGGGAGCGCTGTTTGGCCTGGGAGAAAACGTTATCTATCCCTGGTGGCGGCTGATTTACTTCCTGTTCTCGGCAATTGTCATCTTCTCTGTGTTTGCCTTCCTGCAATTCACCACATTCGGCATGGTGGTGCGCGCCGGCATGCAGGACCGTGAAACTGTGGGTCTGCTGGGCATCAATATCCAGCGGCGCTTTACCATCGTCTTTGGCCTCGCGGCCATTGTGGCGGGCATGGCGGGGGCCATGTATACGCCGATCCTGCCACCTGATTACCATATGGGCATGGACTTCTTGGTTCTGTCATTCGTGGTGGTTGTTGTCGGCGGCATGGGGTCGCTGGGCGGCGCGGTGCTGGCCGGATTCATGCTGGGCATCCTGCAGAGTTTCGCTTCGATGAACGAAGTGAAAACAATTCTGCCGGGCATCGACCAGATCATTATTTATCTCATTGCAGTTGTAATTCTGCTGACCCTGCCGCGTGGCCTGCTGGGCCGCAAAGGCGTGATGGAGGACTAGGGCAATGGAAAAGAACGTTGCTGTCAAAGACTTAACACTCTTCATCGGTTTTTCCGCGGTTGTGTTGTGCCTGCCGATTATTCTGGAACCAATCGGTGCAAATTATCCTGACCTGCTGCAGAAGATCGCCATTTTCGGCATCTTCGCCATCGGGTTCAACATCCTGTTCGGACTGACCGGTTACCTGTCATTTGGACACGCCGCCTTTATCGGTATCGGCTCTTACATGTCGCTGTGGAGCTTCAAGCTGCTGACAATGAATGTGCTGCCGGCGATTGTTTTCTCGGTGATGCTGGCCGGCATCGCGGCCTATCTGATCGGCTTTGTATCGCTGCGGCGCTCGGGCATCTATTTTTCCATCCTGACACTGGCCTTTGCCCAGATGTCCTACAATCTGGCCTATTCGGTGCTGACCCCGATCACCAATGGTGAAACCGGCCTGCAGACCCGCGCTATTCGCACCGACCCGACCAAGTCTCTGCTCGACGCCGATATCCGTATCATCGACCAGGCGCTCGGCATTCAGGAAATCAGCGTGCCGACGACCAATTTCTTCGGCATGCCAATGAGCGGCTATACGGGCTTTTATTTCTGCGCGGTGTTGCTGATCATCTGCTTCTTCATCGCCCAGCGGCTGACACGGTCAAACTTCGGCATCATGCTGAAAGCCATCAAGTCGAACCAGAACCGTCTCAACTATACCGGCGTCTACACACGGCCCTACCTGATCGCCGCTTTCGTCATCTCCGGCATGTATGCCGGGCTGGCCGGCTCGCTGATGGCGGTCACCGATCCGATTGCCGGTGCAGAGCGTATGCAGTGGACGGCCTCTGGCGAGGTGGTTCTGATGACCATTCTCGGGGGTGTCGGCACGCTGGTTGGCCCGGTTCTCGGCGCTGGTCTGATCAAATATGCTGAACAGAAGGTTTCATCCTGGAACGAGGGTATCCTGGAGAGTTTCTACTCCTTCCTGCCGGAAACCCTGCAACACGCCATGACAAGCCTGACAGCCCTGTTCGTGGGTGAAGGCTGGCACATGACCCTTGGCCTGATGTTCATGGTCATCGTAATCTTCCTGCCGGGCGGGCTGATGGAAGGCTTTAATCGCATAGCCAATCTGTTCAAACGCGGATCAGGTGACAATCAAAAAGGTGCAGCCGCACCACAACCTGCGGAATAGGGGGGCGATCATGTCGATAGCTGAAGATATGGCCAACGAACCAGACAGAGGGTTTGAACGGGGCACCGCCAATACGGTTCTGCACATTGATGACGTGCACAAGAGTTTTGCCGGCCTGCATGCGCTTTCCGATGTTGACCTTGACGTGCGTGAGGGCGAAACCCATGCGATTATCGGCCCCAACGGGGCGGGCAAATCCACCTTGCTGAATGTCTGTGTCGGTCGGTTGAAGCCCGACCGCGGAGCGGTGGTCTTTGACGGCACCGTGTTGACCGGCAAGGAACCGCACGAAATCAACCAGCTGGGCGTGGCGCGGGTGTTTCAGACCCCGGAGGTCTTTCCCGATCTGACGGTGCTGGAAAATGTCATGGTACCGGCCCTGTCCAAGCGGGACGGCCATTTCCGCCTGAACCCGTTCAAGAGCTTCAACCGGGAAACAAAGATTCGCGACGAAGCCGTCAGCGTCATTGAAAGCGTTGGCTTGCAGGCGCAGCTGACTGACTCAGCATCTGCCATGTCACGTGGCGATAAACGGCGGCTGGAACTGGCCATGGGCCTGATCCAGCGTCCACGCCTGCTGTTGTTGGACGAACCAACCGCCGGCATGGCGCGCCATGACACCAATGCGACAATTGAATTGCTGAAGCAGATCAAGCAGGGTGGCATGACAAAGGTCATCATCGAGCACGACATGCATGTGGTGTTCTCGCTGGCCGACCGTATTTCGGTGCTGGCCGGAGGGCGTATCATCGCCCAGGGCAAGCCGGATGAAATTAAAAACAATCCGAAGGTGAAAGAAGCTTATCTCGGGGAGGAACAGGTATGAGTACGGCAGAAGTGGTGGATTTCGCGGCCGCAACAGCGGGCTCAGCGGCGGCGGCCGCGGCGACGACAGCGTCGGCGTCGGCGACAAATCAGGACAATGTGGCGTCGGCTGCGTCGGAATATTTCTCGGTCAGTGGTCTCAACGCCTTTTATGGCGACAGCTATATCGTGCAGGATGTGTCCTTCGACGTGAATGAAGGTGAGATCATCGCACTTCTGGGCCGCAATGGCGCCGGCAAAACGTCAACGCTTCGCGCCATCGCCCGGGCCGATGAGCCGGAACTGCGCTCTGGCCGGATCATGCTGCAGGGCGAGGCGGTGCACGACATGGCCTCCTATCAGGCGTCGCTTGCAGGCATCGCGCTGGTGCCCGAAGACCGGCGTATCATCGCCGGACTGACCGTGGAAGAAAATCTCGACCTCGCCACGATTGCCGGTGAGAAGGGCTGGGACTATGAGCGCATCTACCAACTTTTCCCGCGCCTGAAAGAGCGTCGCAAGCAAGAGGGTACAACGCTTTCCGGCGGTGAGCAGCAAATGCTGGCGATTGGCCGGGCCCTGGCCAAAGACCTGAAACTGCTGTTGTTAGACGAGCCCTATGAGGGTCTGGCACCGGTGGTGCGCCACGACATCGAAAAAGCGCTGATGGAAGTGCGTGAAGCGGGCATTACAACGATTATCGTTGAACAGAATGCGGTTGCTGCGCTGAAAATTTCCGATCGGGCGATTATTCTCGATACCGGCGAAGTGGCGTTTAAGGGCACGGCCAAGGAAGTGCTCGATGACGAGGCATTGCGCCACGAATATTTGGCGATTTAAGGCCGCAGCGGCTTGCCATTGCGGGGCGTGCCGTTTAGCCACGCCCCATGAATGCTGGAACTCTTCCCTATGATGTAATCGTCCTCGGCGCTGGCGGGGCAGGGCTGATGTGCGCCCTGACGGCGGGGCAAAGGGGCCTGCGGGTGCTGGTCATTGATCACGCCGACGCGCCGGGTAAGAAAATACTGATTTCAGGTGGAGGACGCTGCAATTTCACCAATACAGGCACCACGGCCAGCCGATTCATCTGCAGCAACCCCCATTTCGCCAAATCGGCGCTGGCGCGGTATCAGCCTGACGATTTCATCAAGCTGGTGGAGAAGCACAATATTGCCTGGCATGAGAAAACCCTCGGCCAGTTGTTTTGCGACGGATCGGCGAAACAGATCGTGCGTCTGTTGCTGGATGAATGCGAAGCCGGTTCGGTCAAGCTGAGACTGCGAACGAAGGTTCAGGATATTCAACACAAGGATGGTGGATTTTTAGTCGACACGAGCAAGGGCAGATTCGCCGCAAGATCACTGGTTGTTGCCACCGGTGGCCCGTCGATTCCAAAGCTTGGGGCAAGCGGTTTTGCCTATGATCTGGCCCGCCAATTTGGCCTCAAGGTCGTGGAGCCGCGCCCGGCACTGGTGCCGTTTACCCTGAGCGGCGAAGAGGCCTTGTTCCGCGACCTGTCAGGCGTTGCCACGGACACGGATGTGGGCTGTGGCAAACAGCATTTTCGCGAAGCATCCTTGTTTACCCACAAGGGCCTTTCCGGCCCGGCCATGCTGCAGATATCGTCCTATTGGCGGCATGGGGATTCTATCCACGTGGACTTCCTGCCGGACAGGCCAGCCAATTGGCTGCTTGAGGCGAAGCGCAACAGCGCCAAATCCACCCTCAACCAGATCCTGTCTGCAGATCTGCCAAACCGTCTGGCCGAAGTGTTGTGCACAAAACTAGGCATGGAGCGCAGCCTGTCGGAAGTGACCGACAAGGCACTGGCAGCGGCGCAGCAGAAACTGCATTGCTGGCCGTTTGCCCCCAATGGCACGGAAGGTTTCGCCAAGGCCGAAGTCACAGTTGGTGGCATCAGCACCGATGAATTGTCGTCAAAGACCATGGCGTCGAAGAAGCAACCGGGTCTCTATTTCATCGGCGAGGCGGTGGATGTCACCGGCTGGCTGGGGGGGTACAATTTCCAATGGGCCTGGGCCAGCGGCGTTGCCGCCGGTGAGGCGCTGGAGTTTGGGTGAGCCTGCTCGGTGCTAGGCTCTGGAGCGATAGACTGCTGATGATTGGCTTCGCAATATTTGCAGCCACCTTATCAGTCGTTCTAACGGGCACCGACAGTCCAACAACTCCTCAATAAGCCTGCATGGTTTTATATTCATTTGGCATGTTGGAAGTTTTTGTAGTTTGGGCGTAAGGATTTTCAGTATTGAGTTTTTGCTGCTGACTTTTGTTGAAACCGCTTGCTGTTCGAGCGCTGGTTGTGGTTGGTGGCGGTGCTTCTCTATCACCGCGCAATCCGTTCAAATGTCACCCAGTCGGTCAGACCGACGGCTAATCACTATTGCTATTTCCGACAGGTGATTACTTTTCGGCTTTTGTTCAGAAAACAGGTTTTCGAGCGGCCGTAGGGATAGGGTATTTTGGTTGCCCTCCTAAATCTGGCCCTGTCAACTCTGCGGCTTATGCTGCCAGAAGCATGTTTCTTAGACCACATGACATAATGAACACGTTGGCCGTTGACTTCCTTAGGTACCATTATTTTCTTGGCAAAAGCAGGTGTGCTAATTCCGATCGAAATTACGATAAAAATCTTTGCTAATCTAAACAATTGACTTATTTCCATGTATATTGTTGCAGGCAAAATAATTACATAAAAATTTTTGCGTTACGTCAAGAAATCTTCCTATTCAAGAAAGGTTTTTACGTTTTTATTGAAAATATGGTAAATTCACGCTGAATAATATCATGCTGAAGCCTATCTATATTTGAGTAATTTTTGGAAATACGATTTATAAAATTGTCATGACATCGGCAGGGGTTCACTTCGTCAATATTAGTGAGCGCAAAGAGAAGCAATTCCATTCATGGATGCAGTGTCCACGTCATTTGCAATGGCGTACTCCGGCGCCATGACCTGCAATATTTCCATCGACCATTGCCCTGACAACAACCGTATCGCCTGGCAATCACCCTAAAGCATGTCGTTTTCTTCCAGCACTTTACGAGCCACCCGAAAACACTCAAGACTTTGCGGCACGCCGCAATAGATGCCGATGACATGGATGATGGCGCGGATTTCTTCCTTGGTGACGCCGTTGTTGATGGCGCCGCGGCAGTGCAGTTCCCATTCGTGCATTTTGCCGAGTGCGCCGATCATCGACAGATTCATCATCGAGCGGGTTTTTTCGTCGATCACCTCATCGCCCCAGCCGAACCCCCAGCACCAGGCAGTCATGGCTTCCTGGAAGGGGCGGGTGAAATCGTCAGCGGCGGCGAGATTGGTGTCGACATAATCTTTGCCTAGCGTCGCACGGCGCTTCTCAAGGCCTTTTTCGAAAAGTGAATCGTCCATTTGATGTCTCCAAAAGTTGTGATGCGCCGCCGCGCCGCTCAGGTGCCGTGGCTGCGTGAATAGGTTGAGGCCTCGGCTGGTTTCCAGCCGTCGGGCAGGGGATTGGTCGGCTGAAAGACTTCCACTTTCAGCGTTGAGCATCTGGCCTCTTCGCTGGAATGGCTGGCGCTGCAATCACCACCCGGACAGGCAGAAAGTGCGCCCAGCAGATTGGCTTCGGCAAAGAATTCCAGATAGTCGCCCTGCCGCACCGGGCTGGCCTTCATGAAATATTGCTGCGTGTCGCGGGTGAAGCCGGTGCACATGAAGACGTTGAGCACGTCATGCACATAGGGTTCGGCCGCTTCCAGTGTCATGCCCGTATGGGCAGCAAGCGCCCGGGTCAGGTTGGAATGGCAGCAATAATGGTATTCACTGTCGTTCAGCAGGGTGTTGGTATAGGGATCGCAGCGTGTGCCGATGACATCGTGGACACCGCCGCCAAATTGATCATAGCCGTACCAGTCGAGCGTATCGTCGGTGATCGTCGCCAGCGGGCGCAGATAGGGCAGGTTGCTCCACATGCGGTCGCCGGTGCCCAGATGGGTGCCGTGCAGCGCCCTTGTCTTGCCGCTGAAGAAGCGTTCGTCGAGATTGTCGGCATTCCACAGATTGAGATCGCCCACCTGCGGGGTCTGGGGACTGCTGATGCGGAAAAACTGGCCGGCGGCGACGGTGAAGGTTGACGCATCCCGTGGCTGGACAATCACTTCATCGATCAATTGCATGTCCTGGCGCGCGGCGGCGAAGCCATCATGGTCGAAGGGCGCGAAAGTATCTATCGGGTAGCAAACAACCGGTTCCACCTGTTTGCGGGCCGCCGCATCCTGCGGTTCTTGGTGACGGGGCGTGGGTTTCAAAGGGCAACCTTTCTGTAACTTTGCTGCTCAGATTTTCAATTGACGATCCCACCGTTGAAGGGCAAAGGGAACCGACCCTTTCTCATATCTTGAATTTGAGACGGCGGAAAACAAAAAGCGACGAGTTAGCGACGATAACGAGACGATATCGCGACAATGGAGCAGGTGAATGGCGCTGAAACGCATGGTGATGGAGCTCGGCATGGGCACCGATATTCAAGGGGGCGACTATACCAAGGCGGCCTGCCGGGCCGTGCACAATGCCCTGCGGCAGAATTCGCTCAGCGTTTATGACGCATTCGGCGTTTCCCGCGATGAGATGGTGGTGGAAATCATCATCGGCGCGGCAAAACCCGATGAGGTGGACGTGGACGCGGTTGCAGCCATGCTGCCCTATGGGTCACGCAGCGTGCGCGTCGAAGCGGGGGGCATGGATACGCTGAAGGAAGATGGCAGCGGTGCAACCATCATGGCCAACGCAGCGATCCTCGTCTATCTCGACCTGCCGGAAGGCAAAAACTGGGGAGCCGCGTCATGAGTCAGTTGAAACGCATTATCCTTGAAATGGGCACCGGCAACGATCTGTATGGCGAGGACTATACCAAGGCAGCGAAGCGCGCGGTGCAGGACGCCATCCACCATTCATCCATCACCTTGTTCAAGAACCTCGATATCGACCCGATGACGATGCAGATTGAACTCAATCTGGCGGCCCAGAAGCCCGAAGAAATCGATCTTGCCGCCGTTGCCGCCGAATTGCCCTATGGCCAGGTGACGCCGAAGGCAATTTTCGGTGGGCTGAATGTCCATGACCCGCATACCGACCGCACCAGCGTCATCGTCAATGCCGGGATAATTGTTCGTCTTCCCCTATAAGATCAGTTCAAACGTTCCGCTGGCGACGGTTTCGCCGTTGATCTGAATGTCCAGACCGTGGGTTCCGGCATAAAAGACCCGCGTGGTGATCTGCCGGATTGCCTGTTTCTTGGCCATTTTCACCGTTTCGCCCGGCTTCAACTCGAAAGATTTCCACTTGTAGACTTTCGGTGAAAGTTCGCCATTAGCCCGCTGATAATGAATCACAAAGTCGACAATCAGCGACTGGGATGACTTGCCGGTGGAGGTCAGGTCGATTTCAAAGTCCAGGCTTTGGCCAAGCTTGACGGATTTCGTCGAGATAGCGAAACCGTCAAGACGGACCTTTGCCTTGCCATAACCTAACGCGGCAAGGGTGGGGGCGTGGCCCTTCTTGATCAGGGTGCGGCAGGCGTGGCGAACCATGCGGCTGGTATTCCTGTCCGCTCCGATCATCCAGCGCCCGGCCAGTTCGGCCACCACATCGGGATGGTCCTTGGCGATATCGTTGATGTTATTGGCCACTGAGCGGCGCACATATTCTTCGCTGTCGCCCTTCAACCGTTCCAGCAGCGGCAGCAGTGGCGCCGGGTCGGCGACAAATTGCGGAATCTGCAAGCCCCAGGGCAGGCGTGGTCTGGACCCTTCCGAGGCCAGTCGACGGACATGGAAATTATCGCTTTCAGCCCAGACCAATGCCTTGTCGAGGGCCGCCCGCCAGTCGTGATTGAAGAATGGGCGGATGGCAAATTCGGCGCTGAAGCGTCGGGTCAGTTCGGCCAGAACATCCATGCTGTAATCGAAATCTTCCAGGCCCCGTTCGGCGACCACATCGGCCATCGGCATGATCGGCCAGCCGCGAATGCCGTCGTCGTCCATCGACATATTGCCCAGCTGTGCATCGTCGACCGGATGCAGGGCATTGATCATGGTCTGACAGGCGGCGTGAAAATCGTCGCCCAGCGTCGACACTAATGCGTCTTTGATCTGGTTAGACCGTTGTTTCAGCTCCAGTTTTTCAAGGTCGTCACAGGCCAGACGGACAAAGCTGTCAGCGTCGAAATCCACATTGGCTCGGGCTAGATGGCCGCCCATCCGGGCGATCATCTGGGGATTGAAACTGTTCTTGAAGGGTTCAGGCATGGACCGTCTCTCGTTTGAGATTCGGTGCGATTATGACGCTTACTTGGTTGCAGACATAGAGGCATCAGGCAGGATGCTGACACGGGTTGTCAGGTTGTCGTTCGCATTGATCTCAAAGGGAAGATCGCAAAGCGTGCCATTGATGATGCTGTCATTGGCGACCACTTGCACGCTTTCACCAATTTCGCTGTCGCTGGCGACCAGGGCAAAACCAATATTCTTGTGCAGTCTGCGTGACCAGGTCAGGTTGGTCTGATGTCCAATCTGCTGCCCATCCCGGTAGATATTGAACCAGTGGAACGCGGCTGACATGGGATCAGCCTCTTCAAGCATGACGCCCAGCAGGTGTCGCTTTGGCCCTTCCGCTGCAATTTTGCGCAGCGCCTGAATGCCGACGACATCGTCAGCAACGTCCAGATCAACATATTGGCCCATGCGCACTTCAAACGGGTTGGTCTGGTCGTCGGTATCACCGCCCCAGGACAGAAGGCCGCTTTCGATGCGTTCCGTTGGGTTGGGATTGCCGGGACCGATGCCGTAGGGCTGGCCGGCTTCCTTGACCAGGTTCCAAAGTTCGCTGCCTTTCGAGCCATCCATCAGATAGATTTCAAATCCGCCCTGTTTTGACCAGCCGGAACGGGCCACGGCAACGGGAATGCCGTTGATTTCGGTTTCCCTGAACCAGAAATAGCGCAGATCGCGCACCCATTCGCCGAAAATTGACGCGATCACATCTTCTGCCTTGGGACCCTGCACGGCCAGTGGCGAGACATCCGGCTCCGTCACCTGGACATCCAGACCGCGCTCATGGGCGATGGCCCGGGCCCAGAACAGGATGTTGCTGTCGGCAATCGACAGCCAGTAGCAGGTCTCGCTGCGCTTCAGCAGGATAGGGTCGTTGATAATCGTGCCGTCGTGGTTGCACAGCGCCACATATTTGCCCTGGCCCACTTTGCATTTGCTCAGGTCGCGCGGTGACAGGATTTGCGCCAAAATGCCGGCGTCGGGGCCTTCCAGCTGGATCTGCCGCTCAACGGAGACATCCCACATGGAAACGCCATTGATCAGACGCCAGTATTCGGCCTCCGGATCGCCATAGGAGGTGGGCATCAGCATGTGATTATAGGTGGTGAAGCCAGTGACGCCGTCCGCCACCGTGCAGTGGTAAAAGGGCGAAGGTCGCAAACGTGTTGTAGGTGTGATCGAAAACAAGTCTCTGCCCCTTGCATACGCATTCAGTCAGACAGAACTATCACAGGAAGGGGGGCAAAAAATATCGCTGACACGACTCCTCTGGTCGCTCATTTAATGGTGTAATTTTTGTCGCAGTCTTGCGTCTCGGCGCACCCTTGGATAGGTTTATCGAGTCGGACAGAGATCCCGACTGGTTGCGCACGCGGTGAAACTAAGTCGCCCAATGAGCGAGCGCCCCGACTTTCTATTTTATTACATGTGGTTGCACGGGCAATCGATTAGATGCGCAGGTCATGTGCACAGGGGAGCCGAATATGTTGGATCGTCCATCTCATCGCCAGGGGCGAAAGCGTGATGCGTCGAAACCCAAGGGACGCCAGTTGGACGAGGCTGCCCTTGCCGATGTGCGCCGCCTGTTGGGCGACCGCAAACGTCGCCGCGATCTGCTAATTGAACATCTGCATCTTATCCAGGACGAATTTGGCTGTCTGCAGGCCAAACATATCCGCGCGCTGGCCGAAGAAATGCGCCTGTCGCAGGTGGAAGTCTACGAAGTAGCCTCGTTTTACGATCATTTTGACGTGGTCAAGGAAGGCGAACCGGTGCCGGCACCGCTGACCATTCGGGTTTGCGATTCCGTCGCCTGCATGCTGGCTGGTGCCGAACAACTGATTGAGCAGTTGGAGAAGAACGTCAATCCAGCCGAAATCCGGGTCATGCGCGCGCCCTGCATGGGCGGCTGCGATGTGGCGCCTGCGGCGCGCGTCGGCGACCGGGAGGTTGGTGAGGCGACGGCGGCGAAACTGATGAATTACGCCACCACCGGCCAGACCAAGCCGATGAAACCCACCCATAAGAAGCTCGACGCCTATCGCGGCGAGGGGGGCTATGGCACCTGGGACCGGGTCAAGAGCGGCGAACTGAGCGGTGAGGCGATCATCGAAATGTTGTCGGATGCCGGTCTGCGCGGACTGGGTGGAGCCGGTTTCCCAACCGGCACAAAATGGAAATTTGTCCGTGGCTATGAAGGTCCTCGCCTGATGACCATTAACGGCGATGAGGGCGAGCCGGGCACTTTCAAGGACCGTTACTATCTGGAGCGCAATCCCCATGCGATGTTTGAAGGCGCACTGATTGGTGCCCATGTGGTCGGGGCCGAGCGCTGCTATGTCTATATGCGTGACGAATATCCCGCGGTGCTGAACATTCTGCGCGATGAGATCGCGGCGATTGAAGCGGCTGGCATTACCCAGCCGGGCTTTTTTGAACTGCGCCGTGGGGCAGGGGCCTATATCTGCGGTGAAGAAAGCGCCATGCTGGAAAGCATTGAGGGCAAGCGCGGCCTGCCGCGGCATCGTCCGCCGTATATTGCTGAAGTTGGCCTGTTTGGCCGCCCGACCTTAAACAATAATGTCGAGACCCTCTACTGGGTGCCCAGCATTCTGGACAAAGGCGTCGAATGGTTTGCCTCACAGGGCAAGGAAGGCCATCCCGGCATGCGTTCGTGGAGCGTTTCGGGGCGGGTAAAAAATCCTGGCGTGATTGTCGCGCCAGCTGGCGTCACGATGAACGAGCTGATCGATGATTATTGCGGCGGCATGGCTGATGGCCATGCGTTCAAAGCCTATCTGCCCGGCGGTGCGTCGGGCGGCATCCTGCCAGCCAGCAAAGGCGATGTGCCACTGGATTTTGCCGGCGAACTTGCGGAGCTTGGCTCGTTTGTCGGCTCGCACGCGATTGTCGTCTTTTCCGATCAGGACAACATCAAGGACGCGGCGCTCAACCTGCTTGACTTCTTCACCCACGAAAGCTGCGGCCAGTGTACGCCGTGCCGTGGCGGTACCGAAAAAATGGGCAAATTGCTGCGCCAGCCGGGCAAGCTCGACGAAGAGGCAATCCGCGACCTGGAGCAGGTGATGCGTGATGCATCAATCTGTGGTCTCGGTCAGGCTGCACCCAATCCAATCAACCATCTGCTGGTGCATTTCAGGGATGATCTTTGATGGTTGAACTGTTCATCCTGATTTGGCTGGCCATCACTGCCGCACAACTCGTGCCGGGCCCAAACTTTCTGGCCGTCGCAGCGGCTGCGTTGGGACAGGGCAGGTTGGCGGGCTTGGCTGTGGCTTCAGGCGTGGCCAGCGGGACGTTTATCTGGGTGGCTCTGGTGGCTTTTGGTCTCGGTGGACTGCTTGAGCTGGTGCCGTCGGCACTGTTGGGCCTGAAGATCGTTGGAGGTCTCTATCTGCTCTATCTCGCCACCCGTGGCTTGCAGGCAGCCATCCGTGGCGAGGCGGTCACTTTGACGGCTGACAGGAAGCCAAACAGTCTGCGCCGTAATTGGCAGATCGGACTGCTTGTGGTTGTCACCAACCCCAAGGCGGCATTGACGTGGATTGCCATGGCAACATTGCTGTTTGCGGAAGGTGCAACATCGTTGCAAGTATTGATTTTTGGGCCTTTGGGCGCGGCGTCGTCAATGGCCGTTTACGCCCTTTATGCCTGGCTGTTTTCCACCCAGATCGCAACACGCAGCTATCAGCGATTCAGCCGTGTGTTTGAATATTCTTTCGCTAGCCTGTTTGGCCTGTTCGGCGGCAAATTGCTGTGGGATGGCATGAAGGAGTTGCGGGCATGAGTAAATCCCTCGCCGCCGCCGCCGCAACGCCAACTACGCAGGTTGAAAACGAGCGCACCATCGTCACCCGCTGGGACTTTGCCCCCGGTGCCGAGACCGGTGAGCACATTCATGGCCACGACTATTGCGTCGTGCCGCTGCTGGATGGCGTGTTGAAAATCGTCGATCCAGACGGCAACGAAACCCTTGCCGAAATGCAGGCCGGGAAATCCTATTTTCGTCCAAAGGGCGTGCATCATAATGTGATCAACGCCAACGACTTTGCCTATTCATTCGTGGAGATTGAATTCAAATGAGCGACCAAATCAAATTCACCCTTGATGGCAAGGAAGTTTCCGCCTCCGCCGATGAAACCATCTGGCAGGTGGCCAAGCGCGAAGGCACGCGGATTCCCCATCTGTGCCATCTCGACCAGCCCGGCTATCGCAGCGACGGCAATTGCCGCGCCTGCATGGTGGAAATCGAGGGAGAACGGGTCCTTGCTGCCTCCTGTCAGCGCAAGGCCAGTGAAGGTCTGGTGGTGAAGACCGACACCGAACGGGCCGACAAATCCCGCAAAATGGTGTTTGAACTGCTCGCCGCCGACATGCGCCAGCCCGACGAGAGCCCCGATGACCAGTCCTCGTTCTGGCAATGGGCCGGAGAATTCGGCATTGCCGGCAGCGACCGTCTGCCGTCAAAATTCGATGGTGCAGAAGACCACGCCACGCAGGCTACTCCCGGCATCCACGACATATCCAACCCGGCAATTGCCGTTAATCTCGACGCCTGTATCGCCTGTAATCTGTGCGTGCGCGCCTGCCGTGAAGTTCAGGTCAATGATGTGCTTGGCATGGCTGGCCGGGGTCATCATGCGGTGCCGGTTTTTGATATTCACGACCCAATGGGTCTGTCGACCTGCGTCACCTGCGGAGAATGCGTCCAGGCCTGCCCGACGGGTGCCCTGTATGAAAAGTCGATGATGGATGAAGAAGGCAAGAAAAGGGTGATTGCCGATTTCGACAAGGAGACAGATTCCGTCTGTCCGTTCTGTGGCGTCGGCTGTCAGACGACCGTCTATACCAAAGACAACAAGATCGTTCTGATCGACGGTAAGGATGGGCCTGCAAACAATAATCGTCTGTGTGTCAAAGGCCGCTTTGGCTACGATTATGCCATGTCTAAAGAACGGCTGACCAAGCCGCTGATCCGCCGCGACGATGCGCCGAAACAGGCCGATATCGACATGCGGTTCATGGAAGTCTCCGACATTTTTCGCGAGGCGAGCTGGGAAGAGGCGATGCAACTGGCGGCCTCCGGCCTGACCAAGGTGCGGGATGAAAAAGGCGGCGGTGCGATTGCTGGATTTGGTTCCGCCAAGGGGTCCAACGAAGAGGCCTATCTGTTTCAGAAACTGATCCGCCAGGGTTTTGGCACCAACAATGTCGACCATTGTACCCGCCTGTGCCATGCCTCGTCTGTTTCGGCGTTGCTGGAAGGTGTTGGTTCTGGTGCGGTGTCCGCCCCATTTACCGATGCGATGAAATCCGACTGCGTGATTGTTATCGGCGCCCGTCCGACCACCAACCATCCGGTCGCCGCCACCTATTTCAAGCAGGCGGCGAAAAACGGTACCAAGCTGGTGATCATGGACCCGCGCGGTCAGGACATGATGCGCCATGCGGAACATTCCCTGCGCTTCAAGCCGGGCACTGATGTCGCCATGCTGAATGCAATGATCCACACGATCATTGATGAGGAACTCTACGATTCCCAATATATCCAGGCCAATGCCAGCGGTTTTGACGCGTTGAAGGAAAAGGTCAAGGACTTCTCTCCGGAAGCCATGGCCGATGTTTGCGGTATCGACGCGGATACCCTGAAAGCCGTTGCCCGTCTCTACGCCACCTCGGAGCGCTCGATCATCTTCTGGGGCATGGGCATTTCCCAGCACACCCACGGCACCGACAATTCCCGCTGCCTGATCGCGCTGGCGCTGATCACCGGCCATGTAGGGCGTCCGGGCACCGGCCTGCATCCGCTGCGCGGCCAGAACAACGTGCAGGGGGCGTCTGATGCCGGTCTGATTCCGATGTTCTTCCCCGATTATCGTTCGGTGGAGAGCGGCGATATCCGTGGCCAGATGGAAGATTTCTGGGGCCGCAGTCTGGACCCGGTCAAAGGTCTCACCGTGGTCGAGATCATCGACGCAATCCATGCCGGCGACATCAATGCCATGTACATCATGGGCGAGAATCCGGCCATGTCAGATCCGGACCAGTTGCATGCCCGTGGGGCGCTGGCCATGCTCGACCATCTGGTTGTGCAGGATATTTTTCTCACCGAAACTGCCTGGCATGCCGATGTGGTGCTGCCGGCCTCGGTGCATGCGGAAAAGCTCGGCACCTATTCCAACACCAACCGCCAGGTGCAGATTGGCCGTCCGGCCCTGCCACTGCCAGGGGATGCCCGGCTTGACTGGGAGATCATTGTTGATCTGGCCAATTGCTGCGGCATGGACTGGGACTATGCTGATGTGCCCGCAGTCTACGAAGAAATGCGCCAGGTGATGGCGTCATTGAATTACATGCCCTGGGACCGGCTGGATGCCGAAGGTTCGGTGACCTATCCGGTGCCTGAAGAGGGTGCGCCGGGCAGTGAGGTCGTGTTCACTGACGGTTTCCCGACCGCTGATGGTCGTGGCCGTATCGTGCCCGCCGATTTACGCGCACCTGATGAAGTGCCCGATGACGCCTATCCCATGGTGCTGACCACCGGCCGCGTGCTGGAGCATTGGCATACCGGCGCCATGACCCGCCGCGCCGACGTGTTGGATGATCTGGAGCCGGAAGGTTTTGCCGCCATGAACCCGCGCGAGATTGCCAAACAGGGCTTGCAGGCTGGTCAGATGATCACCGTCTCAACCCGCCGCGGCACGATTGAGGCGCTGTTGCGCTCCGATCGCGAAGTCGCTGACGGCATGGTGTTCATCCCGTTCTGCTTCAACGAAAGCCCGGCCAACCGGCTGACCAACCCGATGCTCGATCCCTATGGCAAGATCCCCGAGTTCAAATTCTGCGCCGCCAAGGTAGAAGCGATGGTCCAGAAGGAAGCGGCGGAATAGGGGGGCTGGCGGACTTACTGCCGCCGCCGCTATCGCCGCTGGCACTGCGCCTTTATCAACCGCCGCAACCATTGGTGGGCGGGGTCGGTGGTGAAGCGTTCGTGCCATATCTGCGAAACCGTAAAGGACGGGGGGCGCAATTCTTCGGGAAGCTCGATGATGCGTAAGTCGTCCGTCAGCACCTGTTCGGCCAGAAGCTGGGGCACGGTTATGATCAGATCACTGGGGGCGATCACCGAGCTGATGGTCAGAAAATGCGTCACTCGCAGCGCAATTGTCCGCTGAAGCCCGTTCTGCTTCAATATCTCATCAATACGACCGCCGCCCTTGCCGGTGATGCTCAGCAGGGCGTGCCGTGCGGCTGCATAGTCTTCAAGGCTCATGCGGTGGTCGCCATCCTTGCCACGGCACAGGGGATGATCCTTGCGCATCAGGCAGACCTGACAGTCCTGCAACAAGGCCTGTGAACGCACATTTTCCAGCACCGGACCATCATCGATCACCCCGAATCCAAGCGAGATTTTGCCCTCGCGAAGGTCGGCAATGCCGGCCTCCGACAGGTTGGTTATCTCCACCTGCACCTGCGGGGCGGTGCTGAATATTTGGCCGAGAACCTTTGGCATGATCAATTCAGCCAGATAGTCCGGCGCCATGATGCGAAACTGATCCTCAGCCCTGGATGGATCAAAGACATGCGGCCTGAATACATCGGAAAGACGCGCCATGGCATCCTGCGTCGGTTGCCTCAGAGCCTCCGCCCGCGGGGTCAGCACCATGCCGCGTCCTGAACGGACAAGCAGGGGGTCTTTCAGTACATGTTGCAGGCGGTTTAAGGCGCGGCTCATGGCCGGTTGAGTAAGATTTACGCGCTTTGCCGCCCTGGTGACGCTGACGGTTTCCAGCAAGGCAGAGAGGGATTTTAGAAGATTCAGGTCGATATTTTGTACATGATTAGCTTGCATGCATATCATATAAAACATGCATTGGAGTAATTCAATAATCTCTCCTATCTGTGGCTCATCGAAATCAAACCCACAGGAGACACATCATGTTTGTCATTTCAGGCGTCACAGGAAATACAGGTTCAGTCGTGGCGCAAACGCTCATCGACGCGGGACAGGCCGTCCGCGTTATCGTCAGATCCGAGGAAAAAGGTGCCGCGTGGAAAGCACAAGGTGCAGAGGTTGCCGTTGCCGATATTATGGACGTTGCGTCCATGACCCGGGCGCTGGATGGTGCACAGGGGGCCTATTTCCTGCTGCCCCCGGATCTGGTCAACGAGGCCTTCATCGATGACAGTATGAAGCGGGCGCAAGCCATTGTTGAAGCGGCAAGCGCGGCGCGGCTGCCGCATGCGGTCATTCTATCCTCCGTCGGGGCTCAACACGGGGACGGGGTTGGTCCGATCTCGACGATCGCCCATATGGAAGACTTGTTTGTACAGGCATCAATCCCGCTCAGTGCCGTCCGCCCCGGCTACTTCCTGGAAAATATTGGCGAGCTTTTGCCGGTGGCTCAGCATGAGGGAATTTATCCCAGCATGATCCTGCCGCTGGACCATAAGATCGACATGGTTGCCACAAGAGACATTGGCCTGACCGTGGCTGAAGCCTTGATGAACCCGCCAACATTGCCGCATCGGATTATCGAGCTGAAAGGGGCAGGGCAGTATTCCGCGCAGGATATTGCCGCTGAACTGTCAAAATCACTCAACCGCGAGGTCACCGCCGTTCCGGTACCGCCGGAAGTTTGGGTGGAGCAGCTGAAGCAGGCGGGATTGTCTCAGCAATCTGCAGAAAGCATGGCGGAGATGCATGAGAACATAAACAATGGCCGCATTCAGTTCCTTGATCCCAATGCCAACAAGGCCAGTATTGACCTGGCGACATTTGTCGCCCGGTTGGTCGCATAAGCTCGCCAGGTCGGTGCCTCCCTCCCGTTCGGGGAGGGGGGAAGCCAGTTTTGAAGTCCAACGCAAACTGACGAACTGATCGTCCCAATTGGATAAAATTCTCCCTCCAATCAATGCTGCACAAATCAGCCAGGCCCATAGATTTTCCACCCATGGCTGGATAAGGTCTGCGTCAGGGAGGGCGACTGGTGAAACGCAGACTTGCCGCAATATTGGCCGCAGATGTTGTGGGCTATTCCAGGCTTATGTCCGGTGATGAAGAAGGCACGTTGTCGAAGCTTTCCCAAGTGCTGGACGACGTAATACAGCCGCTCATTACCTCTCACAACGGTCGCGTATTCAAACTTATGGGCGATGGCATTCTGGCAGAGTTTGCCAGTGCGGTGGACGCGCTTAACTGCGCCCTTGAGTGGCAGAATACGCTCGCGGTTGCGGCCCCGATTGGTTCTGCAGACAGTGATCAGCTGCAATTCAGGATCGGTGTCAATCTGGGAGAGATTATCGTTCGCGAAGACGATATCTTCGGCAATGGGGTCAATCTTGCAGCCCGGCTTGAAGCCCTGTCTGAACCCGGCGGCATCTGCATTTCAGAAGATGTTCACCGGCAGACTGAAGGTGCCATTGATGCAAAATTTGAAGATATGGGCGCGCAGCAGCTAAAAAACATCGACAAGCCCGTCAACACCTACCGGCTGGTCAGTGCCGGCCAGCCTGTTGAACCGGCCCGGGCGGATGATGCCGAACTGGCACCCACCCAGCGGCCATCGATTGCGGTGCTGGCCTTGACCAATATGAGTGGCGACCCCGAGCAGGAATATTTTTCCGACGGGATCAGCGAGGACATCATCACCGAGTTGAGCCGCAACCAGGAATTATTCGTCATCGCCCGCAATTCCTCGTTCTCCTACAAGGGTAAATCTATCAAAATACAGGAAATTGGTGAGGATCTGGGCGTCGACTATGTTGTTGAAGGCAGTGTTCGCAAGTCGGGCCGAACGCTGCGGATCACCGTTCAGCTCATCGAAGCCGAGACCGGCAATCACATCTGGGCAGAGAAATACGACCGCGAACTGGAAGACATATTCGAAGTTCAGGATGAGATATCGCATGCCATCGTCGCGGTGCTGCCAGTGCGCATCAAAAAGGCGCTGGTCGACAAGGTGCGCACCATGCCAAGCGAAAACCTGACGGCTTACGATTATTTCATGCGCGCTGACTGGCTCTACAAACAATCCAGCGTCAAAAAGACCGGTGAAATTCTCGACATGCTGGGCAAGGCAATCGAGATCGATCCCACATGCGCGCCTGCCTATGCCTTGATTGCCCGCGTCCATGCCTACAGTGTCTTCACCTTCAGCCCGATTGGAGACGACCCGACGATTGTGGCGCAGCAACACATTAAGCGGGCGCTGGAACTGGGCGAAGACATTCACTTTGTTCAGCTCAGCGCCGGGCATATCTACAGCATTTGCGGCATGCACGACCTTGCCAAACTGCATTCCGACAAGGCCATTGCGCTGAACCCGAATGAGTTTTCAGGCCTGATTTCCCGCGGCGGTCTGATCACCTATCTCGGCGACCCCCGGGAAGGCGTCAACATCCTGACCAAAGCGCTGGGACATGATCCATTGACGCCGGATTTTCACTATGAGGACCTGGCCGAGGCCTATTACATGTTGAAGGAATATGAAAAGGCGATTGAAATCTATCAGAGATGGCAGGACCCGCCGATCCACATGTATACCCATCTGGCTGCCTGCAACGCTCAATTGGGGCGCGATGAAGAGGCGCGGCGCGCCGCCAAAATTTTTGAGGACGGCCGCCCGAAAGGTTCAGATTTTTCCTTCTATGCAGCCGCTCATGCACGGCTTTGCAAGCGACAGGAGGACGCCGACCATTGGCTCGACGGCTACCGCAAGGCCGGACTGATCGACTGAGCTGCTAAGGCGTCAGCAGTATTTTGCCGCGGTGGGCGGCTTGTTCCATCATTTTGTGGGCGTCGACCACCTGGTCAAACGGGAAGGTGGCATGGGTGTGGGTCTTGATCTTGCCCTCGGCAAACAGCGGCCAGACCTTGGCCAGCAGGTCCGCGGCGATCTCCGCTTTAAACGCCTTGCTGCGGGGACGCAGGGTGGAACCGGTATAGGTCAGCCGCTTCAGCATGATCGGCATCAGGTTGACCTCGACTTTTGAGCCCTTGTTGAAAGCCAGCTGAATGATCCGCCCGTCGGGCTTGGCCGCGCTGATATTGCGGGCGATGTAGTCGCCGCCGATAATATCAACGATAATGTCAGCGCCACCGGCCTCTTTTACAATTTCAACAAAATCCTCTTCACGGTAATTGATGGCCCGTTCGGCCCCCATTTCTTCGCAGAATTTACAGCCCTCGGGCTTGCCGCTGGTGGCGAATACCCGCAGTCGGAAAGCCTTGCCCAACTGGATGGCGGTCGAGCCGATGCCTCCAGCGCCGCCATGGACCAACATGAGGGCGCCGGCTGGGATGGTCTGATTGAGAAAAACATTGTTCCATACCGTGAACAGGGTCTCCGGCAGGCCGGCGGCGTCGCGCTCCTCAACACCCTGCGGGATGGGCAGGCAATGGCCTGATTCCACAGCCACATATTCGGCATAGCCGCCGCCATTGGTCAGGGCGCAGATACGGTCGCCAACAGCCCATTTTTTAACGTTTTTCCCGGTTTCAACCACTTCGCCGGAGACCTCCAGGCCGAGCAGATCGGAAGCGCCGGGCGGCGGCGGGTAATGGCCGCGCCGCTGGACGATATCGGGGCCGTTGACACCGGCAGCCGTGATCTTGATCAGAACCTCGGTTTCGCCGCAATCGGGCACGTCACGGGTGCCGGGCACCAGCACGTCGGGGCCGCCAAATTCGCTTATCTCAATGGTTTTCATGCTGTTGGAAGTCATCCAGATCTCGTCCCGGGAATATGCCGCCAGAGGGGTGGTTTACAAAATTTACAATATTTCTGGCGAAGTGGTTAGAATATTTACAACTCAACGAATAATCGGCGCTGGAATTGTGAATTTTACAGAAATCCACAACGCTGCAGCCTATCCTTGCAAAGTCTAATGAAACGCAAGGGATTTGGCCATGAAAATTCTCATTCTCGGAGCATCCTACGGATCGCTTTTGTCGACCAAGCTGTTGATGGCTGGTCATGACGTGACCTTGATCTGCCGCCAGCAGACGGCGGAGCTGATCAATGCGCAAGGTACAATAGTCCGCCTGAAACTGCGTGGGGAAGACGCGCCGCGGCTGCTGAAATCGCAGGATTTTACCGGGAGCGTTGATGCGGTGACCCCGGAACAGGCGCGGCCTGAGGAGTATGATCTGGTGGCCCTGGCGATGCAGGAACCGCAATATGGTGAGCCCAGCGTCAAGGCGCTGATGGGGCGTATCGCGCTGAGCAAGCGTCCCTGCCTGTCGATCATGAACATGCCGCCGCTGGCCTATCTGCGCCGCATTGAAGCGCTGCAAGACGCCAATCTGAACGGCTGTTATGCCGACCGCGGCGTATGGAGTGGCTTTGAGCCTGGCCTGATCAGTCTTTGCAGCCCGGATCCGCAGGCTTTCCGCCCGCCGGAAGAGGCGGCCAATTTCCTGCATGTCGGCCTGCCAACCAATTTCAAGGCGGCGGAATTTGAAAGTGAAGAGCACAATCAGATGCTGCGCCAGCTGGAACAGGACATTGCTGATATCCGCCTTGATGGAAAGGACGTGCCAGTGAAATTGCGGGTCTATGAATCCCTGTTTGTGCCGATGGCCAAGTGGAGCATGTTGCTGACCGGTAATTATCGTTGCGTGACGCCGGGCGAGGGCCGTGCCATTGCCGATGCGGTGCATGGCGATCTTGACGAGTCCCGCGAAATCTATGCCTGGGTTGATGAACTGGCCCGCAATCTGGGAGCTGATCCGGCCGATCAAGTGCCGTTTGAAAAATACGCCAGGGCGGCTGAAAGCCTGCTGAAACCGTCATCTGCTGCCCGTGCGATCTATTCCGGGGCCATGCAGATCGAGCGGGTGGACAGACTGGTCCAGTCGGTTGCGGCCTCGCTGGGCATGAGCCACCCGAGCGTCGATGCCACCGTGGCCATTGTTGACGAGAAACTGGCGGTGAACAGCCAACGGGCGGCCTGACAGCTTCAGGTCGAAACTTCATTCATTTTCACAAGGGCAGGGGAGCAATTCCCCTGCCTTTTTGCTTTTCAAACGGGCCGGAACTTGCCAATTAGGAGGCAGACCTCCTCGTGCCGGTGACCCTTATGGCTCCTCGTTCCTATACTTTTTCCCATGCGGTAACCCGCCGTCCCAGCGCGGCGATTGTTGACGGCTTGCGGGCCGTCGATATTGGCACGCCGGACCTGCCGATATTTCTGCAGCACCATGCAGACTATGTGGCGGCGCTGAAATCCACCGGTGCACAGGTCACCGAACTGGACGAGCTGGCCGCTTTTCCAGACAGTGTTTTCATCGAAGATGCCGCCCTGTGTCTGCAGCAAGCAGCAATCTTGATGCGCCCCGGCGCGCCAAGCCGGCTGGGTGAGGCAGAGCTGATGCGCCCGGTGCTGGAACAGATCTATGGCCAGGTTTTGGCGATACAGGGGCCGGGAACCATTGAAGGAGGCGATATTCTGGTCACCGAGCGGGAGATTCTGGTGGGCCGATCAGAACGCACTGACGCTGCCGGTATTGCAGAACTCGACGCCCTGGTGACGCCGCTTGGTTATAGATTGCGGGAAGTCCACACGCCCCCCGGCGTGCTGCATTTCAAGACCGATTGTTCGCTGCTGGACGACCAGACCATCCTCGCCACCAACCGCCTTGCCGCCAGCGGATGTTTTGACGGTTACACCGTAATTGAAACCGCACCGGGCGAAGAGGCCTGCGCCAATGCCATTCGGTTCAACGAACTCGTGCTGTTTCCCGCCGGTTTTCCCAGGACGCGGGCGAAACTGGAAGAGGCCGGTTATTCGATCACCGAAATCGGCAACAGCGAAGCGGCCAAGCTGGATGGTGGCATGTCCTGCCTGTCCCTGCGATTTAGCCCGCAAGGGGCATAGGTTCTGGGCCGAAAAACTGCAGGTGACAGTGTAGGCCGATTCCAACGATAGCGGAGGTTGGCCGAATATTGGGCAGCGGTAGGAGTGGGGACAAAGCGGATACGATCCTCACGTCTTCAAATTGCGTTTAGTCCAGTTACTTTGAAATTGCATCCGATTGATTCTGCGGGACATAAAATCGAGAATTCAAAGGCCCCATCCGGCTTGGTTATGGGTGAGCATCGCCGCTGTTGGAAAGCGCTTCGGCGGAAACTTCGCGTCAGGTAGAAGGGTTTCGCTTCCCTTAACTCAATCCGCGCTAGATTTTCGCCCTCGGTCTGTTAAAGGTCCAGTTGGAGGGGATGCATGCCTATGGAACAGCGACTAACCGCCGTGCTGGCTGCTGATGTGGTTGGCTATTCTAAGTTGATGGGAGCCGACCAGGCTGCCACACTCGCGGCGTTACGCGTCCTGAGGTCCGAGGTGTTCAATCCGTGCGTAGCAGGACACGGAGGGCAAACCATCAAGAGCATGGGTGACGGCTGGATCGTAACCTTCGCCAGTGTTTCAGATGCCGCAAAGTGTGCGATTGACATTCAGGAAAGGACATTGAAGGCGTCGACGTTGCATCTACGCGTCGGTATCCATCTGGGTGATATCGTCCAGGAGGAAGAGGACCTGTTCGGCGATGGAGTCAATATTGCTTCTCGTCTGGAGGCCGCTGCGACACCGGGTGACGTGCTGATTTCCGACGTCGTGTTCCATAGTCTTAATGGTCCTCTGGCCTCCGACTTTCATAAAACGCAACCGCTGAAACTGAAAAATATCGAGCGGGAATTCACTACCTATTCCTGGAGCGGTGGCCCGATCGCTTCTGCGGCCGATTCAACAAATGCCGACCAGCAAAACTCCGATGATGAGTCCGGAAAGGACAAGGAGATTAGTCTGTGCTTCGTTGGTATGACGCTGAAAGGAGGAGATGACGAATCTTCAATGTTGTGCGAGGGGGTCGATGAGGCTGTCCGCAGGGGCATCGCCAATCAGACCGGCATGACTTTGTTGGATGATCCCGAAAAAGCTGCAATGCTGGTGGAAGGAACAATGCAGGTGCGTGGAGACCGTTACCGCACCGTGGTTAGCCTTAAAGACCGCACCAACCAAAAACTGGTCAAGTCAGAACGTTTCGACGGAGTTATTGCTGATCTGTTTGAAGCAGAAGATGAGTTGGCGCTGCGGATCTGCACGTCGCTCCGCTTTTCTGCGTTTAGCTATGAAGCAAGCTCTCTGGACCAGTCCGACCTGCCGATAAAGGAGCAGGATGCCAGTGCAATTCGCGTTCACGCCGGCGGTCTGTTGTCCGATCTGTCCTACTCGGAATGGGTCGAGGCGCGCACTTTGCTGGAAATTGTGCTGACGCGCGATCCGGACGATGCCAGTGCGCTGGCAATGGCCGGTATGGCCTGCACTATTGAGCCCAATTGTGGCTGGCGTAGTCCAACAGACGAACAGCGGGAGCGGGCGACGGAATATCTGAGCAAGGCGGTGCGTCTCAACCCAAGCAGCGACTTTGCCCAGACCATGCTGATATATGCATATCTGGAGCTTGAGGAAAATCACACCCGCGCCTTGTTTGCCGCCGAAAAGTTGATGGCGACTTCCCCCCACTACGCCCAGGGCCAGATGGCCAATGCAGCGACATTGATCTACAGCGGCGAAGTTGAGGAGGGCACGAACCTGGCGCTAAAGGCGATTGAGCCGCTCAAGGGATTGCGCCTGTTTTCTCATAATGCCGTTTACCTCATGCTCGGCCTGGCACTTTCACATCGCCATGAGGAGGTTTTGCAATGGGGTGAAATGGTTCAGCACAACATTAAAAATGTGCCGCGCAATCTCTTGCTGATGGCGAGTTCTGCTGCGCATTTGGGCAAGGATGAACAGGCGCGGAATTATGCTCAGCAATTGCTTAAATGCCATTTTGACTTCGCCATTGGCGAAATGCGGGTCTGGCCGCTAAAACAATCCGGCGAATGGGAGTATATCGTTCAGGGCTGGAGCGCGGCGGGACTGCCTGATTGAACCGTCGGGTGCCCGGCATCACACCCGTTACATTAGCGTCCAATTATGAAGCACAATCGGCCAACTGACGGTCCAACAAGGGCTTCAAGCCGCCAAATGTCCGGTTCGAAGTCACCGGTAGGTATTGGCTCGGGTGTTGCCTTCATTGCCGTATCATCTTCATCATACGCAATGGCTTGATCTGGCGCGATGCTCGGTTCGATCATCGTTCACACAGGTTATGTGGTCAGAGCCTATAGCCAGGCCGATTCAGTCGGCAGTTCAGGCGGGAAGGGCGGGGTGTCTGCACCCGGGGACCAAGGCTTGTATTTGGACATGATGCTGGCAAACAAGGGCGCTGCCAGAAAGCGTTGCAACCATGATTGCAGATGGGGGCGGGGCTGGTCGTTGAACCAGTCAATATCAGTATTTGCGAACTGACGCACGAAGGGGGCAATGGCGACATCAGCCAGCGCCAGCCGCGATCCGAACAGGAAGGGAGCATTGGCCAGGCGTGCCTCAAGTGTCGCTAATATCTCCATGGCAGCGGCCCTGTGGCGGTGGGCATAGGCAGTCTGGCCTTCCTCGCCGCCGCCGTCGCCGCCGTCGCCCTCGCCGCTGCCGCCGCCGCCGACATGCCGCGCGGCATATTTGTAATTGTCCAGATGGTGTTTGAAATCGCCGTCCATGCCCTCGATCAGCGCCAGCATCTCGTCAAGCGAGCCTCGTTCGGGGGAAAGCCAGTTGTGAGGATCATTGCGCTGCAGGGTCCACAGCATGATGTCGAGGCTTTCCTCCAGCACTTCGCCTGCATCCAACACCAGAACCGGCACGGTGGCCTTGGGTGAGACCGTCAGCATGTCGGCTGGTTTGTCGCGCAGCAGAATTTCGCGCAGCTCAACCTGCTGCTGCGAGGCGACCAGCGCCATGCGGGCGCGCATGGCATAGGGGCAGCGGCGAAACGTGTAGAGAATGGGTTTGGTGTCTTGCGACAAGGCGAAATCCCGGGGCGGCTTTGTTGGGTCCTACCTATCACATTGCCAGTGGCAGACAAATCAATGTCCCGCGAACGGCCCCAGTGCTAAGGCTTTTTCGGCGCGTCTTTCTTGGCCTGATCAAATTCGCGCCGCTTCCGGGCGATTTCTTCATCTGACAGCAGGGCGGCGTTGGAATAATCGCGTTTCCAGCCGGGATCGCCGGACCAGGAATAGGGCGATTGTTGAATGGTGCGGGGTGTTTGCGCCGTGTCGATCATCTGCAGCGCCAAACGGGCAATCTGCAGCTGGTTGTCGGGATTGTTGGGCAGGCCGGCACCGTTGCCGAGGGGAAAGTCGTTAAACAACAGCCGCGGCGCGCCGACAGTTTCAACAATATCCCTGGCACAACCGGATATCACCGTTGCAATGCCCGCCGCCTCAAGGGCGTTGGCCGCCATGGCAACAGATTGGTGGCAGACCGGGCAATTGGGCACCAGCAGCGCCACATCGACCTCATCCTCAATACAGCGCCGCACCACCTCCGGACAGTCGATTTCCCTTGTCACCCGCTGGGAGCGGTTGGTGGGCAGGCCGTGAAAGCGGCGGGCAACAGCCCCTATCTCGCCGGCCTGTGCCAGTTTTTTCAGGGCGCCGAGGGGGAAATAGCTCCCCTGATCCTCAGCTGTCGTGTGCGCCCGGTCGATGGCAATATGGGAAATGCGCAGATCGGGTTCCACATCTGTTGGCCGGGAATAGACTTCGAAGAATTTTGCCGCCCCGTTATAGGGTGCACCGGGGCCCTGATCGCCCTTGTCCGGGCCAAACAAAGCTGCCGTGGTGATGATGGCGACTGTCGACTGGCCAAGCGGCTTTTCGGGACGGTGAAATGGCACTTCGTCGAACCGGAACCATTGATAGGGCGTGCCAAAACCCAGCGTTTTGTAGTAGTCGCGGATGCGTTCGATATAGTCCAGCGGCTCACTCATCTGTTGCTACCCGCGTTGTGCTGGCTTTCGCGTCGCGCTGCAAGGTGTACAGGCCGGAGGCGATGATGATCACCGCCCCGATCCAGGTCCACATGTCGGGGAACTGCCCGAAAACGAAATAGCCATAGGCGGTGCCCCAGATGATCAGTGAATATTGCACCGGGGCAACGACGACGGCCTGCGCAACCTCCAACGCCTTGATGACCAGAATTTCCGCTCCCGCCGCCATCACGGCAATGCTGGTCAACAGCAGGATTTCAAATGTGGATCCGGGCCATTGCCAGATAAAGGGTAGGGGCAGGGTCAGCAGAAAACTGCCGACAAGCGCCGTATAGGCGATGGTCGTAGACGTGCGGTCGGTATCGGCCAGCGCGCGCGAAAGAATTTGCCGCAAGGCAAACAGGATTGCCGCGACCACCACCAGCATGACAGCCGGATGCAGCGCCCCAAGGCCGGGGCGGATGACAATCATCGAGCCGAGAAATCCAATCGTCACCGCAGCCCAGCGGCGCAGGCCAACCCGTTCACCCAATATCAGGGCGCCCAAGACGGTGACAACAAAGGGGGCGATGAAACTGACCGCCACGGCATCGGCCAGCGGTACATAGCTGACGGCGATGATGAACAGCAGAGCCGAACCGGCGGCCAGTCCGCCACGGGTGATCTGCAGAACCGGTTGTTTGGTGTGAAGCACCGAGGTGCCGCGCATGGCAATCAGCACGATGACGCCGATCAACAGGCCCAATTGCCGGCACCAGACAATCTGAACGGAGGGCAGCGTTTGGGTGAGAAATTTCGCCTGCGTATCAACGGCAGAAAAGATGAACATGCCACCGGCCATCAATGCCAGCCCCAACAGGCTTTCTGAACGGCGCGGCCTGGAACCTGGCACAATAGGGGCGATGGGGCTGACGGTCACAGTGGTTACTCCTGGCCCGCCAGCAATAATGCGCCCGACCTGATCGCACAGCCTAACCGCAGTCGCCATCGCGGTCCACATCAAACGCGGCGGCGAGCGGCGGGCGGCGAGCGACGCGCGACGGGCTACGAGCGGCGAGCGGCGAGGGTGCGACGAGCAGGCGGCGGGGGAGTTCCCCAACGGCTTCACCATCTGTTGCCAGTGCAAGCCAGGGGGGGCGTTGTAGAGCGCTGCTGCTTACTTGTTTGAGATCGGACCGGAAAGCAGCAGTTTGGTCTTGTTAGTTGTCGGTATGGTAGCATGCAAATCAGTGCAACCAGCCCAGCTAAGAAGAACGATGCTTAAGCCAACTGATATCTCGGAGTTTTGCCTGGTGATCGCCAATTACGCCGCAGCCTTTGGGAACCACCAGTGCCTGGTTGATATGCATGAACTTTTGCAGACCAAATCGACCGCCGGATAAGACAAATGAATGCGACAAACCTGGCGCTGAGGTTTCTGCTTGAACTTGCTGCCCTGTCGGGGCTTGCAGTTGGGGCCTCGGGTCTTGCCGATGGATTGTCGCGCTATAGTCTGGCTGTGCTTGCCGTCGGCGTCGCAGCGACACTATGGGGGGTCTTTGCCGTGCCCGGTGATCCAAGCCG
This sequence comes from Rhizobiaceae bacterium, assembly GCA_039977975.1. GTDB lineage: Bacteria > Pseudomonadota > Alphaproteobacteria > Rhizobiales > Rhizobiaceae > Pseudahrensia. Next base: position 528,746 of record JBDWCD010000015.1, read on the forward strand.
GTCGGGCAGGGCTCCAGTGCCGGTGCCCGGTGCGGTGCGGCTTGTTCTCGAATTGGTGGTGTTGCTGGGCGGGGCCGGTGGCTGGCACCTCGGCGGCTTCACCTTGGTTGCGGGTGTTCTGGCAGCGCTGGTGATTGCGCATTATCTGATGAGCCGTGAGCGGATTCTCTGGTTGCTGCGGCAATGAGCTGCTGCCACCGGGCAGGCGCTAAATGCTGAACAGTTCCTTGATCCGACCCGCCAGTCGGTTGGCCAGTGAATCATCTTGTTTGTCGGATTTGGACTTGGCGGCCAGTTCCTCTTTTGCCTTGTCAGTGGCTTCCAGTCTTTGCGCCATCATTTCGCTGAGGCGGTCGATGAGCTTGGGCCTTGCTTCAAATACCGGGCGCAGATCGTCGCGATCAATGCGATAAACCACTGCCTCACTGTCCGAACGCACGGTTGCATTGCAAAGATCCCCCGTCAGCAGCGAGATTTCGCCAAACAGATTGCTGGGGCCCAGTGTGGCGACATTTTGCATGCCGCCGCCCTCGATATCGATATAGACCCCCAGGGAGCCCGAAGCGATGATGTAGAGGGAGGCGCTTTCCTGCCCCTGGCGAACCATGACTTCGGGACCGCCAACCGCCATCCGCTTGGCGGCAAGGGACAGTTGATCAATCTCCTTGTTGGTCATGATGGAGAAAATTTGGTGGACCTTGAGCATCGGTTTCAGCTCTTCCAGCGGATCCGGCTGAAGGTCATTTTTGGTCGATTCAACGATCGATATCTCTTCGTGAAATATCGAAATTCCCGCCCGGCGCAGACCGTACCAGAGTCCTGAATAGAGCTGATTTCGCACGCTCAGCAGGAAAGGCATTTTGGTGTAGAAAAACAGCCGGAAAACGACGCCTCGCGGGCCATATTCATAGACCCCCGCTTCGGGTGGGGGGTCGTTGAGGATCAGGTCGGAATCAGCGGCGGCCTTGAGAATGCAGGACTTTACCGCGTCGATGGGAGCATCGCGTTCGATATGGATGAACAGGACGTCTGCCCGATAGCCGACCGGCCGGCTGTAATTGACAATCTTGCTCTTTGCCACCACCGAATTGGGAATGGTCAGCTCGGTTTCCAATTCGGTCACGAAAGTGACAACGCGCCAGTTCATGTCGACGACCTGGCCCAGCTGATCATTGACGACGATCCAGTCGCCCTTTTCAAAAATGCGGGTCAGGCCGAGGCTGAGCCCACCGAACACATCCGACAGGGTGCTCTGTGCCGAATAGCCCAAAACGATAGCGACAACGCCGGATGTCGCGAGCAGCGGTGTAATCGGCTGCTCGAAGACGAAATGCAGAATTCCCGCAGCAAAGAACAGATAGACAAAAAGCGATATCGTCTGCTTCAGCAGGATCGGGATGACAAGCTCACCGTCCTTTTTCAGCAGGCCGTTCCAGAGAAAAAAATCGAGAAACTGGTTTGCCGTAAGGCTCAGGGCGATCCACCACAGGACCTTCAAGGCCAGATAGGCGATCTCCGATGTGCCGTTCTGGAAAAGCAAATCCCGCCACAGGGATTCGGTGACAAACAGGGCTGAAAACAGCATCAGTGAAAAGAACGCGATGAGGAAATTGCGGTTTCGCTTGGCAAATTCAATGGCCGAAAAGGCACGATAGAGGACCACGATAAATGCAAAAATCGCCAGATAGACCAGGACAATTTTCAGATAGTCTGCGATCGTCATATTCAGTTCTTTTCAAAGGCCAGAAATTCAAGCTGCAGATACCGGACATCGCCCAAATGCCCGGCTGCTCCAAAGCCCGCGACTGCAGACCGCATTCCAAATTGTTTTGCCAAAAGAACTTTACCCAGCACCCAGTGCTATTCGATTGCCACAAATCCGCCTGGGGAGCAATCTTCACAAGCCGAATTAGTCAATAAAGCCAAGTGTCTGGGGATGGTTTGCCTGAATTGTCAGGGCACTTCTTTGCCGACCGCCCGGTAGGCTTCCACCAGGCTTGGAGAATCGTAACATTTGGTCTTCGGCAATTCATCGAGAAACCGGGCCCAGGGCAGTTGGCTTTCAATGCCCAGGTGATAGGTCGGTGGGAATTTGGCGGGATCGTCAAAACTGCCAGTCGTCACGACCACCCATTTTGTCCAATAGCCAATGCGTCCCTGATAGAGAATTGGTGACCCGCAACTGCCACAAAAGCTGCGCTCGGCAATCTCTGATGACTGGTAGACCTGCAATTTGCCCTTTGTCACTATGAAGGCTTCGGCGGGGAAGGTGGTTCCCTCCAGCATCGGGGCACCGGAATAGCGCTGGCACATCCGGCAATGACACAGCATTGAGCCAAGCGCCTTGCCATCAACTTCATATCTCACCTGCCCACACAGGCATCCTCCTGTCGCCAATGGTTCCTTCTCCACCGGCAGATCGACAAACGGGCGAAATGATTTTGTCGGCGACTGGCTCGGTGCCTCGGGATTGAACTGATAGGCACGTACAACCTTTGAGATATTTTTCAACTGATGCGCCCCGGCATCGGCAAATTTGTGATCGATGGTTCCGTCCACCTGACTGTGCACATTGTGCGATATCATGATGCCGTTGGGGTCGGCCAGCGCCTGCAGCCGAGCGGCAATGTTGACACCATCGCCATAAATGTCGTCACCGTCGATCAGCACATCCCCCAGATTCATGCCGATGCGAAACTGGATCTGCCGTTCTTCCGGCACATTCTCGTTGCGCCTTGTCATGCCGGTCTGTATCGAAATCGCGCATTGCACAGCATCAACGACACTGGGAAATTCGGCCAGAAGGCCATCCCCCATCAGCTTGACTATTCTGCCCTGGTACTGGCCGATGGTGGGATTGATCAGCGCGAACAGGTGCTCCTGCAAGGATCGCAAAGTATCCGCCTCGTCCACTTCCATGAGGCGGCTGTATTCGACCACGTCAGCCATGAGAATGGTCGCCAGTCTTCGTTCGATATCGGCATCGCTCAAAGCAACTCGCTCCTTATAATCATGTAATAATCTTCAGCCTAAGTGGATTTATTACCTCTGTCGAATGTCGGTCAATACCTGTCCACCTGCCAGACTTTCCGGTCGCCCTGTCTGTTTTGTGTTTGCAACTGCAGGCTGCAAGTTCAATTTTGGTGGATCAGGTCGCAATTTGGTCTAGCATCCTTGAATATTTGCCCACGTGGAGCTCGCAATGAAGCAGGAGAATCCGGAAGTTCAGTCCGAACTTTTGCCTTCCGTGGGCATTGTGATTGGTGGTGTTTTGTGGGGCCTGGTCTGGCTGCCCTTAAGAGCGCTTGGGGATCTCGGTTTTTCGGGGGCCTGGTCCGGCGCTGTGATGTATTTTGGCACGGCTCTGGTTCTCCTGCCTGTCATATTCGTCAGGCGACGCGGGCTTGCCAATATCTGGAAAACACTTGCCATTTGCGGTTTTTTCACCGGAGCCGCCTTCAGCTTCTATTCAACCAGCATTTTGCTGACCGATGTGGTCCGCGCAATTCTGCTGTTTTATCTCACCCCCGTCTGGGGAACGCTGCTTGGCGTGGTGTTTCTGTCCGAGCGGCTGACCTTCAGCAGGGTGGCTGCCCTGCTTTTGGGGCTAGCTGGCCTGCTGGTCGTACTGGATGCGGGAAATCAGCTGCCCTGGCCCCGAAATCTCGGGGACTGGCTGGCGCTGGCATCGGGTCTCGCCTGGGCCTGGGGGTCGCTGAAAGTCTATCAGGCGGAATCAATTGCTCCCTTTGACCAAATCCTCGCCTTTGTTTTTGGCAGCCTGTTTGTCACCGGTCTGACATTGATCCTGGGCGGCGAGGCCGTTGGTGTGGTTCCTTCCTGGTCTGAAATGAATTCGGTTCTGCCCCTGGCAATCCTGGCGGCACTTTATGTTGTGCCAATGCTGTATCTCACCGTCTGGCCGGCCAGCGTCCTGACACCGGGCAGAATTGGCCTATTGTTGATGAGTGATGTTCTGGTCGGCGTGGTGTCTGCAGCACTCCTTGCAGGCGAGCCCTTTGGCCTTCGTGAAGCGCTGGGAACACTGCTGATCGTGCTGGCCGGCGTGGTGGAAGTTCTGGGCAACCGCAAGTCGAACCAGTGACCGACTGTCGTGCAAATCATCCGGCAATGTCTCCTTGTGCCGCAAGGCGCCGCGCCCTGAACCTGAAAGGGTCCAGCCTCTTCAGTCCCATTCCACATGCAGTTCCTGCACGCCGCGAAAGGTAAGTGTGGGGATGTATTTCCACGGCTGGTTTTCAACCAGTCGCAAACCGGGCAGGCGGCTGGATAATTCTTCTAAAATCACCCGCATCTCCATGCGGGCCAGAGGTGCGCCCATGCAAAAATGCGCGCCGAGGCCAAGGCCAAGATTGCGTTTGGAATTGGCCCGGAAGATGTCGAAGTTTTCGCCATCCGCGAACATGGCGTCATCGCGATTGCCCGAGCCGAGCAGAAGCAGGATTTTGGCGCCCGCCGGAATCGGGGTGTCGGCTATTTCGGTCTCTTTTGTCGCGATGCGGCGCCAGGTGAAAATCGACGTGTCATATCGTAAAATTTCCTCTACCGCATTGGAGGCGAGGCTTGGGTCGTCGCACAGGGCCTGCCACTGATCCCGGTCGGTGAGCATGGCCTTGATGCCGTTTGCTGATGCCTGGGTGGTGGTTTCGTGGCCGGCAAACTGCATCAGGAACATGACATTATACAGGTAGTTCACGGTGAACCTGTCTGGGTCTTGGCGATGGATGCGTACCATGTCGCCCAGGTAATTGTCGCCGGGGTTTTGCAGCGCTGCGTCGACCAGCTGTTTAGTGAATTCCCAATGTTTGCCCATGTCCCTCATCAGCTCGACCTGTTCGTCATTGCCGGGCCTGCCCCAGTTGACGACGGCCCGGCTGGAACCCAGTTGCTTGACCAGAACGGCATCCTCGTCGGGCGCACCCAGGAAAATAAAGATTGCCAGAGCCGGCACCTCATAAAGCATTTGCGAGACCAGCTCGGCTCTGCCTTCCTCGATGAACCGATCAATATAGCCGCTGACAATCTGACGAATTCGCGGCTCGACCTCCTTCACCCGTTTGGGGGTAAAGGCATCGCCAAAAGTCTTGCGGTGAGGGCGGTGTGTGGTGCTGGATTCATCCACCAGGCAAGGTTCAACAGCGATATCAAGGGAATCGCGAACCTCTGCTGCGGCAGGGCATAGGGGAGTCACCGGATGGCGGGCCAGGGCTGGCGAATAGGTTTCCGGGTCCTGGAACACTCTTTTGATGTCGTCATATCGGGTCACAACCCAATGGTCCGTGTCAGGATGATAAAATACAGCTTCTTCAGGCCGAACCTGAGCAAAAAACTTGTAAGGGTCGCTCAAATAGGCGTCCGAAAACGGTTCAAATTGCGCGGAAAACTTGCTGACCGGACATTGCTCCGGAGGGCTCTTTTTGAGCGCTTCCGTGTCCGATTGAAACATTCCCAATTCTGAATAGTCTGACATCTGACCCCCGCGCCCTAACGCCTTAAATTGTTGGACTGACCTAAACCTGAGACTTTCTAGTCGACAAATCTCGTTTGATCGCCCTGCAGCAATTGCTCGATATCGGCGGGAAGTTTCAGGCCTTCGGCGACCTTTTGGTCACGGGCTTCCTCTGCCTGTTGCACCCGTTGGAGGTTTTCAATGGCCGCGTCGATTTGATCGAACGGCACCACGACCACGCCGTCGCGGTCGGCAATCACCATGTCGCCACTTTCTACCTGCTGGCCGCCAATCTGGATGGCAAAACCAATCCTGCCTGGTCCGCTGGTAAAGGGGGAGGCAGGTGTCAGTCCGGTACACCAGATCGGCAGGCCGACTTCGACAATGCCCTGATAATCCCGCACCGGGCCATCGGTCACCAGGCCGATACCGCCACAATTGCCGAGCATACCCATGATGCGGTCACCGGCGGCCGCGCAGCCCTGATGTCCACCAAAGGCGGAGACCAGAACGTCGCCTTTTTCGATGAAGTTAAGCGCCGCGATCGTGGCGAGAACATCTGCTGGCCCACTATCAGCGGTGAGGGCAGGGCCAGCCACGCTGGTCGTAATGTCGCGCCCACCGCCCACCGGTTGAATGTCACCAGAAAGCGCTCCGCCGCCATAAAGCGCATCAACCACAAAGCCGGTGGCGACATTCTGGAAGGCATCAATCTGGGCCTGGCTGGGTCGCTTGCGGGTCTGTTTGACGGTGAGAAGGGGAGGCTCTTCGATCATGGATGGCTCATTTGGACATGCGGTTGGTTGCCAGATTGCGTCACCGCGGGTGAATGCGCAATGCGGTCAGCGCGACTTATTCAAACACCGCCGCGGGACTGCTCGCCGCTCGCCGCCCGCTCGCTCGCCGCCGCCGCCGCTATTTGCGGACATAGAGCGGCAGGCGGTCCAGGGTGCGGTCGACATTGCCCGTTTCCCATTGGGGCTCACCCGCATGTCGGATTTCAGCCAGCCGTTCGGTCAGTGCCTGCAGGGCGATGGACATTTCCATGCGGGCAAGCTGGGCGCCGGGGCAACCATGCATGCCGGCGCCAAAGGCAAAATGGCGTACCCTGTCGCGGGTGATGTCAAAATCATCCGGGTTGGCGACCACGGACGGATCGCGATTGGCCGCCGGTACCATGACAAAGGCGATGTCGCCGGTTTTGAATTCAATGCCCTTATAGGTGAAATCCCGCACTGCCGCGTGGGGCAGAATCCAGGGCAGGGGCGCAAAACGCATGCCTTCATCGACCGCCCGCAGCGCCAGTTTCGGGTCATTGCGCAATTTATCAAACTGCTCGGGATTATTGATTAAGGCATTGAGAATTAACGGTAATTGTACCCGCGTGGTGTCAACTCCGGCAGCCGCCAGTTCGCCGCACAAATATACCAACTCATCGTCGCTCATCCTGTCGCCGTCAACTTCCACCGCGATCAATTCCGACAACAAGTCATCGCCGAGATTGTCGCGTCGCTCGGTCAGCAGGCCGCGCAGATAGGTATGCAGATTACGGTTGGCGTCTTCCACCTCGTCAATGCCGACGCCGGACTGCAGCGCATCGACCTTGCGGCCGCCGACCTTGATCCAGTCATTCAGCCCGTCGACCCTGTCATAGGGAATGCCGAACATCGGCCCCAGAACCCGCGCCGGCAGCGGATCGGCGAATTGAGAGCAGAACTCAATCTCGCCTTCATCGGGCATTTCATCCACCAGATCGTCGACAATTGCCTCAATCTTGGTGCGCATGTCTTCGAACACCCGGTCGCGCAGCGCGCGTTTCAATAGGGCCGATAACCGTTCATGGGCGTCGCCATGCATGTTAAGCAATTCATGCTCGATGGCTTTTGCCAGATAGGGGCTGCGCTCCTCATCTATCTGGTTGAAGGCAAAGCGAAAATCGATGCAGCGCAGGACTTCGATGGCGTCTTCCTGGTTGAAAAACACGGTGGCACCATCCGCCGTGCGGGCAAAAAAGGCCGCGCCGCGCAGCTCCTCAATCAATCCATATCGGTCGTGCTGAAAACGTGGGTCGTTCAAGTCGACAATCATCGGTGTCATCCGGTTTCTCCCTTGGCTGACACTGTGGCGGTGCCATAAGTAATTAAGTAACTGTCGCTTGTTAGGCTGTGGGTCAATGGATTTGTGGAGCAGGCCATCATGAGCAAGGAATTCGCATCCGTCGACCCGGCGGTGACAACGGACGATGTTGCCAATCCGGCACGCGACGCGCGCAAGCGTATTTTCAAAGCCGGCATTGCCTCCTATCAAAACCATGCGCTGACAGCCAATTGTGTTGTCCGTGATGTCACCGCTGATGGCGCCAGGCTGCGGTTTGAGGAAGGCGCCTTCGTGCCGGAGAAATTCGCTCTTTCCATTCCCGTCGATGGCACGCGGGTGGATTGTGAAGTGAAATGGCGCCGTGACCTGGATATGGGCGTGCTGTTTACTTCAGAGATCGAGCAAGATGCCCGCACCGGTCGCAAACAGGCGGTCGACGTGAAATATGTCGTGCCGCGCAAATCATCCCTGCGCAAACAGCCCGAATAGCGGCGGCGGCGAGCGGCGAGCGGCGGCGGCGAGCGGCGAGCGGCGACGGCAAGCGGCGGCGGCGAGAGGCAGCTAGTCAGCGTTGCGGTTGGCGCGTTCCAGGGCCTCCATATGGGCGCGTGAGCGTTCCAGATCGCCGGTAGTGCTGGTACAACCGGCAGCCGCCAGCAGGGCCAGGGCCAGCGCGGCGTTGACAATAACAATTAGAAACTTGCCCATCATCTGACGGCCCTCAAACAGTGTGGATAGACGCACCCTACACCAAAACGCGGCCCCCGTGCCAAGTCAAGCTTGCGCATTGCCCGCTGTTGTTGGAAGTTTCGTTCAGCGCACAACAGGAGCAATCACAATGACCCCCGAACGGCTCAGGGAATTATACGGTGAAGTCCATCCAAAGGCCGCCGCCAAGGTGATCGATAAGCTCGACCACCATTGCCGCGATTTTATTGCCAATTCGACGCTGCTGGTGATGGCCACCACCAACGGTGACCAGCTCGACGTCTCGCCGAAGGGCGACCCGGCAGGCTTTGTGCAGGTGGAGGATGACACCCATGTCATCATTCCCGACCGGCTGGGCAATAACCGGCTGGACGGCATGATGAACATTCTGAAAAACCCGGCAATCTCGCTGCTGTTCATGATCCCCACCGTCACCGAAACCCTGCGCATCAACGGCACGGCGGAGATTTCCGAAGATCCCGACCTCTGCGCCCGCTTTGCCCTGCGCGGCGAGGCGCCAAAGACGGTGCTGCGGGTGCGGGCCGACAAAATCCTGACCCATTGCGGCAAGGCGCTGCTGCGTGGCGGCATCTGGAAACCCGAAACCTGGCCCCAAAGCCGCCCCATCCCGACGCTCTACGAAATGGTCCGCGACCATTCGGGCATGACGGTGGAAGATACCAGCCAGAAGGCGGTGGATGATTTGTACGAAGAAACGCTCTACTAGCGGCGAGCGGCGGTCCCGTTAGGGACAAGCGGCGGCCAGCGCCGGATGGCTCAGAGCGTATTGATGTGTCGCAGGTGAAGGGTGAGTGTCACCAACAGTGTCATGAAAAGAATGGCGGTTAACATCGGCTTTTCCTCAATTTCAGCCCCGGCGGCGAGTGCCGGCGGCGAGCGGCGCCGCGCGCCGCTTCGGGGGCTTAGAGTATCTTGGTGTCTCTTTCCCAGCGGTTCAGTCGGCGCAGCTCGGTCGGGGTGAACTGGCGATCCGCCAGGCCACGGGTGGCTACGATGAATGCGATGGTCAGTGTGGCGATTACAAAAGTCATGATGCTCTTCCTTGTTGGTTAAAGGTCCTGGCTGCTTTTCGTCATCTTCCGGTCAGGCCCAGCAGATTGTCTGTGCTGCTTCCTGTTAATGCCAAACTATCCCGATATTTCGCTCGCCGCTGTGCGAATCCGCACACGTCCTGACGATCACGTGAGCTGCCCGTGATTGCCTCGCCGCCGCCGGCTTTATTCGCGCCCCAGCGGCCCCAGCCACTCGTCATTCTCTGCCGTCAGTTTCGGCATATCTTTCACCTGTTCGAGATAGAACATGCCGTGTTCGTCATGCCGGACCCGCAGCACCATTTTCGATTCCGGCATGGCGTCGAGAACCTCCATCAGCGAGGGAGACACTTCCGGCGGGCGATAGCCGACAATGGCCAGTTCGATCAGCTTGGCGACCCTGCGCCCGGCGGCGAGCAGCAGCAGGGAGGGGGCCACCACCCAGACAAATTTCAGGAAATCGGGCAACGATTGATAGGTGTTAAACAGGTCGCGCCAGAAATTGTAATCGGCTTCCATAGGTGTCTCCTCTTGGTTTGCGCTCGCTTTTTTTGCGCTCACGCTGTCGGGCTCCGGCACTGACGTGCCTGCACCCTGCGCTCCGCGGGGGCGGGCCTGACGGGCCCGGGCCGCTCTTCGCGGCCTTGCACGGGCCCATCGCAGGGCACCTGTCGCCTCGACAGGCAATCCTTCGCACCGCCCGTACAAGACGGCGAAGAGCCGTCCGGCGCTTATGCGCCGCCCCCGCGGAGCGGCCAGCCGCCGCAGCGCGGCTGGCCTGCGTGAGCGCAAACAAACCGCGGCCCCACACTCGAGACCCCGATTTGCCCGTACAAGGCCGCGAAGAGCGGCCCGGCGCTTATGCGCCGCCCCCGCGGAGCGCAGGACGCGCAGCGTCCGACAGCGTGAGCGCAAGCACCCGAGCGCAAACCACCCGAGCGCAAACAAACCAAACAAATATCAACTAGATCACCGGAGGCATCATCGCGGCGGCGGCGAGCGCTGGGGCGGCGAAAAACCTCTGGTGATCGGGGAGTTCGTAAATCGCCAACAGACGACTGCAATGGCCTTTAGACCTCCCCGAGGGGACGCCCTGGACATACGCCAAAGCCTCCCCGACCCGAAGGTTGAGGAGACACTGTTGCGGTCAATGTCAGACCGCTGTCGGACGGGTTACGACACCCCAAAGCACGCGCGGCATGCGCGCTTCAGGGGTGAGTGTAGTGGGGATGGGTGGCGATGGAAAGGGGTTAAAATAGCGCCAATTCGTTCAGCGAATTGGAATCGCTGTGCGATATTCTGGAAAATACCTGGGGTGGATGAAATCCTCCAAGCGTTGATCGAAGAGAGTCTAGCTCAATTGGGCGAATAGATTGAACATCATCAAGAACTAGCCCAAATCCCATGTCGCTGCCATGAAAGTAGGCCTTAAATGTTGAACTATCTACTCCCGTACGGTCCCCGTAATCATTCCATAGCATTAAAGGTGACGCCTTAATGATCTCCTTGAGAACTGCGGTGCCTAGTATGGCCGCCGTAGGGCGCGTAGCATAAATCCAAAACCGTGTGCCTAATTCGACCCGGGGTATACGCCGCCTCAACTCAACAGTTTTGTCTCCAGAGAGTATTGCTTCAACGAAATGGGGTTTGATTGATATTACCGCGTCCTCAAAGCTTTTCATCTGACCATCCCCAATCCAAAATCCGATTCACGACTTTATAGGGGATTTTCTTCGCGGATGGGAGATTCGAGCGGTCAATTGCGGCCATCTTGCGAAGCTCAGATAGTGGAACTTCTTGAGGCAACTCAAACAGCTGGTCAAATGTGGTCAGCAACACCTCATCTGTGGTCGAAAATTCGCCAACATCTTCCACCACCAGCCGCCTCAGGTGTCCATCTGGAATGTTTTCCTTTCGAAGCACCACCGCGTCTTGAATGCGCGCTACAGCAACTACGGCGCCTCTCCCTCCTTGTGACTTCGATTCGTAAAAGAATATTGGGCGCTCTGGTAACATGATTGACGACAGTCGAGGTGAATTCACGTAACTCCTAAGGCTAACAAAAGCTGCTTCTTTCTTTTCGATGAACGGGAAATGAGGCTGCCTGCTAGTTCCCAACAGAGCGTCAGCATATTTTTTTTGAATTGGCACAAGCGCTCCTGTGCAATCACCCACAATGACAAGCGCTGGGCTCAAGGCAGTTTCAAGTTCTCGTGCTTGAATCGAAGACCGAACACCTTCGCGATTCTCATACGCGATAGTTTCTGAAGGAGTTGAAGGTGCTGCTAACTGGATATCAAGGCCAGTTTGCCTGTAAATTTGTTGGCAACACCGTACCCATGTTGACTCAGTGATTACTTTGCCCAAGGCCACTTTTTTAAGAGGAGCTGCTCGAGAACTCTTCCCAAACCCCCGGCTGAGTGCCAATGAATTCACGGTTGCTTGGCCAGCAATGTTGGCAAGTTCGATTTCGATGGGTGATTTGTCTGAGGCATGGCGGGTGAGCGTTTCCAAAATATGGTCGGCAAAGGTTTCACAATCAGCGTCATCGACATCAACGCAAACCAGCATATTTGCGATAGGCTGCATCTCATTTGGTAGCTTGACTACCCCAAACGCAACAATGGAACCCGATCTGAACACGGCGCGAGTGCAAAAAGAGTACTTTGATGTACTTGAAGGGAAGTAGGTTTCAATCGGCAGGTGAGACAACCCCAAATTCGATAAGAAGTCGACTGCTTCCGTTTGCGTCGCTTCTCTAATTTCAAACCCAGATTCGGCCCTAGCCGTGCCCCCAATGTTTCTACCGGTGTTCGCGGGAAGCAACTCTACCAGTTCTGCCAAACTGATTACATCGATGCCTATCTGAGCGAGAATTTCATTCCTCGCAATTAGCAGGGCGCCATCGCGAGTGACGAACGCAGACGCGCGCGCAAGTGCAGCGTGAGCCAGATGGTTTGCATCACTTAGTTTTCTCTGTTCAACATCTTCTTCCTTTTTTGGCGAGCCGAACGCTATTTGATAAATCCTGGCGGAAAGCTCTGACAGTTCGATTTGATTTACTTTTGGGATTTTTGGAAGGCTCAGCGCCAAGCTCAATACCGGATCACCGGCAGGAGCATTAGTTGAATTTCTTTCAAGTTCAACGACGAATTCAGTCGCTACCGCTAGTCGAATTGTATGAGCTAGAGCGGATCCGAACAATTCTCGAGCCAGATCGGACTGTTCGCGATTATGGGCTAGGTCGAGGTAAACGTTTAGGTCAAAAGCGTATAAAGGAGAGTCCCCAGCGCTCCTCTTTCGTATCCCTAAGTCAATGATTTGGTTGGGAGTATCGAGTGCAGAAAACAAACTTGGATTATCTAATTCGAGGATATGTACAATGATCTTGCGGTTTCGAGTTTTGCCTCCAGGTTTGCTGTATACGGGCTCAAATCCATTATACTGATAAAACCTCAGTGCGGCAGCGAGATCGTTTGCCACCTCCGCCTTAATCGTTAAGTAACCCATACCTTCCAGATCAGCAATTAGGCTACGAATTAAGAATGAAGCAACTCCTGATTGTCTGTATTTAACTGCTGTTGCAACGGCTTGGACCTTGGCGTGCGGATATACTCCGCTGTGTATCAAGAATCCACATATCTCGTCATCAATCTGAGCGGCTCTTAACCGATCACGCTTGATTGCGCCCATCAGTTGTGCAGGCGGCCAAAAGCCTAAAGCATTTTTCTCGGCGTCTAAAATACTTTGTATTTGCGGTGCTGCTTTGACTAATTCTTTTGTATCTCTATTTATTTTCGGTTTATGCATTTGATCCGCATTAAAAAAAATCAAGTTCCCCCGCCCAGAAATAAACAATTACACTATATCATCCAATTTAGTTTTTCGTAATACATCCCCCCCAAAAAAAACTTATCCCCGCCCTTCGGCCCCATAATACAATCCCCACGCTTTCCCCGACCGGAGGTGTTCTCGAGGCGTCGTTGGCATGGGGAAAGCCGGTGCCCGGTGGTGCGGCTTAACGTGTGTCGTCTCGCCGCCGGGGGGCGTATGGTTGTACTGACCGTTCTCTCCCGGCCGCTCACATTTGAGACGGCAGGGGATAAAGAGTTCCGCGCGTGTGAATGCGGTTCACGTAAAAGCGCACAAGCCTCTGTTAAGCCGCGTCAAACCGGCCTCTGCGAGCCGGGAAGGCTACGGCCAGACCCGGTATTTGTAGTGAATTGAAACCCCAGACGCCGTGGCGGCGAGCTGGTGGTTTGGTCAATTTCCGGGCAGGCCGAATTCTAATACCGCACCGATGGCGATCAACAGGCCTGCCAGACCCAGTACCGGGCCGCGGTTATGTTTGATGACTCTGAGGAGAATAAATCGGCTGAGCCAGATTGCGCCGAACAGCATTAAATAAATGATCAACGCGGCGTAGACGAAGAAAAACAGGATCATGAAGAAATAGATGAATATGAACACCAGGACGAACAGCAGGAGGATTATCAGCATCCGCCAATCTGTTGGGCTGCTTATGCCCATCTCATCGGCCAGATAGGGCATTATGTTTTCGAGCCCAAACATCAACCCCAACAGGGCCAAATAGATGGCGACGAATGTCAGCATTGTTTTGACAAAGAAATACAGCAAATTGCCGTCGCTTACATACCAGCGCAATGCGATCCACCAAGGGAAACGCAAGACAAAGGCAGCAACTCCAAAAAGAGCGACAAACCCGAAAATTAAAAAGTAGGGCATGATCTGGCCGTCAAAAGCAATCTCGTCGGTGGCGATGGCAAATATGGAGAGCAGTGCGAACAACACAGCGAAGGATCCGTAGGCAATCATGCAGGCGCGGTAGACCACTTTTTGGCGGCCTAGCCACATGAGCATTTGGCGAAAGTTGATCGCGTCCATCCATTTCCAGATGGCAGTTCCCTTGGTGATCAGGTAGGTGCGTTGCTCTGTCAGCAGCGCCCAATCAACCAGTTTCAGCACCGCAATGGCGGCGCCACAATAGTAAACCACAGTCGACAAAACTATTTCGTTGCCCATTGCCATCCCTCACCCATTGGCCAATCGAAGATGTCTGATCATAGCCCAGAATCAAAAAACGCCAACCTTGCGGCTGGCGTTTTGAAGGTTAGGTGCAGGCAAAAGGCTCGCCGATCGCCGCTCGTCGCTAGCTGCAGCCAGTCGTTGAACCACAGCTGTCACACTTCATACATGTCCCGTTTCGCACCAGCGTAAAGTTCTGGCATTCGGGGCAGGCTTCGCCTTCATAGCCCTGCATGCGGGCCATGGCGCGTTGCTGGCCTTTTGACGGGGTCTGGGCGGCTGCGACTTCGCCTTGCTCGATGGTCGAGCGGGTGTTTTCCTCGTAGTCGCGCTTGAAGGCAACGGCCTCGTCTTCGCCCGCCGCAGCAAAGGCCAGGGCCGCTTCCTGCTGATCGGCCACGGAGACTGCCGCCGCGGCGGTGGCTGTGCCGCCGCCGCCGCCGCCGGAGGAGGCGATGGCGGTGACCCGGGCAGGGGTGCCGGACGGGGAGGAGCTGCTGCCGCCGCTCCCGCCGCCGGTGCCGGTGCCACTGCCGCCGAGGGAGCCAGAGGGGTCATCGCCAACGCTTTTGGCCTCGACCACCTGCAGCTTGGAGCCGCGCATCAGGCCGCGGGAGACGACTTCGGCGCTGCCTTCCTGGACGCCCTTGCCGAGGGCGGTGGAGGCAAAGTCGGACGTATCCACATGGGCGAGATCGTGGCGGTCGAGATAGGAGACGGCCAGTTCGCGGAAGACATAGTCGAGGATGGAGGTGGCATTCTTGATCGCGTCATTGCCCATGACAATGCCGGCGGGCTCGAACTTGGTGAAGGTGAAGGCCTCCACATATTCGTCCAGCGGCACGCCATATTGCAGGCCGAGCGAGATGGCGATGGCGAAATTGTTCATCATCGCGCGGAAGGCGGCGCCTTCCTTGTGCATGTCGATGAAGATTTCGCCGAGCGTTCCGTCGTCCATCTCGCCGGTGCGCAGATAGACTTTGTGGCCGCCGACAACCGCCTTTTGGGTATAGCCTTTACGGCGGTTGGGCAGTTTCTGGCGCTTGCGCACTTCAACCACGCGCTCGACGATTTTCTCGACGATCTTTTCAGACGTCACCGCAGCACGGGCAGCAGCAGGGGAATCGATCAGGGCGTCGAGAGCGTCAGCGGCGGCATCTTCGTCCTCTTCGTCTTCGACGAGGGCGGCGTTGAGCGGCTGGGACAGTTTGGAGCCATCGCGGTAAAGGGCGTTGGCTTTCAGGCCGAGCTTCCAGGACAACATATAGGCGGCGGTGCAGTCTTCGACGGCCGCGTCGTTTGGCATGTTGATGGTTTTGGAAATGGCGCCGGAGATGAACGGCTGGGAGGCCGCCATCATGCGGATATGGCTTTCGGTGGACAGGGACCGCTTGCCGATGCGGCCACAGGGGGTGGCGCAGTCAAACACCGGCAGGTGCTCTTCTTTCAGGCCGGGGGCGCCTTCCAGGGTCATCGCGCCGCAGCAATAGATATTGGCGGCCTGGATTTCGTCGCGGGAGAAGCCAAGAGCGGCGAGCATGTCGAAGTTGAAATCGTCGAGCTGCTCATCGGAGAAGCCGAGAACATCGCGGCAGAAGGCCTCGCCGAGCGAGAACTTGTTGAAGGCAAACTTGATGTCAAAGGCCTGGGCCAGTCCGGATTCGATGGTGTCGATCTGTTCCTGGCTAAAACCTTTTTCTTCCAGCGCGCCGTGGGAGATGGCGTTGGAGCCTTTCAGGGTGCCATTGCCGACGGCATAGGTGATCATCTGCTTGATGGTCGCGGCGTCATAGCCGAGCTTTTCCAGCGCTTCCGGCACGGCACGGTTGATGATCTTGAAGTAACCGCCACCGGCGAGTTTCTTGAATTTCACCAGCGCGAAGTCAGGCTCGATGCCGGTGGTGTCGCAATCCATCACCAGGCCGATCGTGCCGGTGGGCGCGATAACGGTCGACTGGGCGTTGCGATAGCCGTGGGCTTCGCCTTTCTCGACGGCGCGGTCCCAGGCGGCTTTGGCGTGGTCGGACAGGCCCGCCCACAGCTCACGGCCTTCCAGCGCTGCATGGTCAAGCGGCACGGGATTGACGGAGAGTTCTTCATAGCCATCGGCATTGCCGTAAGCGGCGTTGCGGTGGTTGCGCATGACACGGCCCATGGCGTGTTTATTGGCTTCATAGCCGGGGAAGGGGCCGAGTTCCTTGGCCATTTCGGCGGAGGTCTCGTAGCAGATGCCGGTCATGATGGCGGTGATGGCGCCACAGATGGCACGGCCTTCATCGCTGTCATAGGGAATGCCGGCGGTCATCAGCAGGCCGCCAATATTGGCAAAGCCGAGGCCGGTGGTGCGGTAGTCATAGGACAGCTGGGCGATTTCTTTCGACGGGAACTGGGCCATCAGCACGGAGACTTCCAGCGCCATCATCCACAGGCGGCAGGCATGTTCAAAGGCTTCGACGTCGAAGGTTTTGTCGTCTCTGCGGAACTGCAGCAGGTTCAGCGACGCCAGGTTACAGGCAGTGTCGTCGAGGAACATATATTCCGAGCACGGGTTGGAGCCACGAATGCGACCACCGGCCGGGCAGGTGTGCCAGTCGTTCATGGTGGTGTTGTAATGGAGGCCCGGATCGGCGGACTGCCAGGCGGCATTGCCGATCTTGTCCCATAGGTCACGGGCACGCACGGTCTTGGCGGTGCTGCCGTCCTTGCGGGCGATCAGGTCCCAGTCGCCATCGGCTTCAACGGCCTGCAGGAAATTGTCGTTGAGGGAGACGGAGTTGTTGGAATTCTGGCCGGAGACGGTCAGATAGGCATCGGAATCCCAGTCGGTATTATAAACAGGGAACTCAATGTCCGTATAACCCTGCTTGGCCAACTGAATGACGCGGTAGATATAATTCTCCGGCACTGCATTTTTCTTAGCGGTGCGGATTTCGCGTTTCAGGGCCGGGTTCATGTTCGGGTCGAAGCAGGTATCGCCGGGACCGTCGCAATTGATGCAGGCCTTCATGATGGCGGTCATGTGCCGGGAGACAACCTTGGAGCCGGTGACAATGGCCGCCACTTTCTGCTCTTCCTTCACCTTCCAGTCGATATAGTCCTCGATATCCGGGTGGTCGATATCCACCACCACCATTTTGGCAGCGCGACGGGTGGTGCCGCCGGATTTGATAGCGCCGGCAGCGCGGTCACCGATTTTCAGGAAAGACATCAGACCGGACGATTTGCCGCCACCGGAGAGGGGCTCGTTTTCACCGCGAATGCGGGAGAAGTTGGAACCGGTGCCGGAGCCGTATTTAAACAGACGGGCTTCACGCACCCAAAGATCCATGATGCCGCCGTCATTGACCAGGTCGTCGCCGACGGACTGGATGAAGCAGGCATGAGGCTGCGGGTGCTCGTAAGATGATTTTGATTTGGTCAGTTTGCCGGTTTCATAGTCGACATAATGGTGGCCCTGGGCCGGGCCATCGATACCATAGGCCCAGAACAGACCGGTGTTGAACCATTGAGGTGAGTTCGGCGCCACCTTCTGGGTGGCCAGCATGAAGCACATTTCGTCATAATAAGCGCGAGCGTCTTCTTCGCTGTCGAAGTAGCCGCCTTTCCAGCCCCAATAGGTCCAAGTGCCGGCAAGACGGCTGAAAACCTGTTCTGCGGTCATTTCAGGACCATAGCGCTCATCTTTGGGCAGCTTTTTCAGGGCGTCCTTGTCTTCAACCGAGCGCCACAGAAAAGAGGGAACAGAATTCTCCTCAACCTTCTTCAGCGCGGCAGGCACGCCCGCCTTACGAAAGTACTTTTGGGCGATGATATCGCTTGCCACCTGGCTAAATTGTTCTGGAACCAAAATGTCTTCCAGTTTGAAGACAACCGAACCGTCAGGATTCTTGATTTCGCTTGTCGCTTTGCGCATGGGCACGTTAGCAAAAGGCGACTGACCAGCGGTCGTGTAGTGGCGGTTAATGCGCATCTTTGTGGTATTCCTAAATCTCTATGGCACGGGGCAGTTCCCGGCTCATTGTTTCCCCTTCGTCGAACCCTTTTCAGGTCCGGCATTATGACTGCGAAACAAATACAAGGAGGGCCCCCAAAGCCGTTCCCAATACCGTCTCTCCAGCTTTATCGCTGGTTATAACTGCCGGCTCGGAATGTTTCCCAGCCGACCAAAATTATGTGCCGCAGCACATCAAACTGAACGCTAAAATCAATTGCTGAATGCCGAACCATAAATGGTAAACCGACCTTCAGAGTGAGCGATCCCGCATGAGATTGAGCCCTTAATCGGCTCATCCTGCCTGATTGCCCGCTACGATATATAGCGCACTTCAGTGACAAACACCACAATATATTGTGGTTAAGAAATGATTAACGCGTATTTGTCACCGTTTTGTCATCTTGGTCGGTAACCCTGATTTGGCGCAAAAAAACCCAGCCACCGCCTTGGAATATTTCAAGCGAAACATTACTGGCGGCGATCACTACCTTCGCCGAAATCTGAAGTCATGGAGCTTACTGAAACCGATAGCTCCGCCGTACTTGGCTGACGAAGCAAACCTAGCAAACGGCTGGAGTTGGTCAATATGGGGGAGGCTGTGAAAATTGAGGGTCCACAAATTTTCGCTTCGTTGCGAGAAGGTTTTGGCACGTCAATTGCGCGCCAAAAGCAAAGGGAAATCAAGCTGTTTGGAACCCGATAAAGTCGTTAAGAAAGACTAAGGCCGGGGCAGAAAAATAAATGTAAAAATATTCCTTGACCCGAGGCCGGATAACAGGGGTGCTGATTCCTCTTGGCCATGGCCACTGCATATTGCGGAAAAAGTCGATTTTAAACCCAATATGTAGTGGTCGGTCGGAGAATCAATGTTTGGGAACGACCATTCACTTTCCGGAATTGGCCAAAGTGCGATGATAGCGAACGTCCAATTCAAGTGGTTGGACTATGGTCAGCTTCAAAGCCCTGCGTGGACACCGCAAAGCCGCAAAATCCGTTCAGCTCCGTTGCCGACTAGGTGAGGTCTGTAAGCTGGTTGGTCAGCGTTCGAGTTCGTCCAGAAAAAGTTGGCCATGCATGACCGGCGGTGCACCAGTTGCGGCGGTATAGTCTGAATGAAATGTCAGCACCAATTGTGGATAACCCTCAAACTCCAGAAATATCTGCCTGGATCGACGACGGCCGAGGCATTGGGCACCGAAGGCATCGGTTGTTGTGACATCCCGCTCGACATCCACCATCAAGTTGTCCCGCGCCATGCCTAAATTGGGGCGTTTTTGACACCATTGGAGATCGAAATAATTCGAAATGCGCTCACCGAGATAGTCATTGTTTGAGCAGAGAAATCTTGGCTGCCGCTGGTCGGCCATGTGAACCCAACGAAAATCCGGGTGTCCGTCCGTGGTCTCTGGGGTGTAGATGGCAATGCTTGGATTGCTCTTAATCAGGCGGTTCAGCAATGGGTTCAACACCCCGCGTTTGTTGGTCAGTATGTCGACCAGACGCAGTTTTACGCGATTTGGAACTTCATCATAGCCGCGCTCCCAGGCAGACACGCGGGACTGGGAAATGTTCAACAAATGGGCCAGGTCGGTTTGAGATAATCCACGTGAACGCCTTGCTTCACGCAGCGCGATTCCGGATGGACAACCACTCGAAACCGGTGCGGAAACCAGTGGCGGAGCGAATGACAAAGACGGCTCATGTCTTTTATCGCCTTTCAGGACAGGGAATTGGGATTCCAAGTCTCCCATGACAATTGCGACCTCAACTGAAGCTAACCTGTCTATAAAATGATCTGATAGGCTGAGCGATGTAAACGTATATTTGTGCAGTATTTTGAATTTTCTGAAGGTTTTTTGTGAAAATTGCCAACCGAACACTATTATTTTTTTTCAGTTTGACGGTGAAAAATCTATTCAAGTAAAAGGGGGAAGTCACCGATCTCTGGCGATTGCTTGGTGCCGTTTACTTAACGATGCAGTTCGCTGTCACGCTCAAGATCGTGTTGCCGACATCAACGCAGGTTAGAACCCGGGTCGCCTGGTCGCATAGCCATTACGTTCGTTCCGCATGCGGATTGCTGCATCAGTCATTGACCGCATTGTTTCGATTTGAGCCGAACTTGCCCTAGAGCCGATCAAGGTCGCCAAGGAAGGTTTGATAGTTCAGCCTTTGCATTTCGCCTTTCGCAGGACCGACGATCTGTTGACGAGACACGATGATCTTTGGGTAGCCATCAAACTGCAGCGAAAACTGATGGGAACGGAGCCGAAGTGAGTTTCGCTTCTGGCCAGTCTGTGGACTTGGTAAGTCGCGCTCAATGTCCATGGAAATCAGGTCCGGGGTAATTTTGCGCCCAAGCTTCATGGCAATCAGGCCATACTCAATTTCCCGGAGGCCAGATTGGCCGAAATGCGATACCCGCTGATTATCAAAAACCGTGCCTGGCTGGAAGAACTGGGCTGCCAGCCCTCGTGGCACATGGAGATAACGGGTGTCTGTCAGATCGTGTTCGGAGTTCTGTACGTAGATGACGACGGTGGGATCGTTCTTGATCATCTGCTCAATCAACGGATTGAGAATGCCCCTGGTGTTTGTGAGGACATCAATTAACTTCAGGCGCTGGCGATAAGGGATATCGTCATAGCCATTTTCCCAGGCGGAAATGCGTGATTGGGAGACCGCCATTATGTTGGCCAGATCGGATTGGGACAGGCCGCGGGCGCGCCGTGCACTCTTCATCGAGCTTCCGGAATAAAGTAGAGGCGGAACAGCTTCCGCTTCGGTCGGTCGATTCCTGGGAATCGGAGGACGAAGAATGTCGGCAATGTCAGGTTTGGTCAGTTCGAGCAAACCGCGCTCCCCGCAGTATATATGTCGCAAGCATTTGGAACAGACTATCACAGCAGATCATGAAGAGGTACTGATATTCTTGCAGGGTTTTGGGAGTTCAATAATTTCCCAAGCGCTGCGAAGGGGCGCAAAGTTCCATAACAATTCTGCGTTGTTGACGACCTACGGCCAGGTTCGATGCTACAGGATTTCGCCATTCTGTAAGCGGATATTGGTGCAGAAACGATAGGAACAATCCGCGACTTTCTGCGGTTTCTCAGCAACTGTTCACTGACCTGTCAGATGGGCTCGGTAACAACTTCGAAATTGTAGCTTCAGACGCATCAGTTCTTATTCGCTGGATAGGTATTTTCTCTGAAAGTGGTCATTGGCTTAGGCATAAAGACAAGTAAGCAACTTGCCGTCAAAGCTTGAAGAATCATTCACGCTACCGGCCAACAACGCCGGTATGCGCGCATGACGGAATTCAATTTTAGGTTGCATAAGTATAATATGGTGTTTTTAGTTGTATTTATTTCTCCATATTGCGCTTTTATCCATAACGCGCTGATTTTAAATAATACTTTTAAATATCCTACTCCGGATGAAATAAACTCCGCAGTTCGGCCCTGCGTTAATATTCAGATTCCTGCAGCATTATCATTTGCTGATGTACAAATCGGTTTCTTATCATAGTTCTGCAAATTTATACAGGTTGCTGCAAGTTTAAGTTTCGCCGCGTTTTGAGTGAGAGGTTTGTTAATCGTGATGGTGAGTCAGAGTTTGCATGAGAGCACTACTGAAGAAAAGATTGTTTCTGTTGCTAAACTGAAAACTGCAGATGGCCTTAGACGGGCCCGCAGACAACGGGGACTTTCCCAGGTTGAACTGGCGGATTTGCTTCGGCTTTCCCAGTCCAATATATCGCGATGGGAAAACGGCTATGAGCCGATCCCGCATCGCGTCAGCCTGTTACTTGCAGAACTGCTCTCCGGAGAGCGGGGGCGGTTGCATCCCTATTTGCGACATCTGGCGGAAACCGACTGGCGCATCAGCATATTTCAGCTGGAAAAATCGGGTTTTTTTGTTGATTCCCGATGGCTCCATCTGGGCGAAAACATGACCCGTTACTTCGATATCCCCTATGAGCAATCCCATATGAGTTTGTCTTCCCAGTTTTTCGATCCGAGTTGGCGAACCAGCATATATGGCAGCGCGCCGGACGAGCATCTTGTGGCAATAGAATTTGAACGTGACTGTATTCGCATTGACGATGAAAAGAAGTCGAGATCCTGCCGGCTTCGTTCGCGACAATTCGTGGTGGATTGTGAAGGCTATTCGAAGGTCACACTTTCGGTGTCCTCAATAGTTGGCGCTGCAAACGGACAACCGCCGCGAATTTTCCACCAGTGCAATGTGGGAGATGTAAAACAGGCGCCCCCGGTACGGCGGACCTCAAAGGCCAAACCATGGAAGCCTAACCAGCGCGTCTCAGTGCCGATGTTGAATTTGGCCGGGCAATTTCTGTCTGCTGCAAAGGCTTAGTTGCCGCCCCGGTTTGTGGCGCACCAAAGCGCAACCGCGACTTTCATGCCTGGTGAAGGCTGATATATTCAAATTCCTTTTGTGTTGATGGCCCTGGAAACCATCAACAGGGTCAACAGCATCAATCCGGCACCGAAGAAATAGTAGCTGCCGGGAAGTGCGAACCATGCCCCTTCGCCTACCGACTTGGCAAATATGCCCGTGGCCAACAGCGGTCCCGCAATCATTGTCATTGTATTGACGCTGGTGATGGTGCCTTGCAGCAGACCCTGCTCATTATCAGGCACATTTTGCGACACCAGCGCGGTGAGACAGGGCCCCGCACAGCCCCAGCCGATTATGTGGAACAAGATGCCAGGATAGACCATCCAACCCGCCGTCAGGAACGGCAATGTTGCAAATGCCATCATCGAAATGAGATAGCCACCGAACAGTAATCTCTGCTCGCCAAAACGCGGCACCAATTTGCGGACTAAATAGCCTTGAACAAAGGCCATGCAGATACCGACCCAGGCCAATGAATAGCCGGCTTCAGTAACTCCCCAGTCGAATTGAACTTCTGTCCACAACACCCAAATGCCCTGCAGTCCCTGCTGGGCAATGCCGGTCAAAAACAGGGCCATCAGCAAGACAGTCAAAGCCCGATAACGACGAATGTATTTCATCGCCGAAAAGGGATTGGCGCGCTGCAAGTCTATGGCTGCTCGTTTGCTGGGGGGCAGTGATTCAGGCAGGACGAAATAACCAAATACCATGTTGCCAAAAGCCAATATCGCGGCCAGCCAAAAGGGATATTGCAGATCAATGGCTCCCAATACACCACCGATCAATGGACCGATGGTGAAGCCGATGCCAAAGGCGGCGCCAAGCAAGCCGAAGGCTGCAGCGCGGTTTTCCTTAGGCGTGATGTCGGCGATGTAGGCATTGGCTGTTGAGACGGTTGCACTGAACAGGCCAGCAAATATGCGACCAATAACCAACCATGTGAGGTTCGGAGCCATCGCAAGGATGATATAGTCGATAGTGAGGCCCGCCAGCGAAATCAGCAGAATCGGTCGGCGACCAAAACGGTCAGACAGCATGCCGATAAACGGACTGATCAAAAACTGAACCAGGGCGAAGCCTGACAGCAAAGCTCCGTAGATAAAGGCGGCCTGCGATACTTCCAATCCTGACAATTCCCGCACCAGTTGCGGCAGGATTGGCCAGGCAAGACCAACCCCGAGCATATCGATGACAACTGTGAGTATGATAAATGTTAGGGGACTGGTGCGCATGGATATGTGACCGGTTAGGCGGCGGGGCTGCATAAATGCAATTGGGTGGAGTAAGAGTCGTCGGCTGACAGTAACTAAGAAGCGGACCATATCCGTTATTGGCGGGCGATTAAATGCTAAAATTCTGGACTGGGTGAATTCCAACTTTCCTGGCTGTTGCCACCAATTATCAGTCTGTCGCAGTTGCATCGCCGCCATTCTCTGATTGGAGCCATACGGAGAAACAAAATTCTCATCTCATTTGAACTTTGAAATCGAGTTCCTCACTGCGGAACCGGTGGTTTCCTATGTTGAGCCAACACGAGTTGAAGGTTCACCATGTCTGCCAGCAAACCCACAGACCACACGATTGAAACCGGCCACAGCGCTGGTCTTGACGTGTTTCCGGCATTTTTTAACGTTGCTGGAAGACGCGTCGTGATCGCTGGTGGTGGCGATGAAGCGGCAGCCAAACTGCGGCTTTTGAGCGAGACAAAAGCTCAACTGGAAGTCATTGCACCTCAGATCAGCGCGGCAATGGATGATGCGCTCAGTCGTTCCGGCGCGATCCACTATCCGCGCAACTTCGAATTTGAAGATTTTGCCGATGCCGCGCTGGTCTTTACGGCACAGGAAGACGAGGAGGCCGACGCGCTGGCCGTCGAAGCAGCGCGCATGGTCGGTGTGCCCGTCAATGCCGTTGACCGCCCACATCTTTGCGACTTCATCACCCCGGCAATTGTCAACCGTGATCCGGTTGTTGTGGCTGTTTCCACCAACGGCACCGCGCCGGTTCTGGCGCGCCGGATAAAATCCAGAATCGAAAAAGTTCTGCATCCCCGTACCGGCTCCCTCGCCAAATTCGCCGATGCATTTCGCAAAACCGTCAAGCAAAGTGGCCGGGATGGTCGGCAGCGGCGTTTGTTCTGGGAAAAGTTTTTTGATGGCGCACCAGCACGCGCCGCGCTGGAAGGCGATATGTCGGCTGCCTGCAACTCGGCCCGCCAGCTGCTGGGGGAAGATACGGTCCGTTTTGGGCATGTGTCTCTGGTGGGGGCCGGACCGGGCGCCGAAGACCTGTTGACGATCAGGGCGCACCGGGCGCTGGAAAATGCAGATGTTGTTCTTCATGACGCGCTTGTGCCGCTGGAGATTGTGCGCATGAGCCGTCGTGACGCAGAGATTATTGCTGTGGGCAAGCGCAAAGGTTGCCACTCAAAATCTCAAGAGCAGATCAACGCGTTGCTTGTTGAAAAAGCCCAGAAGGGATTGAAGGTCGTGCGGCTCAAATCCGGTGATCCGATGATTTTCGGCCGGGCAGGGGAAGAAATCGCTGCCCTGCGCGCCAACAATGTCGCCTACGATGTTGTTCCTGGCGTTACCTCGGCCCTGGCCGGTGCTGCGGAAGCTGAAATCCCGCTGACACTGCGCGGAACCGCTTCATCCGTTGTGTTTACCACCGGTCACGACCTGAACGGCAAACATCTGCCCGATTGGGGACATTTGGCACTCTCTGGTGCCACCGTGTCCGTCTACATGGGGCGGACAGTGGCAAGACAGACCGCCGAGCGTTTGCAAATGGCTGGCCTCGCTGCCGACACGCCGGTGGCGGTTCTGGAAAATGTCGGCCGCAAGGATGCCCGCCGCCTGGTTGGTACATTGGCCGATTTGCAAAATCTGAGTGATGAAAAAACCTCCCCGGCAGCGGCGCTCATCATCATTGGTGAAGCCGTTGCCGCAATTCGCCTCGACATTTGCGAACCGCTTGGGGCGGAAATCTCGCAAGTCAAAAAACCCGGAATCGATAAACAAGGACTGGCAGCATGACCACTTTGAAACAACCGATCGCTTTTACCGCAAACAACCTGTTGGACGGTGAAGCCGTCTGGCTTGGTCACAATGGTGCCTGGGTCAAATCCGTTGAAGCAGCGAAAGTCTTTGCAACCGAAGCAGAGCGTCAGATTGCTGCCGATATAGCGGCCCGTGCCGATGCTGAAAATCTGGTGGTCGAGCCTTATGAAATTGAGGTTGGCCTGGAAGCGGGGCAGGTGACACCTGTGAAATTCCGTGAGCGCATTCGCGCTGCCGGCCCAACCATGCGTCTGGACCTCGGCAAGCAGGCAGAAATATCCGCTGCCGCCGCCGCCACTTCCCTCGCTGCCGCCGCCGCTTAACGGATAGTTCCCCAGGATTAATCAATGTACCGCTATGATGAATTTGACCGCGAGTTTGTAACCGCGAGGGTGGCTCAGTTTCGCGACCAGGTGGCGCGGCGCGTGTCGGGCGAATTGTCGGAAGACAATTTCAAACCGCTGCGATTGCAAAATGGCGTCTATTTGCAACTCCACGCCTACATGCTGCGCGTGGCAGTGCCCTATGGCACATTGAATTCGTCACAGATGCGTATGCTTGGGCACATCGCCCGTAAATATGATC
The DNA here is from genome assembly GCA_039977975.1 of Rhizobiaceae bacterium. Taxonomy (GTDB): domain Bacteria; phylum Pseudomonadota; class Alphaproteobacteria; order Rhizobiales; family Rhizobiaceae; genus Pseudahrensia. Next base: position 555,182 of record JBDWCD010000015.1, read on the forward strand.
GGGACTATGGGCACTTCACCACCCGGCAGAACATACAGTTCAACTGGCCGAAGCTCGCGGATATTCCCGACATTCTCGAAGACCTCGCATCCGTCGAGATGCATGCGATCCAGACGTCCGGCAATTGCATAAGGAATGTCACCGCCGATCATTTTGCCGGCGCCTCGGCCGATGAGGTTGCGGATCCACGTCCCTATGCTGAGATTCTCAGACAATGGTCGACTATTCATCCCGAATTCCTCTTTTTGCCACGCAAGTTCAAGATTGCGGTGATTGGTTCCCCCAATGACAGGGCGGCAATGCAGTTTCATGACATTGGTCTGGAAGTGCGCAAAAACGATGCCGGTGACCTGGGCCTGCGGGTGTTTGTCGGTGGTGGCCTGGGGCGCACGCCGATGATCGGCAAGATGATCCGCGATTGGCTGCCTGAAGAGGACATGCTGTCCTACTGTGAGGCGATCCTGCGGGTCTACAATCTCTACGGACGCCGGGACAACAAATATAAGGCGCGCATCAAGATTCTGGTTCACGAAACCGGTCTGGAAGAGCTTAAAAAAGACATCGAAGCCGAATTTGAACGCATCAAGGACGGCGTGTTGAAACTGCCGGACGAAGATGTGGCGGCGATTGGCGACTATTTTGCACCGCCCGAATTCGAAGACCTTCCTGATCGCGATCAAAGCGTTGAACAGGCCAAGCTGGACAATCGCAGTTTTGCCCGCTGGGTGGACCGCAATGTCAGCCAACACGCGCAATCTGGTTATGCCATCGTCACCGTCGCGCTGAAAGGCACCGGCGAAGCGCCGGGCGACGCCACTTCAGCGCAGATGGATGTGCTGGCTGATCTGGGCGAACGCTATTCACACGACGAATTGCGCGTCAGCCACGAACAGAATGTTATCCTGCCGCATGTCAGGTTGGGCGACCTCAAGGCGATTTATGATGCCTTGCTTGCCGCTGAAATGGCCTCGCCTAATGCTGGGTTGATCACTGATATCATCGCTTGCCCGGGCCTCGATTATTGCGCCTTGGCAACCGCCCGTTCGATCCCGGTTGCTCAGGAACTGTCCGAGCGCTTTGCCGATCTCGACCGGCAGAATGAAATCGGTGACCTGAAGTTGAAAATTTCCGGCTGCATCAATGCCTGTGGTCACCATCATGTAGGCCATATCGGCATTCTCGGTGTCGACCGACGGGGCGAAGAGCTCTATCAGGTGACGCTCGGCGGGTCCGGCGATGAACAGGCCGCCGTTGGCGAGATTATCGGTCGTGGCTTTTCCAAGGACGATATCAGCGATGCAGTGGAGACCATTGTCGATACCTATCTGGCGCGCCGCCTGTCGGATGATGAAGCATTCCTGGACGCCTACCAGCGCCTTGGGCCCCAGCCGTTTAAAGACGCGCTCTATCCAGCCAAGGAGGCCGCGTAATGTCGACACTGTTTGTGGGTGGTTCTGTCACCGAAGATCGCTGGGTCAGCATTGATGGAGAACAACCGGTGCCCGAGGGCGAGGACGTTGTCGTCTCGCTGGCGATTTTCGAAGAACAGCGCCATGCGCTGCTGACCCGCAATGTTGGAAAACTTGGTGTCTATCTGGAAGCCGATGATCAGATCGACACAATTGTCGATGACCTCGACAAGATTTCGCTGGTTGCGCTGGATTTTCCCTCCTTTGCTGATGGGCGGGCCTATTCCAAGGCGCGTTTGCTGCGCGATCGTCACGGTTTTGGCGGTCAGGTCCGCGCCACTGGTGATGTGCGCATAGACCAGGTCCAGCATATGCGCCGCAGCGGTTTTGACGCGCTGCAGGTCAGCCATCAACCAACCGTCGATTCCTTGATGGAGATCAAGGATGCCGGTCTCGATCTTTTCTATCAACCGGCCATCGAAGGCGCAGAAGCGCTGTCAAGCATGGGCGGCAGGAGCTGGGCGCGACGGGCGCTGTAAGGAATGATTTCATGAAAATTCACGTCACAGACCCGCAAGGGAACACTGCAGAACTGCCCGCGCTCGAAGGATTTCGCGTTATGGAGATCATCCGCGACTGGTCGAGCGAATCCGGCATTGGCATCAAGGCCGAATGCGGCGGCGCCTGCGCCTGCGCAACCTGCCATGTCCATGTTGACGACAACTGGATCGACAGATTGGTGCCAATGCGCGAAGAGGAAGAAGACCGTCTCGATGAAGCCTTTGATGTCGAGGATAATTCTCGCCTGTCCTGCCAGTTGATCATGAGCGAAGAACTTGATGGTCTGAAAGTGACCATTGCACCGGATGCGTCGATTCAGGTAAAAACACCCGTCGCGGCTTAGGCGTTATACCGAGCATTCACTGTTCGTTTTGCGGCAGGCCATCAGCAATGTCGTAGTAATCCCCCTTGTCAGCAACAAAAATGTGCCGTTCCAGTTTTGTCTGGGTCGGGCCGTCAAATGCGCCCATGGCGATGGCAATCCAGTCCAGATGCGGTGGATCGAAGAAAAGGCTCGACCCGCAGTTCGAACAGAAGCCCCTCCTTACCTTGGCCGATGATTGATACCAGGTGACGTGCTCTTCTCCTACCACTGTAACCCTGTCGCGGGGCAGATCTGTGGATGCCTCATAATGGCCTGAGTGTTTTCGGCAAATGGAACAATGGCAGGCGCTGGGAGCCGGCAGGTCTCCGTCAACCTTGATTGTAACGCGGCCGCAAATACAAGACGCATTGGGCAAGGAAAACTCCTTTCATCAGTTTGTTTCAAGCAGTCAATTGTACCGTTTGGTGCACTCACATTCGCCATCAAATGTCAGCGTTCTGCGCCCAACAATCACCCTTTCAGCACCACAAAGACAACTCAATTTCGCCTTTGTCCCATTCGATCTTCTAGCCGTTTGATGAAGGGAGATCAATTTGGTAGCTCGAAACAATGTTGTGGCCGCGCGACACGATATTGCACTCCGCATGCGCCAGTTCGTGCTGGAATTAATTGTCTTCGGCATCAAGCAGGCCAAAGCATCTCTCTTTGGTGGCCTGCTGTTGGCATTCATGCTGCTGACCACAGCCGTCGACCTGCCTTATTTCCACCGTTACGACTACATCTTCGTGTTCGCGATCGTTGTTCAGATCCTGCTGCTGGCTTTCAAACTGGAAACACGCCGGGAAATGTTGGTGATCTTCGGATTTCACCTCGTCGCAACCATAATGGAGCTTTACAAAACGTCGGACCTGATTGGTTCCTGGAACTATCCCGAACAGGCAAGCATCGCGATTTTTGGGGTGCCACTATTCGCCGGATTCATGTATTCGGCGGTCGGTTCCTACATTGCCCGGGCATGGAAATTACAACGATTGCGGTTTGAGAACTATCCGGCGCTGATCCATACGTATGTGCTGGCATTGTTGATCTATGTGAATTTCTTCACCCATCATTTCATTTGGGATATCCGATATCTCCTGGTCGTTTACGCGGCAGTTATTTTCTGGCGCACCAGAGTTTGTTTCACGGTTATTGCTGAACGAAAAATGCCGCTTTTGCTTGGATTTTCGTTGGTTTCCTTTTTTGTCTGGATTGCCGAAAATGTCGCCACATTCGCAAACGTCTGGCTGTATCCCAGCCAGCATGCGGGCTGGACCCATGTGTCGCCCAACAAATTGGGGGCCTGGTTTCTGCTGATCATTGTCAGTTTCGTTCTCGTGTCGTTGCTCTATCGCAGATCATTGCGTCCCTCTGAGCTTGAAAGGGTTTAGGTTGCCGCATCTGGATTTAGCATCGCTAACCCGCTACGCTTTCCGCGCTGGGTGGGAGGAATTCTTTGCAACGAAAATTGGCCGCGGTACTCGCCCTTGATGTCGTTGGGTATTCTCGCCTCATGGGCAGTGATGAGGAGGTGACGCTGCAGCGCATGAAACTGCTGTTCAGCGATGTCATTCGTCCAGCAGTGAAGGAACGCCAAGGCAGGATCGTCAAACTGATGGGCGACGGATTGCTGGCTGAATTCCCCAGTGTTGTGGAATCGGTCAAATGCGCCATCGAAATTCAACAATCCGTTGCGGGCAGGGACGAGGATACCGCTGAGGATCAGCGCATTATACTTCGCATGGGGGTCAATCTCGGCGATATCATCCTTGAGGGCAGTGATATTTATGGTGACGGCGTCAATCTGGCGGCGCGGTTGGAGGCTGCTGCCAGGCCGGGCGGTATCTGCATTGCAGACAGTACCCATCAGGCTGTTCGGGATAAATTGCCCCATTCTTTTGAGGATGGTGGAGAAATTGAACTGAAGAATATCAGCCGACCGGTGCAAGTCTGGCACTGGCATGCCGACCACAGTGACAGTCCCCCGGTGCGATCTTCGCCGCCGGAACCGAAAGTTCCGGGGATTGGTAAGTCGTCCCTGGCTGTGTTACCGCTGGAAAATATGTCTTCAAATGAGGAACTTACCTATCTGGCTGATGGGCTGACCGAAGATTTGATCACCTTGTTGGCGCGATTGCCGGGGTTTCTTGTCATCGCCCGCAATTCCAGCTTTGCCTATAAGGGGACATCGCCGGATATCCGTCAGGTTGGTCGCGAACTGGGCGTCAGTTATGTGGTGGAAGGCAGCTTGCGGCCGGTTGGCAAGAATGTTCGCGTGACGATCCAGCTGATTGAGGCTGAAACGGGCAATCATCTTTGGGCCAATAAATTCGACCGTCCCGCCGACGAATTCGACGAAATGCAGGACGAAATTACCCTGGGCATCGCCTCGCGTCTGGAGCCGGAACTGGCCAAGGCGGAGGTGAAGCGGATCAAAAAGCGGGGTGAATCCAGTGTCGACGCCTGGGGATACTACAATCAGGCAGCAGGGTTGCTCAGTCTGAAAGGTTGGCATCGCTCGACATTTGTCGAAGCCAATGAATTGCTGCGAAAAGCCATTGAACTCGATCCAGAATTTGCCCTCGCGCAGGCCTATTTGTCGCTCATCATGGCGCTGGGACACATGTTTGGCCTGTCGCCGGAAGGGCAGGATGACCGGGCCTTGGCGATCAAGATGGCCGAGCAGGCCATGTCGATGGATAATGTTGATTCCACGGTTCTGGGTTTTACCGGATGTGCCCTGAGCGATGTCGGACTGGTTGAGCGCGGCAGCATTATCTTGCAGCGGGCAATTGATGCCGATCCCAGCAATCCGCAGGCCTGGGTGGCGTTGGGCACGGCGATGCTGCGGTCTGGAAAGGCGCGCAAGGGGGTTGAATATTTGCAGCACGGCATGCGGATCAGTCCGCACGACAACCGGCTGTCCTTTTGGGGTACCAGTCTTGCCTATGCGATGTTCCGATTAAGAGATTTTGATGGAGCGCTTGCGGAAATAAACCTGGCCTGCAAACGCGACGAGGGCAATTATATGGCGCGGGTTGTGCTGGCGCTGATACTGGTCAGTCAGGAGAGGGTGAGCGAGGCACAGCAGGCAATTGATGAGGCATTGAGGCTCCGTCAGGATCTGCGATGTACCGATGTTCAGGCGTTGATCGGTCGGCGAGGTGTGCAATTGCTTATGGACGCGCAACTTCTGAATTAAATTCATAGATTCAGATCATTAGGAGTTGAAAATGAATTCGATCAAGGAAGCTCAGGAACGACGGATCAACATTTTAAAGAAGCGCCCGGAAATGGCTCGAAGCACGGGTCAAACCTGTGTGGAATTGACTTCGGGAACGCGTTGTGAGGTCACTGAGGGCGACTGGAAGATGGTCAGCGATCAGCCAAAAAGCTCTGGTGGCAACGACGAGGGGCCGGACCCGGGATTTTTTGGTCGGGGAGCCGTGGGCGCCTGTTTGGTCCAGGGGTATGCGCTGAAACTCGCCCTGTTTGATTTAACCTTCCAATCCATCCGGGTAGAAATTGAATCCGACATTGACGGCCTGGGGTCGACCGGACTTGATGATACTGTTCCGCCTGGTTACCAGGCGCTGCGTTATCGGGTGCTGATTGAGAGCGATGAAGAGGAAGCTGCAATACTGAAAGCCGTCGAGTATGCCGATGACCACAGTCCATGGTTGTTCAATCTGACCTCAGCGATTCCCGCTGAACGGGAAGTGGTGGTGAACCCGGTTTGACAGCGTAGGCGAGCACATTCGCGAGCAGGAAAAGACCGGGCAGCTCTAATTGGTGACCGGTGAGATAATCCGCTTAACTTCGGTAATTTCGCCCACCGGAATACCGCTGATTTTGCCGTGTTCGCGAATGGCGTCTTCGCTTTCTGCCAAATAAACGCAAAAAGACTGATCTTCGGTCAGATAGCTTTCGATCCATTGAACATCGGGTGCCAATTGTCTCAGCGCATCGTTGGAGGCTTTGATCGTTGGTCTCAGGTCGGATACGGTTGCTTTGCCGACATCCGGCAGGTCGCGTTGGATAATGAATCTTTTCAATGCTCTTCTCCCAATTCGAGATGTAATGCCTTAACCTGGAAAGACTTCCACAGCGGGGATACGGACTCTCAACGGGATATGCGGCCAGGGGATTCTGTCCCTTGCGGGCAGGGGAGTCAAATTGGACCACCAAGCATCGGTCTCGTTGACTCTGGTTCCGGAGAACCAATTCCGGAGATCAGCCATCACCGTGGCAAAAAACCGGGATAGCGCGTTTCTCGTTTATCGACACAGTTCCCTCAAAGGGGGTGTCGTCTGTGCGGCTCTCCATACCTGCGAAGTCGACCCTCAGACCAAACATGATCACCTCGTAACTGGGATCAGCAAAGTCGGCAGCAAACTTCGTTCCTTCAATCATCCCCTGACCGAAAACAATTTCCTGCTCGCCATTTGCCGGTTGGGTGGCCCACTCCTTCTCGCCAATGCTGACCTGGGCGTTCAGGACGGACAGAATGTGAGAACGCCCGGTTGATATGTTCAAGTTGAACTTCTCGCCGTCGATCTCGCCGGTGCACCAAACACCACCACTGGCCAGAGCGGAGGCCGGCATGAAGGTCAGTAGCGTCGCCGTCGCAAGAACGATGCGGGAGGATATTGATGAGAGATTGGACGCCATAGCAATGTCTATCACATGTACAAGTCCAATTCAGCCGTAAACAAAAAGGCCGGGTGGTTGCCCACCCGGCCTTTTCGCAAAATATGTTGTGACGCTTACAGCGAATAGTACATGTCGAACTCGACAGGATGTGGTGTGTGCTCGTAGCGAATGTTTTCTTCTTCTTTCAGCTCGATATAGGCTTCGATCTGATCTTCGGTGAAAACGCCGCCTTCGGTCAGGAACTTCATGTCCTTGCGGCAGGCATCCATGGCTTCGCGCAGGGAACCACAAACGGTTGGGATCTTCTTCAGCTGCTTTGGTGGCAGATCGTACAGATCTTTGTCCATTGGGTCGCCAGGATGGATCTTGTTCTTGATACCGTCCAGGCCGGCCATCAGCATCGCAGCAAAGGCCAGATAGGGGTTGGCCATTGGATCCGGGAAGCGAACTTCCATGCGCTTGCCCTTAGGCGAAGCAACATGGGGGATACGGCAGGAAGCGGAACGGTTCTTGGCCGAATAAGCCAGAAGAACAGGAGCCTCAAAACCAGGGACCAGACGCTTATAAGAGTTGGTCGACGGGTTGGTGAACATGTTCAGCGCTTTGGCGTGCTTAATGATACCGCCGATATAGAACAGGCAGGTTTCAGACAGGCCGGCATACTGGTCGCCAGCAAACAGAGGCTTGCCATCTTTCCACAGTGACTGATGCACGTGCATGCCGGTGCCATTGTCGCCATAGACGGGCTTCGGCATGAAAGTTGCGGTCTTGCCATAGGCATGGGCAACGTTTTGGACGGCATATTTGTAGAGCTGCACTTCGTCGGCCTTGCGGGTCAAAGTGTTGAACAGCATGGAGAGTTCGTGCTGAGCAGCGGCCACTTCGTGATGGTGCTTTTCAACGGCAACGCCCATTTTGCCCAAAGTTGTCAGCATTTCGGAACGGATGTCCTGGGCGCTGTCGACCGGGTTGACGGGGAAGTATCCGCCTTTGGTGCGCGGACGGTGGCCCATATTGCCGGATTCATATTCGGCGTCGGTGTTGATTGGCAGCTCGTCGCTGTCCAGTTCAAAACCAACCTTGTAAGGGTCGGAGGAGAAGCGCACGTCATCGAAGACGAAGAATTCTGGCTCTGGGCCGAAATAGGCTGTGTCACCGAAGCCGCCGGACTTGATGTAAGCTTCTGCCCGCTTGGCGGTCATGCGTGGGTCGCGCTCATAGCCTTCGCCTGTGTCGGGTTCGAGAATGTCGCAGAAGATCGCCATGGTGGAGTGCGCATAAAATGGATCCATATAGGAAGTATCCAGATCGGGCATCAGCACCATGTCTGAGTCATTGATTGCTTTCCAGCCTTCAATGGAGGAGCCATCGAACATGGCGCCATCTGCAAACAGGTCTTCATCTACCTGGCTGGAGTGAATGGTGACGTGCTGCATCTTGCCGCGCGGGTCGGTAAAACGCAGGTCGAGATACTCGACATTATCGTCTTTCATTTGTTTCAAAAGATCATTGGCAGTAGTCATAGTCGTCCTTCCTGATGGAATGCCTTTCGGCTTGATATTTCTGGATTAAACAGCTTCCGCACCGGTTTCACCGGTACGGATGCGAATGGCTTGTTCGATAGGGGAGACGAAGATTTTTCCGTCACCAATGCGGCCGGTTTCAGCGGCCTTTCGTATGGCTTCAATAGCACTTTCGACCTGGTCGTCATTGACCACCACCTCGATTTTTACCTTAGGCAAAAAGTCAATAACGTATTCGGCGCCGCGGTAAAGTTCCGTGTGCCCCTTTTGGCGGCCAAAGCCCTTGGCTTCCAGCACGGTAATGCCTTGCAGGCCTACTTCTTGCAGAGCTTCCTTCACTTCGTCGAGCTTGAACGGTTTAATGATCGCTTCAATCTTTTTCACGCAGTTGGATCCTTATCCATTGCAGCCAAGGATAGCCGCTTGGGGTTGTGGGACAATCGTCGTGAGTGGCAAGCCGACAACCGGCCGCACGCGCACGCACGATTAACCACGACCATGCATGTGGTGTGCCAGTTTTGAGTTCAGGAGCAGGTTTTTCACATTTTGCCCGATTTTGGGGCAATTCGGAGCGATTTCAACGTGAGTATCCGTAGAAGGTCGCACCAGTTCGCCAAAAAGAGCCTGATTATTGAGCAAAGTGCCTAAATATTAGGCAGATTTGCACGGGAGGGCTACAGTTTGGCAAACACCGATTTCAAGGAATCGTGCAGCCCGGTTACTTCGTCAATCTTGCTCAACGTGTGGGTGGCAAAATCGAGGTCGGCTTGTCGGGTTTCTTCATCAAGATAGGCGTTGAGCAATCGCGCCATGCGATCGGGAGACGGTGTTTTCAGGCGCTTGAAGTGTAGATTGCTCAATCGCAAAATCCCCACGGTCCGATGGCGTTCTATTGCCCAGTTCATTCTTCCACAAACGGGCGGCAAAATTGGTAAATCGGACCGGACTTGGCTCAATCTGAAGCATCGTGATTTTGTTCTGCTCATTGCCGGTTACCGTCAGGTGCAGACGCGCGAAATGCAGGCGAATTTTTGGGTCGTCCAGGAACCAAATTCAAAATGTCAGAGCCGGCAGCGTGTGACGATGTAGTTTTATTGAAATTGTTGGCCTTGCCATCTTGCCAATATCGGAAGGATCGGGCAGACGAGCGCTAGTCAATCCGTGCGGGTGTGGCGGAACTGGTAGACGCGCCAGATTTAGGTTCTGGTATCGAGAGATGTGGGGGTTCGAGTCCCTTCACCCGCACCACTTGCTAGCAATTGCAGTGACAGATGCAGTTGCTAAACTCTGGCAATGTAAATCCACTCGTCGCGCAACAGGCCATAGCCCACCTCTTGCTCTGGGGGCAGCCTATAGGTCTCTACTTTGAAGCCGTGCTTACTCAATATGTCCTTAAAGTCGAGGCCGTAGTATCTGCGATGGTCGCCGCCAGCAAAATGAAGCATTCGAAGTTTGCGGTCGGTAATCTCAGGATTGCGGTAGGTTTCGTTGCGGCCTGCATTTATCGGCACCGTAATCAAAGCAAATCCGTCTTTCTTCAAAATTCTATATAGCTCGCTGATTGCCTTATCGTCTTCGTCGATGTGCTCTAACACGTGATTGGCCATGACAACATCAAAGCTTTCATCTTCAAAACTCAGCTGCGTCATGTCCTCCTGATGGTCGACGCCTTTTTGATAAAGGTCGGCTGTTTCATAAAGTGGATTGTCTTTCATCATTTTCATCCAGATCGCTTCTGGTGCGAAATGAATGATGCGCTTGCCTTCCAGCTTGTTGCCGCCCCCCTCGGTGACCCAAAGCCAGGTAAGTCGATGGCGTTCGCGACAGCCACACTGTGCACATCGAGCATCAAATCTGCTGGGGTTTCCAACACTGATGAAGTATCCGTGATACCCACACATCGGGCAATCTCGTTTAGTCATCGGGCGCTTGAATTGGGCGCGATCCCTGAACCAAGCTGATATCAATCTTTGGATAGGCTTCATGCGCATCTTATTTCTCCTGACGCTACGATACACATATTTAGTGTCGTATAGGTCTGCAAGTCGTTTGACGTTACCAACTATTCTGAAAATTGTTATTGGATGCTGAGTTCTTACCTTGAAATCATCCGCCGGGCATCCGCGGAAAAAGCGCCGATCTCATTTGCGGTGATGTGTCGTTTGATCATGTCCACATGTCTGTTTCGAAGCCGCTTACGCATTCGATCAAAGGGCGCTCCTCGCACCTTTTTGCGCGTTGGTTCGCCCGTCAACGCAATATGAACAGGCGCACCACGCAGTTGTACCATTTGATGCACCGCTGGCACCAATTACTGTACCAGAGCAAAAAAGGGTGCATTTTTAAATAACGGAAAAGAAAGAATAAAATTTCGACGGACCAGAGGTAACAGGATTTAGATTCTGGTATCGAGAGATGTGGGGAGTGGGGTCCCTTCACCCGCACCGTTCAGACGGTGTCGTGTGGGTGACTGCAGGGCTGGCGTCAGCTAGTCGCGGGCGTAAACGTCCTCGTAGCGGACGATATCGTCTTCGCCCAGATAGGTTCCGGTTTGCACTTCAATCATCGCGACGGGAACTTTGCCCGGATTGGCGAGCCGGTGAACCGCTCCAAGCGGCACATAAACTGATTCATTTTCACTCACCAGTTTAACCTCATCATTAATCGTAACCTCAGCCGTACCCTGAACGACAATCCAGTGTTCTGCACGATGATGATGAGATTGAAGCGACAGTGCTGCGCCGGGATTAACAACTATGCGTTTGACCTGAAAGCGATCGCCCAGCGCCAGGCTGTCGAAAAAGCCCCAGGGTCGATGATCGCGGGGAAATGATTCTGCCTGCCGGACTTTCTGAGCTTTCAATGTGTCGACAACCGATTTGACGTCCTGGGAACGGGAAATGTCTGCCACCAAAACCGCGTCTGGCATGGCCACCGCAATGATGTTTTCAAGACCTAATCCGACAATTTCCAGCCCGTCGTCTTCAGACCGCAACAATGAGTTTTTGCAATCGATCGATGTAGCCTGGCCAAAAGTGGAGACGCCGGTTTCATTGGGCTCTGTCTCGCGCCAAACGGATTCCCAACCACCAAGGTCTGACCAACCATGGGAAAATGGCACAACCATCAGGTTTCGTGCCTTTTCCATCACGGCATAGTCGATGGAGATGCTTTGTACCTTTTGCCAGGGTTCCGGAGCCAGACGCAAAAATCCAAGATCGGTTTGTGCATTTTCCACCGCATCAGCAACCGGGCTCAGCATTTCAGCACAATGCATTTCGAATGCAGCAATTATTGCCTTGGTTGAAAACAGAAAAATGCCAGCGTTCCAGAGGAAGTTGCCGGCCGCAACCATTTGCTCGGCCCGCTGTGCATCAGGCTTTTCAACAAATCGAGATAAGGGCACACAAGTGTCGACGCCTTCTGTCGGTTGCTGGCTGAGTTCAAGATAACCGTAGCCCGTATCTGCATGGGTCGGATGAATGCCGAAAGTAACTATTTTTCCTGCTTTGGCAGCCGGTAGCCCCAACTGAACTGACTTTCGAAATGCCGCCGGATCGGGAAAGACGTGGTCGGAGGGTGCAACCAGCATCATGGAATCAGGATTGCCGGCATACAGCCGCAGCGCCGCAGCTAGAACTGCAGGAGCCGTATTGCGACCTTCCGGCTCAATAATAATGGCTCCAGGATCGATACCCACCGTCGTTAATTGTTCGGTGACGATAAAGCGAAAGTCGGAGCTGGTCAGCACTACTGGGGGAGCGTAGTCGGGTCCTGACAGTCGCTTAGTCGAGGCCTGAAATAGTGACTCTTCTCCAACCAAAGATGCGAATTGCTTGGGATAGCTTTTTCGGGACAAAGGCCAAAGCCGGGTGCCGGATCCACCGCAGAGTATTACAGGCGTAATCATGTTTGAAATCCTATAGTAGCCTTCGTGATCGATCGGAGCAGCGCATTTCAGCATATCTGACTAAGAGTTATTATTCTCTCAACTTCAATGGAGCTTTTGAGGGAGATAGCTTCTTATCGATTTCGGTTTTTGCCAGATTCGTCCGAGGTTATCGATAAACTGCATTTGAGAAACCAAGATGTCTAGAAAGTCGGGATGCATTCAACCCTGCATTCTTTTTGCCCGGTTGCCATGCCGAGTCACGGCCTTGTCATTTGGTCTTCCGACGCCTGCGGCCAGCCCGCGTGTGTGGCGACGCTTGCCTGCCATTCCGCATTCTGGTGCCTTGCTCCAACCCAATCGGTCTGTTCAGCGATACCAACATGTCGTTTCGCATCCGGGCGGCTCATTCCTTGCCCAACCAGCACATCAAGCTGGCGCAACTTAGTGACAATCTCTTCGAGCTTGTGACATTTGTTGGCCATCTGTGGTCCTCCTTATTTTCAACGATGGGATGAACCAATTTTTCTGGGACAGACCATTACAGAAAACCGCCAAGCACACGGAAGGCTCCCCATGGATCTCACCCTAACAAGGCTGATCAGAGTGATTTATGCAACTCAACGGAATGCGGGACAAGTGCGCCTACTTCCGCTGCATAGGAATCGTTTGGCCCAATACTCTTTTGATTATGTGTTGTTTCGATAATTTTGTGGATGCCAGTAGATTTCAACGCATTCACTAGTCCATGTAAGCCTAGCCTGCGAGCAGTAACTGCTCCTTTGCTGAACGCCGCTGAGGCGAGCGGCAACTTGGTGCTGCGCGAAACATTTACAGGCGCAGTATCGGGTAAAAAGCCATCCTGCTTGGTTACATTTAATGCCGTCAGCACGTCGGTATAAAAGCCAACCGGGTCCACTTTCATTTGCTCGTAGGCGAAGACGTTGAGCCTTCCCTGTTCATGAAATCTTTGAAAACGCTTAGTAATTGCAGGGTAATCCAGTTCCCGGCGCAGCCATTCATTGTTCTCGTATGCTGCAATAGCAGATTTCTCGCTCAACTCTCCTTTGCGCAGCGAATGAACATGCCGAGATGCCAAAAATGCGCTGGGCTCTCGGAAAATCAGGACGACGCGCATCTCTGAATTGTACGCATCCAACAAATCGGGGGCCGCATCTGCATAACAAACGGACGAGTCAACCTCAATTCGATGCCCCTGTCCTTCTGAATTTTGAAGTGCATCGTAGCTTTTGCGATCAAGCTGCGCTGATCCAGAGAAGTATCCACTTTCCTTCACCAACTCAGAAACGCTAACCCTTGGATCCCGCCGGAAGTTTTCATATAGCCAAGTTGTACCGGCCTTACGTGTCCCAACTATAATGCCTGAAGTTATTGATTGGGCTTTTTGAGCCCCGTCGGCATAAGAAAAATTTCTCATTGTTTATGCGATGCAGTTACTTTCAGGACACTCAATGCGATCACTGTAGCCTTTCTCTGAGCACCTCGTAAGGGGTGTTTCCATAGAAGGTGCAATGCGACCAATGGTTTTGAGTTAGTTCTGGTGATAGCGATACTGTCGCTGGGATTGGCGTGGTTACTTCAACTGGAACGACCGTAAATGACATCCTAATCACATGATACAAATATCACCTGCTGGTGTGCGCCTCAATTCTATCGGGACAAGAGCCGTATGAAAGACAGTGTGCGCAGTAGGCGAAACAAAGAGAAAACCAAAAACCCAACAATCGCATTGGGTTCTAAACCGTAATAGATCGTCATGAGAACCACAAATTCAATTGTATGAACCGCGATAAGCGGGCGCACCACACCACCGAGCAGCAATTGCTGACGAATCGCTATATTTGCGATGTTTATGAGCGTGAAGGCTGCACCGAAACCATAAAGCGCCATCGTCACGTCAACCAACTGCGATAGCGTTAGGTAAAGTGTCCACATAGTTCCCAAACATGCCAGACCGGCGATCGCGATCCACCATGCTACTCGGGCAACTTGATGCCGACCATCAGTCAACTCCTTTTGGAAAAAGATATTATTACCAGTGATCAAACGGGCGCAAAAAGCCTGAAGAGTCAAAATCTTGGCAATCAGGAGGAGTTCGCTCTCGGCCAAGTAAAATCCTCCCCAAAAAAGGAAACCTGTGATGATCGCAGAATTAAGCGTCGCCGCTAAAGTGAGCTCTAGACCGTTAGAAATCACACTTAGCGCGCCGCGTTCTTTCACAGCTTCTGGTTCTGGCTTGCAAGCGAGAACACGCGATTGCCGAATTAGTGTGAACGCTAGAACTACAATTTCTGCGAGGATTGCGCCCTGCAATCCGCCCGCAACAAGTCCCAGAAAAAAGCCGCATATCAGCAATGTGCTGTGTTGGTTGAGAAGTGCGAAGGCTTTGTTTCGGCCCAACGTTTTTTGAATATACGATGTATTCGTATCCAAAAACATTTCGCAGAACTTTGCTGCAGCAACCAACAACAATACTGTTAGCAATGGATTGCCGAAATACAGAATCAACACAAGACCAAGGGCTATCGTGCCAAACAGGGCCATGAATCCAGTAAGAGCGCGAAAATCCCTGAAAGACTCAATCGCTCCAAAGGTCAAAATACGCCCGCGCATCCCGGCAAAAATAAAGAAGGTATTGGTTAGCCCCAAGCAAATTGCATAACGCCCAAAATAATCAGGCGCGTCCGATTGAATTAATTGCCAAAGGATCAAAACGACAATTTTCGCGGCAATAATCAAGGAATAGAGATTTGCGCGAAACGCCGTCTTAATCAATTTGTTCATAGAACTCGATCTGGTCTTGAAGCCTTTCCGCTAGATAGTCACGCAGAGAATCTGACAACTTCGGGTACTTCGCGGCCTTCACATTGGCAAGAATGACCTTCTTGCGAGCAGTTAATAGTTTGGTCTTGAGTGCAGGTGAAATACTCCGGGAGAAGCTGCGTACCGTGTTGGAAAAAATGGCGCGTTGCAGTGTTGCAAAGCGCGGTTGGCCGGCGACGTTTTTCTCTCGGACCGAAGGGCGATAATCTATGTCAGATAGCCCAAGAAAGGCATTGCATTTTTCTGAAATCGTTGACGGATTACGAGCAAGATCTTGAAAGTCAAGCAGCAGGATAGCTTTGGTGCCGAAGATCTTGGCAAATCGATTATATGTAGATCTATAGTCGGCGAAGTCGTACATCAATCGTGATATTTGCCCTTGTCCTTGAATCACATCCTCGATGCTTGGTATTGACATACCTACCTTCACATACTGGTAATAATGCGAGACAAAACGATCGACCGGATCGCGCAATATGAAAATGAGTTTTGCATCAGGATAGTGCTTGTGAACGAGCTTTGGTGTATCTGGAATAACAGCGTAATACGTGGTGAAATCGATCCGATACCGCTCTTGTTTCTCGTTTTGAAAGAGCGTTTCGTGCCAACCAAAACCATTAGAATATTTACCAGCAGTTCGCATGGCATTTGGCATATCCGCCTCTTCGAATTGTGCCGAACCAGCGAAAAAACGCGGCTCCTTAAGTGTCGATTCTGCAATTTCAGCCGAGGCAGTTAGCCCAAAATAAAGCGATGTGGTGCCGCACTTTGGCGGAGTGATATTGAGTATCAGGTTTTTCAAGGCGCCCCCGTTAGAAGTTGATTTTGGTATTCTGCCAACCGCATCATGAGGTTGGCTCAGCGCGTATTATTGACCAACCATATTGTGCCGGTGGAGGGCTGACGTCCGGGCTGATGAAACGTGACCTCGAAGCCATCTCTTTTGAGCCGTTGTAATAGATCAACATACTCCTCCTTGTGGTATTCCATTTTCAATTCTTTGATACGTGCGAGGTCCACAGGTTGGGTGGCCGCAAATATCTCGAATTCAGCACCTTCACAATCCATCTTTAGTAGGTCTACATTCCCGCTGAAGCAGGTGTCCAGTAGAGTTTTGAGAGTAAGTGTTTCAACATCGGCAGTATCCGCACCAGAGTAATTCGCACCCATCTGGTTATACGGGCTGGCCTGAATCGGGAAGGGGATTACGTCGCCGTCAGCGCTGCTGATCGCGTAATGCATGGGGGCGATGATATCGTTTAGACTATTATTTTCAACATTACTCTGAAGCGTAGCAAATGCCTCGACCGAGGGCTCGATTGACACCACTTTTTTAGCTCCATTCAGCGCTGCGCAGAGTGAGAATATCCCAATATTTGCTCCAATATCGAGTATAGTCATACCCTCAAAATTGGTGCCGTAGTCCTCCTTGCAAAAGACTACGAAAATAGTAACTACGTCATCCACATGTTGGGAAATTGCAATTTCGTGCCCTGACCGCATTTTGAGCACATCCCGACCCAATGGCTGCTTGCGCATATAGCATTGAATTAAATGCCAGGGATCTTCAAATAGTTGTACGGCGCGATAGCACGCCAAGACAAATTGTGCTGCTTTTGGAATGGCGCTACGGAGCGCAATACTTCTGCCGAACACGACCATCAACTGTTAATCCACTTTTCCACTTTTTTTGAATTGTGAGCAACCTTGCGGCTCTCGCTAAATATCTTCAAACAAGGACGTACAAGCCTGTTTCTTGCATCTTTGCTACCCGCGCAGGGGCTGACTATCTGATCATCTGTCCTGGTAACCGCAAAAGCGAGTTGGCTTGTGTTATTTCCTGCTGCTTTGTCGTCCCTGCTTCATGCCTTCTGCTTGGCGCAACACAATCGCGATAGCAGAGACAGCAGCGTCGATATTCTTTTTGGTCAATGTTGGGTGAACCAAAAACATCAGACTGGTATCGCCAAGCTCTTGCGCAACGCTCAGCCGGGACTGCGGTCGCCAATGGGTATTGTCGAAGGCCTTCTCGCGGTAGACTTCAGAACAGCTTCCTTGCATACAGGGAACACCAAGCGCATTAATTTCTGCAACAATACGGTCACGTGTCCACCCTCTCGACAAGCACTCAGGCCTTACCTGGGCATAAAACTTGTAGAATGCATGTTTGTTTCCTGCCGCTGTTTGCGGAACGCGGATAGAATCGAATTGGGCAAGGGCTTCCGTTAACCTGGCTGCATTGCCATTGCGCGCTTTGGTCCAATCTGCCATGAGATCAAGCTGAATACGCCCAATCGCGGATTGCATTTCCGTAATCCTCCAATTCGTTCCGAAACTTTCGTGCAGCCATCTGAAGCCTGGTGGATGATCGCGACCATAAACCGCGTCATAGTTCTTTCCGTGATCCTTAAACGACCACATGCGATTCCACGTAGCGGCGTCATTGACTGTGACCATTCCACCCTCTCCGCCGGTCGTCATAATCTTGTCTTGGCAAAAAGACCATGCAGCCACATCCCCGAGACTACCCACGGGCCGCCCCTTATAAAGGGCACCGTGGGCTTGGGCACAATCCTCGATCAGTTTAATTTTTTGCCCAGCAATTAAAGCTGAGAATCCGTCCATTTCGCAGGGCCAGCCTGCCAAATGTACACAGAGAATCGCACGGGTTTGCTTCGTCAAAACAGGTGCAACCGTTTCAGGCGTGATGTTTTGGCTGTCTCTGTCTACATCCGCAAATACCGGAACCGCACCCGCATTAACAATAGACGATGCGGATGCCAAAAACGTTCTTGGGCTGACGACAACCTCGTCTGTCTCCAACCCTCCGTTACGGGCCCCGATGCCCAGCCCCATCAGGGCAAGGTCCAATGCAACTGTCCCATTGGCAACAGCTATTGCGTGTGTTGATCCACAAAAGTCGGCAAACTCTTTTTCGAACTCCCGGCTTTCCTGTCCTGTCCAGTAGTTCACCTTACCAGATCGAAGTACTTTTTCTACGGCATCAATTTCAGCATTAGAGAAGCTCGGCCATGGGGCAAAGGTAACTTTTTCAGAGTGAACAGTCATACCATGTCTTGCGGATATCCATATCGTTCAAGTACTGGTGTCATTAAATCTTTTGTCGCCGCTGTCAAATCTAATGAGCTTCGGTTCTTTTTCCGATCTGAAGCGAGGCGAATAGTCGAGGCTGCCTGTTGAAGAAGGGTTGCATCATGCTCTGCAGCTCCTTTTGCGGGGTCCAGGAACTGAAGTATCAAAAGAAGCACCGCTTCCGGATCATAGGTCAGTTCCTCATATTGTATTCGCAGTGTTTGCTCCGCATCGATAGCGTCCAGACCGGCATCGCATTTATTGACGCAGGCCGCCCACTGAGTGGCACAGATGTCCGATAGGTTTGCACCGATATATGATTCGATCCCGTCAAAGCGCGGTCCCCAAGTCGACAGTCTTTTTTCTTTCCCCAATAGGATGGAAAGGCGGTTCTGGATAAAACGATACCCAAAATAAGGGATATCCGTGAAAGGAATAAACCGCGCCTTCTTCAAGAAGTACGGCATGCTTTTTATTTCAAGCTCCCCACTCCATCGCCGTTTTGCCGAAGGCACCACATCGGTACCGTTCCGAACAATATGGATAAACCGGGCTTCTGGTAAAATCTGGTGAACAAACCCGACTCGCAGCGTGTTTGCGCATGTTTTCTCAACAATATATTTGGGCTTCTTTGATCGCTTCCACTGACGCAAAAAGGCATTGCGGACAAATCTAGCAACTTTTTGGGTTGCAAGTTTTGCACCGAGTTCATCATGCGGCCACAGAGCGTTGCCGTGGCGCCAAATCGGGTTAATCTCGTCACAAGGCCACGTAGAAAAGTTTGGCAATACTGTCAGCATATCCCGCAGTGCGTTTGTGCCGGATCGCCCAGCGCCAAGAATTACAACCGGGGTAAAAGGCAACGGTATGAGGTCTTGTCCAGTTTTTTTTTGCATTAGCCTATTTCACAACTGTTTGTAGCAAATAGTGCAGGTCCGAAAGAAAGCTCCATGACTGGGCATACTGACGGTTGATTTTCAACTTTTTAGGCCAGATGACGTTGTCATTATAGTTTTTAGGATCATCCGCCCCTGCCAGGAGCTCTTCCTCATTGCGAAAGAACAGCGTTGCGGGACCTGTTATGCCAGGGCGCAGATCCAAAACGTCCTGCCATTCTGGTCCAAGTTGATCCAGATAACCAGCCACGTCCGGTCTCGGTCCGACAAACGACATGTCACCGCACATGACGTTATATAGTTGAGGCAGCTCATCCAGCTTCCATTTTCTTAGCTTGGCACCTATTGCGGTTACACGTTCATCGTTGCCTGCCGTAATCGTACTACCACCGTCTGAATTCATCGTTCGGATCTTGTAGATCGTAAACGGCTTAGCACGCTGACCCAATCTTGTTTGGGAGAACAGACCGCTTTTACCAGTGTCCAAGCGCGCAATTATTATTGTCAAACCAATTACCGGCCACAGAACAAGTAGTCCAATACAGGAAAAGAATAGGTCGAACGATCGTTTTATGACCAGATCAGAACGTGTCATCCGGCTATTCTCTCGCTTCGATTGTTTCCAATGGGTCGGCCACGAGTTTTGGAATGTCGTAGCCAACAGACCGGTACATTTCAAGCTGAGCATCGGAGGAGTTGGTCAAGCTAAAAGGTTCAGCAATTAGCCGCCGCGCTGCATTGCCCATCGCATGGCGTTTCTTGGGATTTTCTATCAGATGAATGATCGCATCAGCGATTGGCTGAACCTCTTTAAGGGGAGTTAGATAACCGGTAGTGCCATCTTCAATCAACTCTCGAACGCCGATTGCGTCCGCACCAACGGTGGGCAGGCACAGGCTTGAAGCCTCCAGGATGGCCCGTGGGGCTCCCTCCCGATAGGAATGCAGCACGAATATGTCGGTTGTCTTTAGCTGCCCAACAATATCATCAGTCCAACTAATATGCTCAATTACTCCCTCGGCTTTCGCAGCTTCCAAAAAATCGGGATCGATGCAATCTGGATGTTGCACGTCAATCTCGCCCAACAGACGGAAAGTGACATTTCGACGGCCGGCATAATGGTTCTTCACCAGTTTTGCGGCCCACACATACTCAGCAATGCCTTTTTGCCAGATGAGTCTGGCGGTGCAAGTCACGACAATATCGCTTTTCTGATTTTCTGGCTTTTGGCGCATTTTCAGCGTTTCAGGATCGGGTCGGAACACCCGCAAATCTACACCTGGCCCAATGAATATCTGGATCTTTTCTTGCTCAACTATTTTGCGTTCTTTAAACATCGCGATGTCGTCACGATTTTGAAAAAATACAAATGACGCTCGTCGGCAGGCTCTTGTTAACAGCGAAACGATCAAGGGCTCTAGTTTCTTCGCACGAATGAAAGTGTTTCCTAAGCCTGTCACGCCAATGAAGAACTTTGTTTTCGGTCGGACGGAAACCGCGGCCCAAGACAACAGGGCGGGCTTTGGGTTGAATGAATGTACGGCGTCAGGCCGGTACCGAACAATATAGTAAGCCAGTTTTACAATATCGAAGAAGTCTCGCAGGAAGGTCGAATAACTGCGACACATGTTGATTTCGATCAAGCGTGCCTTACCAGAATGGTATCGCTGATAATGCTCGTCTTTTTGACCGAAGACAAAAACCTCGTAGCCTTGCCCAACAAGGGCATCGATCATCAGCCCGCAAGGACCAAGGACGCCAAACCACCGAGTGCCGACAAGGAAGTGTGTTTTTCGTCGAACCATTGCCAGCCTGACTATTTTTCGAGTTGTTGCACTATGACAGCAATTTCTAATGAGCTCTATTGACTAAGGAACCCACTAAATGAGCTTACTCCCACCTTCAACAATAATCTGAAACAGGGAGCAATAACCGCAACGCAGATGGAAAATCCTTGTCTGCGTTAGCTACAGCCGGACTATCGGACTATAATGGTTTGGTCAGGGGTTAAAGTGACACTATGGGAACGAAGCGACTATACAGAATTAGACAGGATTCGTGGTTTCTCAGCACAGATCATTTGTAAGCCCCACCTATCGTTGTAGGTGTTTAGGAGTTTTTTGTTCTGTCAAAAAACAGCGTTTCATAATCAGAAAACTCTGGTGGAATTGGAAATGATTGAGGTTAGAATTTCTTACGATTACGAACTTTTCTGGGGCGTATGGGACAAAGTCTCCCCAAGCTACGTTTCAACAAATGTTCAAAACGCCAACGCTGTCACACGCGGGCTTGTAGCTCTGCATAAAAAGCACGGCATTTGTTGTACCTTCGCCATCGTCGGAGCTATGTTAGATCGTCAACATGCACCGCGCACAATAATGCAAAAAAGCGCGCGAAGTATTGAAGAAATCAGCAACTTTGAATTGTGCGCTGCGCCATTCGGCGACCAAGATGATCTGTTCAGGGCGCCAGATGACATCATAGAGGAACTAGAGAGCGACCCACTATTCGAACTCGGTTCACATACCAACACCCACATTTATGCTCTGGGAGCCTCCGAAAGCGCTCTTAGAGCTGATTTTGAACAGTTTGATGCATTGTTCTTCCATCGCTTCGGCTTCCGGCCCAAGGTGCTGGTCATGCCCAAAAACCAAGTTACCTTAGAAGCTCTTGAGGTAGCAGCCTCGTTTGGTTACGAAAGTGTTCGCGTCAACCCGGACATCCGCATTTATCGCCCTGTACATTGGGGGTGGTTTACAGCAAGCGTAATTCGGCTAATTCGGTTTGCTGATGCGTTTCTTCCGATCGTAGAATTTAGCAGAACCGATCAGTTTACAGAAAAACGCACCGGGCAAATGCGCATTCACGTGGGGCAGTACTTTCTGCGTCCATGGTTCTCCCGAACAGGAGTTTTTACGCTGCACCTGCTTCGCATGCAGCTGGCGGTGTTTCTTTCACGGTTCCGTAACCATCAGGTGCACTTTTGGCTACATCCACACAATCTTGGCCGTGAGCCAGAACAGGCGTTAGCAAACTACGATCGCTTCTTAACATGGCTCAAAAAACAAGAAGAAAAAGGTACAATCCAATTTTCGCATATGGCTGATAAATAGAGAAAAGCTGACGATTTGTATTCCGTATCCAAAACGACAAAATGTACGACAATTTACATACCCAATTGGGGGGGACATGATGCCGAAAAGCCGTGTCCCAAATGAAAGTGCCTGCTGCGCAGATGAGCATTAACATCATAGCAAGAATGAATACGGGACGACTTGCAAGTGGGAAGGAGTTCTTAATAATTCCTAGTTGGCAATTATGCAAAGATCTCCAAAACGGAACAGGCCTTCAATAGATGCTAAAACATCAATTGGAGTCCTGAACTGCCAAGGAAATGGCTAAAACATGTAATAATTGAAATGATCATCCCTAACTCATCGATCAAGGGCGAGTGTTAGTTCATGGGATTAGTCTTTGAAGCACGAATTCTGCCGCTTCCTCCGGTGTCATTTTAGTCGTGTCTATATGAATTTCGGGCTTTTGGGGTTTTTCATAAGGGGAGTCGATGCCGGTAAAATTCTTCAGTTCCCCGGATCGCGCCTTTGCATAAAGTCCCTTCACATCCCGCTCTTCGGCAACATGGAGTGGTGTGTCAACAAACACTTCCAGAAATTCTCCCGGTTGCATCATCGCCCTGACCATGTCCCGCTCGGAGCGGAATGGAGAAATAAACGCCGTAATGACAATGAGGCCCGCATCGGTCATCAGCTTGGCCACTTCGCCCACACGCCTGATATTTTCAACCCGATCCGCCTCGGTAAAACCGAGGTCCTTGTTGAGGCCATGGCGGACATTGTCTCCGTCCAGAAGGATGGTGTGTCGGTTCATCCGTGCCAATTTCTGTTCAACAATATTGGCAATCGTTGATTTGCCGGAGCCGGACAATCCTGTCAGCCAAAGAACCATCGGCTCCTGGTTCTTCATTGCGGCGTGATGATCGCGACCAAGCTCGGTGGCCTGCCAATGGATGTTTTGCGCCCGACGCAGCGCGAAGTGGATCATGCCAGCTGCGACTGTTTGGTTGGTCATTTTGTCGATTAGCACAAACCCACCGAGATCCTTGTTTTCGCCATAGGGCGCAAACGGAATTTCACGGTCTGTGGTCACATTGGTCACACCGATGGCATTGAGCCCCAATGTCTTGGCCGCCAGTTGCTCCTGGCTGTTCACGTCAATTTCGTATTTTGGTTGATGTAGCGAGGCCGAAACCGTCAAGGCCCCAATCTTCAGCCAATAAGCCCTGCCTGGGACCAGCTCCGTGTCATCCATCCAAATGACGGTTGTTTCAAACTGATCAGCAACTTCTACAGGCACCGAAGAGGCAGCAATCACCTGCCCACGCGAACAATCAACTTCATCGGCAAGGGTAAGCGTCACCGATTCCCCCGCGACGGCCAGATCACGGTCACCCTCTGGGCTCACAATGCGTGCTACTGAAGAGTTTTTTCCCGAGGGCAGTATCTTGATGGCATCACCGGGGCGGATCGTGCCGCTGGCAATGAGCCCGGTAAATCCGCGAAAATCGAGATTGGGGCGGTTTACCCATTGTACAGGCATTCGAAAAGGTTGAGCCTGATCAGCTGAAACTTCGACCTCCACGGCTTCAAGGTGAGGCAGCAGGGCAGGGCCGTTGTACCAGGGGGTGTTGGATCCATGCTCGGTAATATTGTCGCCAGCGATTCCTGATATCGGAATGGGGGTGAAACTCTCGATACCGATGCTGCGGGCAAAACTGGCAAATTCTTCGACGATTTGGTCGAATGCGGCTTGATCATAAGCTACCAGATCCATCTTGTTTACGGCCAACACAAAATTGCGAATGCCCAGCATGTGGGTCAGATAGCTGTGTCGCCGGGTCTGGGTCAGCACGCCCTTACGCGCATCGACAAGGATCACCGCCAGATCTGCGGTTGAGGCCCCTGTCACCATGTTTCTTGTATATTGTTCGTGACCAGGGGTATCTGCGACGATAAATTTGCGCTTTTTTGTCGCGAAGAAGCGATAGGCCACATCAATTGTGATGCCTTGTTCCCGTTCCGCCGCCAGGCCGTCAACCAATAGCGCAAAATCGATATCGGCACCTTGAGTTCCCATACGCTTGCTGTCTGACTCGAGGGCTGCCAACTGGTCTTCAAAGATCATCTTGCTGTCGTAGAGCAAGCGCCCGATGAGCGTCGATTTACCGTCGTCAACCGAACCGCAGGTGATGAATCGCAGCATGGTTTTTTGCTGGTGGGCGGTCAGGTAGGCTTCGATATTCTCTTCAATGAGAGAGTCGGTCCGGTATATTTGATCAGTTGTGTTGGTCATTGCTGGTCATGATTGAAAAATTCGCAGAATAAGGCGGAGAATTTATTCAGAAATAGCCTTCCTGTTTTTTCTTCTCCATTGAGGCGGATTGATCGTGGTCGATGGCTCGGCCCTGGCGTTCCGAAGTGGACGTCAGCAGCATTTCCTGTATCACCTCGGGCAATGTGGTGGCGGTGCTTTCGATGGCTCCGGTCAAGGGGTAGCAACCAAGGGTGCGGAAGCGAATGGCGCGGCTCACCGGTTTTTCGCCGGGGAGCATAGGAAAGCGGTCGTCGTCGACCATCAATATCATTCCATCCCGTTGAACAGTGGGGCGAGGCGCGGAAAAATACAGCGGAACGATTTCGATTCCTTCCAGATGGATATATTGCCAAACGTCGAGCTCGGTCCAATTGGAGATGGGAAAGACGCGCACGCTTTCTCCCTTGGCTTTTTTTGTGTTGTACAAGTGCCAGAGTTCGGGTCGCTGGTTTTTGGGGTCCCAACGATGATTGTCGGAACGGAATGAAAACACCCGTTCCTTGGCCCTTGACTTTTCTTCGTCGCGACGGGCGCCGCCGAATGCGGCATCAAATCCCTGCATGTTGAGCGCCTGTTTCAGTCCTTCGGTTTTCCAAATATCGGTGTGTGCCGAGCCGTGGTCAAAAGGATTGATGCCGTCGCGAATCGCATCTGGATTTTGATGGACAATCAGGTCCATGCCGGCGTCCTTTGCGGCGCGATTTCGCAACTCGTACATGTCGCGAAATTTCCATGTCGTATCAACATGCAGCAGCGGGAAAGGGGGAGGGGCTGGAAAGAAGGCTTTCTTGGCAAGGTGCAGCATGACCGCGCTGTCTTTGCCGACGCTGTAGAGCATGACCGGGTTTTCCGATTCTGCGACAACTTCTCGCAGAATGTAAATGCTCTCCGCCTCCAGGCGTTGCAGATGGGTCAGGGTCTTGACTGTCATGTTATATCTGAAGCCTGTTGGGAGAAAGGTTGGATTGGCAGTTGGGCAAGCGGGTTCTCAGTCGTCCGATTGAACCATGCACGCAACTGACTGATGTCGGACTGAGGTGCTTCAACTTGCCTGATGGAAGCTTGGGCAACTGCTGGGTCAATTCGTGGGTCATGCGTTGTAGTATTCCCGATACCACGCGACAAATTTGACTATGCCTTCCTGAACTGATGTTTCAGGTTGGTATCCGGTCAGTTCCTTCAACAATTCAGCATTGGCCCACGTCGCCGGCACATCACCGGTTTGCATTTCCATGTAATTTCGGACCGCTTTTTTACCGATTGCAGATTCTATCGCTTCGATAAAATCGAGCAATTTGACCTTTTGGGAATTGCCAATATTCACGATGCGGAACGGGGCGACGGGCGACAGACTGTCACCTGGACGAATATTTTCCACCGATTGAGGTCGCTCCGGTTTGGCGTCAATCAACAGCCTGATGCCGCGAACCAGATCGTCGACATGGGTAAAGTCGCGATACATTTCGCCATTGTTGTAAATATCAATTGGCGTACCCTCAATGATGCCTTTGGTGAACTTAAAAAGCGCCATATCCGGGCGCCCCCAAGTTCCGTAGACGGTGAAAAAGCGAAACATGGTCGTCGGCAGGTCCCAAAGATGGGCATAGGAATGTCCCATTGCCTCGGTGGCTTTCTTCGTGGCTGCATAAAATGTCAGCGGCGTATCGGCCTTGTCGGTTTCCCGGAATGGCATGTCCAGATTGGCACCGTATACCGATGAGGTAGATGCCATCAGCAAATGGTTGATTTGCAATTCCCGGGCTGCTTCCATCACGTTAAAAGTGCCAACCAGATTGCTGTCGAGATAGGCCCGGGGATTTTCAAGCGAATAGCGGACACCGGCCTGACCCGCCAAGTGTACAATCACGTCTGGTCTGAATTCTGTCGCCACATCGTGAAAGGTGCTGTCAGCCTCAAGATAAGCCTCTGTGGAGGTGAAATTCTGAGATTGAAGCAACATCTGTTGGCGGCGCTGTTTTAGCCTGACATCATAGTAGTCTGTCATGGCATCATAGCCGTGCACAACGATGCCTTCTCGCATCAGCAATCTTGCCAAATGGAAGCCGATAAAGCCCGCCGTGCCGGTGATCAATACGCGTTTCATGAAAGTGTCATGCCTGCCCAATTGAACATTCGTCCGACCCTGGGTGACTTTGCCATTTCGACGGTTTGCAACGCAGTCCTCTTCCTGTCGACCAGGTATTCATTCGACAATGCATCGTCATTGGCTCAGTCAATGCCGGTTTCCGATCCAACGTGAATCTCTGTTTCCAATGCGTCGATCTCATCCTTCAACGCCTCAAACTCCATCCGTTTGCGGACCAGAAAGCGTTTTGTCAGGGACGCCTTTTCTGAAATGCCGCGGGGGGTAAGGATATAGGCGTAGCGATTTTTGTGCTTCGACGACGAAAAATTGCCAATTTTTATCAATCCCTTTTCAATCAGGGCGTTGAGGCAATAATAGGCCCCGCCATTGCTGATCCCAACCAGGTCGGCTATTTCGCGGGTGCTGATCTCGGGATTTTCGTTGAGCAGCCGCAATATGCGAAGATGGGTATCTTCTTGAATCTGCTTGCGGTTGCTAGCCATTAGAAAGAAGTGCCGGTGCTAAACACGATTGGCCATGGCTACCGCATGGAGATTTGCCTGTAGGCAAATCCCTTGCAATGCGCAGGAGCTGGACTTCGAGATAGTATTCATGTTGCTCAATTTTGAGCGATATCAATTTGGACTGAAATTTGCAATCAAAATTTCCGGATGGACGCTGGATCCATCAGTTTTATTTCGGTTTGATCGAAGCCAAGTCGTGCAATGTAGTTTCATGATGCGCACCGCGTTCAAAACAATGCTCTCACCATTGCCAATTTGAGTGTTGGATTCCTTGGTGTGTTAGACGGACGTCTCAGGTCAGCTTTCCTTCTTTGGGGGGGCGTATTCGAGAATGACGAGCAGCGCGATTGCCACTAAAGACAGGCTGGCCACCCACCAGCCCTGTAAAAAGCCGGCACCGGTCATGGAGTGAGAAAATCCAGCCGCAACCACCGCGCCCACGACGGCCAGGTTTCTTGGGGCCAGATTACTGGTGGCGAATCCAAACATTATGAGCACTATGGCGAACAGTCCCACACCCACTGCGCCCAGATCGACCCAGAGTTCCATGGCGAAGTTGTGTGGATGTGAATGCGTCATGTCTGGTCTTTTTGCTGCTCCAGCGCCGCCATAATGGCGGTTAGCGCGTATGCCATGCCCGAATATTGGGCGCTCGGTTGCAAGGTTTCGGTAAGCCATCCAGATGGGCACGCGGGCGGTTGCAGATCGCGTATTGAATGGTATGCGGAGTTTTGATTGCAAAGCTTTGTTGTGGGCGGATATGGCTCTCTTGAGCTCCTGACGAGCCTGTATCAATTTGGATTTCCGATTCTCGAAGCTGGTAAGCACTTTTCCACGAGAAGTCGGATTCGGCTCATTCTTTTTTAATAGACGGTCATCACGAGCCTGCTGACGTTTCAGCATTTCCAGACTTAACTTCGCTCGAGTTTGATCTTGTTTTGTTGTTTTTATCGCTTGGTTCACGGCGTGTAGCGGTGTGGTGATTTTACTGATTGGGGGCAACAATAGTGGAAAAATCAAAATGGTTGCCGACATTGCTAAATACACTCCCATATAGAGTTTTGGAACCAGCCTGATGGTCACCCAAACAATTACGACAACCACCAACATCAGCTTCGCCGACTCACTTATGGACAATGAAATCGCGATGATGCTTGCACAAATTCCCAGAGCGGCCGCTGCAAATCTGATTGGATTCGCAGTTGGAATTAGCAGCAGCACCGGGATAAAAAGAGCAAGTAACACCACGTTGCGGTTCAGGTCATGTATGCCATTTCGGGGGCTGCCCAGTTTGTGCAATTCGGTGAAGCCCCCAAGCTCAAGAATCAAAAGTGCTGATGCAAAGAGGACTCCGATTGCGAGCAAGTTTGATACGGACAAGAATATGGTTTTTGACAATTCTCTTGCCAGAAGTATTGCAAGGGGTGGAGCGGCAACAAGCAAAGCGACGTCGCGAATTCCGTCTAGGGGCAGGGGGCTCCATGAGAGTGAAACGGCCATCCAAAACACAAATGCGGCGTAGGAAAAAAGCAAGATACTTGTTTTGGGTGGCCAGGTATTGCGACTCGATGCATTCAAAGCAAATGGCATTTCAGAGTGACGAAAACGAGTCAGTGCGTGCCCCGTCAATACAATCAGGAGTGCAATTCCAATCGCCAGCGGCAGCCATCGCGTCAAGGCGATTTGCAGGATTAGGCTGATAACAAACAGCAATTGTGCAGCCGAATCACGAGAGCACCTCAAGACCCAATAATCCGAATTTGACAGGGGGGGATGGTCGATTTGTGAACTGTTCATGATTGCAGTTGCTCAGCTAGATTCCTTATGGAAACCTTCTACAATCTGTTTGAGCACGTCCATGGTTTTGTCGGTGTCATACTCGGCAATTGCCTTGTCCAGAGCACCCACAGCGCGGCCAATATTGCGCGCACTCAAGGTGTTTTCCTGAGCTCTGAGAATTTTGGGGTGAGGTGTAGAAAGCGTATCTTCCCCAACCAATAATTCTTCGAAGAGTTTTTCACCCTCACGCAGCCCGGTAATCTCGATGCCGATGTCTCCAAGTGGATTCTCATCGTCAAGTACCGTCAATCCAGACATGGTAATCATTCGTTTGGCCAAATCCTCAATGCGCACCGGCTCGCCCATATCCAGCACAAAAACTTCGCCACCCTCCGCAAAAGTTCCTGCCAACAGGACCAAATGGGCGGCTTCATTTATGGACATAAAATAACGGGTCACGTTGTTGTGGGTGAGAGTTACAGGGCCGCCACTTTTAATCTGTTCGCGAAACAGAGGGATCACTGACCCAGACGACCCCAGGACGTTGCCGAACCGAACGATCCCAAAAACACAATCTTTGCTCCGTGACTGAATGTCCTGAACAACCAGTTCAGCGAGCCGCTTGCTCGCTCCCATGACTCCTGTGGGACGCACCGCCTTGTCGGTGGAAATCATTATGAAACGTTGTACACCGCAATCGACCGCAGCTTGGGCAAGGGTGCGAGTGCCAAACACGTTGTTGCGGACGCCTTCGCACTTATTGGATTCAACCAGCGGCACATGTTTATAGGCGGCGGCGTGCAAAATGATATCGACGTTGTTGTCGTTTAGAACTTGCCGTACCCTGGCGTCATCCTCGATCGAGCCAAGTACTGGAACGATCTCCGTCGGCAAGTTGTCGACGGGAACGGCCACCGTGACAAGTTCTTTTTCAATATTGTAGAGGGCCAGTTCTGATCGTTCGAACAGGACAATTTTGCTAGGACCAACTGCCAAAATCTTACGACACAGTTCTGATCCAATACTGCCCCCGGCACCGCTAACCAATACCACCTTGCCAGCGTAGGTATGTTTAAGTTCCGGGATATCCAGATCGACACCATCGCGTCCCAACAGATCGTCAGCTTCGACAGGGCGCAGAGCAGGCTCCAATCCGCCAGATTTCAAAATGGTTTCATAGGGCGGAAGTTCCGAGACTGGACAGTTGAGCGGCGCGAGTTCCTGCAGAATTTGGTTCCTTCGAGAACCAGGGAGCGATGGAAAAGCCAGGAAAATCTCTTTGACGCGCTCGGATTCTACAAAATTCTTGAGAATGGTCGGTGAGCGGACCCGCAGGCCGCCAATCATTACCCGATGCAAGGACTTGTCATCGTCCAGCAACAATACCGGTCGATACTGGGTCGAACTGCGTAGGGCTGATACAAGTTGGAGCCCACCCGAGCCAGCGCCATAAATGGCTACAGGCGTCCGTTTTCGGAGATCTTGACTTAACCAGTTCAGAAAACTGACCGCCATCAGCCGTGCAACAAAGGCCACAAAGAACGCGACCAGTCCGAATATGATCGGCACTGTTCTGGGCGCCGACATGCTGAACGCGATATTTGCGATAAAGCCAATCAGTGAGATGATAGCCGCCCAAATCGCCGAGCGCATGATTGAACTTGCTTCGTAGCTCCGCAGCTTGATGGCATATGAATTTAAGAAATGGCCAAAAATTGCCGAACAGCAAAGCAACAGGATCAGCAGATCCCACGATCTCTCAATCCAATTCCACGGCCATAGATTGTTGAGCCGAAGCGCGAAGGCCAAATAGAAAGCAGTGGCCACCACAAACAGATCAAGAAGCAGCAGAAGCTGCATCTTGGTGCGGGAAGGCAATGCATCCAGAAAGTTGTACAAAGTGGATCGCAAGTCATTCATGTCGGAATTTCTTTGACTGAAGAGACCGGAAACAAAAGTCACAAAATTATTTGAAGGCAAGGACCCCTCCGATGGGTGCGTTATTGCTTGATCTCAAGCTCCACGCAACCCGCCCGAACTCATTCTATGAAAAGTTCAATTGAAACACAATGACCGGGCTTTGCAATGGAGCGTAGCGTGATCGGTGGATTGGATTTTGAATGTCGCAAAATGCTCAGCGACGTCACCCGAAAAAATCAATATATATTAGCCCTTTAAGTATATTCCGATTCTGTGGTTCAAGTGTTCTTCAATAGATATTGGGACGGGATGATCGACCTATTCACAAAGGCATGCAAGGAGGGGTGCAACCGAAATTCGTTGATCTGTCTCGACTCAAAATCGGGCTAATGGCGCTATTCTGTAAGAGTTACGTTGCGCACGGAATCTCGGCCGACAGATATCCTGGTCGGTCCGCCCAAGACTTCCAGCAATAACCAAACTCGTTGTTCTTGGGTCACCAGTTCCACGGTGGCGACGAAATCGGAAAACGGGCCTTTCGTCAGCTCAACGAGGTCTCCTTCGTTAAGCTTTGGAGCCGGCAGTAGGTTATCAGCCTGATCGCATCGCGATTTAATTTCTGAAATCAAGGCTTGGGGAACGGGAGATGGTTTTTCACCAAAACCTACGAGTTTGGAAACCCCTCTTGTGTTGTTAATGGTCCGCCAATCACCATTTTGCGCATTCAGGGCCACAAACAGATATCCCTGAAATAGCGGCGTAGTAACAGTCGCAAACTTGCCCTTAACTCGTCGGGTCGATTCGTGCAGAGGCATGAAAACGGTCACACCTTGCCTTTTGAGATTGCGCAAAGCCAGGTGCAAGCCGTTCGGCTTCAGTTGTGCCAGATACCATGTTTGATCGACCGCTGACATGGATTGTTGCAACCTGGCTCCCCCATATTGTTTCGATCACTCTTAGCTTTTCGAGTCGTACCGGCGCAACCGCATGAGTATCTTCCTTTTGCTGATCCCAATCAACTGCGAAATCTTGAACGTGAATGACTTGGTCCCGTCCCATTGAAGTAAGACAGATGCAGCGGCAGGCATTTGGGGTGGCACACATGTTGCAATGACTATTAGGATATCTCCTTCTCTGGTTCCGATCGGGAAAAATATCTCATGGCGCTTGGTAAAACGCTTGATCTGGCAAAAGAAGAGATTGAACAATTGGATTCGCGAGTCGACCCAACACTATTTACGCCTGGTCTGGTTGAATTAGAACAGCAATTGCGCGAAGTCCGCCAGGACCCATTGCTGGAAAGAGTGCAGGCGGCATTTGAAAAAACTCCGCTGTTCACCAATCGAGGGTTTGTTGCTGCTGATTATGATATCGCCGGAACTCAAGTTGACTACTCGGTCAGCCGACCAATGATCGTCGCGGCTTTCGCATTTCTCGGTCTGATTGCCGGTCTGTTAGTGCTGACGGTTCGCAATGCTCTCAAAGCACGCGGAATTACCGCGTAACGCCGTCGGCTAAACCTGAAAGGCCCTAGCCAATGGCCTGGGAACGTCCGGCATTGCGGCCTGAGAAAATGCATCCGCCCAGAAACGTGCCTTCCAGCGCATTGTAACCATGGTATCCGCCACCGCCAAAACCGGCGGCTTCTCCGACAGCAAAAAGCCCGGTGATTGGTTCTCCATCTGCGTTCAACGCCCGTGACTGCAAGTCCGTTTGCAGGCCTCCCAATGTTTTGCGGGTGACGATATGCAGTTTGACCGCGATCAGCGGACCATTTTGCGCATCAAGAATTTTGTGCGGCTTGGCAGTCCGGATCAACCGGTCTCCCAGATAGTTTCGTGCACCGTTGATGGCAGTGATTTGCGCGTCTTTGCAGTAAGAATTGTCGATCTGACCGTCCCGCGCCTCAATTTGCTCCAGCAAATGCTGATAGTTGATCAGATCTGCCTGCGTCAGTCTGTTCATGCCGGCCACCAGGTCGTGCAAATTGTCAGCAACGACGAAATCCTCACCGTTTTGCTTAAATGCTTCGACTGACGGTGTCGCACCTTTGCCCAACCGGCTTTTGAGAACTTCCATCCAGCTTTTTGAGGTCAGATCCGGGTTCTGTTCAGAGCCGGAAAGGGCAAATTCCTTCTCGATGATCTTTTGGGTCAACACGAACCAGGAATAGTCGTGACCGGTTTTGAGAATCTCGCGCAGCGTCGCCAATGTATCAAAACCAGGAAGGCAGGGGGGTGGCAAACGATTGCCGGTTGCGTCAAACCACATGGAAGACGGTCCGGGAAGGATTCGTATGCCGTGGTTCGGCCAGATCGGATTCCAGTTTCGCAAACCTTCGGTGTAATGCCACATGCGATCAGGATTGATCAGATTGGCCCCAGCTTGCTGCGCGATCCCGATCATCCGCCCGTCGACATGAAAGGGCACGCCCGCCACCATAGATTTTGGTGGCTTGCCCAGCCGTTTTACGGGCCAATTCTGCCTCACCAGATCAAAATCGCCGCCTATACCGCCGGACGCAACAATGATGCTGGGGGCGGAAAACTTAAAATCTCTAATCACGTCGCGATTGGTTTTTTCACCGCGTTGCTGTTCTGCTGCAGCCAAAACCTCACCGCTG
This sequence comes from Rhizobiaceae bacterium, assembly GCA_039977975.1. GTDB lineage: Bacteria > Pseudomonadota > Alphaproteobacteria > Rhizobiales > Rhizobiaceae > Pseudahrensia. The sequence continues at coordinate 588,737 of JBDWCD010000015.1, forward strand.
ACACCGGAAGTTGCTCCATTGGTCATGTCGATCTTTGAGACACGGTGACGAAATTTAAACTGGATCAGTCCGGCCTGCGCATGCTGGCGCACCCGTCGCTCAAACGGCTCGACCACTCCAGGGCCGGTGCCCCAGGTTATATGAAACCGTGGCACCGAATTGCCATGCCCTCGTTTTCCCGTGACCCCGTTGCCGCCCCGTTCGGCCCAGCCGACCACAGGAAACCATCGCATGCCCATATTGTGCAGCCAGGGGCGCATTTCGCCGGCGGCAAAATCGATATAGGCCTGCGCCCACTGACGCGGCCAATCGTCCTCTGGCCGATCAAACTGGGCTGAGCCCATCCAGTCACTCAGGGCAAGCTCTTTTGAATCCCTGATTTTCATCCGCCGTTGTTCGCGCGTGTCGATCATGAACAATCCGCCCAGCGACCAGAATGCCTGACCGCCGAGAAATTGTTCCGGTTCCTGATCCACTATGAGGCAGCTCTTACCGCGATCACCCAGCTCGGCGGCGGCTGCCAGACCGGCGAGCCCGCTGCCGACAATGATGACGTCCGCGGCGTCCATTCCCGACTAACCTCCCGGCTGTTTGCTCCGCAACCACATCACGATGGGCACGGTCACCAACAACATTGTGATGCCATAAACAGCTGACGGCAGCGCATAGGCGCTGAAGCCGGTGGCCTGAGCCCCGACAATGGCACCAAGGGCGATGCCCAATGTGCCGTTCTGGATGCCGGTTTCTACCGCAATTGTTTTGACTTCACCGGGCGAAAGGCCGACGGCAACGGCCAGCGATATTCCCAATATGATCAGAAGGATGTTCAAAACCACCAGAATTGGACCAAGCACGGCAAGGTTTTCAACGAACAGAGACCAATTGCTCGCCAGAGCCGCGACAACGATGATGCCGAACAGGGCAGTCGAAATATTGCTCGCCCAGGGCAGATATCGCATTGCGAAATCGGTAGCGTAATGGCGAATTGCCACGCCGATGGCGACCGGTAATGTGGTGATCAAAAACACCGAGAATGCCAGACTGGTGATGGTGATGTTGGGCGCGTCGGAGCCCATCAACATTTGGATCGACAAGGCGACTAGAAATGGCACGGTCAGAATGGTGACCAGGCTGATGACTGCCGTCAGCGACACCGAAAGGGCAACATCACCTCTGGCAAATTTCGAGATAATATTGCTGGTCACACCACCCGGACAAAATGACAGGATCATGATGCCCACGGCCAATTCCGCTGGCGGCGAAAACACGACAATCAGCACCAGGGCAATAAATGGGACGATCAGCATCTGACTGACGGCGCCGGTGAAAAATGCCTTTGGTCGGAGCGCCACGCGCTGGAAGTCAGCGACCGTCAGACCAAGGCCGAGTGAGAACATGATGAAGGCGAGGGCGAGCGGCAGGACGACAGAAACTAATATTCCCATGATTTATCCATCCTGTTGATGCAAATTGAGGTTAGAAAGAGCCTAGATAGTCCAATGTGGCTTGGCCAGAGTCGGGTGGATTTATCCATCTGAAATAAGCCCTTGTTAGCGACGCAGTTCAGGCTGCTAGCCGATCTGAAATGGGTTATTGAAGTCGCGTGGTGTTGACCACAGCACCAATATTTTTTCAGAGCAGGCCAAGAATCGGTCCGCAATCCCCGGAAATGTTGATGAACTCAGTCTTTGGTGAGTGGCAGCAATTGGTGGCTGAAATTGGGAAGGTGCATTGAATTGACAACAAGTCCAAAAGTGGTTCTTAACTGCGATGCCCAAAACCCGATGAGTTTAACAATTACGCCGCTAATTTCTGCCAAGATCGCTCAAACGTATCTGTTTTGGAGGATTCTATGACCCCACCGCGCAAAGTGTTGCTGATTGTCGGCATTATCCTGTTCGCGATCAATGCGAGTGTGACGACCGTGGCTGCTGGTGCCGGATCGCAGAGTCAGATTCTCAAGGCGGTCAACGCAATACGTGTTCATCATCGTCTGGCTCCATTGCAACTGCACCCATCATTGCAACGGGCAGCGGCTGAACAGGCCAAATTGATGGCCCGCAGCGGCAAGATGGCCCACAGGGTGCGTTTCGGTCAGGGGTTCAAAGCCAGATTGCGGCGCGTTGGCTATCGTGGACTGGCGGCTGAAAACATTGCCAAGGGTCAAAGATCTCTGAATCACGTCCTGAAGGCTTGGATGAACAGCCGTGGCCATCGACGCAACATGCTTCATCCTCGCATGCGCTATTTTGGCCTTTCAGCCGCCAAAGGTGGGGGCCGCAATTATTGGGCAATGGTGCTAGGCGGTTAAGTCTCGCCGCCGCCGCCGCCGCCGTCGTCGTCTTCGTCTTCGTCGCTGCAGCTGAAGGTGGCGACCGAATTGGTCAAACCCTTTAATTCGTGCCGGCCCTGAGGCTGAAATTTTTCCTGAGGCAGGCAATCTGCGAATTGCTGTGAAACAAGCAGCGGTGAATTGAGCGGGCCACAAAGTCCGGCCAGACGTGCTGCCAGATTTACGTCCTTTCCAATCACCGTATAGTCGAGACGTTCGCCCGAGCCGACATTGCCATAGGCGACTTCGCCAAAATGCAATGAAGTGCCGATCTCAAATGGCAGGGGCGAACTTTCATTGCGGGTTCTGACTGCCGCCAGACCAGCTTGGGCGGCCGCCAACGCGCCGCGACACGCTTGTTCTTCACTGTCTTCAACTCGGAACATGGCCAATACCCCGTCGCCGATAAATTTCAGCACCTCTCCACAATTGCCCTCAATCGTTGGTACCAGGCAATCGTAATAGTCGTTGAGAAGGTCAGTCGCCTGTTGGGCGGACATTTGGGATGTAAGACCCGTAAAGTCCCGCATGTCGGTAAAGATGATTGCCGCCTGGCGGCTGGTGACTTCGCCGCGATGCACGTCGCCGGCCAAAATGCGCTCGTGGGGATCTGCGCCGACATAGGTGCGGGTCACTTCTTTCAATATTCGGTGGGTAACCAGAATCTCCTGACAGGCTTCAAGGGCGGGAAAAATCGCTTGCAGAAAAGCGATATCGGATCGGCTGAATCCATCCTGCGCCTTGGTGGCAAAAGTGAAGACATTTTGCATGCCGTTGACCATCATAGTCGGGGCGCAAATGTAGTGGGTAAATCCGTCGTCGCGCAGTTCATCGACGATGCCGAACGTGTCTGACGCCAGTTTGCGAGGGTCGAATCCAACCCATTGGTGATGCTCATGAGACAGAGCAGAAGGGGAGTTTTCATACATGCCATCGGATTCAGATGCGAATGGAATGGCAAAACTGGAACACCCGCTGGCCTTTTCCCAACTGCGATAGGAGGCGGTATTTATGGCGTGCAGAATGCGTACAATGGTGACGCAGCGTTCCAGAGGCACGCCGCCCGCCATGATCCGTTCCGACAATTCCTGTAACGTGACGTCGGGGTCCTTGTTCATGCGGCCGGGACCCAGCATGAAGTCGCGAATGTCGATTGCATGCATCATTTGATGTTGCGACAGGATTTGCCATGGGGATTCCCCAAGCTTTGGCATCAGGCAGGATAATCGTTGCTGGAGTTGGTTCATTGCCCAGGTTTCCGCAATTGCAGCTTGATTTATCGGGTAAAGATAGCGGAAGCCTGTGAGAATCGGAAATCGACGGCCTGCATTGAATTTCTGCAAATATCGTCAGGTGAACAGCGATTAGTTCGATTGAGGAGCTTGCCTGCTGGACGGCGATCCAGTCAGTTGATCTAACCGATCAGTCTGGCATGTTGGCAGAGCAGGGGCGTCCGGGTCTGGAGCTGACAACAACCTCCCCCTGACACCTTGCTCAATGTCAGCAAATCCGCTACACCCGCGCCAAATTCAGCTGGCATAATTCCAGCACAGGCAATAGAACACCCTCCGAACAGTACCACCAGCGGACCGGCATATGGCTGAACGCTCCGCGGATGTGAGAATTATAAAGGATGCAATCCATGCAGGTAACTGAAACTCTCAACGAAGGCTTGAAACGGGAAATCGCCGTAGTTGTGCCCGCCGAAGACATGGTGGCAAAGCGCGACGAAAAACTCGTCGATCTGAAAGACCGTGTGAAAATCAACGGTTTCCGTCCCGGCAAGGTTCCTCTGTCCCACGTTACCAAATTGTACGGCAAATCGGTGATGGGCGAATTGGTCAACGAGATGGTCGATAGCGAGACCAAGAACGCCTTGGCCGAGCGCAAGGAAAAAGCCGCTCAGCAGCCTCAGATCACCATGACCGAAGATGAGGCCGAAGCAGAAGAGATTCTCGATGGCAAAAAGGATTTTGAGTTCAAGATCGCCTATGAAGTTATTCCGCCGTTCGAAATCGCTGCATTTGACGGCATCAAGATTGAACGTCCCATCGTTGACGTTTCAGACGATGAGATCACTGAGCAGATCGAACGAATCGCTGAAAGCAACGCCACTTATGAAACCAAGAAGGGGAAGGCGGCCAAGAAAGATCGCGTCACCATGGACTATGTTGGCAAGATCGATGGCGAGCCTTTTGAGGGTGGCGCAGATGAGAATGCCAACCTGGTGCTCGGTTCTGAATCATTTATCCCCGGTTTTGAAGATCAGTTGATCGGCACCAAGGCCGGCGATGAGCTTGAGGTCAAAGTGACGTTCCCCGAAGAATATGGTGCGGCTCACCTGGCCGGCAAAGAAGCCGTGTTTGACGTCCATGTCCACGAAGTGGCCAAGGCCGGCAAGACTGAGATTAACGACGAATTGGCCAAGACACTTGGTCTCGATGATCTCGACAAGTTGAACGAAGTCATCAAGGGGCAGATTGAGAGCCAATATGGTGCCCAGACCCGTCAGAAGGTAAAGCGTCAGTTGCTTGATCAGCTGGACGAGCAGCACCAGTTCGACCTGCCGGAAGGCATGGTTGAACAGGAATTCAACAATATCTGGCAGCAGATCACCAACGATCTGGAACAGGCTGGCAAGTCATTCGAAGATGAAGACACCACGGAAGAAAAAGCCCGGGAGGACTATATGAAACTTGCCAAGCGCCGGGTTCGTCTGGGACTGGTGCTGGCTGAAATCGGTGAAGCTGCCAAGGTTGAAGTCACTGAATCTGAAATGCAACAGGCCCTGATGCAGCAGATTCAGCAATATCCGGGTCAGGAAAAAGAAATCTACGAATTCTTCCAGAACAACCCGGATGCTCTGGGCGGCATTCGTGCGCCAATCTTTGAAGAGAAAGTGGTCGACCACATTCTCGAATCGGCCAGCGTTGAGGACAAGACTGTCACCAAGGAAGAGCTGATGAAGGATGATGAACTGCCCGTCTGATCAGGTTCCTCAATCTACAAGGTTCAGGGCCGCTGCATTGGATGCAGCGGCCCTTTTTTTGTTCAGTCACATTTCAGCACGCGCTGACCTTTGCGAAGATTGAAGTAGGAGCATTGATATGTTTGATACGGGTCCCCGTAGCGGCGATCGATAACGGTGATATTGGGATTGCCGGTGGCATCGCGGACACTTTGGGTGATGGGGTTGCCCGCTCGTATGTGGGTGCGCATCAGACGGCGCAGGCGTTCAGCTCCGCTGAGACGACTGGCAGTGTTCTCGACAATCGGATCAACAGAGACCTGAGCCGCGCTGAATATTACGGCCTGTGAAGGGGTGACAAGTGCAAGAGCCACTACAGCGGCAGTTGATGTTAGTTTCAACATGGAATGCTCCTTAAGAATGTTGGGCGACACGTATGCCGCTTACCTTAATGTAGGTATCGATTAGGGATAATTAAGGTCAGATACGTTGGCGTGAAACAACGTGAATGTCGGCGATTACCAGCACGCAGGTCGAACTGAGGAGAGAAATGCACCGGGGCGATAAAGTCAGCAGTGACAAGGCGTTAACTGAAAACTGCGCTCATCAAGACTGTAACACGTGCTCGACAAGGTGAACCCAAAGGCTGGAGCCGGGAACCAGAGCATCGTCATTGAAATCATAATTGGTCGCATGCAACGGCTGACCGCTGGCTCCCTCGGTCCCATTGCCGGTGAAGAAAAAACAACCCGGACGCGCCGCCGCCATGTGGGCAAAGTCTTCCGAGGCCAGGACCGGTTCGCGGTTTCGGTTGACATTTTGCGATCCGACAAATGCCTCGGCGGCTGATGCGGCCTTTTCGGTTGGTTCATCAGCATTGATGGTCGCCTTGAATATGGTCTGATAGGAAACCGTGGCTTCCACATCATGGGCTGCTGCGATCCCGGCTACAATGGACCGCATGGATTCCTCAATGCGCCTGTTGACGTCCGGTGTGAGCGCCCGGGCGTCGCCTTTCAGTGTGGCACTTCCCGGCAATCTGTTGCGGCTGCCATCGGTGATGAATTCGGTAACCGACACCACACCATTCTTGCCGGGATTGAGCTTGCGGCTGACGATGGTCTGCAGAGCTCCGACCATCTGGGACCCCACGGTGATCGCATCCACACCCATGTGAGGCATGGCCGCATGGCCACCCCTGGCGTTGATCTGGATTTCAAATAGGGCCTCACTGGCCATTATCGTGCCAGTGCGCATCTCGAACTGGCCAACCGGCAAGCCGGGCATATTGTGCATGCCAAAGACCTCGTCGACGGGAAACCGTTCAAACAGGCCATCTTCGAGCATAGCCGGACCGCCTTCGCCGTGTTCCTCGGCAGGCTGAAAGATGAAAACCACCCTTCCGTTGAAATCTCCCTGGTGGGAAAGATATTTCGCAGCACCCAGCAGCATCGCCGTGTGTCCATCGTGGCCGCAGGCGTGCATCACACCGGCCTTAGTTGAGCGATAGGCAATGTCATTTTGCTCTTCAAAGGGCAGGGCGTCCATATCTGCTCTCAGGCCAATCGCCTTCGTGCCATTGCCCCTTTGCAGAACCCCCACGACACCGGTGCGGCCAATGCCCGTGTGGACATCAAGACCAAATTCCCGCAGCAAGCCGGCAACTTTGGCGGAAGTGCGGTGTTCGTCGAAACCAAGTTCTGGATGGGCGTGGAAATCCCGCCGCCAGTCGCGCATCTGCGCAAAAATGGAAGTGGTAGGAGACATTAATTCTTCACCGCCGCAATCACCCAGCCATTCACGTCATGGCCGGGAAGGTGTTCGCCGAATTGTTTTTCCAAAATGCTGATCGTGCCATCGGCTTCCAATTGGCCAAGTTTTTCGGCCAGATCGCCCTTGTCCCAATATTGCTCGTTCAGCGCGATTACCAGATAACCGCCTTTGCGCAGCACGCGCAGTAATTCGTCGCAGGCGGCGGGGAATACGTGACCAAAGGAAAATACCCCCACGCAGGTGACGATATCATAGGTGGAATCTGCCGTTTGCCGCAGCGTTTCATTCAAGTTGGCTTCGAACAAATTGGTGTAACAGCCTTTTTCCAGACTCTTTTCGAGCATTTCGGGCGAAAAGTCACAGCCATCAATATGTGTATAGCCGGCTTTCGCGATCGCCACGCCGGAAAGTCCTGAGCCACAACCGGCATCAAGAATCCGGCTGGTCAGGTCTGGCTGGAGTTTGCAGAGCATCTCGGCCACCCGCCGAGGCTGGGCGTAGCCATTTACCTCGCTGACTTCATGATCATAGGTATCCGCCCACGATTTGTAGTGAATTCGGGTCTGGTCGTTGGTCTCCAGGGAATAGGCCGCTTCGAAATGGCCACTGTCTTTGTCTGAGGAACCGTTCACGGCGTTTTCCCTAAAATTGCACTCAATTTACACCATGAAAGCAGATTCGATCTGTGTCGAGAGCTGTTTTTGCCACTTGGGTCACGACAATTGTGACTAAACTGCAACACAGCTTTAACAAGTTTCGGGCTACACAGAATTGTGCATGACTTTGCCCTTTTTGTACCACAAATCAGGCTCACTCCCGCTACAAAGCCGGTCTAATGGTTGGGGACGGGCGTTTACAAATCCAACTTAGGCCTGAATTGAGCAGAGAATTGAAAGTTCAAAAAGGCAGTCATTGGGAGTTTCGGCGGGTATAGTTTGGTATGCGGGTAGATAAATCAACATATTGCACGATGTCACTTCTGGTGGCGCTGAGTGCCGCTGTATTCGTCAATATTGGGGCGACGACGCCCGGCCATGCCTTCGATCCAGAGAAAACTTTCAGCGAGGACGATGAGCCGCGCACCATTTTGCGTTTTGGTTTCATGGCGCTAAAAAAGGGTAATTTCGACGAAGCCATTGGTGCCTTCCGCTTTGGCGCCAAAAAGAATGACCTCGCTTCCGAATGGAAGTTGGCCCGGATGCTTCAGGTCGGCAACGGTTTGCCCAAGGATGACCTGGCGGCCTACGAACTCTATTCCAAAATTGCCTCCCGCTATAATGACAAATATCCGCGCCGCATTGATCTGCCCTATGTGTCAAATGCCCTGGTGGCTTTGGGACGCTATGCGTTGAACGGTATTGAAGGAACCCGGATCAAATCCAATCCGCGCCATGCGGAGGACCATTTCTATCGTGCAGCAGCGCTCTACAAAGATCGTGAGGCGCAGTTTGAACTGGGCCTGATGTATCGGCAGGGCCTGTTGGGCGTCAAACAACCCAAGAGTGCGGTTCGCTGGTTTGGCCTGTCCGCCCGCAAGGGGCACCAAGGTGCCCAGGCAGAATTGGGTGAAATGCTGTTTTATGGTGAAGGGGTGCGGCGCAGCCCGGTGCGCGGTCTTGTTTTCATGAGCAAGGCCATGGCCAATTCGGCCCGCAATGGTGCCAATTCCATCCGTCAGATGCGCCAGAAGGCGTTTGACAAGGCCAGCGCGGCCCAGCGCAAAGCAGCCGATAAGATTATCGATGGCTTGAATCGGGCTGCAGAAGCCAAGGATGAAGTTGTGCGCGGCAGCTCCGGGATCGCCAATATCGGACGGGTGTTCGATGGCAACCGGCAGAATAATGCCGGACGCCGCGGCGATGAAAGCCGCAGCAGGGGCGGCAAGCAACGCGGCGACAAATAGAAGGCTTGCGATGCCTTGCAGTCGACCTTGAGTCCCGCCACCACGCAATGTCGCGTCGTTTTCAACCTTCAGCGTTGAACTTATAAAAAGAAACGAGCCGCCACTTGCATGACGGCTCGTTGGTTTTCAGTGCCTTGGGGTTTTCCGAAAGAATCCCCAATTGCGGTGCTTTTTGGCGAGGGGCCTACATTTTCGCGCGCTCAGATTGCAGTGCTTTCCAGAGGCAGTAGCACATCACCAGCACCACCAGCGTAAACGGTATGCCGGTGGACACCGCCGCGCCTTGCAGGGCATTGAGGCCGCCCCCGAGCAACAGCGCAATCGCCACCAGACCTTCCAGCGTACACCAGAACACCCGCTGAATAACCGGTGCATCCATCTTGCCACCGGCTGTAATCGTATCGATCACCAGCGAACCGGAGTCCGATGAAGTGACAAAGAAGATGACGATCAACACCAGCGAGATCGGAGCAATAATGCTGTAGAGCGGATACTGATCGAGCAGCCGGAACAGCGCCATTTCTGGCTTGTAACTGTCAACAACAACCGCTGTGACGCCCTGTCCTGTGCCCGCATTGATCATGTCGATGGCGGCACCACCAAAGGTCGACATCCACAGGGCGCAGACCAGGGTAGGGGCGATCAATGCGCAAAGCACGAATTCGCGAACCGTACGGCCCTTGGAAATGCGCGCAATGAACATGCCGACAAAGGGAGACCAGGCTATCCACCAGGCCCAATAGAAGGTCGTCCAGCCGTGGAAATAGCTGGTATCTTCTCGCCCGAACGGATTGGACAACGCCGGTAGATAGATGATGTAGTCAACCATCGCATTGAAGTAGCGCGACAGGGCAGTGCCGATACCGCTCATGAACAATACGAAGATGAACAGCCCGACGGCCATGACCATGTTGATTTCGGACAGGCGCTTAACCCCCTTGTCCATGCCCAGCAGGACGGATCCCAGGGCGATGATGGTGATCACGACGATCAATACCACAGTCACGGTATTGGTCGGCTCAATGCCGGCGACTTCATTGAGACCGGCTGCAACCTGCCGGGCACCGAGGCCAAGCGACGTCGTCAGACCAAACAGGGTGGCAAACACCGCCAGCGTGTCGATGGCGTGACCCCACCAGCCCCAGACCCGTTCCCCCAATATGGGATAAAAGGCCGAACGCAGGGTGAGAGGCAGTCCAAGATTATAGCAGAAGATCGCCAGGCTAAGACCAACAGCTGCATAAACAGCCCAGCCTTCCAGGCCCCAGTGATGGATTGTGCCGACGACACCGATATATTCATTGCCCGGCAGTGTGGCATCAATGCCCAGGGGGCGTGCGGCACCACCTTCAGCGAAGTTGTAGTAAACCGGCTCAAGCACGCCGAAGAACAGCAGGCCAATACCAATGCCGGCCGCAAACATCATGGCGATCCAGCCAGCATAGGAATAGTCAGGCTTGGCATCCTTGCCGCCAATCCTCACCGAACCTACCGGCAATATGATAAGGGCCAGGCAGAACAGGGTGATCCCGTCTACTGAAAGCACCAGGAACCAGTCGAATGTGCTGGTCAGCCATGGCCGAAGCCATCCAAAAAAGGTCGCCGAAGCTTCCTGATTGGCCAGCGATATCAAAACAAAGCCGAAAATGATGATACTTGAGATCATAAATACGGGGTTGTGGATATCGAGACCCATGGGGCGGATATTGTCCTGCCCCATTTCATATTCGGTGGAAAATTCCATCTCCTTGTCAGTCGATGACTCCGAATTCGACATAGCGTTTTCTCCTCTCCTAAATGGACGTGGTTTCTACGGCCATGAGAGAAATGTTTATGAATTAGCGGTGCGTGTCAAAAAGTCGCACGACATTCTTTGCCAGGCTGTTGATGAATATTCTCAGATAATTGTGCCTGCAAATTGCATATTATGCAGGAATCTTAATTGCTTATCCGATCAGGAATAATTCATCCATATGGGAACGTGATCGGAAGGTTTTTCCCAGTCGCGGACAAATTTGTCCACTTCACAACCGTCAAATCCGAGAACTGCTTCGGGTGAAAGCAGCAAATGATCGATTCGAATTCCATGGTTTTTTGGCCAGGCGCCGGCCTGATAGTCCCAAAATGTATAGATACCCGATGCGCTGGATGAGCTGCGCAGGGCTTCTGTCAGGCCGAGATTCTTCAGGGCTTCAAATCGGGACCGGGTTTCCGGTCGGAAAAGGGCGTCGCCTTGCCAGACTTTTGGATCCCAACAATCGTCGTTTTGCGGAATGACATTGTAGTCGCCGGCTAATACAAACGCTTCTTCAAGGGCCAGACGGTCCTCGGCCCAGGCGTGCAGCCGGTCCATCCATTCCAGCTTGTAGTCAAACTTGCGCGGGTCATCGACCGGATTGCCATTGGGAAGGTAAAGCGACACGACCCGCAGGACTTTGCCGTCGACGGAAAATACGCCCTCGATAAAGCGGGCCTGTTCATCTTCAATCGTGCTGGTCGGCAGCATCGGCAAGCCGCGATTGACCTCGTCGAAGGGCAATTTCGACAGAATCGCAACTCCGTTGAAACCCTTCTGACCATGGGTTTCGACATTGTAGCCTAATTCTTCAATCTGGCTTGCCGGAAAGGCTTCATCGACGGATTTGATCTCCTGCAGACAGGCAATGTCCGGACTGGTTTGACGCAGCCATTCAATCAGCACGTCGTGCCGCGCCTTGATGCCATTGATGTTCCAGGAAGCGATCTTCATGACGGTTGAATTCCGTGAATTGGTGGTCCGAAACCCGGACATGAAACGCCATCCTACGTGACATTTTGTGCCCATGCCAATGCCGGGGGGGCTGTGAATACATTAAACAAAAGGGTTTTGCACGGTTTCAATGTAAGGGTACAGTTTTCACCAGGGGCAAATGGAATCGCAAAAATCAGTCGCGAATTAATAAACACGCCCCAGGAGAGAGAACTATGTCTGACAATTCACTGGGGACGCCGGAGCAACTCCGCGACCCGAATTACGCGCCGCCGTTAGGGCAGGCCATTCCATTGGGGATACAGCATGTGCTGGCGATGTTTGCCAGTAACGTCACCCCTGCGATTATTGTTTGTGGTGCAGCCGGCATCGGCTTTGGCTCCGATCAGGGAGCGCTCGGCTTCCCCGACATGCGCTATATGATTCAGATGTCGATGCTGTTTGCCGGCATCGCCACGCTGATTCAGACCATTGGTCTGGGACCCGTCGGCGCCAAGTTGCCGATTGTTCAGGGCACCAGTTTTGCGTTTCTGCCGGTGATGATTCCGGCTGTTGCAGGTCTTGGGGCCGGGGGGCTCGGAGGTCTGATGGCCGGGGTGATGATCGGTGGGGTGTTCCATATGATCCTTGGTACCTTCATCGGCAAGATCAGATTTGCCTTACCACCTTTGGTAACGGGCCTGATCGTCTTGATGATCGGTCTGGCGCTCGTCAAAGTCGGCATTCAGTATGCTGCCGGTGGTGTGCCCAAGATGGGTAAACCCGAATTCGGCACACTTGCCATGTGGTTTCCGGCTCTGGTGGTGATTGTCGTCACCCTGGCAATCAAATTCTTCGGCAAAGGCATTACGGCGGTGGCCGCTGTGCTGGTGGGGATTGTCGCCGGTTACATTGTTGCTCTGATTATGGGCCAGGTAAATTTCGGTGGCGTCGGTGGTGCTGCATTCTTCGAATTGCCAAATCCATTCCGCTGGGGCTTCAGCCTGAACTGGGCAATCATCATTGGCATGTGTCTGATGGCTTTCATTTCGGCCATTGAAACTGTCGGTGACGTATCGGGTATCACCAAAGGTGGTGCCGGGCGCGAGGCCACGGATGACGAAATTCAGGGGGCCACCTATGCAGATGGTCTTGGCACCGCAATTGCCGGTATTTTCGGCGGTCTGCCGAATACCTCGTTCTCGCAAAATGTCGGTCTGATTTCGATGACCGGCGTGATGAGTCGTCACGTTGTTTCCATCGGCGCGATCTTCCTGATCATTGGTGGTCTCATTCCAAAAGTCGGGGCGATCATCAACACAGTGCCAATCAACGTACTTGGTGGTGGTGTGATCGTCATGTTCGGCATGGTTTGCTCAGCTGGCGTCAACATGTTGTCGGACGTCAACTGGAACCGCCGCAATATGGTGATTTTTGCAACCGCACTATCTGTCGGCCTTGGCCTGCAGCTGGTGCCGGACGCTTTGCAACACCTGCCTGGAACATTGAAGATCCTGCTGACTTCAGGCCTGTTGCCTGCTGCGGCAATCGCTATTGTTCTGAACCTGCTTCTGCCTGAAGATCTTGATGGTGATGACGGTTCAGCCGGTGCGCACGAAACTCAGATCAGTGGTCTTGGGGATGCCGGTGGCTCTTCCAGTGATGGTGGGTCTGCGCAGACTTCAAACTCAACAGCGGCATCGCTGGCGAGTGCCAGCACAGTTTCTGCCAAGTCGCCGTCGCCGTCTGAGGCCAGATCGTCAGGAGGTGCAGGCAGTTCATCCCCTGCGGCAAAAAAGTCTTCTGGCGCCGCTTCAGCAACAACCCGATCCTCGCCAGCTAAAGCGGCGTTGAGCAAGTCAGCGGCGAGTAAGGCAAAACCGGCTGCCCAGTCTTCGGGCAAGTCTTCGGGCAAATCGTCCGGTGGCGCTAAAGCGGGCAAGGCTGGAAAGTCTGATGACATCGCCCTGATCGATGGCGTTGGTCCGGTGCTGAGCAAGAAACTGACCAAACTTGGTTATGGCACCTTGACCAGCATCGCTAATGCCAGCCTGGCCGATCTGACCAAGGCGGCTGATGTGGTGAGCTACGCTGAAAAGAGCGAGAAATACGCCAAGGACTGGCAAAAACAGGCAAAAGACCTGTTGGCTGGGAAACCGGCCAGGGCCAAGTCCGACCGCGCTCGTCAAAAGGCAGCCAAGTCCTAACCGACCAGGTTGTCAGAAACACAAAGGCCCGTCGGACCGGTTCCGGCGGGCCTTTTGTTTATCCCGAGTCGAGCGGTGCGATCTCCGTTTACATGGAAAAGCTGGTGCCGCACCCGCAGCTTGCGGTCGCATTGGGGTTTCTGATTTGAAAACTCTGCCCCATCAGATCATCAACAAAATCGATGATTGATCCGCCCATATACATCAGTGATATTGGGTCAATCAGAACTTTGGCGCCTTCGGCTTCCAGTATCACATCGTCTTCCTGCGGGTCGTTTGCCAGGTCGAACTTGTAGGAAAACCCGGAACATCCACCACCTTCAACCGAAACCCGCAAGGCGGTCATTTCCGGTTCGCTGGCCAATATCTTGGCCACCCGCTTGGCCGCGGATGGCGAGATGACAACTTCACCTTCGGGTACAGCGATTTCAGCGGCTTCGGTCATGATCAATATCCACGGGGCGTTTTGGCCTGTCCAATATGTAGGTAGGCCCATGGTCAACGTCAATCGTAATTATACGATGAAGAAGTTCACGAATAGCAAATTGGCGCGGATCACATTCTGCGCTATGGGAGGGGCATGTCTGTGACAAGCGAGTCTTCCGTGGCTGTCGATCCGATCACCCGTGTTAATCGTCCGCAACTGGCTGTCTTTGCGGCCAATGCGTCTTCCAGCCGCGGGCGCATGTATGATGAACCGTCCAGCCCGACCCGCTCGGACTTTCAGCGCGACAGGGACCGGATCATTCACAGCGACGCCTTTCGTCGCCTGATGCATAAGACCCAGGTATTTGTCCATAATGAAGGCGACCATTATCGAACACGACTGACGCACACCATTGAGGTTGGACAGATCGCCCGGGCGCTGGCGCGGGCTCTGAATGCCGATCAGGACCTCGCTGAAGCGCTTGCCCTTGTCCATGATTTTGGCCATACGCCCTTCGGCCATGCCGGCGAGCGGGTTCTCAACGATGCGCTGCACCAGTTCGGCGGGTTTGATCACAACGCCCAGTCCTTGCGGGTTGTCACCCATCTGGAGCGTCGTTATGCGGGTTTTGACGGGCTTAATCTTTGCTGGGAAACGCTGGAAGGTCTGGTCAAGCACAACGGCCCGTTGACCGACCGGGACGGCGACGGTCTTGAGGGGCCGGTGCCGGTGGCCATCGCCGAGTATGACCGGTCGAATTGCCTCGATCTGTGGTCCTGGCCCTCAGTTGAAGCACAATGCGCGGCCATTGCCGACGATATTGCCTATGACAATCACGACCTGGACGATGGTCTGCGGGCAGGGCTGTTTACGCTGGATGAACTTGCTGACGTGCCGCTGAGCGGGCAATTGCTCGATGAGGTGAGGCAATTGCACCCGGCTTTGGATGAATCGCGCACCACCCATGAACTTGTGCGGCGACAGATTACCGCCATGGTTGAGGATGCGATCCGTGAATCCATGGGACGGTTGGCACATTCCTCTCCTCAATCTGCCCAGTCGGTCAGAGAACTCGACTATGCGATCGTGTCCTTTTCGGCGCAGATGGAAGAACAGGAAAAGAACCTCAAGGCATTTCTGTTCAGCAAAATGTACCGCCATCCACGTGTGATGCGTCCCGTAGAGGCGGCGCAGACCATATTGGGAGACCTGTATCAGGTGTTCTGGGACGGCAGTGCCGCCATGCCGCAGGATCCTCAATGGTCGCTGGACGGACTCGACGATCTGGCCCGGGCGACCCGGATCGCCGATTATCTGGCCGGTATGACCGACCGATATGCGGTCGCTGAACATCAACGCCTGTTTGACCACACACCGGAACTGGGGTAACCGAGGGGCAAATTGAGCGGCCACGTGACCGCTGCATGCAATTCCGGCGGTTTCCCGCTCCAAAATCTAGAGATATCTTCATGTCAAACGTGTTTGCACTCTTCGAGCAACGCATTAAAAAACTTGTTCAACAGCTTGATGTTGCTTCTGGTGTGGAGCTGGATATGTCCCGCGTGACGGTGGAACCGCCGCGTGATGCAGCCCATGGTCATCTGGCCACCAATGCCGCGATGGTGCTGGCCAAGCCGCTGAAGAACAATCCCCGCGCCATTGCTGAGCAGCTGGCAGAAAAGTTACAGGCCGATTCTGACGTCGAAAAGGTCAATATTGCCGGTCCCGGCTTTATCAATCTGGTGTTGCAGGAGGCCTTCTGGACCCGGCATCTGTCAGACATTCTGGCCGCTGGACCATCCTATGGCGGTGGCGCGACGGGGCAGGGCGAAAAAGTCAATGTGGAATATGTGTCCGCCAACCCCACCGGCCCCATGCATGTGGGCCATTGTCGGGGCGCTGTCGTCGGTGATGCACTTGCCAATCTGCTGGATTTTGCCGGCTATGACGTGGTGCGTGAATATTACACCAATGATGCGGGCGGCCAGATCGAGGTCCTCGCCCGTTCTGCCTTTCTGCGCTATCGCGAAGCGTTGGGGGAGGCGATTGGAGCCATTCCCGAGGGCCTGTATCCCGGCGATTACCTCGTTCCCCTGGGCGATCAACTTGCCAGGCAACATGGCGATTCACTTTTGAACATGGACGAAGCAGATTGGCTGCCGATCGTCAAAAACGCGTCGATTGATGCCATGATGGACCTGATCCGTTCGGATCTGGCAGCCCTCGGCGTCCGTCATGACGTGTTTTTCTCCGAACGCAGCCTGCATGCCGAAAATGAAGATGGCAGCCTGATTGAGAAGGCCGTCAGCAGCCTGACAGACAAGGGGCTGGTCTACAAAGGCACATTGCCACCACCCAAAGGGGCGGTTCCAGAAGATTGGGAAGACCGGGAGCAATTGCTGTTCCGCTCGACCGATGTTGGTGACGACATGGACCGGGCATTGGTCAAATCGAATGGCGACTACACCTATTTTGCCGCCGATGTGGGCTATTTCCAGGACAAGTTTGATCGTGGATTCAAAGAGATGATCTTTATCCTGGGGGCCGACCACAGCGGTTATGTCATGCGTATGGAAGCCCTGGGTCGGGCAATTTCGGATGATACGGCGAAAGTCACCATCCGTCTGTGCCAGTTGGTTAAGCTGTTCCGCGATGGTCAGCCGATCAAAATGTCAAAGCGGTCTGGTGAATTTATCACCCTGCGTGATGTTGTTGAGGAAGTGGGCCGCGATGCGGTGCGCTTTATGATGCTTTACCGCAAGAATGATGCGCCCATCGATTTCGATTTTGCCAAAGTCACCGAGCAATCGAAGGACAATCCGGTATTTTACGTGCAATACGCCCACGCCCGCGCCCACAGCGTTATGCGGCAGGCTGCCCGTGACATTGCTGATCTGGAGATTTCTGCCGCGGCGCTGGCGCAGGCTGATATGAGCCTGCTGAGCGATGAGGGCGAGACTGGCATCATTCGCAAAATGGCAGAATTTCCACGATTAATTGACGCTGCGGCACTGTCGCATGAACCTCACCGGTTGGCATTTTACCTTTATGAACTGGCCAGTTTGCTGCATGCCCAGTGGAATAAAGGCCGTGATTTACCGGGTTTACGCTTTATTCACCAAGAAAATGCACCATTGACGCTGGCCAGGCTTGCTCTTGTTCATGCCGTTTCCACTATACTTGCCTCAGGGCTCGGAATTATTGGAGCGGATGCACCGGAAGAAATGCGATAGCAACCCCAGCGCGAAGCCGCTGGTAATTTTGCCGCATTCATTTTGCAGAGAAAGCGGGTCTGTGTAAGGTAGGCAGAATTTCGCCAACCGTTGATTGACCGGTTTTTATTAAGCAAACTGGTTGTGAGCAAACGAATAGGTGCGCGAGTGTTTGAGTATAAAGACAACTTCCTGATGGAGCCGAAATCGGCACACGAACAAGGGGAGTGGCTGGACGGATATTGCTTCGCTTCCAATGCAGCCGAGAATGATCTGGCCCAATTGGCGTCACTGGTGGGTTCAAAATCCACCCTGAGATCCTCCAGCAAAAATGAAGAAATCGCCATGGTCGAAGACGCCCCGGCGTTGGAATTTGACCTGGAAGACGAACTCGCGAAGGCTTTTCAGACCGATGAAATGCCGCAGGAACCAGAATTCGAACTTGCCGGCACATCCCGCACGCCCGCGGGCCGGGACGAAATGGCCGCTGAAATGAGAGCCGCCACTGCCGCCGCCGCTGCCGCCGCCGCCGGTGCCGCTGATGATGTCGCCCGGGCGCCCAAGGCTCCGCCAGTTCCGGAATCAACCGGTCTTGCGGATATTTCCGCCATTACCGATCTCGGCAGTCAACCACAATCAGGTGCAGTTGATCTTGATGATCTGGCAGCACAACAGAATCGCATCGATCCGTCGGAAATGGACGCCAGGCTGGAACCACTGGCGGAGTTCAACGACATGATCGCCAGCGAGTTGGACAGGGCGCTTGCCCGGGAATTCGCAGCTGACGATGAGCTTCTGGCGGAACAAAGCCCCCCGGTTCAGCCGAAAAGTGACATTGAACAAGAACTTTCCAGACTGATGGGACTTTCGCCGACACCACCGTCGCAGGTCAGCGACGCCGATGGCAACGGCGATCTCAGCCGCAATATTGCAGCACCTGCCGAAGCCGAAGAGGCTGAAGATCAGACGCCCGAATCTGCGCCACCAATCCCGATTATGGCAAGGCCGCCGGCCCCAGCCGAAGTCGTTGAGCCGTGGCAGAGCGCTGAGGTGGTGGAAGAACCGCCTTTGCCGGAACCGGCCGCCGCCGAACCAGAAATTTCTTCACACTCGATCTACGCGCCAGTTCAGATGAGCGATTTCGACCCGGTTTCGGCCGATCCGCCGGAACCCGAGTTGGTCGATGAGAGTGATGAATTTGGTGAAGCTTCGCCGCCCCAACCGACCGCTGGATTGGAACATATCGACACTGTTCTGGGCGGGGCAGCTGCCCTGGCTGCTGCGGCAAGCTCTCCAGGTGCCGATCAGAAAACGCAAAACGGCCAGTCGGATCCCCTTGAGGAATCTGTACTGGCAGACCACAATTCTGAGAGCATTGCTCCGGAAATCGACGACGAATTGCGCCTGCGCTTGGATGAATTGGAATTCCAACCCAACCGCAACAACGGTCGCACCGGCCGCAGAGCGGCTGCGGCAATTGTAGCCGTTGCTCTATTGGGCGGCACAGCTGCACTGGCGTGGAATTTTGTCGGTGGTAACAATGGCGATACGCCAACACTGTTGGCCTCAACCGACCCGGTTAAGGTCAAACCCGAGAACGCTGGCGGCAAAGTCGTGCCAAATCAGGATCAAGCCGTCTATCAGGCCGCCGAAGAGCAGGGAAGGGATACCTCCCAACAAGCGCGTCTTACGGATACGACCGAACAACCTATTAGTGTCAGCGTGTCACCAACCGGTGAAAAGAACGCTGCCCGCATTTCCGGCAATCAGCCTGAGACGAATTTGCCGCTGAGCATCAAGCCGCGCAGCGTCCGAACTGTCGTTGTGAGACCGGATGGAACCATCGTTCGTTCCGCGACACCAAAAGCCCAGGTGGCAGTGGTGCCAAATGACTCGCTTCAATCTTCGCTGCAGGGTCTGCAGGACCAGGTCAAAAAGGAGGCTACACAGCTTACCGCAAATTTTGACTCCAGCCAGCAAAAGCCGGCCAACGATTTGAGCCCAAACAAGGTCAAGGTGCAAAGCCTGACCACGTCGGGGCTGCGCACGACTGATACGGCATCAACCAATCCCGTTCCAGAACCTCGCAAGGTTGAGACTTCCAATGCGGTACAACCTGTGCAGCAACAGCCAGTTCAGGTTGCTGCTGTAAAACCGAAGCCCGCACCTTCCGCGCCGGCGGCGACGGCGGCTCCTGCCAACGAGTCTCTGCCACAGGTCGCATCGCCCTATGCTGTACAGATCTCATCGCAGCGTTCCGCTGCTGCGGCCAAGCAGAGCTTCGCCACGCTGAATCGCCGCTATGCGAACATCATCAACGGTCGCGGCGTCGATATTCGTCGCGTGCAGGTAAAGGGCAAGACCTATTACCGGGTGCGCATTCCGGCTGAGGATCGCTCGACCGCCAACCAGATTTGCGGCCAGATGAAATCGAGAGGTGGCGATTGTTTCGTCACCCGGTAGTTGATTCCTGACAGAATCACTTTTTGAATATTTTCCAAAAGGCGGGCAATTTGTCCGCCTTTTGTCCTTTTTGGTTGGGTTAGACTTCCTTCAGCACATGGCCAATTCAACTGGCCCTGCAGGCATTTTGCCAATTGAGGCAAAGAAATTGAAAATACAGGCGTTTTCGTGCTGAGGCACGCTGAAATTTTGGCCGTAAACGGGGTGACCGGCATAGTATCTGGGGATTTTGGAAGTTTTGCCGCGCCATACTTTGGCGCTTGTTCCCATGACAGTGTAGTTTGATCCCAAGATTAGACCATCGAGACCGAACGAAGCTGTGAGCAACCCTGCCGGCCCTTCTGAAACCGATATTGCGCGCGACCTGTGGGAAAGCGCGCAACCGGTGGACCGTGCGGTCAACGATCCTGATTTCACCGTCGATGTGGATGGATTTGAAGGTCCGATGGACCTGCTGCTGGCCATGGCGCGCACCCAGAAGGTCGACCTGACCAAGATCTCCATTCTTGATCTGGCGATGCAATATCTGGAATTTGTTGAAAAGGCCCGTGCCCTGCGCCTGGAACTGGCAGCGGATTATCTCGTCATGGCGGCCTGGCTGGCCTATCTGAAGTCGCGGCTGCTGTTGCCGGCACCCGAGGGTGATGAAGAACCGACGGGTGAGGAATTGGCCAATCAGCTGGCCTTCCGTCTGCAGCGGTTGGAGGCAATGCGCGAGGCGGGCATCAAGTTGATGAACCGCAATCGTCTGGGGCAGGATGTTTTCGCCCGCGGCGATCCTGAACCGGTGGTCATTGACCGTCAAAAACAGTTTTCCGCGTCTTTGTTTGACCTGCTGACAGCCTATGCCGCGCAACGGCAACGCCAGTCTGTGAGCAGCGTGACCATCAGTCACCGCGAAGTCTGGTCGCTGGGCGATGCGCGAGAGATCATAACCCGCCTGATTGGCAAATTGGCCGACTGGACCCCGTTGGATGTGTTCCTGCAGGAATACATGGTCGACCCGGAAGAACGTCCCGGCGTGATCGCCAGTTCCTTTGCCGCCAGTCTCGAACTGGTGCGGGAAGGGGTGCTGGAAATACGCCAGACCGACGCCTTTGCACCGCTCTATATGCGCCATCCTGAAACCAAACCCGAAAAAGCCGCTCAAGGATAATCATTCATGTCAAACGCACTTGAAGCCAATGTATTGCCGTTTCCTCATCTCATCGATGGGCAGGAAATTGGCGGCAGTGCCGATACATTGCGCATGGTTCGTATCGTCGAGGCGATGATTTTCGCCTCCAGCGAACCGGTTTCGGAAAAATCGATCGCCACGCGTTTGCCGGAGGGCACCAATATTGCCCAATTGCTTGAAGAAGTGCAGCTGGCTTACGCCAATCGCGGCGTCAATCTGGTACGGGTGGCCGATGCCTGGGCATTCAGAACAGCCGAAGACCTGTCTTTTCTGCTGCAAAAGGAAGCGGTCGAAACCCGCAAACTGTCGCGCGCGGCGTTGGAAGTGCTTGCCATCATTGCTTATCATCAGCCTGTCACCCGGGCTGAGATCGAGGAAGTGCGCGGTGTCGTGACATCAAAAGGCACGCTCGACGTGCTGATGGAAACCGGCTGGGTGCGGATGCGTGGACGACGCAAGACGCCCGGTCGTCCGGTAACCTATGGTACGACTCCTGAGTTCCTGGACCATTTTGGTCTCGAACAGATACGCGATCTGCCGGGTCTCGACGAACTGAAGGGTTCTGGATTGCTGCAAAGCCAGGTGCCGGCCAGTTTCGCCGTTCCCGTGCCGACGGATGAAGATGCTTTGCAGGAAGATGAAGATCCGTTCACCCTGGACGATGTTGAGGAGCTGGGCCTGCTAACACCGGGCGGTGCCGACGACGATTAATTGACGGCGATGTGATGCCTGCCATATTGGCAGGATTGCAAACCGTCGCTAGAAAAACTCCATGAAACTGTCCGCCAACATCGCCTATTTTGGCTACGGGTCGCTGGTCAATCTGGAGACGCTTCAAACGCCGTATCTGTCGGCCCATCCCGCACGCCTGAAAGGCTGGAAACGTGCCTGGAAAGCACGTCCCAAAGTTGCCGGCAGTTTCGCGCCGATTGACGGACTGGCCTTTCTGTCGGTCGAGCCGTGCCCTCAGACCACAATTGAAGGCATGGTGATTGTTGACAGCCGGGCAAGTCTGCCGGCGCTGGACCGGCGCGAGGCGCTTTATGATCGTGCAAGCCTGTCCCACGACGATGTGGAGTTTGTCGACGACAATCCGCTGAGCGAGAATCAGGACCTGTTCCTCTATGTTGCCCAGCCCAATGCTACAGATACAACTGCACGCATTTTGCGTTCTTATCTGGATGTGGTGTTGCGGGGATTCCACGGCCATTTCGGCGAACAGGGGATCGAGCGCTTTATCGATACCACAGCCAATTTTCACTGGCCGATCCATGAAGACCGTCACGATCCGGTCTATCCGCGCGCCATATCGGTGCAGGAAACCGAGGTCAGTCTGTTTGAGCGACATATTCCTGCCCGCTGACAGACGGTTTTCCTTGCAAAACTGCCCCAAGACATTCTAAGACGTCCTGCAAATTTAAACGGGCCACGAACTGGCCCAAGGAGTGAGTAACATGGCTGCAAAATGGTCCCCCGATTCCTGGCGTTCAAAACCAGCACTGCAGATGCCCAATTATCCGGATTTGGCCAAGCTGCAGGCCACCGAAGACCGTCTTGCTTCCTTTCCACCGTTGGTATTTGCAGGTGAGGCACGGGCGCTGAGAGACCAACTGGCGCGGGTCTGCAAGGGGGAAGCTTTCCTGATGCAGGGCGGTGATTGTGCTGAGAGCTTCGCCGAGCACGGTGCTGACAATATCCGCGACTTCTTCCGCGTCTTCCTGCAGATGGCTGTTGTGCTGACATTTGGCGCGTCCAAGCCGGTGGTTAAAGTGGGCCGCATTGCCGGTCAGTTCGCCAAGCCCCGCTCGTCTGACATGGAAACTAAGGGCGAAGAAAGCCTGCCATCCTATCGCGGCGATGTGGTCAACGGTATTGATTTCACCGCCGAGGCACGTATTCCCGATCCTGAACGGCAGATCATGGCTTACCGCCAGTCGGCTGCAACGCTGAACCTGATCCGCGCCTTTGCCCAGGGCGGTTATGCCAATCTCAACCACGTCCATGAGTGGACCCTCGATTTTGTCAAAAATTCGCCCCAGGCGGAGAAGTATGAAGAGCTGGCATCGCGCATTACCGAGACGCTGGACTTCATGCAGGCTGTCGGCATGGACCCGGAAAACAACCCGAAACTGCGTGAAACCGATTTCTACACTAGCCATGAAGCATTGTTGCTGGGCTACGAACAGGCGCTGACCCGCGAAGACTCGATCACCGGCGATCCATATGCCACTTCCGGCCACATGATCTGGATTGGCGACCGTACCCGTCAGCCTGATCATGCCCATGTGGAATATTGCCGTGGCGTGCACAATCCAATCGGCCTGAAATGTGGCCCATCAACCACCGTCGACGGTCTGCTGGAGCTGATCGACATTCTGTCTCCGGAAAACGATCCAGGTCGTCTGACCCTGATCGCCCGTTTTGGCCACGACAAGGTGCAGGATCACCTGCCGGAGCTGGTGCGGGCTGTGAAACGTGAGGGCAAGAATGTCATCTGGTCCTGCGATCCGATGCACGGCAATACGGTTTCAGCTGCCGGCTACAAAACCCGCCCGTTTGACCGGGTCATGGGTGAAGTCAACAGCTTCTTCGATGTCCACGATGCAGAAGGCACAATTGCCGGTGGCGTTCATGTGGAAATGACCGGCAAGGACGTCACCGAATGCACCGGTGGTGCCCGTGCGGTGACTGATGATGACCTGGGTTCCCGCTACCACACCCATTGTGATCCGCGTTTGAATGCTGATCAGTCGCTGGAACTGGCCTTCCTGATTGCCGATCGCCTAAAGCGCAAGAAAGACGGTCAGACCAAAGCCGATCAGGCGGCCTGATATGGCCAAAGTGGTCGCCGGTTCGTGCAATTGTGGCGGTGTGAAATTCACCGTCACAGGCCACTTGCGCGAAGTAATCGCCTGCCATTGCAGCCAGTGCCGCAAGCAGTCTGGGCATTTTTATGCCGCGACCAGCGCTGCCAATGGTGACCTGCAGATCGAACAATCCGGCAGTCTGAAATGGTATGCCGCCTCTGACGACGCCAAGCGCGGTTTTTGCAGCGATTGTGGCTCAGCCCTATTCTGGCAGCGCAATGGCGGCGAAAACACCTCAATCCTGGCTGGATCACTGGAGGGTGATGCTGGTGGCATTAAGCTCGACCGGCATATCCATGTGGCCGACAAAGGTGCTTATTACGAGATTGAGGACGGATTGCCACAGTCTGACGACTAGCAAAGGCCGTGCTATTTCCGCAGTCGACGTCATTTGTGCGCAATTGTCATTTCGCGCATTGCCCACGGCCCGTTAGCGGCCTAAATAGCGTTTATGAGCAAAGCACCTGACACGCTGCGCATTGCAGTTGCGCAATTAAATCCGACAGTTGGCGATGTTGCCGGCAATCTGGCCCTGGCCAGACAAGCCCGCGAGGATGCCGCTAATCAGGGCGCCGATCTGGTGCTGTATACGGAGTTGTTTCTTTCCGGCTATTCACCCGAAGACCTGGTTTTGAAACCTGCCTTTATTGCCAGCTGCATGGATGCAGCGGAGGAATTGGCCAAGGATACCGCCGATGGCGGGCCTGGAATTGCCATCGGCGTGCCATGGCGCGATGCCAAAACCGGTTTGCACAATTCGGTTGCCATTATGGACGAGGGGGAAGTCAAAACCCTGCGTCACAAGGTCGACCTGCCCAATTACGGCGTATTTGACGAAAAACGGGTATTCGACCAGGGGCCGATGCCCGGGCCTTTCAATTTCCGCGGAGTGCGGCTGGGTATTCCCATCTGCGAGGATATCTGGGGCGATCTCGATGTTTGTGAAACCCTGGCGGAAAGCGGTGCGGAAATCCTGCTGGTGCCCAATGGATCACCCTATTACCGCGACAAGATGGATGTGCGACTGCAGGTCGTGCTGAAACAGGTGATTGAGTCCCAATTGCCGATCATTTACGCCAATCAGTTGGGTGGTCAGGACGAATTAGTCTTTGATGGCGGGTCTTTCGTCGTCAATCTTGATAAATCGATTCCGGTTCAGATGAACCAGTTCGAACGCAGTGTGGTGGTTACCACATGGCGTCGCGGCAGCGATGAGACATGGATTTGCGACAGGGGCGTGCAGGCACGACTTGCCGATACGAAACAATGTGATTGGCGCGCCTGCGTGTTGGGCCTGCGCGACTATGTCAACAAAAACGGCTTCAAAAATGTCGTTTTGGGCCTTTCCGGCGGTATTGATTCCGCCATCGTTGCGGCGATGAGCGTTGATGCGCTGGGCGAAGAGCGGGTGCGCTGTGTGATGTTGCCCTATCACTATACGTCCGATGAATCGCTGAAAGACGCTCAGGATTGTGCAGATGCGCTGGGAGTGCGCTATGAGACGGTGCCGATATTTGAACCCGTTGAAGGGTTTTTGTCTGCCCTGAAGGCAACTTTTGCCGATACGGACGAAGGCATAACCGAGGAAAACCTGCAAAGCCGGGCGCGGGGTGTGATCCTGATGGCGATTTCCAACAAATTCGGTTCCATGGTTGTCACGACCGGTAATAAGTCAGAAATGTCAGTTGGTTACGCAACCCTCTACGGGGATATGAATGGCGGCTACAACCCCATCAAAGACCTCTATAAGATGCAGGTCTATGATCTGGCCGACTGGCGCAACAAGCACATGCCGCCAGACTGCCTTGGCCCCGGCGGGGAGGTGATCCCGCAAAACATCATCGATAAAGTGCCGACTGCTGAATTGCGTGAAGGCCAGACGGATCAGGATTCGCTGCCGGAGTATCCGGTGCTCGACAAGATCCTGGAATCGCTCGTGGAAGATGAAAAGTCGGTCGATCAGATCGTTGAGGAAACCGGATTTGAACGGGCCACAGTCGAGCGCATGGAACATCTGCTCTACATCGCCGAATACAAGCGTCGCCAGGCCGCCCCGGGTGTAAAGATAACCCGTCGCGCCTTTGGTCGCGAACGGCGCTATCCGATCACCAACCGGTTCCGCGACCGGGCCTGAAATGACGGCTCCTCTTGATCCCTTTGCTCCGCGCCTTTGGCAATTGGCCCATGGGCGCAGCCTCGAACTGGGGCCGAAGGCCGTGATCATGGGCGTTTTGAATGTCACGCCTGATTCATTTTCTGACGGCGGAGAGCATTTCGATCTGCAGGTGGCGGTTGATCGAGCCAGGCAAATGCTGAGCCGCGGCGCCGCGATCATCGACATTGGGGGTGAATCCACCAAGCCGAATGCCGAACCGGTGGATGCAAAAACCGAGCAGGGGCGGGTTCTGCCGGTGATCGAGGCCCTGGCAAAGGATGGGGACGCCATCCTTTCGGTCGACACTTACCGTGCTGAAACCGCCCGATCGGCGGTGGAGGCGGGCGCCCATATTGTCAACGATGTATGGGGCTGCCAGCGGGAGCCGGATATTGCCCGGGTTGCCGCGGACACCGGTGCGGGACTGGTGATCATGAATACGCGTCGCGAACGCGATGTGCTGGACGACCTGCTGAAAGACGCAGTCCGGTTCTTACGTCGCTCGCTAAATATTACCGACAAGGCCGGCGTTGCCGCCGACAAGATCCTGCTCGATCCCGGATTTGGCTTCGCCCCTTCCATTCAACATGACATTCCAATTCTGCGAGAGCTCGAACGTCTCCATTCATTGGGGTACCCCTTGCTGGTTGGCACTTCGCGCAAACGCTTCCTGGGAGCGATAACCGGGCGAGAACCCGGCGAGCGCGGCGCGGCGACGGCTGCGACAAGCGTCATTGCCCGCCAAAAAGGGGCAGCGATCTTCCGCGTTCATGATATAGAGGTCAACAAGGATGCCCTCGCGGTTGCCGATGCTGTCATTGATCCGGATAACGCCCCATGAGCGAAAAAACCCATACCTATGAGATCACGCTGAAAAACTGCGCTTTTTTTGCCCATCATGGGGTGTTTGAAGAGGAAACCAAGCTGGGTCAGCGGTTTTTTGTTGACGCCACGCTGAAAGTCGAACCGCGCGGTGCTTTGGAAGAGGACCGCATTGAAGGTACGGTTCACTATGGTGAGGCCTTTGCTGTCATTGAAAAACTGGTGACCAAGCGCAACCGCTATCTGATAGAGGCATTGGCGCTGGATATTGCCCAGGGCCTGTGTGAGGCCTTTGATGAAATCCTCCATGCAAGGGTGACCGTCAGAAAGCCCAATGCCCCGGTGCCAGGCATTCTCGACCATGTCGAAGTCACTGTGTGTCATCCTGAATGAGTAGCGAATTCAGCAAGGCCTGGCTGGGTTTGGGGGGCAACATTGGCGATGTGAAGGCCGCCATGGCGCGGGCTTTGCAGGGATTGGACGCGGATCCAGAGGTTTCGGTCATCAGCGTTTCTGCCATTTACAAGACGCCGCCCTGGGGGCTTGAGGATCAGCCCTGGTTCTTAAATTGCTGCGCAGAAATCACCACCACATTAGCGCCGGAAGCTTTGCTGGAAAAATGCCAGGAGGCCGAAAGGCAAGGTAAGCGCGAGCGCGTGGTACGCTGGGGGCCACGCACGATTGACGTGGACATCATCGCCTTTGAAGGGATTGAACAGACCGAACAACGGCTGACCATTCCGCATCCGCGCGCCACGGAACGGGCATTTGTGATGGTGCCCCTGGCGGAAATCGCACCACAAGTGGTGATCAATGGCAGCACGGCTGGCCACTGGCTTACCAAACTGGTCGATGATGGGATTGAGCAGGCAGATTCTGAAGTCGACTGGTGGACGCAGAAAAGGGACTAGTCGGTCTGGTAGCTGGTCTTGCGCACGCCGCCCTTGCGATTGAGGCTGAGGCCGATAAAGGGGGTGAGGCCTCCATTGACGCGCACTGCAATGGTGATGTTCATCGAGTTTTTGTTTTTCAGATTGGCGATCATTGTGCCGCGCAGCTGTTTGCGTTTGATTCCCAGCACCAGTTTCTTTCCACGCAGGCGCCCGGAGACGATGTCGAGACCTTTGCCGGCAGCACCATCCAGGAACTTGCCACGATAGGATTTGCCGCGTTTGGTGACTGTCGCTTCGATGCGTTGTGAAAACAGCCCGACACGACAGGTGCCAGCCAATTTCATGCCGGCACGGCCGGGGGCTTCCCCCTCGAGTTTGCAGGTGAAGCGGGTATTTTTGTAGGGACCGGCGACAATCTGTCCGGATCCGGCCCATTTCCCCTGAACGCTTTTAAAATATCTGTAGTCGCTGGCAGCGGCAGAGCCCAACGGCATCGACATGGCAAGCGCCAGTAATGCGGCTGGTTTGAGCGGGGAGGCCAGAAAACTCATTACATAAAAACCTGATCTGTTTCACGTGAGAGTATTAAAGATAATGGTTAACGTAATCCTTCCCGTTTGGGAATGTCTAATTTATTTGCATCACGAACTGTTTCACTTATCGGGACTTGTCTTGCTCTTACCGCCCAGACTGATCAGCTCACCCATGAAGTCGGAAACCGATGGTCGGGTCTGGTCGGAAAACGGTAGCGGGCGACAAAGATCAATGGCTGCAATGCCGATGCGGGCAGTCAACATGCCGTTGATCACGCCCTCGCCAAGCCGTGACGACAATTTGGCCGCCACCCCGTGACCAACCAATTGCTGCACCACACCTTCACCGACGGCAATCGTGCCGGTGACAGCCAGATGGCCAACGACGTTGCGGGTCAGGCGCCAAAAGCCCAGTGAGCCGGGACGGCCACCGTAGAGATCGGCAATCCGCCGGATAAGCTTCACATTCTCCCACAGGACATAGCCGACATCGATCAATGCCCTTGGGCTGACTGCGGTGACAACGCTGACCCGCTTGGCCGAGCCCATCACCATGCTGCGGGCCTGTTGGTCCAGCGCCACGATCAGATCGCGTTCAATCAGTTTCACAAGGTCAGCACCATCAATGATCTGGTCCTTGTGCTGGGCAATCAGAGCACGGCCGCGCGCCGTATCGGGCCGGTGTGAATAAAGATTGGTCAATCGCTCGGCGAGACCTTTGGCCGCCTGCATGTCGTCCCTGGCTGCCGCATCGGCTGCGTCTTTGCGCAATTGGTCAATCTTTGCCATGCGCGTAAGACCCCAGATTTCCCGCAAGGCAAGCGCCAGGCAGGCAAGGCCCAGCAGGCCGACCAGACCGACTGCCAGCCATCCCAGCCAGTCATTGCGGGCAAACAGTGTGGTGATCAGCCCATCGATCCATAGGCCCAATGACAGGGAAATCAGCCCGGCCAGGGCGACCCAGAAAAGCCGACCCCAACCAAAGCGACTTTGTGCCGTTCTGGTTGCAGCAGGTGGCGGCGGCGGCGGCGTCAGGCTGTTGGCCATCTCCAGATCGGACTGAAAATCGTCAGCCATCCGTTGCGCAGCATCGTCTGGAATTTCGGTCAGTTTGGGACTTTCGGGAAAAGACTTGGGCTTGCGTGCAGAGCTCTTCTGCTTTTTCGACGGTTTTGCACCCTGTTTGGATGGCTCTTCCGCTTCGGTCGGCTCGTCGAGACTGAATGCCCTTGGGGCTCGTGTTTTAGCAGTGGAGTTTTTCGCTTCACTCATTTCAAGTGATCTCCCAACAGAAATTCCAGCGCCCGATCAAGACGAATATGGGGCAGAGACAGGGTCATGCCTTCAACTGTTTTTTCCAGTTTTGGCGGGGTGAACCGCAGAAATTTCAGATCGCCGGCCTGATGATCATCACCGAGCACATCAGCGGGATCATTCGGCAGGTCACCGGGGAATATCGCCGTCTTGGTGTCACCGTCGAAAACTTCCTTGCCGATGCTTTCACCGGCCAGGGGTTGGCCAACAATGACCGGCAAAACATCACTCTTTTCAGTAATTTCTGCTTCTTTTGTCGCCCGTATAGCGGCCATTGCGACCACATCCGTATCGGCGCCACCAAACTCGGCTTGCCTTGTGGCCCGCTCCACCAGTCGTGCCAGGATTGCCTCAAGCCGGTCGTGATTTTCATGGTGGAGATGATCGGCTTTGGTTGCAGCAAATAGGATGCGATCAGTTCGGGTGGTGAACATGGATGTCAGCCAGCTGCGCTTGCCGTGGTTGAAACAGCCCAGAATATCAGACAGGGCTTTTTCCAGATCGGTCACCGCGGCAGAGCCGGCATTGAGGGCCTGCAGCACATCCACCAGCACGATTTGACGGTCTATGCGGGCGAAATGTTCACGGAAAAAAGGTTTTACGACGATGGTTTTATAGGCTTCGTAGCGTCGTTCCATCATCGCATAAAGCGACTCATCTCCTGCCTCCGCGTCACCAGGCGCCGCTAGCGGGGCAAAAGTCAGGGCGGGCGACCCTTCAAGGTCTCCTGGCATCAAAAACCTGCCCGGCGGCAATGTCGACAAGGCGGTGCGGTCCTGCCGACAATCGCGCAAATATTGGGTGAATGTCTCCGCCAACTGACGGGCAACCATTTCATCGGCCTCGCCGGTCGGGTCAGTTGCATCGGCCAGTTTAAGCCAGTTCTTTGCCTCGGACTTGCGGTTGGGCAGGCGGGCAAGCTGCAATGCCTCGGTTGCCCATTCCTCATAGCTTTTGCCCAGAAGCGGCAGGTCGAGCAGCCATTCGCCGGGATAGTCGACAATATCCAATGTCAGGCTGCCGCGCCCAAAGGTACGCGACCAGCTGCTGGCGGATTCAAACTCGATTTTGATGCGCAGCTCGGAAATGGCGCTGGTGGATTGCGGCCATTTGCGCTCTTCCAACAAGGCTTTCAGGTGGTCTTCATAGCGAAATCTTGGCACCCCATCGTCAGGCTGCTGGGCCAGTTTTGCGTTGGAAATGCGGCCCTCTGCCTGGGCTGCAAACAGCGGCAGGCGCCCACCATGCAGCAGATTGTGGATCAGCGCGGTGATAAACACCGTCTTGCCAGCCCGCGACAGACCGGTGACGCCGAATCTCAAATTCGGTTCCAACAGGCCGGTTGCTGCATCTGCCAGATTGTCAAAGGCAATGCGGGCATCGTCTGTCAGCGTTGTAATCTTATTCACTGGCCAGTCCCAAATTCGTCTTTACCCGATATAGGGAGCCAAATGTGGCTTTACAGGTGGGCGGCCTAACTGCTTTCCAGGTCTCTGGGCCGCAACATCATCTCCAGGGAGCCGCTTGCCTGGCCAATTTCCTGCCAATTTTCCAACTCCAGGTTGAAAACCGCCATGGTAGCGGTGCCAAAGTGATGGGCCATCAGCTTTTCCTCTGCCGGACTGCCCGGTTTTGTCAGATAGCGGGCCAGTTCATCACAGGTTGGGTTGTGGCCAATAATCATGATCTTTTGCGCATCCTGTGCCCAAAGTGCCTCAAGATAATCCTCGATGCGCCCATTATAGAGCCTGGGGACAATCTCCAGCGGCACATCTTCAAATGCAGCCTTGATTCCGCGATAGGTTTCCTGGGTGCGGGTCGATGGCGAGCACACTATCCGGTCGGGACGTATGGAATGCTCAATCAGCCACTTTTCCAGCCGCGCGACCTGCCGGGTGCCGCGTTTGTTGAGCGGTCTTTGCATATCCCCCAAACCTGGTTGTGCCCAGGAAGATTTGGCATGGCGGAGGATGTAAAGATTGTTCATGCAGGTTACCTAACGACAAGAGTGCAGTTTGCCAATAAGTGGCAGAGTTGACCAGACTTGCCGGTCACTTTCAACAGCTTGAAAAGTGTACAAATTCCGCCTCTTTCAACAGGTCTCCAAAAATCAATGGCAATGAGTGATTTTTGGCGCTTGAAGCGGATGGAGAGGGCCGTTATACCGGCGCTAGAAATGCATGGGGGAGGAGACTGGCCACCATGTTTTTAAATCCGGTAAGGGAGTTTCTATGTCGGCAAAGACCAAAGAGTATAAGCCTTCTGAAGACGAGGAGTTTATGAACCCGCGCCAGTTGGCCTATTTCAAGGAAAAGCTGTTGGCTTGGCGTTCAGATATTCAGCGCGAATCTGCAGAAACCGTGGAATCCCTGCAGGAGCATAACCTGAATGCGCCAGACTTGGCAGATCGGGCAACGTCAGAATCTGATCGTTCCATTGAATTGCGGGCGCGCGACCGTCAAAGAAAACTGGTATCGAAGATCAACCAGGCCCTGAAACGCATCGATGACGGTGAATATGGCTATTGCGAAGAAAGCGGCGAGCCAATCAGCCTGCAGCGGCTGGATGCGCGGCCAATCGCGACCCTGTCGCTGGAAGCCCAGGAGCGCCACGAACGCCGCGAAAAAGTCTACCGAGACGACTAGAAATCAATGAATTTAAAAGAAAAAGGCGGCTCAAGAGCCGCCTTTTTTGTGTCTGAATTACTTCTTTGTGGTGATCTCTGTCAGCAGGGATTCCATATTGTCTCCCACCGAACTTTTTGATTTGTCTGCCCCATCGGCCGGTTTGTTGCTGACCCGGCCCAACAGCGAAGATGTGTCTCGCTGGCCGTCGGCTGGTTTTGAAGCAGATAGCGGCGACTGCGACGACGATGGCGTCGATGGTGACGACGGCGCTCGTGGCGGTGGCGAGGATAAAGAGGACGAAGAACCCAGTGGGGAAGGCGGCGGGCTTACGGCTCCTGTCGGTGCCGATCTGGCAGGGTCTGAGCCCGGTTTGGCAGCCGGAGCTG
Organism: Rhizobiaceae bacterium; assembly: GCA_039977975.1. GTDB lineage: Bacteria > Pseudomonadota > Alphaproteobacteria > Rhizobiales > Rhizobiaceae > Pseudahrensia. Next base: position 621,524 of record JBDWCD010000015.1, read on the forward strand.
CGGGATTTGGGGCAGAGCGCGGCGGCGGGCCAGCTGGTGGACGGTTGGTTGCTGCTGCCGGCGGTGCTGGCCTTGGAGCGGCAGGCGGAGCGGGCTTTCTGGCGGGTGATGCCATTGACGGATCGGCCAGAGGAGCGGCCGGGCGACCTGCATGGGCCTTGTTGATATCGGATTCTATGACCAGATCATTGCTGCCGCCGATCATGATAAGATGCTCAACGTCATCACGGCGCACCAGCACGATCCTGCGACGATCATCAATCGAAGCGGCATCAGTGATGGCCAGTCTGGCATTCTTGCTGCGGCGACCGGAAGCCATGCGCGGCCGGGAGAACATTCTGTAGAACAGATAAATGAAGAAGAGGACGACCAGTGCGACTGCGCCATTGGCAATCCAGTTGGCGGTCTCCACGGGAATGCCAAAAAGGTCTGAGGTGAAAAACTGGTACATTTAAATATCCGTCCATATTGGTCCGCCGCCAAAATGTCAGCGGGCGGCTGGTCGAGGCTTTGTCAGAGCCGTTTCAGACTCATGGTTACGCGTTTGTAAAGCAAGCCTCTAAACAATTCGGTAACGCTGTAGATTGCAAATGTGTCAATGTCGGGTTGCCAGGCTACACATAGGCGATAGCAATCTATTGCATGGGTGTTCAAGCCCGGTGATTGGGCTTTTCACCGGCTGTTGAATATGATTCAAGAATTGAACGGCTTATTGGACTAGAAAGTGATTCGCTTATGAGTGAGGCCCTCAAGCAGCCTTCCGCCGATGTGGATTCCGCTCCTTTGGGTCCTTCCGACCAGCCGACCGGCTCTGGAAAAGCGGGTAAACTGGCAAGCAAATCGACTGCAAAACCCTCTGAATCCGGTAAAACACCGCTGATCGACCGGGCTGAACGGGGCGGCAATATCGGTCGTCTCCTGCTTGTCGGGCTGCTGCTCTTGGGCCTGGTGGGACTGTTTACGATTTTGCCCGAAACGATGGCCAAACAGGTGACCTTGGCGCTGCTGGCTTTCCTGTCGATGATCGGCGTCTTTTTTCTGTTTACGGTGGCCATCGGATTTGTGCACCTGTCGTCACGCAACAAGGGAGACGGATTTGCCCGGGCTTTTGTTGATGGGCTGAACCATGGGGCGGTGGTGACTGACTGGGAAGGCCGTATCGTCTATGCCAACCATGCCTATGGTGAGTTGACCGGCGCTGAAAACGCCCGCGATGTTGCGACAGTTGAACGGGCCTTTTCCAGCTCGGATGAAGCCTCTGAAATCGTCTATCGAATGAACCAACGGGTCCGCAACGGTCAGTCCGACACCCAGGAATTTCGCATGATTCAGGACGTGCGCAACATGAATGGTGGCCGAGGGAGCCAGACACCCCATTGGTACCGCATCAGCGCCCGCCCCCTGGACCATCCGGACTACAAGAAACCGCTGTTGGTCTGGGAGATCAGCGATGTGACCCAGGAACGGTTGCGTCAGGAAAGCGTGTTTCTGGAACTGCAGCACGCCATTGATTATCTCGATCACGCGCCAGCGGGCTTTTTCTCGGCTCAGTCCGATGGTGCCATTATGTATATCAACGCGACCTTGGCGGACTGGCTGGGGATTGATCTGACTCAGTTCAAGCCGGGCACCGTCAACATGGAAAGCCTGGTGCTTGGCGATGGCATGGCCTTGTTGAACACGCTGGAAGTAGAACCGGGGGAAAGCAAAACAGCTGTTGTCGACCTGGACCTGGCAAGATCAAATGGCCAGAGCCTGCCGGTACGGCTTTACCACAAAGTGCCATTTGCTCCCGACGGCGCACCCGGCGCGACCCGCACATTGGTGCTCAACCGCAGTGCAGGCGAGGGGATTTCCGAAGAACTGCGTGCCGCGGAAGTCCGTTTCACCCGCTTTTTCAACAATACGCCGATTGCCATCGCATCCTTTGCTGAAGACGGCACCATGGTCCAGTCAAACGCACCGTTCCAGCGCCTGTTTGCCGAAGTTCTGGCAAAAGCCCAGCGGCATCAAAAAGACGGCATCACAATCGATCAATTGTGCGGAGAAAACGAAGCGCCGGCTCTGCTGAAGGCCATGGAAGAGGCCAATGAAGGCAAGGGGACAATCGAATTCGTCGATTCAGTTCTGCCCGGTGTGGCTGCCCAGATCGACAATGAAGACTGCTCGATCCGCTATTTCATCAGCGCTGTTGCTGACGGGGAGGCTGAAGCTGAAAATGGCGAGAAGCAGGAGCGGGCCATTCTCTATGCAATTGAGATGACAGAGCAAAAGGCGCTTGAACGGCAGATGGCTCAGGGTCAGAAAATGCAAGCCGTTGGCCAATTGGCCGGCGGTATTGCCCATGACTTCAATAATGTGCTGACGGCGATTATCGGCTTCTCAGACCTGTTGCTGTCTAATCACCGTCCGTCCGATCCGTCGTTCCCTGACATTATGAATATCAAGCAGAATGCCCACAGGGCGGCCTCGCTGGTGCGGCAATTGCTGGCCTTCAGCCGTCGCCAGACTTTGCGTCCGCAAACCCTTTCTGTGCCGGATGTGTTGGCTGATCTGCGCATGCTGCTGGCGCGACTGGTTGGCGACAAGATCAATCTGGAAATGCAGCACGGCCGCGATTTGTGGCCTCTGAAAGCCGATATCGGCCAGTTCGAGCAGGTTATCGTCAATCTTTGCGTCAACGCCCGCGACGCAATCAACGATACCGATGCTGACGACGGCACGGTGACGATTGCCACCAGGAACCTGACGCCGGAGGAGATTGAAAAGGAACATTTCCGCAAGGAAATGCCGCTGGCTGAATATGTGATGATCGAGGTGAAAGACACCGGTACAGGCATGAGCCAGACGGTGATGGACAAAATTTTTGATCCGTTTTTCTCCACCAAAGATGTCGGCAAAGGGACCGGGCTTGGGCTCTCAACCGTCTACGGTATCATCAAACAGTCCGGTGGTTTCATCTATGCTGATTCCGAAGTCGGCAAGGGCACCAGTTTCCGCATTTTCCTGCCGCGTCACGTCCCCAGCGCGGCAGAGATTGAGGCTTCTGCAGAGGTCGCTGAGAAAAAGGAAGAGAAGCCCAAGGACCTGGCTGGCAGCGCCACTATTGTATTTGTCGAAGACGAAGACGCAGTGCGGGCAGTCGGGTCACGAACCCTGCAGGCGCGTGGCTATGAAGTCCACGAGGCGGAAAATGGAGCCATTGCGCTGGAACTGATCGAGGAAATGGGGGACGAAGTCGATCTGGTTGTCTCTGACGTGGTGATGCCGGAAATGGACGGGCCATCGCTGCTGGATGCGGTGCGTAAAATGGGCAATACGGTGCCGTTTATCTTCGCTTCCGGTTACGCGGAAGATGCGTTTGAGAAAAACCTGCCGGAGTCTGAACTTGGAAAATTCGGTTTCATTCCCAAACCTTATTCGCTGAAACAGCTGGCAACGGCGGTCAAAGAGCAGTTGGACGAAGAAGAATAACCCGGCATTCAACTGAGTGTTTTCCCATTTTTCTTGAAGGAGATGGCCCATGACGCCGCAGCAGAAGACGGATTACATTCGCCGCTATTTTGAGCTGATGACCGCCTCGGACATCGACGGAATCATCAATATGTTTGAACAGGAGGCCTTCGTACTGTCGCCGTTTTTGGGGAAAATGAAGGCTTCAGATTTTTTCGCCAAACTGGGCTCCGCCTCCGCCGCCAGCAAGTTGACGGTATTTGATGTTCTGTTGGGGGAAAACGGCGACAGTGCCGCGGCCCATTTTGAATATGACTGGACCTTGGCCAGTGGCGAGCAGATTGTTTTTCAGGGCGTTGATTATTTCAAATTCGCCCCCAGCGGCAAATTTGCTTCCATGTCGATATTCTACGACACCCATCCCGTACGCGAAGATGTCGGTGATAAATATGCCAATGCCTGAACTCCGGAGGGCCTGCTCAATATTCTCAATCTGGTCTAGCTGCACCCGGTGACCTATGGTGTTGCCGAGCGTGGTTCATGAAAGGGGCAAATTGTGACCGGCGAGAGCGAGAATGACAGGTCACAAAAGGGGCAGGTGCGCGACGAAGGGCTGTTGGAGGTCGCGCTGCGCGATATTCTTCAAACCATCAATCTTTCGCGCGATGATGAGCAACCAGTATTTGATGTCATCATAAAATATGCCTCTCAAATGTGCGATGCTCCTTTGGCGGCGCTTGGGATCATCAGTGAAGATCGCAAGCACTATCATTTCAAAGCTGGGCTAGGTGCCAAACCGGACTTTGTAAAATTTATCCAGGCAAATCCGCCAGAACTGGATCCCGAACGGTATGTGGCGGCCCGGGCAATGGTTGAAATGCGCACCATCCATGTCGATGATCTTGCAGATCCCAGCCTGTATGGCGCGAGCGACAGTGTTCGTGCCCAAAGCGTGGCGCTGGAAGGCGTCCGCAGTTCCTTTTATGTTCCCTTGATATTGGGGGAAACGTCGATTGGTGGGATTTTCCTCTATCGTCGAGTGGTTTCACCCTTTTCCCAAAACGACATCGCGCTCGCTGAAATGTTTGCGGAATACGCCGTAATCGCGGTTGAGAACGTGCGTCAGTACAAGGCCTTGCAGGCAACTACCCGAGAGGTTCAATTGCTTAATGCCGACCTTGAAAACCGGGTCGAGCAACAGGTGGGTGAAATCGAGCGCATCAGCCGATTGAAGCGATTTTTGCCGCCAGCGGTTGCCGATGCGGTTGTCTCGGAGGGTGACGAAAAGCTGTTGCGTTCCCACCGGGCACTGATCGCGACAGTATTTGCCGACATTCGTGGTTTCACCACCTTTTGCGAGTCGGCAGAACCGGAAGAAACCATCGACGTGCTGCAGACCTATCACGAGGCGATGGGCAATCTGCTGGGTGAACACGGTGCCGGAGTTGATCAAAGGGCAGGTGACGGGATCATGGCGATTTTCAATGATCCGCTTCCCTGTGATGACCCAGCCGGAGATGCTGTGCGCATGGCGCTGGCCATGCGTGACTACATGAAGCAGCAATGTCTGGCGTGGAAACGCATGGGACATCAACTCGGCTTTGGTCTCGGCATTTCCTTTGGCTATGCGACGGTTGGCATGGTCGGATCGGAAGGTCGCTATGAATATACCGCCTCAGGGACGACGGTGAATGTGGCGGCCCGCCTGTGCGATGAGGCGAAGGACGGCGAAATCCTTCTCAGCCCACGGGCATTTGCCGCTGTCGACGGTGATTTTGACATCAAGCCCTACGGGGAATTGATGTTGAAGGGTATCAAAGCGCCCGTGGTGGTTTCCCAGGTCATGGGAGTTTGACGCCATTTCCGGCTGGGCTAATGTGTTCAGGCGGGGCAGTTGATGGAAGTTGGGAGCATAATCCATGACAATTGTGTGGGTTCTTTTGGTTATTGCGGCCGCCTATATTCTTTACGGCCTTGTGGTCCGGTCACCCTATCAGCGGCAGTTCGCGGCAGATTTGCCGGCTGATGAAGTCATTGATGGATATCTCAAGCCGCGTGAGATCATAGATGATTCAGAGGAGGCCATGGCAAAGCGCATCAGCGCGGCCTTTTCTGCCGACACCGAACGGTTGAAAAAAGGTGCCGGCATTGATGATCCTGCTTTCCATGAACCCCATTGGGGCCACACAACCGGCCTGTTGCAGGGCGATTTGGTGATCGATTCTGTTGAAGCATTGCCAGAGCGGTTTCGGGTGGGACTGTTTGCTCAAAATGCGTCCTATCCGGCGGTCTGCCGGCCCAATTTCACCAAAGACCCTGACCTGAAATTCGCGGTCAATCGAATGGCGGTCAAGCTCAGTTACCCAACAGCTGTTCCAAATGTCTATGCCAAAGACGGTGAGGCGATGGAGCTTGATCTGTTGCTGGCGGAAGGGGTGATGGAAGAAAACGGATCTGGCCGCCAGTTCTTTGCCCGTGATGCCCACCAACTGGACCTGGCGAAAACGCTCAAGCCGCCTTCCATGGCGACGCTGAAGACGCTGTCAAACTGGCGAAACCTGGGCATTTTCGCAAATGTGCTGAAAACGGTTGGCCAGTTGATGAAGCCCATTCAACAACCGCCTGCCAACACATCGGGATGGGCAGGCAAACCGTATTTTTCGTCAGGTCCCTATTTGCTTGGGGATGGGGCAATGAAGTTTTCTCTGATGCCAAATCAGGCACACAAGGTTGCCGCCATTGATCTGTCCAAGGACCCGACCATTCCCCACAAACAGGCCATGGATTCCTGGCTTGCCGAGGGGCAGGAGGCTAGTTTCGACCTCTGCGTTCAACTGGCAACGCCGGATTGCATTGCTGAACCAAAACTGGGCGACCCGCCCAAAGCGGTTATGGCGGCGGAATATTGCGACCTTGCCTGGGATGAAACCAAGGCACCCTATGTCAAAGTTGGGCAGCTGACCCTGAAGGCAGATGCCGGTTTGGCAGAACAGTTCGCCTGGTCACCACTGCAGTTCAACGCCTGGAATACGTTGCCGGAAATGCGCCCGTTGGGGCAGTTGTTCCGCATTCGCAAACATGTTCACAAGGCGCACAGCAATACCCGTGTCGAGCATATTTATGGCGAGAAGCCCGGGGCGATGGTGGGCAAGTGTCCCTTTGCCTCTTGATCGACCTTTGGCGTCAGCTGTCTTTTTGCTGGCCCGAGGCGCAGGCTTCACATTTTCCCCGAAGTTCAACGATCGAGTTTTCCAGCTGAAAATGACTGTCGTCAGACAGGGCCCGCACCATGGAGGAGAGCTTTGAATCGGTCAGTTCCGCGACACTGTCGCATGAATCGCAGATGGCAAAGGCAATCGCCTTGTGATGATCGCAGTCGCTGTGCTGGCAGGCGACAAAGGAATTGAGGCTTTCCAACCGATGTACAAGTCCAATCTGGATCAGTTTTTCCAATGCCCGGTAGACCTGTAGTGGCGCGCGAAAACCTTCGCCGCGCAGATTGTCCAGAATCGTATAGGCGCTCAGCGGGGTGCTCGCGTCATGCAGACTTGCCAGCACCAGTTCCTGGTTGCGGGTGAGGGAAGGGGACGGCTGACTGGAACTCATGGCGTTTCCTTTCCTGAATGGCCTTTGGTTGCTGAAAACAATTTTCCAAGCGGCGATTGGCTGATGGCGAACAGCAGGACACAGGCGACAACAATGCTTGGTCCCGAAGGCGTATCCCATTGCAGCGACCCATAGAGACCGCTGATCACAGACAAGACGCCCACCAGCGAGGCCAAGATGGCCATGGTTTCCGGCGTTGATGCAATCCGCCGGGCCGTCGCTGCCGGGATGATAAGCAGGGCGGTGATCAAAAGGACGCCGACGATCTTGATTGACAGGGCGATCACGGCTGCGGTTAGCAGCGTGAATATGATATTCGTCTGCGCCGGTTTCATGCCTTCAGCCTCTGCCAGTTCTCGATTGACCGTGGCGGCAAATAGCGGTCGCCAGATCAGTATCAAAATGCCGAGAATGACGGCGCCCCCGACATAGGTGAACAGGATGTCGGTCTTCGAGACCGCCAGAATGTCACCGAACAACAGGCCCATCACGTCAATGCGTATCCAGGAAGTCAGCGCCAGTGCCACCAGCCCCAGGGATAGCGCGCCATGGGAAAAGATGCCGAGCAGAGCGTCGGAGGAGATGTTGGAACGACTCTGAAGCAGTAATAAAATGGCAGAGACAGCGATGCAGACCACAAGCACGGATAGTGTCAGGTTTATGTCGGCTAATAGGCCGAAGGCGACGCCCAGCAATGCGGCATGGGAAAGGGAATCGCCGAAATAGGCCAACCGTCGCCAGACGATGAAACATCCTAGCGGACCAGCGACCAAAGCGACGCCAATGCCGGTGATCAGGGCGCGGGTGAAGAAATCATCCAACATGCGCATCACTCCGCGCGGCTGGCTTGTCATCTTCCCGGTGACCATCATCATGATGATGACCGTCATCTGGATGGCAATGATCGGTGACGCTGCCGTCGCGATGCAGCACGCGACCATCGGGCAGGTGGGTATGATCGTGCTGATGCTGATAGCGGACCAGACCCGAGGCGCGGGCGCCGAACAATTGATGGTATTCCGGGCTTTCGGCCACAGCCATGGGTGATCCCTGACAGCACACATGGCCGTTGAGGCAAATGACCAGATCGGTCGCCGCCATCACCAGATGCAGATCATGGGAAATCAACAGAACACCACAATTTAAGTGATCGCGAATCTGGCCAATCAGATCGTAGAGCTCAAGTTCACCGTTGAAATCGACGCCCTGGACCGGTTCATCGAGCACCAGCAGATTGGGGCGGCGTGCAATGGCATGGGCCAGCAATACACGTTGAAACTCGCCGCCGGACAGATTGTTGACTGCCTCATGGCGCAGACGTTTGATTCCCGTCATCTCCAAAGCGTTGTCGAAGGCTTTCTTTTGGATGCGTCCGGTCAGGTGAATGAACCGCTCAACGGAGAGGGGGAATGTCCAGTCGACATTCAGCTTTTGTGGTACGTAGCCGATGCGCAGGTCGGTGCGGCGCGTTGCTTTGCCCTCGGACGGAGCCTCAACACCAATGGCTAGCTTTGCGGTGGTCGATTTTCCTGATCCATTGGGGCCGATCAGGGTGACGATCTGGCCCGGCAGAATGTCAAAACTCACCCCCCGCACCAGCCACCTGCCACCGCGCTCCAGGCCTACATTATTGAGTCGAATGAGGGCGTTATCTGTCATCTTCTGACTTTTTGATTCAATTTGGCCTTGTATGTCATATGTTATACTATTACACAAACGGCGAAAGTTTTGTCATTGCATTCGGCTACGGTGCCAGATTTAGGAATATGATGTCTGCTGTGCGTCGTTTGATGGCCGTTTCATCTTTGTTGGCGGCGTCTGCAGCAACTGCTGTTCCGGCCTTTGCTGAGCCCAATGTAGTGGTTTCGATCAAGCCAATCTACTCACTGGTGGCAAGTGTTATGCGTGGCGTGGGGGAGCCGAAACTGTTGCTCGACGGCAACCAGTCTCCCCATTCATTCAGTCTCAAGCCCTCGCAAGCTGCCATTCTTCAGGACGCCGATGCGGTAATCTGGGTCGGCCATTCGTTGGAAGTTTTCCTGGAAAAATCACTTCGATCGATTGCCCCCAATGCGAAATCCATCGAACTGATGGAAGCCAAGGGCATCCACCATGTGAAATCAGGCGGTCATGATCATCACGACGACGATCACGGCGATGATGGCGGCGTTGATGACGATCACGCTGTCAAAGGTGCTGCCAGGGATCCTCACATTTGGCTTGATACGGAGAATGCCCATGCAATGGTTGGCGATATTGCCGAAGGGCTCGCCGCATTGGACCCTGAAAACGCTGATTTGTATCGCCGCAACGTCATCAGCACAAGGCAGAAAATCGAAGCATTGACGGCTGAAATAGCGGCGGAGTTATCGTCCCTGAAAGGCATGAAGTTCATGGCGTTTCACGATGCTTATGGCCACTTTGAGCACCGGTTTGGTGTGGAAAGCGCCGGGTCACTGACCATCAATCCGGAAGTCTCGCCGGGTGCCAGACGCCTGCGCGACTTGCAGGCGCGGGTGAAGTCACAGAACATCAAATGCGTCTTTTCAGAACCCCAATTCGACGCCAATGCCTGGCGGGCAGTCATCGCCAATACCGATCTGCGCCTCAGCACAATCGACCCGCTCGGTGTTCACATCGAGGCCGGGCCGGACATGTATGGTCAACTTGTACGCGGCGTCGCCAGTTCCCTGAAAACCTGCATGACCCAATAAGCGGCGACAGCGGCGGCAGCCACGCCGTCAGGCAGCGTCATCCTGTTTCAGTTCGCCGGTGCGCAGTTGTTCGGCTTCGATGCTTTCAAACAGAGCGCGGAAATTGCCTTCGCCAAAACCTTCATCTCCCTTGCGCTGAATAAACTCAAAAAAGATCGGTCCGACCACGGTCTTGGAGAAAATTTGCAGCAGAATGCGTGTCATGCGGTTGCCGTTGACATCGTCGATCACGCCTTCGCCGTCGATCAATATGCCATGTTTGCGCATCCGGTCTAACGGTTCGCTGTGGCCGCTCACCCGGTCCTTGCTGAGATCGTAATAGGCAGAAGGAGGACCTGGCATGAATTTCAGTTCATTTTCTGCAAGCCTGTCAGTGGCGTCGTAGATGCCGTCAGTGCCAACGGCAATGTGCTGGATGCCTTCGCCCTGGTATTTGCGCAGATAGGATTCGATCTGGCTCTTGTCGTCCGTGCTTTCATTGAGGGGAATGCGGATTTTGCCACAGGGTGACGTGATGGCGCGGCTGATCAGGCCGGTGAGTTTGCCTTCAATGTCGAAGAAATGGATCTGAGTGAAGCCGAACAAGTCACGGTAAAAGTGCCACCAGGTGTCCATATTGCCGCGATAGACATTGTGGGTGAGATGATCGAGGTAATAAAAGCCGATGCCGTCTGGCTTCGGGTCATGCTCTCCCAACCAATCGAATTCAGCGTCATAGGCGCTGCCGGCATCGCCATAAGTGTCGATGAAATAGAGCAGTGATCCGCCAATGCCGACAATCGCCGGCACGTCCAGCGCCTTGTCGTCTTTCAAATAGGGTTCGGCGCCCAGTTTCACGGCATGGTCGAAAGCCTTCTGCGCATCGACCACCCGCCAGGCCATCGAAGAGGCGCATGGGCCATGGGCATCAACAAACTCCATGGCGTGGGAGCCTGGTTCGCTGTTGATCAGGTAGTTGATGTCTCCCTGACGCCAGACCGAAATGGCCTTGCTCTTGTGACGGGCCACAGGCTGATAGCCCATGCGGGCAAACAGGGTTTCAAGCTCCGCCGGATCCGGATGGGCAAATTCAACAAATTCAAACCCGTCGGTGCCGACGGGGTTCTGTTTCGAGACGACAGCTTTTGGTGCGTGATGTGGAAAGGGGCCCATGGCAATTGCTCCGGAAAATCAGATGCGCTGATTATAGCGACATGTGCGCGCAATTATCTTGTAAAATGTGCGAATAAATCACATCATGTGCACGAAACGTGCAGTTTCTGATAAGAATATGAATGATAGAGCTTAATATGGATGGATTTGATCGAAAGATTGTTCGTGCCCTTCAGGGCGATGGTCGTCTCACCAATGGGGAATTGGGAGAAGCGGTTGGCTTGTCAGCTTCGCAATGTTCCCGCCGCCGCAGCTCCCTTGAGGAGCGGGGAATCATCCGTGGTTACACGGCCCTTGTGGATCCCGAAAAAGTCGGCGTTGGCCTGACCAGCATCATCTCGGTGACGATGGCTTCCCATGATGATGACAATGCCGACCAATTTCGCCAATTGCTGTCGAAGTTGGACAATGTTCAGGAGGCGTTTTCGCTGACCGGCGAGATGGATTACTCCATCAAAGTGGTGTCGCCGGACCTGAAGTCGCTGTCGCGTTTTATCAGCGAAGTGCTTTTGCCCCACAAGGCGGTGCAGAACGTCAAAACCGCCATCGTGCTTGATACGATTAAATCCACATTGTCGTTGCCGATCAGCAAGGACGACGGATCATAAAACGGCTGACACGAACTGCCACGATTAAACTGAGAGCACAGCATTGGGGCTGCCATGGTTGATCTCAACTTCACCCCAGACGCCCCGGATTTTCAACCGCACGTTGGAGAGCATCGGCAAGCTGGATGATTGTGGCGACCCTGTCCTTGCCCAGCCGATCGGCCAGGGCCTGGTTGTAGGATTGCGCCCGCGCACCGAGGCGCGAATAGGCATGTTGACCCGATTTGGTCAGGCTGAGAATTTGAACCCGACGGTCCCGCTGATCCGGTGCGCGCGACAGCCAGCGTCTTTTTTCCAGTGAATAGACCGCCCGGGATACCTTGGTCTTGTGGAGACTGGCGGCGTGGCCAATTTCCGTTGCCGTCATGGCACCATATTGACCCAGATGGGCCAGCACCCGCCATTCGCTGCGGGTCATGCCATATTCGTCACGATAGACTGCGCGAAACGACTGACTGACGGCCTCTGACGCCTGATGAAGGCGAAAGGGCAGGAAGTTTTCCAGGTCAAAATGAAGGGGAGGTTGAATCTGAGAATCTGACATGGGGGCCTTGATGGTTACAAAATCAATGGTCACAAATGTAACAAATCTGTTCTGTTGGAGGTAGCCCGATGAGCGCTTCGAATTCACCCATCTATATGCCCGGCTTTGGCAATGATTTTGAAACCGAAAGCCTGCCCGGCGCCTTGCCACAGGGGCGTAATTCGCCGCAACGCTGCAATTATGGTCTTTACGCGGAACAATTGTCAGGCTCGCCGTTCACGGCCCCGCGCGGTACCAATGAACGCTCCTGGCTCTACCGGATCCGGCCGGGCGTGCGCCATTCCGGGCGCTATAGCGAGATTGACATGCCCGGCTGGAAAACTGCCCCGCATTTGGTCAAACACGGCCTGGCGTTGGGTCAGTTGCGCTGGTCGCCGGTGCCGTTGCCGCCGCCGGACCAGCCGACCACCTTTGTCGAAGGGGTTGCGACCATGACCACGGCAGGTGACGCATTGAGCCAGTCGGGCATGGCCGCCCATATTTATGCCTTCAACAAGGATATGGACGACGACTATTTCTTCAACGCCGATGGTGAGTTGATGCTGGTGCCGGAACATGGCTCGATCCGCGTATTCACCGAGCTTGGGATTATGGATCTGCAACCATCAGAAATCTGCATCATTCCTCGCGGCATGATTTTCAAGGTCACATTGGGGGGCGATGACAAGGCGGCGCGTGGCTATATCTGCGAAAACTACGGGGCAAAGTTCACGTTGCCGGATCGCGGTCCGATCGGTGCCAATTGCCTTGCCAATCCGCGCGATTTCAAAACCCCGGTGGCGGCCTACGAAGACAAGGAATTGCCTTGCCGGCTGACGGTAAAATGGTGTGGTTCCTTCCATCTGACCGAGATCGGCCAGTCGCCGCTCGATGTGGTGGCCTGGCACGGCAATTATGCCCCTTACAAATATGACCTGCGCACCTATTCGCCTGTCGGTGCGATCTCATTTGACCATCCCGATCCGTCGATTTTCACGGTGCTGACGGCACCGTCTGGCGAAGAAGGCACGGCCAATATAGACTTTGTGATTTTTCCACCACGCTGGCTGGTGGGCGAAGATACGTTCCGACCACCGTGGTATCACCGCAATATCATGAGCGAATTTATGGGACTGATTTACGGGCAGTATGACGCCAAGGAAGAAGGCTTCGTGCCGGGCGGCATGAGCCTGCACAATCTGATGCTACCCCACGGTCCTGACTATACCGGCTTTGAAAAAGCCTCCTATGGCAAGCTGGAGCCGACCAAACTGGAAAATACCATGGCCTTCATGTTCGAAACCCGCTTCCCACAACAGTTGACCAAATTTGCAGCCGAGCTGGACACGTTGCAGGATGATTATATCGACTGCTGGGAAGGTCTGGATCGCAAATTCGATGGCACGCCCGGCCTGAAGTGAGCCCGACACGCGAGAACTAGAGTTTAGGAAAATCACATGCCCCTGATGCCCTCCTGGGTGGAAAGCGCAAATGCGCCGGACTGCCCGTTCCCGCTGAACAATCTGCCTTACGGTGTCTGTGCCATAAATGGCGCTGAGCCCGTCTGTTGTACGGCGATTGGGGATTTTGTACTCGACCTGGCACAACTGGAACGGGGAGGGGTGATTTCGGGTGAAAGTGATCCGGTATTTGACCAACCGGCGTTGAATGGGCTTATGGCGCTGGGACCAGACAGCTGGGCAGCCGTGCGAAATCAGCTGATAGAGCTGCTCGGGGAAGGTGCTGACGCCAATTCCCGGGCTGCAGTAAACGTGGCAATGGCCCCACTTTCGGATGTGCAGATGCTGATGCCGTTCAAGGTCGCAGAATTCACCGATTTTTTCTCCGGGCGCCACCATGCAGAAAATGCCGGCACCATGTTTCGTGGGCGTGAAAATGCCTTGCAACCCAACTGGCTGCATATTCCGGTCGCTTATAACGGTCGCGCTTCGACCGTCGTCGTCTCCGGCACCGACATCGTGCGGCCACAGGGGCAATTGAAAAGCCCGAAACACGAGACGCCCATTTTTGCCGCCAGCCGGCGTCTGGATATCGAGCTGGAAATGGGCGCCATAGTCGGAACGTCCAGCACTATGGGGCAGCCGCTGTCTGTCGAGGAAGCAGATGCGGCGATATTTGGCTATGTGGTGCTCAATGACTGGTCGGCCCGCGACATCCAGGCCTGGGAATATCAGCCTCTTGGCCCGTTCCAGGCAAAGGCCTTTGCCACATCAATAAGCCCCTGGATCGTCACCGCCGCGGCGTTGCAGCCGCTCCGCACGTCGACGCCTGAGCGGGAAAAGGAATTGCTGCCCTATCTGCAGGAAAATGGACCGATGCTGTATGACATCGATCTGCAGGTTGCGATGCAGCCTGCCGGGTCAGAAGTGGAGACAATCATCTCGAAAACCAATTATCGAGAAATGTATTATTCCGCAGCCCAGCAACTGGCCCATCATTCCAGTTCAGGATGCGCAATGAATTGTGGTGACCTGCTGGGCTCCGGCACTATTTCAGGGCCGGATAAGTCCTCGCTGGGGTCGCTGCTGGAAATGAGCTGGGGTGGCAAGGAGTCGCTGACATTGGATTGCGGCGCAACCCGTACCTTTATCGAAGACGGCGACCGGCTGACCCTGCGTGGCCATGCCCAGGGGGATGGCTACCGGATTGGTTTTGGTGAATGCCAAGGGGCAATTTTGCCGGCCAAAGCGTGATCAGCTGATAGACCCTGTCAACTGATTGTCGTGATAAACACGGTGCGGAGATTGTTACGTCACCCTCACAACTTTTCCGGTAAATGTTCCCTCGACGCAATTTGCATATGCTTGTCCGACCTTTTCTGAGTCGACTGGAATCTGGGTTGGGAACATCGCGCCGTATTGAGCCGCCGATACGTCCAACAGGCCTGGACCAACGGCATTGATTCTCACATCCCTGTCCATTTCGATGGCTGCCCCCCTGATGAATCCGGCCAACGCACCATTGGCGGTCGATGCTGCGACTCCCTCGCGGGTCGGTTCAACGTCGAGAACACCACTGGTCAGCGTGAAAGAGCCACCGGCGGATACATTGTTTCGCCCATAAACTACCAGATTAATTTGGCCCATAACTTTGCGCTGCAGGCCGAAAAACATGCTGGCTGACGTGTGTTTGTCCAACGGCCTGTACCTGACAATACCAACGGCGGACACCACCGCGTCGATGGTGCCCACCTTGCGGTACAATCTTTGAACTGAGCCGGGGTCATAGGCGTTAACTTGCAGATCGCCTGATTTTCGTCCGACCCTGATAAGTTCGTGACGGTCTGCAAGTTCTCTGCAAATGGCTGATCCGACATCGCCGGTTGCTCCGATGATGAGAACCTTCATGCCAATTTCCTCTCGTCGCCGTGGCATTTGAGCCACACACCGCAATCAATATCGGCCGGCCAGTTTCAGCTTTGATATTTCTGGCATTGCGATTGCCGGCTCCACCTCAACCAAATGGGGCACTGCGTAGACAAAGCCGGTTTTCACGACGCATTTGAGGTAAGTGGTCTGGCCTTCCTCGACCAGCACGTCGCGATGGGTTTTGGCGTCAACCTGCGCGCTCAGCCTGTGTTGGCCGGGCGTGGTGTCGATGAAAAACGCTTTGCCCGGTTTGCATCGACCGGTTTCAACACCATCGATTTTGACCACCGACTGAATTGTCCGGCCGAACCCGCTGGCGCGATAGACCGCAACGCGGCCCAATCCCTGCTTAAGTGCTGTGGTTTCTGGCGGGATCTGCGAGATTTGCTCGCCTCCAAAACAGCCAGCGAGCAAGCCAAGAGCAACAAGCGATATTTTTGGTGTTGAGCCTGAGCCCAGCATTGAAGCACACATGTGACACCCCGCATTTTGCTTGTCACCGGTTCGGAAAACGGCAATTATGGCGACAGGCTAAGAGACTATCGTGGCAAAAAATGGAATCAAGTTTTTGGGCCGTGCAAAGTGGCGTAAAAAAAACGGCACAGAATTTGCAGAAAATCCATTACGCATCTTGCACTTAGGTCGCTCCTGCAATAAATAAGCATCAATTAATTGAGGTGCGTTGAGTGTGCTTAATGCTTGGCGCGCCTGATTGCTGTTTGAAAACAAGGTGATGCGGCTTGTACCCCGCACATTGTTTGAGGAAATCACGTTGGCGTCAAAAACGAATCCATTCACATTTCTCCAGCAAGTGCGGGCGGAAGTGGCAAAGGTTGTCTGGCCGACGCGCCGGGAAACCGGTGTTACCACCGTGATGACGCTGGTTCTTGTGTTCATATTTGCTGTATTTTTCTTTCTGGTTGATCAGGTCCTGAGCTACGGCACAGGCTTCCTCTTCGGCTAATCGTTCCTAACGGAGTTCGGACAATCCATGGCTATGCGGTGGTACATTATTCACGCCTACTCGAATTTCGAGCAGAAGGTTGTGGCCTCGATTGAGGAACAGGCGCGTCAAAAGGGGCTTGAGCACCTGTTTGAGCAGATCCTGGTGCCTGTCGAGAAGGTTGTGGAAGTGCGCAAGGGCAAGAAGGTTGATGCCGAGCGCAAATTCTTCCCCGGCTATGTGCTGGCCCGTATGGAAATGACCGATCAGGCGTTTCACCTGATCAACAATACCCCGAAGGTCACCGGCTTTTTGGGAACCGATAATAAGCCGATGCCGATCACTGATAAAGAGGCTGACCGGATTTTGAACCAGGTGCAGGAGGGCGTCGATCGTCCGAAGCCATCGGTGATGTTCGAAGTTGGCGAAAATGTGCGCGTCTCCGACGGACCGTTCGCATCCTTCAGCGGCACAGTGGAAGAGGTGGACGAAGAACGCGCCCGCCTGAAAGTGGAAGTTTCGATCTTCGGGCGTGCCACGCCGGTGGATCTTGAATATGGACAGGTCGAAAAGGTCTGATCCGTAAAATCTGTGTGGGAGGTGAGGGGCCTGGCCGGCTTCCAAATCCGCACCACGCAGGTCTTTGAGCGCAGCGCAAGCTGTAGATGAAATGCCCCGTCAGGGGCGCAATTGCTCCGCAAGGGGCGCAGACAAAGGCATTTATTATGGCCAAGAAAATTGATGGATACCTGAAGCTTCAGGTGCCGGCGGGAAGCGCATCGCCTTCGCCGCCAATCGGTCCGGCGCTGGGTCAGCGCGGTCTGAATATTATGGAATTCTGTAAGGCGTTTAACGCGGCTTCGCAGGAGATGGAAAAAGGCGCACCCGTGCCCGTCACCATCACCATTTTCCAGGACAAGTCTTTTACCTTCAAGATGAAGACGCCTCCTGCGTCTTATCTGCTGAAAAAGGCCGCCAACCTGAAGTCCGGTTCCAATGAGCCTGGCCGTTCCGTCGCTGGTTCGGTGACAAAGGATCAGGTGAAGGAAATCGCCGAAGCGAAAATGAAAGATCTCAACGCCAATACAATCGATCAGGCAATGCTGATCATTGAAGGCTCTGCCCGTTCAATGGGCCTGGAAGTGAAGGGCTAGTTCGATGGCAAAAGCAGGTAAAAGAATGAATGCTGCCCGTGAGGGTATTGATCGCAAAAAGCTTTACGATCTGTCGGAAGCTGTCTCGTTCGTCAAAAATGGCGCCCAGGCAAAATTCGATGAGACCGTTGAAATCGCAATGAATCTGGGTGTTGACCCACGTCATGCCGACCAGATGGTTCGTGGCGTTGTCACCATGCCAAACGGCACCGGCAAGAGCATGAATGTTGCTGTCTTTGCCCGTGACGACAAGGCTGAGGAAGCAAAAGCTGCCGGCGCCGATACCGTTGGTGCAGAAGATTTGATGGAACGCATCCAGGGTGGCGACATCCCGTTTGACCGCATCATTGCTACCCCTGACATGATGGCCCTGGTTGGTCGTCTGGGTAAGGTTCTTGGTCCCCGTGGCCTGATGCCGAACCCGCGTGTTGGTACCGTGACACCGGACGTTACCCAGGCAGTTAAAGACGCCAAGGGCGGTTCCGTTGAATTCCGCGTTGAAAAAGCTGGTGTGATTCATGCCGGCATCGCGAAGGCGAGCTTCGACGCCAAGGCAATTGAAGAAAATGTCAGAGCATTTACCGAAGCTGTAACCAAGGCCAAGCCAGCTGGCGCCAAGGGAACTTTCGTCAAGCGCGTGGCAATTTCTTCCACCATGGGCCCAGGCGTAAAAATCGACCCCGCGTCGGTTGCGCCTGCAACCTAGAGTGTTGCATTAGGTTTTGGGCGCAGTGCCTTGAGCCAACTAAAAGAATTTTGAACCGGCTCGCCGGTTCAAATGGATAAGGCAGATTGCTTTATCCCCTGTCCGAGACTGCAGGCGATGTCGCAAATGACGTCTTAATCGAGAAAGCCCGCACAGACGCGTGAACCGATTTATTTGGTTCGAACGAATGCCTTGCGCCGCTGCTTCGAATGAGGCCGGAGGACGCAGGGGGACAGGACCCTCGAGCGTCGTTGTTTCTCACTTAGGTGGGGAGGAGCGGCAAAAGGCAACCGGATCCGGTATTTTCCGGGTCCAAACTGGAGAGACAAATTGGATAGAGCGGAAAAACGCGAATTTGTCACCGGCATGAAAGAGACGCTTTCGGGCGCTGGTTCTGTCGTGGTGGCACAATATGCCGGTCTGTCGGTAGCGGAGATGACGGAATTGCGTTCATCGATGCGGGAAGCCGGCGGCACTGTCAAAGTTGCGAAAAACCGTCTCGTCAAGCTTGCTCTTGAGGGCACGGATGCTGAACACATGGGCGACCTTTTGAAAGGTCCAACGCTTCTTGCATTTGCAGAAGACCCGGTGGCAGCACCGAAAGCAGCCAGCGAATTCGCCAAGAAAAACGAAAAGCTCGTTATTCTCGGCGGTGCGATGGGTGCGACCAACCTCGATCAGAACGGTGTGAAGTCTCTGGCTTCCCTGCCGTCTCTGGATGAACTGCGCGGTAAACTGGTCGGCATGATCAGCACGCCTGCACAGCGCATCGCCATGATCACCAAAGCGCCTGCGGGCCAGGTGGCACGGGTCATCGGGGCTTATTCCTCAAAAGACGCTGCATGAGCGGACTTCAATACAACCAATTCAACTTCACAAACTTATCGTTTGAACTAATCTAAGGACTAATAAAATGGCTGATCTTCAAAAGATCGTAGACGAACTCTCAACTCTCACAGTGCTGGAAGCTGCTGAACTGTCGAAAATGCTCGAAGAGCATTGGGGCGTTTCTGCTGCTGCTCCAGTTGCTGTTGCTGCTGCCGGTGGCGCTGCTCCAGCTGAAGCTGCTGAAGAAAAAGACGAATTTGACGTTGTTCTGGCTTCTGCCGGCGACAAGAAAATCAACGTCATTAAAGAAGTACGCGGCATCACCGGTCTGGGCTTGAAAGAAGCCAAAGACCTGGTGGAAAGCGCACCAAAAGCAATCAAAGAAGGCATCTCCAAAGGAGAAGCCGAAGAGCTCAAAAAGCAGCTTGAAGAA
Source organism: Rhizobiaceae bacterium (assembly GCA_039977975.1). Lineage (GTDB taxonomy): Bacteria > Pseudomonadota > Alphaproteobacteria > Rhizobiales > Rhizobiaceae > Pseudahrensia. The sequence continues at coordinate 641,033 of JBDWCD010000015.1, forward strand.
GCTGGCGCGACTGTCGAGCTCAAGTAATCAGTTTGCCTTGGGGCAGGGCGTCAGCGCTGCCCCATTCGCAACACATTGTTGCGAAATAGAACGCAAAGTTACCCCGGGTGATTCGCTTGGGGTGATTTTAATCCAAACCTGTTGATTGGCAGGTGTCCTGAAAGTCCGATTGGATAGGGCTTTTTGGCGACTTGTCCAAAACAACAGACCATATGCAGCGTTTATGCCGATCCGCCAAAAAGCGGACCGTGCGTAAGGGCTGTTTTTGTGTGTTCGGCCCCCGCCACGGGCCTACAATACGAGGATTATCCATGGCTTCGAAAGCTCATGTCTTCAACGGACGTAAACGCGTCCGCAAAGTTTACGGTCACATTACAGAAGTAACCGATATGCCGAACCTCATCGAGGTTCAGATGTCATCCTATGACGCCTTCCTGATGGTTGATGAACCAGAAGGTGGCCGCGGTGACGAAGGTCTGCAGGCCGTATTCAACTCGGTCTTCCCGATCAAGGATTTCACCGGCGCTGCACAGCTGGACTTTGTTCGCTACGATTTTGAAGCACCGAAATATGATACGGAAGAATGCCGCCAGCGCGACATGACCTATTCAGCACCGCTGAAGGTCACCCTGCGGCTGATCGTGTTTGATATCGATGAAGATACCGGCGCCAAGTCCGTCAAGGACATCAAGGAGCAGGAAGTCTATATGGGCGACATGCCCCTGATGACCGGCAATGGTACCTTTGTCATCAACGGCACCGAGCGCGTTATCGTCTCCCAGATGCACCGTTCACCCGGCGTATTCTTCGACCACGACAAGGGCAAGACACACTCATCAGGCAAATTGCTTTTCGCCTCCCGCGTCATTCCATACCGCGGATCTTGGCTCGATATTGAATTCGACGCCAAGGATATTGTCTATGCGCGTATCGACCGCCGCCGCAAAATTCCTGCCACCACCCTGTTGATGGCACTGGGCATGGATGGGGAAGACATCCTGTCTCACTTCTACAATACGGTCACCTTCAAGAATGACGGCAAAAAAGGCTGGCGCATGCCGTTTGACGCCGAGCGTCTGAAGGGCACCAAGCCTGCCGAAGACATTATCAATGCCGCGACCGGAAAAGTGGTAATCGAAGCCGGCAAGAAAGTGACAGCACGGACGGTTCGTGATCTGGGTGACAAGGTGAAAGACATCCGTGTCGAAGCCGAAGCGCTGAATGGCCGCTACCTGTCTGAAGACATCGTCAACATGGAAACCGGTGAGATTTACTTCGAAGCCGGCGACGAGCTTACTTATGAAGTCAATGAAAAGACTGGTGAAATCTCCGGTTCCGTCATTGATCTGGTTGAGCTGGGGTACGATTCCATCGACGTTCTGGACATCGACCATGTGACCATCGGCGCCTACATGCGCTCGACCCTGGCGGCTGATAAAAACAATTCCCGTCAGGATGCCCTGTTCGATATCTACCGCGTCATGCGTCCCGGCGAGCCGCCGACACCGGAAACGGCTGAGGCCATGTTCCAGTCGCTGTTCTTTGACCGCGAACGCTACGATCTGTCGGCTGTTGGTCGCGTGAAAATGAACATGCGTCTTGATCTGGATGCTGAAGACACGGTTCGCGTGCTGCGCAAGGAAGACATTCTGTCAGTGATGAAAACGCTGGTGGAACTGCGCGACGGCATCGGCGAAATCGATGACATCGACAATCTCGGCAACCGCCGGGTGCGGTCGGTCGGCGAGCTGATGGAAAATCAGTATCGCGTTGGCCTGCTGCGTATGGAGCGCGCCATCAAGGAGCGCATGTCGTCGATTGAAATCGACACTGTCATGCCGCAGGACCTGATCAACGCCAAGCCAGCTGCTGCTGCGGTGCGTGAATTCTTCGGTTCCTCGCAGCTGTCGCAGTTTATGGACCAGACCAACCCGCTGTCGGAAATCACCCACAAACGCCGCCTGTCGGCGCTTGGCCCAGGTGGTCTGACCCGCGAACGGGCTGGCTTTGAGGTGCGCGACGTACATCCGACCCATTACGGTCGTATCTGCCCGATTGAGACACCGGAAGGACCAAATATTGGTCTGATCAACTCACTGGCAACCTTCGCCCGCATCAACAAATACGGCTTCATCGAAAGCCCGTATCGCAAGGTCGTTGATGGCAAGGTTACCAATGATGTTGTCTATCTGTCGGCAATGGAAGAAGCCAAGCACACCGTGGCTCAGGCCAACGCTGAGCTGGACGCCAAGGGCAAGTTCGTCAATGAATTCGTCATCTGCCGTCAGGCCGGTGATGTGCAGATGATGCCTACCAGTGCCGTCGACCTGATGGACGTTTCGCCGAAACAGCTGGTGTCTGTTGCGGCAGCGCTTATTCCGTTCCTGGAAAACGACGACGCCAACCGCGCCCTGATGGGCTCCAACATGATGCGTCAGGCGGTGCCACTGGTCCGCGCTGAGGCGCCATTTGTTGGTACCGGCATGGAACCAATCGTCGCCCGCGACTCCGGTGCCGCTATTGGCGCAAAACGTGGCGGTGTGGTTGACCAGGTGGATGCCACCCGTATCGTTGTGCGTGCAACGGAAGACCTCGACCCGGCCAAGCCCGGCGTTGATATCTACCGGCTGCAGAAGTTCCAGCGTTCCAACCAGTCAACCTGTATTAACCAGCGTCCGCTGGTCCGCGTTGGCGACGTTTTGAACAAAGGCGACATCATCGCCGACGGTCCTTCGACCGATCTCGGTGATCTGGCGCTGGGCCGTAACGTGCTTGTCGCGTTCATGCCCTGGAACGGCTACAACTTCGAGGACTCCATCCTGCTGTCTGAGCGCATCGTGCGCGACGACGTGTTCACCTCCATTCACATCGAGGAATTCGAAGTGATGGCCCGTGACACCAAGCTGGGACCGGAAGAAATCACCCGCGATATTCCAAACGTTTCGGAAGAAGCGCTGAAGAATCTCGATGAGGCCGGCATCACCTATATTGGTGCTGAAGTCGGCCCCGGTGACATTCTCGTCGGCAAGATCACGCCAAAGGGCGAAAGCCCAATGACGCCAGAAGAAAAGCTTCTGCGGGCGATCTTTGGTGAAAAGGCCTCTGATGTGCGCGATACGTCGCTGCGGATGAGCCCTGGTGCTTTCGGCACCGTGGTTGAAGTTCGTGTTTTCAACCGCCACGGCATTGAAAAAGACGAACGTGCCATGGCGATCGAACGCGAAGAGATCGAAACTCTGGCAAAAGACCGTGACGACGAGCAGGCCATTCTGGACCGCAACGTCTATGGCCGTCTGGCTGACATGTTGAAAAACAAGGAAGCTGTTGCCGGTCCGAAAGGCTTCAAGAAAGGCCAGAAGCTCAATCTCGAGATCATGCAGGAATTTCCCCGCTCCCAGTGGTGGATGTTCGCCGTAGATAACGAAAAGCTGCAGGGTCAGATCGAAGCTTTGCGCGGTCAGTACGACGAATCCAAGGGGCTGCTGGAAGGCCGCTTCATGGACAAGGTTGAAAAACTGCAGCGTGGCGACGAACTACCACCGGGCGTGATGAAGATGGTCAAAGTCTTCGTCGCTATCAAGCGCAAGCTGCAGCCGGGCGATAAAATGGCCGGCCGTCACGGCAACAAAGGTGTGGTTTCCCGCATCATGCCAATCGAAGACATGCCGTTCCTGGAAGACGGAACCCATGCCGATATCGTGCTCAACCCGTTGGGCGTGCCATCGCGTATGAATGTTGGTCAGATCCTTGAAACCCATCTGGGTTGGGCCTGTGCCGGCATGGGCAAAAAAGTTGGAGCGCTGCTGGAAGAGTATGAGAAATCCGGAAAGCAGGACGCCCTGCGTAAGGAAATCGAATCCCTTTATCCTGCCAATGACCGCAACGAGCCGGTTCGCGACTTCGACGATGACTCCATTGTTCGCATCGCTGACCAGTTGAAAACCGGTGTGCGTATCGCAACACCTGTCTTTGACGGCGCCCATGAGCCAGACATTGTTGAAATGCTGGAGCAGGCGGGTCTCGACGGATCAGGTCAGTCAACGCTTTATGATGGTCGTACGGGTGAAGCCTTCGACCGTCCGGTGACCATGGGCTATATTTACATGCTCAAGCTTCACCACCTGGTTGATGACAAGATCCACGCACGGTCCATCGGTCCATACTCCCTCGTCACACAGCAGCCGCTGGGTGGTAAGGCACAGTTTGGTGGCCAGCGCTTTGGTGAGATGGAAGTCTGGGCATTGGAAGCATATGGCGCTGCCTACACGCTTCAGGAAATGCTGACAGTCAAATCGGACGATGTGGCAGGCCGTACCAAGGTCTATGAAAGCATCGTGCGCGGTGATGACACGTTTGAATCCGGTATTCCGGAATCCTTCAACGTGTTGGTCAAGGAGATGCGCTCCCTTGGTCTTTCTGTAGAGCTGGAGAATTCCAAGCTTGAACTGGAAGAAGAGGAAGAAGACTTCGTCGACATGCCGGATGCAGCGGAATAGGGGCTTCGGCCCCGTCCATCGCCATTTGAATTTTTTATGGTCTGAAACTGTCTCATCAGACCAAAACGGGCGACAGCCCAAAAAGGAGAAAATCACATGAACCATGAGGTCATGAATCTCTTCAACCCACAGGTGCAGGCTCAGTCTTTCGACTCCATCCGGATCTCGATCGCCTCACCTGAAAAAATTATGTCGTGGTCTTTCGGTGAAATCAAAAAGCCGGAAACCATCAACTACCGGACGTTCAAGCCTGAACGCGACGGCCTGTTCTGTGCCCGCATTTTTGGTCCGATCAAGGACTATGAATGCCTGTGCGGCAAGTACAAGCGTATGAAATACAAAGGCATTATCTGTGAAAAGTGTGGCGTTGAAGTCACCCTGTCACGGGTGCGTCGTGAGCGCATGGGTCACATCGACTTGGCCTCGCCGGTCGCGCATATCTGGTTCCTGAAGTCGCTGCCATCTCGCATCGGCCTGCTGCTGGACCTGACGCTGAAAGACCTTGAGCGCATCCTGTATTTTGAAAACTTCGTGGTCATCGAGCCCGGCCTGACACCGCTGAAAGAACTTCAGCTGCTGTCAGAAGAAGAGCATATGATTGCTTGCGAAGAATATGGCGATGACAGCTTCACCGCGATGATCGGTGCGGAAGCCATTCACGAAATGCTGGCTGCACTGGACCTGGAAAAGCTGGTCAACGAGCTGCGCGAAGAGATTGCCTCGACCACGTCGGAGCTGAAATACAAGAAAATCTCCAAGCGTTTGAAAACCGCCGAAGCCTTCCTCGATTCAGGCAACCGTCCTGAATGGATGATCATGAAGACCATTCCGGTCATTCCACCGGACCTGCGTCCGCTGGTGCCGCTGGATGGTGGCCGCTTTGCGACCTCAGATCTCAACGATCTGTATCGCCGCGTGATCAACCGTAACAACCGTCTGAAACGCCTGATGGAACTGCGTGCGCCGGATATCATTATCCGCAACGAAAAGCGCATGCTGCAGGAATCGGTTGATGCGTTGTTCGATAACGGCCGCCGAGGCCGCACCATTACCGGTGCCAACAAGCGTCCGCTGAAATCGCTGTCCGACATGCTGAAAGGCAAGCAGGGCCGTTTCCGTCAGAACCTGCTCGGCAAACGCGTCGACTATTCCGGTCGTTCGGTCATCGTGGTTGGTCCTGAGCTGAAACTGCATCAGTGCGGTCTGCCCAAGAAAATGGCCTTGGAACTGTTCAAGCCGTTCATCTATGCGCGTCTTGATGCCAAGGGTTATTCCTCCACGGTCAAACAGGCCAAGAAGCTGGTTGAGAAGGAAAAGCCGGAAGTCTGGGATATTCTCGATGAGGTTATCCGCGAGCATCCGGTTCTACTGAACCGTGCACCAACCCTTCACCGCCTTGGCATTCAGGCTTTCGAGCCGGTGCTGATTGAAGGCAAGGCTATTCATCTGCACCCACTGGTCTGTGCAGCGTTCAACGCCGACTTTGACGGTGACCAGATGGCGGTTCATGTACCGCTGTCGCTGGAAGCGCAGCTGGAAGCCCGTGTATTGATGATGTCCACCAACAACATCCTGCATCCGGCCAATGGTCAGCCGATCATCGTGCCGTCGCAGGATATCGTTCTGGGTCTCTACTATCTGTCGATTGAGGCAGAAAACGAGCCCGGTCAGGACATGATTTTTGCTGATATGGGCGAGCTGCAGCATGCGCTGGATAACGGCATCGTCACTCTGCATTCGAAGATCAAGGGCCGTTTCAAATATGTCGACGAAGAGGGTAACCCCGCTTCGCAGGTCTATGAAACGACCCCAGGTCGCATGATGATGGGCGAATTGCTGCCACGTCGTCCCGGCGTCAACTTTGAAATCGTCAACCAGGAGATGACCAAGAAAAACATCTCCCTGATGATCGACAAGGTCTACCGTCGCTGCGGTCAGAAGGACACGGTAATCTTCGCTGACCAGATCATGAAACTCGGCTTCACCAACGCCTGTAAGGCGGGCATTTCCTTCGGTAAGGATGACATGGTCATTCCTGACACCAAGGAAGGCATGGTTGCTGAAACCGCGGCTTTGGCCAAGGAATTTGAACAACAGTATAATGACGGCCTGATCACTCAGGGCGAAAAATACAACAAGGTTGTCGATGCCTGGGCGAAATGCGGTGACAAGGTTGCCGATGAAATGATGAACGGTCTGCAGGCGACCAAGTTCGACGATGACGGTCGTCAGCTGCAGATGAACTCGGTTTACATGATGAGCCGTTCCGGTGCGCGTGGTTCGCCAGCGCAGATGAAACAGCTGGCTGGTATGCGTGGTCTGATGGCCAAGCCTTCCGGTGAGATCATCGAAACCCCGATCATCTCCAACTTTAAAGAAGGCCTGACCGTGATGGAGTATTTCAACTCCACCCATGGTGCCCGTAAGGGTCTTGCCGATACCGCTCTGAAAACGGCTAACTCCGGTTATCTGACCCGGCGTCTGGTGGACGTGGCTCAGGACTGCATCATCAACGAAACCGATTGTGGCACCACCAATGGTCTCACAATGCAGGCCATTGTTGATGCGGGACAGGTTGTCGCTACTCTCGGCCAGCGTATTGTTGGTCGTGCGGCAGCTGAGGATGTTGTTCATCCTGAAAGCCAGGAAGTCATCGTTCCTGCTGGTCAGTCAATCGAAGAGGTTGATGCAACTGCAATCGAAGAAGCTGGCATTCAGACGGTGAAAATCCGTTCGGCGCTGACTTGCGAAACCCGTACGGGTATTTGCGGCACTTGCTATGGTCGCGACCTGGCACGCGGCACGCCCGTGAATATGGGTGAAGCCGTTGGTGTTATCGCTGCCCAGTCGATCGGTGAGCCCGGCACACAGCTGACAATGCGTACCTTCCACATTGGTGGTACGGCCAACGTTGTTGACTCCTCGTTCATCGAGGCCTCTTACGAGGGCACCGTGCAGATCCGCAACCGCAACATGGTTCGCGACTCCGCCGGCAACATGATGGTGATGGGCCGTAACATGGCTGTGCTGATCATGGATGAGCAGGGCAATGAACGCGCTGTTCACCGTGTGACCTACGGTTCGCGCCTGCTGGTTGACGATGGTGACAACGTCAAACAGGGCCAGCGTGTGGCGGAATGGGATCCCTATACCCGTCCGATCCTCACCCCAGAGGCCGGTACCATTGAGTTTGAAGATCTGGTGGATGGCGTATCCGTTTCGGAAAGCGCCGATGAAAACACCGGTATCGTCAAGCGCGTGGTCATCGACTGGCGCTCCAACCCGCGTGGTGCTGATTTGAAGCCTGCCATTGTCATTAAGGACAAGAAGGGCAAAGTGGTCACAACAAAACAGGGTGAAGCACGCTTCCTCCTGTCTGTTGACGCGATCCTGTCGGTCGAGCCTGGTGCAGAAATCCATGCCGGTGACGTGCTTGCACGTTTGCCGCTGGAAAGCGCCAAGACCAAGGACATCACCGGTGGTCTGCCACGTGTTGCGGAACTGTTCGAAGCCCGTCGTCCGAAAGATGCTGCCGTGATCGCTGAGATTGACGGTACCATCCGCTTTGGCCGCGACTACAAGAACAAGCGTCGCATCCACATCGAGCCAAGTGACGAGACTGTCGAGCCGGTCGAGCACCTTATTCCAAAAGGCAAACCGTTCCATCATCAGGACGGTGACCCGATTGAAAAAGGTGATTATCTGCTGGACGGCAACCCGGCCCCGCATGACATCCTTGCAGTCAAGGGCGTCGAAGCGCTGGCTTCTTACCTCGTTGACGAGGTTCAGGAAGTTTACCGCTTGCAGGGTGTTGGCATCAACGACAAGCACATCGAAGTGATTGTTCGCCAGATGCTGCAGAAGGTTGAGATCGTCGATCCAGGTGAGTCGGGCCTCGTGCGCGGCGAACAGATGGACCGTATCGAACTGGACCTGATGAACGAGAAACTGGAAGAGGAGGGCCGTGCCCCTGCGACCGGAGATCCAATCCTGTTGGGTATCACCAAAGCGTCTCTGCAGACCCGTTCGTTCATCTCCGCAGCGTCGTTCCAGGAAACCACCCGCGTGCTGACCGAGGCGGCTGTTGCCGGCAAGTCGGATACGCTGGAAGGCCTGAAAGAGAACGTCATTGTTGGACGCCTGATTCCGGCCGGTACCGGCGGGGTGATGAACCAGGTTCGCCGTATTGCGAATTCTCGTGACGATCTGATCGTCGATGAGCACCGCAAAGTGGCCGAAGCTGAGGCGGCAATGTTGGCCGATATGAGCGACACAGAAGCGGCCGAATAGGTCGAAAACCACTCAAAAAGGCCGCGATGGACCTCCATCGTGGCCTTTTTTGTGCATTTTGGACAAATTTCGTCAAAAACCAGGCAAATTCCAACCAATTTCAAATCTGCGGCGCGTTAACTAATAATTAACCAATTTAGGTCGTGGCGACTTTGTTGTTTCATTTCTCGCCGATTCTTGCTTCAATGGGGCAGGGGCAGCTTGAGGAGTACCAACAAGATGGGTTCCAACATTATTGACCTTGAGTGCGGCCGCATGGTTGGCCGCCTGTTATGCGTGGGTCTTTTCGGGCTCGGGCTACAGGCCTGTTCGGCCAGCAATAGCCTCACTTCCAGTTACGGTTCTTTGATCGACACTGACGATTTGCGCAGCCGCGCCACACGCGATACCGGTGCTGCGGTCCTGTTGAGCCGCCGCCTTCAGGAATCACGTGCCCAGGGTGGGGCGTTCGATTACGACACCATTTATGCCGCACAAATCGACGAGGGAATTACCATCCCGGCGTTCAACTACAAGAAGATGAACTCCAAATATCTGCGCCGAGCAGTGCGTTATTATGGACCGGAGCCCGCCGGTACGATTATTGTCGATGCCCGACGTCGTCATCTCTATCTGGTTCAGCCAGGTAAAATGGCCATCCGCTACGGTATTGCGGTGGGTAAAGAAGGCTATGGCTGGACCGGCAATTCGGTATTGCAGTGGAAACAGAAGTGGCCCACCTGGACTCCGCCGGCTGAAATGATCGAGCGCAAGCCCGAGCTGCAAAAATACGCCGATGGTCTGAAAGGCAGTACGGAAAATCCGCTTGGTGCCCGGGCCATGTATCTGTTTAAGAATGGCCGCGATACCCTGTATCGCATCCATGGTACGACCCAGCCCCATTCAATCGGCAAGGCGGCATCGTCTGGCTGCTTCAGAATGATCAACCAGGACGTGATCGATCTGTATAGCCGTGTGGGCACAAAAATTTCCGTTCATGTGCGTCCGGAAGTCCAGGTTTCCCTGATCGAACGGCAACAGAACCGCTAACATTATCCGCAGAATATCCTGCTAGCTATCGGTGACGACAGGGGTGTCGTCACGACCGCCCCATTGTGCCCACGAGCCGTCATAGAGCTTGTGGTCAGTGTGGCCGATGGTTTCCAGCGCCAGGGTCAGCGCCGCCGCAGTTACGCCCGATCCGCAGGTGGTGACGACGGGTTTGTCCAAATCGATACCGGCATTTTCAAAGACTTGTCTCAGTTCGTCAGCCGATCGCAGCTGACCATCCTTGGCCAGCTCAGAAAACGGCACCGAAGCAGCGCCGGGCATGTGGCCGGACCGCATGCCCGCACGAGGTTCCGGTGCTTCGCCGGTGAATCGTGCGGCCGGGCGGGCATCTGTGATCTGTTGAGAGCCCGAGTTGACGATTTCCAGCATGGTCTCAAATGACGCAACGGCGCTTTCATCGGAGCTGGCGTTGAATGTCTTGCCTTGACGTGTGGGCGTTCCTGCTTCCAGCGGCAGACCTTCTTCGATCCACTTGGGCAGACCACCGTTCAGCACAAAGACTTCCCTTGCGCCCATAACGCGAAAATTCCACCAGGCGCGAGCGGCGGAAAACAACCCCATCCCGTCATAGACGACGATCCTGTCATCGTTGGAAATGCCCAGTTCACCGACCATTTGCGCGAAGACGTCGGCAGAGGCGAGGGTGTGCGGCAGATTGCTTCCAGGCTCGCTGATTGTATCGACGTCAAAATAGACGGCACCGGGAATATGGCGCTCGGCATATTCCTTGCGACCATTTCGCGGCTCACCATTGGCCAGCATGGTCGGCAGGTACCAGGAAGCGTCGACCACTGACAGGTCAGACTCACCTAATTGCGATGACAGCCAGTCGGTTTCAACGAGGAATGGGTTGGAACTCATCTTGTGTCCGATCAGGATTGGGGAAGTGGTCCGAAGCGTATCCGCATGCGGCGGTTTTCGCGACCTTTTTTCTCAATCTTGCCGATGTGAATTTCCCCAATCTCTGCGGTTTCACCCACATGGGTTCCGCCACAGGGTTGGGAATCAACGCTTGAGTCTTCGCCAATACAGACCAGACGTATTTTGCCGACACCGCGCGGCGGCTTGACGTTTTTCGACCGCACCAGGCCGGGATTAGCGTCAAGTTCGGCTTCGTCGATCCATTGAGTGGTCACCGGATGGTTCTGATTGACGATCTCCATCATGGCAGCGGTAATGGCCACCTTGTCTGCGGTCTCGCTCATGTCGAAATCGATACGGCTTTCGTTTTCGCCCACCGCTGCCCCGGTGATTGGCTGCGGACAGACAACTGACAGAATGTGACAGGCGGTATGCATGCGGGCCAGTTTATGCCGCCGCACCCAGTCGATATGGGCGATCAGTTTTTCGCCGACATCCGGCACAGATTGATCGGCGTCGGGCACATGGACAATGGTCGACTTGCCGCCTTTTTCATAAACCGTAGTGGCAATCTGAATGCGGCTGCCATCAGAGCGTTCCAGAAAACCCGTATCCCCCGGCTGGCCACCGCTGGTGGCGTAAAATACCGTCTGGTCGAGAATGATGCCGCCCAATTCATTGATCGCGACAACCTGCCCATCACAGGTGCTGGCATATGCGTCTTCGGCAAAAATCTGACCCGTCGTGCTCATTCATCCACCTCTTCGAAGGGGATTTCGAAGGTTGACTGACGTTCCATCCAGGCAGGAACCGGGATGTCCTTGGAGCGCAGGAATTCCGGGCTGAACATTTTTGCCTGGTAGCGGGTGGCATAATCACAAAGCACGGTGACGATGGTGTGGCCCGGGCCAAGTTCCTTTGCCAGTCGCACCGCGCCGGCAATGTTGATGCCGGAGGACCCGCCCAATACCAAACCTTCTTTTTCCATCAGGTCGAACACATAGGGCATCGCCTCTTCGTCGGGGATGCGATAGGGAAAGTCGACCTCCAGACCTTCCAGATTGGCGGTGATGCGTCCCTGTCCAATGCCTTCGGTTATCGAGGTGCCCTCAGCTTTCAGTTCGCCATTGGCATAATAGCCAAACAGCGCCGCACCGCCCGGATCGGCCAACCCAATTTTGACATTCGGATTGCGCTGTCGCAGCACCGTGGCAACTCCGGCAAGGGTGCCGCCTGAGCCGGCAGCGCAAATGAAGCCGTCAACCTTGCCGTCGGTCTGTTGCCAGATTTCCGGCCCGGTTGTGTCGATATGGGCCTGGCGATTGGCAACATTGTCGAACTGGTTGGCCCATATGGCACCCTGAGGATGGGTTTTGTTCAACTGCTCGGCGAGGCGGCCCGACAGGCGTACGAAATTGTTCGGATTTTTGTAGGGCTTTGGCGGCACTTCGATCAGTTCTGCGCCAAATGCGCGGATCGCGTCTTTCTTTTCCTGGCTTTGGGTATCGGGAATAACGATCACCGAGCGATAGCCCAGCGCGTTGCCAACCATCGCCAGCCCAATGCCGGTATTGCCCGCCGTGCCTTCGACAATCAGGCCGCCGGGTCGGATCTGTCCGGCTTTCTCGGCCGTGCGGATAATCGAAAGGGCTGCCCGGTCCTTGACGCTTTGACCAGGATTCAGAAATTCGGCCTTGCCGAGAATTTCACAGCCGGTTTCATCGCTGACCTTGTTGAGACGAATGAGCGGCGTGTTGCCGATAGCATCAATGACGGAGTTATGAATTGTCATGGTAAGTCCAGATCGGGAAGGGGATTTTTTGCAAAACTAGACGCCTTCTGCGGGCGGAGCAAGCAATGGAATTGTCGGCTTTGGCAGAAATCGTAGTTTGGTTTTTCAGACATTTGATACAACAGATTGATCAATCTTGTGGCGCAGCTGGTCTGCCTGCTCGCGGTTTATCGGAAACCGCCACATAAGCATGATGGCCGGGATTTTAAAGGCAATCGGCGCCCAGCCATATAAAAAACCCAACAGGACAATGCTGAATGCCGATGATGGCCGATGGGCGGATGCCGAGAAGCCGACCGCTTCCAACAGGGGCAGAACAACCATAATAGTCAAAGCCAGAGATATCTTTGTCGCCAGGCTCCACAGGGCAAAATAGCTGCCCGATCGCTGTTCTCCCGAACTTGCCGTATCAACATCGATGACATCGGCCTGCATAGCGGCTGGCAACATGATGTCGGCACCCAGCGCCAGGCCTGAAAGCACGCAGATCACGCCGAAGGCCAACGCAGACCCCTCTGGCAGAAACGGGGCAGGGGAAAATACGATGGCTGCAAATATCATCGCCACGCACCAGGCTCGGTGTTTGCTGGTGCGCCGCGCCAGATACAGCCAAATGGGAACGCCGATAATGCCGCAGAGAAAATAGATGAAGATCAGCGCGCCGCGCAGATGCTCCAGATCCAGTTTTTGGGCGCAATAGAGCAGGAACAATGTTGCGGCGATGGAATTGCCAATGCCGTTGAGAAAGAAGGCCAGCAGCAGGCGCAGGAAAGGTTGGTTGCCCCGCATCTGTTCGATGCCTTCAGGCAGCGTGACGCGGCGGCGCGACCGTTCCACAGGTTCCGGCGTGGCGATGATGCTGGTCAGTGCAAAGACCGGCAGACTGAGGACAATGATTACCGCAAGCAGGGCAAAACCATGAAACCCAGCTGGATCACTCCACCCAAGGGCGAAGGGGACAGATATCGCCACCAATGTGCCGATGAGCGCGAAGCCTTCCCGCCATCCGGCGATGCGGGATCGCCCCTCATAGGAGGTCTGCAATTCGGCACCCCAGGCGGTGTAGGGCAGGATGGCGCAGGTATAGCCTATCGACAAAACCGTCGACCAGATGCCGACATGTACAATAGTTGCGTCGTGAGGCGGCCAGAACAGGTTCCACACCCCCAGCATGACGATGGGAACGGAAATGGCAAGCCATGTTCGGCGACGTCCCAGACCTGGCCTGAAGCGGTCGCTCAGCCAACCGATCACCGGGTCGTTCAGCGCGTCGAACAGTCTGACGAAAAACAGCGTCAGGCCGATTGATGCCAGCGATAGGCCAAGGGCCTCTGCATAAAAAATCGGGATGAATGAATAGAGCGGCAGCGTCAACGCAGCCAGTGGCAGGGCAGGCAGGGCGTAGAGCACCATTTTGCCAGGGGACATCGACACTTTCATATCAAGGATACGGCGGTGAGGCGGGTTGGGTTTTGTCTAAACCCGAAATGTGGAGCCGAAAAATGCTCAATCTCAGGATTTTTGGTAGATCATCTGCCGCACATTGATGGAATCCGCTTTGAAGCCAGCTTCGCAATAGTGGAAGTAGAATTCCCAGATGCGCTTGAACCTCTCATCAAAACCCAGCGGTTTGATGCTCGGCCACTTCTCCCAGAATTTCAGCCTCCAGGTCTCCAGAGTTGCGGCATAATCGGTGCCGAATGCCCGACTGGCAATCTGCTTGAGCTGATGACTGTCGCCCAGTTTCTCCATGATTTCGGCCGACGGCAACATGCCGCCGGGAAAAATGTATTTTTGGATGAAATCGGGTTGCGCCCGGTAGGAATCAAAATCCTCTTCGCGAATGGTGATCACCTGCAAACCGGCCCGACCACCCGGTTTCAGGCAGTTTTGCAGCTGGCTGAAATAGGAAGGCCAATAGGACTCGCCGACCGCTTCAAACATTTCAATGGAACCGATGCGATCATATTTGCCGGTTTCATCGCGGTAATCGAGAAATTTGATGTCGACCAGATGATCCAGCCCGGCATTTTTAATGCGCTCCCGGGCGAAATTCAGCTGCTCTTGGGAAATGGTCAGGCAGGTGACCTTGGCACCAATTTTGGACGCTACATATTCGGCAAATCCACCCCAGCCACAGCCGATTTCCAAGACATGGTGATCCGGTTGAATATCGGTCATTTCTGCCAATGAACGGTATTTCGCCTCCTGGGCCTCCTCAAGAGAATTGGCTCCATCGCGGAAAATCGCACTGGAATAAGTCATCGACGGGTCCAGCCACTGGGTATAGAACTCGTTGCCCAAATCATAGTGAGCGGCGATGTTGCGCTTGGCGCCGGACTTGGAATTGCGGTTGAGATAGTGGCCGAATTTACTGAGCAGGTTGAGCAGGGGATTGCGATTGAAAAAGCTCTCCGCACCGCCGCCATAGGAGTTGATCAGGAACATCTCCAGAAAGGAGGTGACATCCGGGCTGTCCCATTCACCCTCGATATAGCTTTCAGCAACCCCCAGCGAGCCGTGCGACATGACGCGCCGCACGACGCCCCAATTGTGGAAAGTGGCCTCGGCGTGTGGTCCCGGTTGCGGAGCGTCGAATTCAATTGTCTTGCCACCGGGAATAGTGACTTTCAGCGAGCCACGCTGAAGCAAAGTCAGGGCACGGATAAAAAGTGCCACCCTGCGCGGCAGCGATTTTGCCACTTCGGCCATATTGTCTGCAGTCAGACGAATGGTATCCCCGGTTGAAATGACGGAATCTTTTGTCATTTTTTGCAGCCTCCCTAATTGCAGCAAGGTCGCTTGGAGGGGCATGCCGAGCGACTGTATGTGACAAATTCTAGCCGCCCAAAGCAATGCGTCAAGCGTTCAGCCCTCCAAATTGGGCGCTTGCAACGAATGCAAGGCATCCAACGCCCGGTTGCGGGCCTGCTGGTGATCGACAATCGGATTGGGATAGGTAGTGCCCAATTGCACCCCGGCACGGTCCAGAATCTCCGCTGGAGCCTGCCAGGGCGCTGCCAGATATTTAGCTTCAAGTTGGGCCAATTCAGGCACAAATCGATAAATATATGTGCCATCGGGATCAAATTTCTGTGCCTGCAATATGGGGTTGAACACTCGGAAATAGGGCGCAGCATCAGCGCCACATCCGGCCACCCACTGCCATTGGGAGGAATTGATCGCCGGATCACCATCAACCAGCGTGTCCCAGAACCACTGCTCACCGGCCCGCCAGTCGATCAGCAGATGCTTGACGAGAAAGGAACCGACAATCATCCGAACCCGGTTGTGCATCCACCCGGTCTGATAGAGTTGGCGCATTCCAGCATCAACGATCGGGTATCCAGTCTGCCCTTTTTGCCATGCGGTCAGCGAAGCGCCTGGTTCAAGCCACGGAAACTGATCAAATTTGGCGCTGAAATTTTCCTTGTCCAGATGCGGCCATTCCTGCAGCAGATGATAGGAAAACTCCCGCCAAACCAATTGTTTGCGCCAGGTTTCCCGCGATTGAAGGGCAGCTTCAGATTGCCTCGCGCCGGCAGCGGCGGCGGTGGCGCCGCCGAGGGGAAAGGAGGCCTGCCAAAGCTGATAGGGGCTGACTTCGCCAAATCGCAGATGGGGAGACAGGCGCGCTGTCATGTCCGGCCCGGGAAAGTCGCGTGCCGAGCCGTAGTTTTCAATATTCTTTTGAGTGAACTGGCTCACCTGCACAGCTGCACCTGCCTCGCCGGGACGCCAGGTGGCAGCTATTTCCTGCGCCCAGTCGGGGTCTTTTGGCAATAATTGCCAGTCATCAAGCCTGTCGCCGGCAAGCTCATCGCCGCTCCAGCAGTCAATTCTTTCTGGCCGCGGAAAGGGAGCACGGGGAGGCGGCCCCGCGCTCAGCTTCTTCCAAAAGGGCGTGTAGACCTTATAGGGCCGGTCGCTGCCGGTTCTCACCTGCGACGGCTCGTGCAGCAACATCGCCTGATAGCTTTTTGCGGTGCCGGGAAAGTCAGATTTGACCTGGCGGTCAACCGCCTGTTCCGCCTCGCCATAACGGCGATTCCAGCAGATTGTCTGCGCTCCGGTCTGTTCGGCCAGCTGCATTATGACTTCGCTGGCCGGGCCGGACAGGAGAATCAGTTGCCCGCCAAGGGTGGACAAGTCTGCGGCCAAAGATGTCAGCGAGTGATGCAACCACCACTTCTGCGCTGCACCCAAAGGCCTTATCCCGGGGGATATTTCATCACGAATATACAGGCAGATCACCGGTCGCCCGAGAGCCAGGGCGTGGTGCAGGGCAGGATTGTCGGCAAGGCGCAGGTCCTGGCGGAACCAGATTATGACCGGATTATTTGTTGTCGTTTGCGGCATATATTCAACCTTTTGGGACCCGGCAGGACGCAGATTTTGCATGCCGAAGCGTAAACTGTCATCATGGGGAAGCGCCGTGGGAAGAATCTTCTCGAGATGGTCTGTTGGCCATACTTTAACCCTATGTTTTCGTTAACCGCGCATTATGTCGCGACTCAACTATTCTGAAAGTTCATAATACTATGAGAAAAACATCCATTGCCCTATTGGCTGCTGCTGTTGTCGCAGGGTGTACAACCGACCCATTCACGGGCCAAAGAAAGGTTTCCAACACCACGATTGGCGCTGGTACGGGTGCTGCAATTGGTGCACTGGGCGGTTTGATTGTTGGCAAGACCACAAACGCGAATACCCGTAATTCGGTGCTGATTGGTGCCGGAATTGGTGCTCTTACCGGTGGCGGGATCGGACTGTATCAGGACAAACAGGAAGCCAAATTGCGTGATGAACTGCGCAATACCGGCGTCAGCGTCACCCGTGATGGCGACATTATTATCCTGAATATGCCCAGCAATATTACCTTTGCATCAGGCGCTTCCTCGATCCGCCCCGAATTCTACCGGGTGCTCAATTCCGTTTCCCTGGTGCTGCGGGAATATGACCGCACCATCGTCAATGTTTATGGCCACACCGACAGTGATGGTAGTGCAGATTTCAACCAGCAATTGTCTGAACGTCGCGGTGTGAATGTAGCCCGTTATCTGGTGAGCCAGGGAACTGACACCCGCCGTTTCCACGTTGTTGGTTACGGGGAAGAGCGCCCCATCGCGTCCAATGCCACACAGGATGGCAAGTCGCGCAACCGCCGCGTCGAAATTCAGATTGCGCCGCTCACCTCCGGCTGATCAGGTCCGCAATCGCAAGATTCAAGGCCGTTGCGTCAGCAGCGGTCTTTTTGTTTGTGCAGTCCTATTGCGCACCGAATCGAAGATTCAGGTTCGCGCAAGCTGAATGGTTCACATTGTGTTAACGGCAGGGGCAAGCACGGAGAAGAGCTATGGATCTGGTAAGCTTTGTTCTGCTTACGGCTGCAGTCCTGCAGGTTGTGTGCATCGCGTCTCTTGGAATCTACGCATGGCACACCGATACCGACTATTGATCAGTAATTGAGCCTCGCGCGTGTTCTGTTTCACGGCGCGTTTTTTGCGCTTAAAGGCCCAGCGAGGGCCAATCAGCTTCACGCAAGGTAAGCCTGTCATGTTGTGCTCGTGGCAATGTGGGTCACGGGTAATTTGTGGGGGTCATGATGGCCGTTTTGTTGGGCGGGGGCTTTGTTCCCCTGGCATTGGTAAGCCTGAGCGTAATCGCTCTGTTGGTATTGTCTGTAGACCGCAGGTCTGCGGATCGGTTGGGGGCAGATTGCTACTCACCATTTGAGCGCTGAGCCCAAAGGGCTCCTGGCGCTAAGTCATTTCGGTTAAGGTGCAGCTTTCGCCGCCGGCATCGCCGCGGACGATAAAGCCGAGGCCAAAGATCAGAATCTGGGTCTCGTTTTCGAGCCGGTGGGACATGTTTGCACCGAGCACCGCGCCCCAGGATTCAAAAAACCTGGCACGTTTCAGCTTGATGCCGCTGGCATTGACCACAACCTTGTAGAAGGTTCGTGCCGGCCAGCCACGCAAATGAAGATAGTCGCCTGGCCTGACGGTCAACAGGGGCTTTGGGCGTTTGGATTGCTCACTCATGTCATGAAGGACGGCAGCAGCAGCGCTATACCCGGCACCAGCGCCAACAGGATCAAGCGGAAAATATCGGCAACCCAAAACGGCGTCACGCCCTTGAAAATCGTGCTGACAGGCACGTCCTTCAACACGCCTTTCAGTACGAACACGTTAAGCCCGATCGGGGGCGTGATGAGGCTGATTTCGGTGGCCACGACCACCAGGATACCAAACCAGATCAGGTCAAAGCCAAGTGCTTCCACCACCGGGGCAAATATGGGCACGGTCAGCAAGATCATCGACAGGGATTCAAACACGCAGCCGAGGATCAGGTAAATCGCCAGAATGACGAAGATCACGCCCAGCGGCGAGGCGTCGAATGAATTGACGATGCCGATCAGGCCATCGGGCAGGCCGGCCCGGTTGACGAAATTGGAAAAAATCAATGCACCG
Organism: Rhizobiaceae bacterium; assembly: GCA_039977975.1. GTDB lineage: Bacteria > Pseudomonadota > Alphaproteobacteria > Rhizobiales > Rhizobiaceae > Pseudahrensia. Next base: position 659,995 of record JBDWCD010000015.1, read on the forward strand.
AACAGCACCATGAACAGTTTGGCAGTGGTCATGGTGGTTTCGCGGGTGACTTCCAGCAAGACATTGAGGTTCAGGGCCCCGCGCCACCAGGTGATCAGGATGGAACCGGCGGCGCCCATGCCCGCCGCCTCGGTGGGCGTGAATGCGCCGACATAGATGCCACCAATAACGAAGATGAACAGGCCCAGCGTGGCCCATACATCACGCAGGGCAATCAGCCGGTCTCCCCAACCGGTGCGGTCTCCGGCAGGGCCTGCCTCGGGATTGCGGGAGACCACGAACAGGACGGCGGCGAGATAGAACAAGACGCCGACCAGGCCGGGCAGGACGCCGGCGATGAACAATTTGCCGACGGAGGCTTCGGTCAGAAGGCCATATATTACAAGGATGACGCTGGGTGGAATAAGAATGCCGAGCGTGCCACCGGCGGCAATCGAGGCGGTGGCCAGGGAATCGGCATATTTGTAGCGCCGCATTTCCGGCATCGAGACTTTCGACATTGTCGCGGCAGTGGCCAGCGACGAGCCGCAGATGGCTGAGAACATGCCACAGGCACAAATGGTGGACATGGCCAGTCCGCCCTTGCGGTGGCCAAGGAAGACGTAGGCAGCCCGGTACAGCTCTTTCGCCATGCCGCCGCGTTCGACCATCAGCCCCATCAGGATGAATAGCGGGACAACCGACAGGCCATAGGATTGGCCGGAATCAATGACCAGCCGGGCGGCGCTTGAAATGGCAGCGCGGAAACTGGCCAGGTGGGTAAAGCCGAGCACGCCGACCAGCCCCAACGCCACACCCAGCGGCATGCGCATAAAGGCCAGTACGAGGACGGCGCCAAATCCGATCAGGGCTTCAATCATGAGTCAGGTGAACTTTCAGTCGCGTCAGCATCATATTCATCGCTGTTGCGGAAACGGCTGAGCAATACCAGGGCGCGCAGCAAGCTTACCGCAGCTGCACAAAAAATTGCTGCCGTAATCAGCCCAACAACGGGATAGCGCGGAATACGCAGATATTCGGTAATGTCTCCGTCTTCAAAAGCGCGCACGGCATAGTCATACACCCGGTCTCCCAGTGTGACGGCTACGAAGACGGTGATGAGCAGAAACAATATGGCAACGGCCCAGCCAATGCGGCCACGGCCAAACATCGGAACTAGGTCAACAACCACATGGTCATTGCGCAAAAACATGATCGGGAATGAGAAGAAAACGATCATTCCCATGCAAATCTGGACCAGCTCAACGGCGCCAACCAGCGGGTTATTGAAAAAATAACGGCCGATAACGTCGATGCAGGTCAGCACCACAAGCATCAGCAGCACGAGGGCGGCCATATTTGCGGCAAAAAGGCTGGCAGAATCCACCAGCCTTTCTGTTTTCGTCAGGAATTTTCGCATTGTATCGAAGGGACTTCTTTACAGTTGCGATTTCATGTAGTCGAAGGCGGCCTTGGCATCGACGCCGCGGCTTTCCACTTCCTTCATGACCTCGGCCTGAATGCCGGCGGTTTTTTCCTTGAAATAGGCCCGTTCGGCATCGCTTGCTTCAATCACAACGGATCCGGTCTTGGCGGATTCTGCTGCTCCGATTGAATCGGCATCGTCCCAGAATTTGCCGATCGTGCGCGACAGCTCAACGCCACGCATCTTGTCGATGCAGGCACGGTGGGCGTCTTCCAGATCATTGTAGGAATCGGCATTCATGATGAAACCGAAGGATGTGGTATACATGCCGTCAGGATTCTTAAACGAGTATTTGGTCAGCTCGTTGATCTTGAACGAGTAGAGCGTTTCCAGCGGGAAAAAGACGCCTTCGGCAACGCCCGATGAAATGGCCTCGTAAACGGCCGGAGCCGGCATGTTCACGCCAGCCACGCCAAGCGCTTTGCCAACCGCATTGGCAACTCCACCGCCAACACGGATTTTCTTGCCTTCAAGCTGTTTATAAGAGCTGATTTTTTCTGCCGTATTGACGACGCCCGGGCCATGCACAAAATTGGCCAGCACTTCTACGCCCTTTGCTTCCTTGGCGGCGGCAAAATATTTCTCATGGGTCATCTGAAACGCCACAGACATGGATTCGGCATTGCCGGGCAGACCTGGCAGTTCGATCATCTTGGTGGTCAGGAACTTGCCCTTGGTATAGCCGTGAACAATCCAGCCAATGTCAGCCACGCCATCGCGAATGGTGTCGTACTGGGCCGGGGGAGAGGCCAGGCCGTTTTCCAGTTTCAGGCTAAGAGAGCCGCCGGAACACTTTTGCAACTGGTCATTGACCCAGGGATGCACCTTGGTGGCCATGGCATGTTTGGGGCCAGCCCAATGGGACATGGTCAGCACCTTGTCCGCCGACAAAGCAGCGGTGCTGAAAGTTGCGGCCACGGCCGTCAACAGCAGCTTTTTCGTGATTTGTTTCATGGTTTCCTCCCGTTGAAACATTTTTGTTCAGCCTGCACCTTGAATAGGGTTGCCTCCAACTTCAAGGCTCAAAGTGGGTTTGGCGGTGAATCCACCATCAATTGGGCAATATCACCCTCGATTTGCCCCCTGTTCAAGGGGGTTTACGCATATAGTTGAACTGGATAGCGCAGATTGAGTGGCAATCATGGAGCTTCCGGCAGGCCGGTTTTCGTCGATAAACGGACCTATCGCCCTAAAGCCGGATTTGATTTTGGTCATTGCCAAGGCCAACACCGTTTGTCCATTGACGCGAATAGTCGGTGCGGTGACGCAGGTCCGGATTCATCAGCCAGAGGCGCCACAACAGACGCTTTTTTGTCGGGTCGTCATGGTCCTGATAGGCGGCGCGCGTGTGCAGCGCGACATAGTTGTTGAGAAACTGCATGTCGCCCGGTTCCAGCACCATGTCATAGCGGTGCTGGTGGGCAATTTCCTCGGCCACGCGGATCGCCTGCAATTGCAATTTGCTCAGCGCAGGGGTTTCGGGAAGATCATGGCCCTTGAGAATGTGTTTTGGTCCGAATGATGTGCACAACTGACCGTCGAAGAAATTGAAGACAGGGCTCTTATAATAGGGAAGCTCACCGCGGGAGTATTCGCCGTGCTTCGTCCAGTGAAAGGGCTCGGTGAGGGCCAGGGCATAGTCCGTGTGTTGCTCAACAAGGGCATTATACATGGCGACGGAACTGGCGACGCGGGATTCGCCTCCGGATTTGGCCGCCCGAATGCAGATCAGCGCGACGATGTCACATTGGTCGCAGTGATAATCCATCGCCTCACGGGTCTGATAGCCGCGGCTGTTGGGGTCCGACTGGCTTTTGCCCAGATCGGTGATGTGGCCCAGCATGTCGCCTTCTGGATTGTTCGGTGTGGCGTCCCCCAGATGCAGGCCGATCCCCCAATAGATTGAGGCAATATCGATGGGCTCCATGTCTTCAATTGGTAGTCCACGGATCAGCGCCAGCCCAAGCCCGTTCTTCAAGCCATCAAAAATGTCCGCAAGACGCGGAGCAAAACACCCCAGCTGAAAATCGTCTTTTGACATGTCGAGAAGGCTGTTGGGATCTTCCTGCAGATGGGGCCGCACCGCAGCAGCCATCAATTTGAGGTCGGCGATTTCCGTATCGGTGAGAATGTTGAGCCATCCGTCGCCGGATGCAATCTCGCCCCCGGTCCAGTCCGCCCGGTCCACCACCTTAGCCAAAGCTGGTTCCGCCATCCTCATGCTCCCACAAAAATAATAGATTGTTTGATATCAAACGAATTTGTGCGATGTCAAACAAATTACCCTGGCTGGTTTCTGCCGGTTGTGAATAATGATAGGCAGAACGGGGGTTTTGAGGTGAAGCCCAGCTTGAATTGAAAGGCTGACTGCCGCTGTGATGATGGACAATGATGCAACCTTGAAAGCCATCAAGCAAAGCTTGAGAAGCCGTCCGGGCTATCTGCTGCGGCGCTGTTTACAGGACACGTCGAAAGCTTTCGAAAGCGCCTGCAGCGATGTTGGCATCACCGAGCGGCAATATGACTATCTTTATGTTCTGGGGCAGGTGGAGATTGTGACCCAGGGCGACCTCTCCCGGCTGCTCGACATTGATCGGTCCACCAATACGCTGGTGATCGGCATCTTGCAGAAAAAGCGATTGATTGAGCGCTGGGGCCATCCCACCGACACCCGCAAAAAATGTGTGAGGCTGACCGAATTGGGCCGCAAAACGCTAAAAATCACTATGCCGCGGGCTCAGGCAGCAGCGAATGCGATGATGGCGGCGCTGAACGAGCAGGAGGCGGCCGATCTGCTGGCAGCCCTGAACAAGATTGTGGACAGCGGGGCGCAGGACCCCGCAACGTGACGTGCTGAAAGGGCCGGATTGCGTGGCACGGGACGCTCAACTTCGTTGAAAAGTGGCTCCCCGGGCCGGGGTTCGGTTCCTATCCCAGGCCTCAGGTGACCTATGACATCCAACAGTTTCAACAGCTTACAGGTTCTGCGTTCGATGTGAAGAGGCGTATTTGGTCTACCATTTGGTCTACCCTCCCAAGGA